>NZ_CP035300.1:1409594-2114391 GCF_004114615.1 Dyella sp. M7H15-1
AGTGGCCACGATGAGATCGGCACCATGGAAGAAATGGTCTTCACGGGCCACCACGAACAAGCTGACGATACGTTCGACCGGCACCTGCGACGGGCGCTTGCCGAGGTCGGAGCGAGGCGGAATCCGTGGTGCTGGCGTGGGAGCGGACACCGGTGCGGCAGCGGATGTTTCGTGAACATCCGCCGCCACAGACGGCGCATGAGCAACTGGCTTCGCTACCGACTCCGACGGCGCTATGGGCTGCGAGGGAGCACGTAATATGTCGACAATCGAGGCGGCATGACCGGTCGGCTTGGGCATCTGCACGGTGCTATGACCATGGCGTTGATCCGCCAAGGTAGCCCCCAGTTTTTCCAGCTCTTCGCGCAACCCCACGTCCAGCTCACCTTGCTGGGGGGCTGTTTCCGAAAACAGCAAATCGTGCCGATCGTCGCCAATATCTCTGAAAACATCATCCTCGCCGGGCGATCCACCCAGCGTCGGCTCGCGGCGTTCCACACTCGGCTCTGGTGCGGGACGGCGCTTGCCCTGCTCTTTCTTAGGTTCGCCGAACAGCCACACCAGCATCAGCACGATGATGCCAATGATCATGAGCGGGATGCCCACCCATGGATTCCACGCAAAAGCCAACTCGATTCCAGACATGATGTAACTCCTCAAGCGGCGCCAGCCAGCTTGGCCGCTTCGGCAAGGTCAACCTGCACAAGACGCGAAACACCTGGCTCACGCATGGTAACGCCGCAGAGCTGGCTGGCCGCTTCCATGGTGGCCTTGTTGTGACTGACGAAGATGAACTGCACCTTTTCGCTCATCTCGCGCACCATGTTGGAGAAACGGCCCACATTCGCCTCGTCGAGCGGCGCATCCACTTCGTCCAGCAAACAGAAAGGCGCCGGGTTCAGGGCGAAGATGGCGAACACCAGCGAAACTGCCGTCAACGCCTTTTCACCACCGGACAGCAAGGTGATGTTCGATACGCGCTTGCCCGGCGGGCGGGCCATGATCGAAACGCCCGTGCTGAGCAGATCGTCACCGGTAAGCTCCAGATAGGCATGCCCACCACCGAACAGGCGCGGGAACAATTCCTGTACACCGGCATTGACACGATCGAAGGTTTCCTTGAAACGCTGGCGGGTTTCGCGGTCGATCTTCTTGATCGCATTCTCCAGCGTTTCCATCGCGCTGGTCAGGTCAGTGAGCTGATTGTCGAGGTAGGTCTTGCGCTCGCTTTGCTCAGCGTGCTCTTGAATAGCAGCCAGGTTGACTGGCTCCAGACGAGCGATCTTCTGGCCGAGATCGGCAAGCTGCTGACGCCACTGCGTAGCATCGATATCTTCAGCGAGTTCGGACAGCAAGGTTTCCAGATCCAGGCCGGAGGCCGCAATCGCTTCGGCAAGCTGGTCGGCACGCATCTGCAACGCCTGCGCAGCGAGCTTCTGTTCGGATACTTTCTCGCGCAGCCCGGATAGCTCCTGCTCAAGATTGTGACGCTGCTGCTCCAGTTTGCGCAATTCGATATCGCAATCTTCTAACGCGCGACGTGCATCAACGAGCTGGCGATCGACCAGCAGGCGTTGATCAAGATAGGTCTGACGCTCGGCTTCCAGCTCGGCAATCGGATCAGCGCCCGCTTCGAGCTGTTCGGCAATTTCGATGCGGCGTGCTTCGATCACGCGAACCTGACTGTCCATACGCGCCAACGCTTGCTCAAGCGAGGTCCGCGAAGAACGCTTGGATTCCAGGCTCAACGCCAATGCATGCGCCTGGTCCGCGGCCTCGCGGGCGTTCATGCGCGCTTCTTCACGCGCTTCCAGCAGGGCGCGCCGTTCGTTCTCCAACTCGCGGCGCTGGTCTTCCAGATCGCCCATGTTGTTGACCGATTCGTCCAGACGTGCGCGCGCATCGCGCGTTTGTACTTGCAACTCGTCCATCTGTTCGATCAGCGTGGTGATCTCGCCGGCCACTTTTTCGGCACGGGCCCGGGCGGTTTCCACCTTGCCGTGATGACTCTGCAACTGCCCGGCCAGTTCGGACTGACGACGATGCGCGTTGTACAGCTCGCGTTGTGCGTCGTCGCGGGCACGCTCGGCCTCGAACTTGCTGGTGCGCAAGGTATCCATCCGCGCAGTGGCTTCTTCGATCTGCGCCTCAAGCGACTCGATCTGTTCAGTCAGTACACGAATCTCGCGTTCGCGTGCCAGCACGCCGACCTGATTGCCTTGCGCACGACGCACACGAGCCCAGCCCGGCCCCAGCCACTCGCCCGTCCGGGTAATCACCGACTGATACGGTGCCAAGGCTGAAAGTTCAGAGACGCGACGATGGGCTTCATCGATCGCTTCGGCAATCAGCACGTGACCGAGAATGGCCATCGCCGAAGCCGGACCACGCACATACGCGGCTAGTGTACCTGCGGTGGAAGCGCCACCCTCGGTCGCATTCAGCAAAGCCACGTCAGCATCTTTAAGCCCAGGGAATTCGCACGCCAGATCATGCGCGCCGTCAACCAATACGCTATCAATAAAACCGGACAGCACGGTTTCGACCGCCGTTTCCCAACCCGCTTCGACTTGCAGCACTTCGCCAAGCCGGCGCTTCTTGTCCAATCCGAACTGCGACAACCACGCGCTGGCCGCGCTTTCTTCCTGCCCCAGCGCAGCATTCTGCAAGGCCTCCAGCGAAGCGAGACGACCGCGCGCCGTCTGCAACTGCTGGCGTGCTTCGTTCAGCACAGCCTGCACCTGCCGCTCTTCGTCCTGCACTTTTTCATAGCTCAGCTTGTGCTGATCGAGCAGGTCACCTAGCGATTCGACGCGCTCACGCTGTGTATCGTGCTCGCTGTGCAACTGTTCGGCAGCAGCATCGAGCGCGGCCACGTTAGTGGCTTTCTGCTCGTTATCCAGGGTTTCCTTGCGCTTGCCTAAATCCATCGACTGGCGATCGAGGTAAGCCAATTTGGTACGTTCGACTTCAGCCGCGCGGCTCGCTTCGCCAGCCGTGCGCGTATAGGTATCCCAGCGCGGCTGCCAATCGGCCAGCTTGGTTTCCGTTTCGCGCTGGGCATCCGCCGTTTCATCCTGCATCTGTTGCAGGGCTTCCAGCCTCGGCTCGCCTTCGGACAAGGCCAGGCGCAAGGTTTCAATCTGCTCGCGATCCGTCGCAATGTGCGCGGCAAGTTCACCGTGTTCGCGCTCGGTGTCAGCGTGCACACGCTGCAAACGTTCGGCGGTTTCGCGGTTGTAGCGAACCTGTTGTTCGACACGCGCGATCTCGGCGCCCACCTTGTAGACCTCGGCCTGCACTGTGTTCAGATGTTCGCCGATTTCGGTGTGACGCTCACGCGCACTTTCGATCTGTGATTCGATCTGGCGCTGGGTAGTCATGCGCTTTTCGATTTCAATTTCCGCTGCGGAAAGCCCCTGTCCCTGCCCGTCGTGCTGGCTTTTGAGCCCACGGTATTCCAGCGCGCGCAGTTCGGCTTCCTTGTGGGTTTGTTCTTCCTTGTAAGCCTTCCAGCGTTCGGCGGCACGCGCCTGACGGTTGAAGTGCTCCAGTTGCTTGTCCACCTCGTCGCGCACGTCGCGCACGCGATCAAGATTTTCGCGCGTAGCCTTGATGCGGCTCTCGGTTTCCTTGCGGCGCTCTTTGTACTTGGAAATGCCCGCGGCCTCTTCCAGATGCGTACGCAACTCTTCCGGGTGCGCCTCGATGATCTGGCTGATCATGCCTTGCTCAATGATCGAGTAGCTGCGCGGACCCAAACCGGTACCCAGAAACAGGTCGGTGATGTCGCGGCGGCGGCAACGCGCACCATTGAGGAAGTACGACGACTGCCCGTCGCGCGTCACCTGGCGTTTCACCGAGATTTCCGCGTACTGGGCGTATTCGCCCTGAATGGTGCCGTCGGAGTTGTCGAAGATCAGCTCGACCGTCGCCTGTCCCACCGGCTTGCGCGCATTGGAGCCGGAAAAGATCACGTCAGTGATCGAATCGCCGCGCAAACGGCTGGCCGCACTCTCGCCCATCACCCAGCGAATGGCGTCGATGATGTTGGACTTGCCGCAGCCATTAGGCCCCACCACACCAATCATATTGGTAGGCAGATGCAAGGTGGTCGAGTCGACGAAGGACTTGAACCCGGTGAGTTTGATCGTGGTTAGGCGCATGCAGATCAGCAGCTCAAAAGGTAATGACCCGCGATCGCGGGCGACGGGTCACTGTGCCAAACGCAGGACAGCACCGCAATGCGCTTGGATTCTTGAATGATCCAAACACGTTGATGCAGGGGATTGATGGGGCTCAATCCGGCACCTTGGCGTCGATGGAAAGAGCGTGAATGCCATGGTC
Organism: Dyella sp. M7H15-1; assembly: GCF_004114615.1. Classification (NCBI taxonomy): domain Bacteria; kingdom Pseudomonadati; phylum Pseudomonadota; class Gammaproteobacteria; order Lysobacterales; family Rhodanobacteraceae; genus Dyella; species Dyella sp. M7H15-1. Next base: position 1,413,942 of record NZ_CP035300.1, read on the forward strand.
CATCAATTCGCCCAGCGCGGCATAGACCAGACGATGCCGCTTGATCGGCAGTGCGCCGGCAAACTCGGTACTGACGATGCGCACGTGGAAATGCCCCTTGCCCTCATTGGCATGGCCTGCATGCTTATAGCCTTCGTCCAGCACTTCCAGTTCCACCGGATGCAGGGCGTCGGTGAGACGTTGACGGATTTCCTCCACCATCGCCGCAGTCATACCGGCAGCACCTTGCGGAAGGGCTTGACGCTGACGCTGGCGTAGACGTTCGCCTCGACGTAGGGATCGGCCTTGACCCATTGCTCCGCCTCGGCCAACGAGGCGAATTCGGCCACGATCAGGCTGCCAGTAAAACCGGCCGGGCCGGGCTGTTCGGCATCGATGGCCGGAAAAGGACCAGCCAGCAGCATGCGGCCTTCTTCCTGCAGTTTGTCCAGGCGGGCCAGGTGAGCGCTGCGAGCCGCAAAGCGGCGCTCAAACGAATCAGGATGATCCGTGCCAACGATGGCGTACCACATAGTGTTGTGCTCCCACATGCAATCCTCGATTTTAGCCGACTGCGGAGGCGTCGATGCGAGGACCTTGACAAGCCCAGGTCCCCAATCACTCGGTTGCCCACGGCGGCATAGGCCATCCGTCATACCCCAGTGTGTGTTGACAGTTTTTGATATGGTGATATAGTTCACTACAACACCGGTCCACGAGCTCACTAAGGAGAGCCGTCATGAAAACACCGAACCCGATCGCTATCACCGCCGCGGTTCTGTTAACCACGGTCAGCCTGGTCGCCCTGAGCCCGAGCATCCCCAAACTCCCCGCCGCCGACATCGATGGCCTGAAGGTCATCAACCTGGCCCCGGTCGAAGTACGTCCCTCTATCGATGACGAGCGGGCAGCCGCCTTGCCGACAACCGCCAGCCTGATCCTGAGCGGTTCGCCGATCGCTCGCCAGACCGAAAGTGGCGCCAGCTTGCTCGGAGCGCAATTGGCCATGCCCTACTATTCGTTCGGCTCCACCAAGCTCGCTGCCATCGACAAGGAATAAATCCATGTCCATCACCTGGAACGACAGCGTCCCGATCTATCGTCAATTACGCGAACGCGTGGTGGCGATGATCCTGGACGGCGCCTTGAACGAGGGCGACCCGCTGCCGTCAGTGCGCCAGGTGGCCGCGGACTTCCAGATCAATCCGCTCACCGTATCCAAGGCGTACCAGGAACTGGTCGACGATCAACTTGTGGAAAAAAGGAGGGGGCTTGGCATGTTCGTTACCGATGGAGCCCGCGAGGCCCTGCTCAAGTCCGAGCGCGAGCGCTTTTTGCGCGAAGAATGGCCGGCACTGTATGCACGTCTGCAACGCCTTGGCCTGAATCTGAAAACCCTGATGCGCGAAGCGCCGCAGGATCCGGAGAACCCATCATGAATGCTGTCGTCACCGCCAGCGGCCTTAGCAAGCGTTACAAGAATGCGATCGCTCTGGATAACGTCAGTTTCGAGATTCAGCCCGGCCGCATCGTCGGCCTGATCGGCCCGAACGGCGCCGGCAAAACCACCGCTTTGAAGGCAATGCTTGGCCTGACTGATTTCCAGGGCCAGCTCAATGTACTGGGGCTGGATCCGCGCACCCAGCGCGACAGGTTGATGGAACAGGTGTGCTTTATCGCCGATGTCGCCGTGTTGCCGCGCTGGATTCGCGTGCGTGAGGCGGTCGACTTTGTCACCAACATCCATCCGCGTTTCAATCGCGCGAAGTGCGAGACCTTTCTCGCTCGCACCAAACTCACGCCTGATCAACGTGTACGGCAGATGTCCAAGGGCATGATCGTGCAGTTGCATCTGGCACTGGTGATGGCCATCGACGCCAGGATCCTGGTGTTGGACGAACCCACATTGGGTCTGGACATCCTGTATCGCAAACAGTTCTACCAAAGCTTGCTGGAAGAATATTTCGACGATAACAAGACCATTATTGTCACCACTCACCAGGTCGAAGAGATCGAACATATTCTCACCGACCTCATGTTCATACGCGACGGAAAGATTGTGCTGGATACGGATATGGATGCTGTCGGTGAGCGATTTGCCGAAGTCATGGTCAGCGCCGACATGACCGCGACCGCACGTCAGTTGAAACCCTTGGACGAACGCCAGGTATTCGGCAAGAGCATCTTCCTGTTCGACGGTGTCGAACGCGCACGACTGGAAACGCTCGGTGAAATCCGCCGTCCTTCGGTCAGTGACCTGTTCGTCGCCACCATGAAGGGGACTTACGCATGAAAACCGTGTACTGGCTGATCAAGCGCGAATTCTGGGAACATCGCGGCGGCTTTTTCTGGGCCCCGGTGATCACTGGCGGCGTGTTCCTGCTTTTGAACATCATGGGCATCATCGGCGGCGAAGTTTTCGGAGCCCATCACGGCCCCGTCTTCGGCGACTCCAACGATCCCAACAGCCTTGCCTTCATGGTCCGCTCGCTGGATGCCCACCAGATGCAAATGGTTGGATCGGGCCTAGACCTGGCCATGCTTTCGGCCAGCTTCCTGATCAGTGTCGTCTTCTGCTTCGTGGTGTTTTTCTACTGCCTCGGCGCGTTGTATGACGACCGTCGCGACCACAGCATCCTGTTTTGGAAATCCTTGCCGATTTCAAACACCGCCACGGTCGCATCCAAAGTCATCGCTGCCATCGTGGCGGCACCGATCATCGCCATCGTTTGCGGCGTGCTGACCGGCATTGCGATGCTACTGCTGTTTGCCTTGACCTTGTCGCTGCATGGTATCGGCGTCTGGTCTGTGCTGATGTTGGCCCATCCCTTCCAGGTCGTTGGCTTCCTGATCGGTTCGCTGCCTATCTATGTGATGTGGGCGCTACCGACAGTAGGTTGGCTGATGCTGTGCTCGGCCTGGGCCAAGAGCAAGCCTTTCCTGTGGGCGGTGGTGATTCCAGTTGCATTGGGCGTCATCCTCGGCTGGTTCCATCTGCTTGGCATCACTACGCTGAAAACGGATTGGTACTGGAACAAGATCCTGACACGCCTGCTGTTCAGCGTGTTTCCAGGCGGCTGGTTCAAGGAAGCCGGTGTGGATCAGTTGGATCACAATCCTCAGGCCATTGGCAACTTCCTTACCCTGTCCCATGCCTACGGGGTGCTGAGCAAACCCGACATCTGGATTGGCGCAACGGCCGGCATCGCAATGCTTGCCCTGGCCATCTGGTTCCGCCGCTGGCGCGACGATAGCTGAAACGACATAAGCACTGGCAATGTCAGTGATGGCAAGAACGATACCAACGTGCGGCACGACGTCAGCCACCACCGCTACCGCCGTGGATGCCACCCTTGGTCAGCGCACGTGGATCAAGCAGTTTCTTCAGTTCAACTTCGGAAAGCCCGGATTTCTCGAGCGCCACATCCAACACCGAGCGCTTTTCCTTGTAAGCCTGCTTGGCGATCGCCGCACCTTTTTCGTAGCCGATCACCGGATTCAACGCCGTTACCAGAATCGGATTCATCGCCAGCGCCTGATCCACACGCTCGGTATTGACGCGGAAACCGGCGATCGCCTTGTCCGCCAGCAAACGCGACACGCTGGCGAGGATATGAATCGACTGCAGCAGGTTGTAGGCGATCAGCGGCAGCATGACGTTGAGCTGGAAGTTGCCGGATTGTCCTGCAATGGTCATCGCTGCATCGTTGCCGATCACTTGCGCGGCTACCATCGCAGTTGCCTCTGGAATCACCGGATTCACCTTGCCAGGCATGATCGACGAACCCGGCTGGAGTGCCGGCAATTCGATTTCGCCCAAACCAGCGAGCGGGCCGGAATTCATCCAGCGCAAGTCATTGGCGATTTTCATCAACCCCACGGCCAGCGCCTTGAGCTGACCAGAAAGCTCCACCGCGGCATCCTGCGCTGCCATGCCTTCGAAGTAATTGCCGGCTGAATCAAAACGCACACCGGTGAGTTTTTTCAGTTCGCGCGCAACCGCCTTGCCGAATTTCGGATCAGCGTTGATGCCGGTACCTACCGCAGTGCCCCCCAAGGGCAACTGCCGCATGCGCTTCAGGCTATCCTCGATGCGATCGATCGCCGATTCGATCTGCGCCGACCAACCCGACAACTCCTGCCCGAACGTTATCGGCATCGCATCCATTAAATGCGTGCGCCCGGTCTTTGGCACATTGCGCAATTGCTGTGCACGGCGGTCGATAGTGCGCTTGAGGTGTTTTAGCGCTGGCAATAACTCTTCATGCGCGGTCAGCGTTGCACTCACATGGATGGCAGTGGGAATCACGTCATTGGAACTCTGCCCGTAATTCACGTGATCGTTCGGATGCACCTTGTTAGCGGACTTGGCTGCAAGATGCGCGATCACCTCATTGGCATTCATATGGGTGCTGGTGCCTGAGCCGGTCTGGAACACATCAATCGGGAACTGCGCATCGAACTGACCTTCTGCCACGGCCAGGGCAGCCTTGCGGATCGCGGTGGCCTGGCCCTTCTTCAGATGCCCCAGTGCAAGATTGGCTTCGGCCGCGGCGGCCTTGATCAATCCCAGTGCCCGGATAAAGGATCGCGGCAAGTGTAGGCCGGAGATGGGAAAATTATCGATCGCGCGCTGCGTCTGTGCGCCATACAGGGCATCGGCAGGCACTTTTAATTCGCCCATGCTGTCGCGCTCGATACGAAAACCGCTCATGGCTATGCCTCGTACTGGGGAAACGTCACGTGAAATGTGGAGCTCGCAACGACATAACAAGCCCGCCGGCACGTCTTGGGACCCTCTGATTTATTCCTACGCACCCGGCATGACGTCCAGAAGGCCCGCAGGCTGTGTTGCGCGGCGCAGGGCAGACTGGCCGTCTGTTCAAGCCGCGTGGCACAGCCTGCGGGCCTTCTGGACGTCACCCCGACCCTTAAAATCAGCATGTTGGGGCCGCACTGTATGCTCGCCTCGCTGCGACCCAACGTCTCGACAGACAGCCAGTCTGCCTTCGCCGTTGGGTCGCAGCGAGGCGAGCATACAGTGCGGTGACGGGTACGTAGAAATAAATCAGACGGTCCCTTGTGCCACCCGACTATAAGCCGGCCGACGTAAACCCGCCGGCAATGTAAGATGCCTGATTCTGATCCCTCGGAAGCTGCGCGATGTCCACCCATGCCCTCACCGCCCTGTCCCCGCTGGACGGTCGATACACTAGCAAGACCGAAGCGTTGCGCCCCATCTTCAGTGAATTCGGACTGATGCATCGCCGCGTGCAGGTGGAGATCGAATGGCTACTGGCCCTGGCCGCCGAAGCCGGCATTGCCGAGCTACCCGCCTTTACCCCGACGCAGATCGCCAAGCTGAAGACAATTGCCGCCGATTTCAGCGTCGAGGATGGCGCCCGCATCAAAACGATCGAAGCCACCACCCATCATGACGTGAAAGCGGTGGAGTACTTCATCAAGGAGCGCATCGGCAACGACGAATCCCTGGCGCAGGCCAAGGAATTCGTGCACTTCGCCTGCACTAGCGAAGACATCAACAATCTTTCCTATGCACTGATGCTGCGCGATGCACGCGCCCACGTGTTGCTGCCCTGGCTGGACAAGATCATCGCCAAGCTACGCGAGCTGTCACACGCTAACGCTGACCTGCCAATGTTATCGCGCACACACGGCCAGACCGCGTCGCCCAGTACCCTTGGCAAGGAACTGGCCAACGTGGTCGCGCGCCTGGAGCGCCAGCGCAAGCAGCTGGCCGCGGTGGAAGTGCCTGGCAAGATCAACGGGGCGGTGGGCAACTACAATGCGCACGCCATTACCCATCCGGCATTGGATTGGTGCGCGTTCTCGCAGCGTTTCGTCAGCGGCCTTGGCCTTGATTACAATCCGTATACCACGCAGATCGAACCGCACGATGGCGTTGCGGAATACTGCGATGTTGTACGTCGCGCTAATACGATCATGATCGACCTGGCACGTGACATATGGGGTTATATCTCGCTGGGCTACTTCAAGCAGGCGCTGAAAGCCGGTGAAGTGGGCTCCTCGACCATGCCGCACAAGGTCAATCCGATCGATTTCGAAAATGCAGAGGGCAACTTCGGCCTGGCCAACGCACTGCTCTGCCATTTCGCCGAAAAGCTGCCGATCAGCCGCTGGCAGCGCGATTTGACCGACTCCACCGTATTACGCGCACTCGGCACGGCCTTCGGTCACACACTGGTCGCGCTGGAATCGCTGCAAAAGGGCTTGGGCAAGCTCAACGTCAATGCCAACCGCCTTGCCGCCGACCTTGACGCAAGTTGGGAAGTGCTGGCCGAGGCGGTGCAAACGGTCATGCGCCGCTATGGCCTCCCCGAACCCTACGAACAGTTGAAGGCCCTGACCCGCGGCCAGAGCATCACGCGCGAATCGATACGTGAGTTCATCGGCAACCTCGCCCTACCGCATGATGCCAAGCAACGCCTGCTTGACCTGACGCCAGGCACCTACATCGGCCTCGCCGCGAATCTGGCAAAGACGATCTGATCCACCGGACCGGACAAATCAGGGCGGCATTTGTCATGATGCCCACTGCCCGGTTTGAACGAGCATCATGGCGCCACTTTCCGAATTCCTGATTTTCACCGGCATCGGTGCGCTCGCCCAACTGGTGGATGGCGCGCTGGGCATGGCGTATGGCGTTACCTCGGCCGGCATGTTGCTGGGGATGGGTATGCCGCCTGCGCTAGCGAGCGCCAGCGTGCACTACGCGGAAACGTTCACGTGCGGCGCATCCGGCCTGAGTCACTGGTGGGCCGGCAACGTGCAGAAACGCTTGTTCTGGGTATTGGTCATTCCCGGTGTGATCGGCGCCATCCTCGGCGCCACCCTGCTGGCTCATCTGCCACCTACCTGGATTCGATATTTCCTAACGCCCTACCTGCTGTTCATGGGGCTGTTCCTGCTGTTTCGTACGACCCGCCGCAAGGAGCGGCGCAAAGACATACCGCGCGGTACCGGCGTACTGGGTTTCGTGGCCGGGGTGCTCGACGCGGCAGGCGGCGGCGGATGGAGCGCGCTGACGGTCACCACCATGGTGGCGCGTGGGCAGGAACCACGCATGGTGATCGGCAGCGTGCACTTGGCCAAATGCGTGGTGAGTCTTGCTGCCAGCATCGCCTTCCTGCTGAGCATCGGCGAAAGCAAGCTGCACGTCGTGCTTGGGCTGATTCTGGGCGGCGTCATTGCCGCTCCGTTCGGTGCTTGGCTGGTGCGCCGGTTGCCGCCGCGAGTCTCGACCTTGCTGGCCGGTCTGACCGTCATGGCACTGGGTGTGTACAACGCCTATCACCTGTTGCGCTAGGACCTGTTTACCCAAGGCGCAAAGCACGCGGACACGCTTACAATGCCGTCCCATGACTCTTACACATCCATCCCGCAAACCCTTGCCCATCGAAGTGCGCGGCACTGCGAAACTGCCGTTCGGCATGTCCGCCGCGCAATTCCTGCGTGACTATTGGCAAAAGCACCCGTTGCTGATTCGCAACGCTTTTTCTGATTTTCAGTCTCCGGTTACGCCGGAAGACCTCGCCGGTCTGGCCTGCGAAGAAAGCGCCTTGTCGCGTCTGATCCAACACGATGAAGACCGCGAACGCTGGCGCGTGAAAACCGGCCCCTTGAGCGAAAGCGATTTTGCCAAGACGGGCGACGCGAACTGGACCTTGCTGGTGCAGGATGTCGACAAGTGGGATATGGACGTAGCCGCGCTGCTCGACCATTTCCGCTTTCTGCCAAGCTGGCGCGTGGACGATGTGATGATCTCCTACGCCGAACCGGGCGGCGGTGTCGGTGCACACGTCGATCAGTACGATGTGTTTCTGCTGCAGGGGTTGGGGCAGCGCTACTGGGCTATCAGCACCGATCCGAATGCGCCGAAAGATTTCCGCAGCGATGTGGAGCTGAAGCAGCTCCAACACTTCGAACCCACACACAAATGGTTGCTGGATCCCGGCGACATGCTGTATCTGCCGCCCGGCATACCCCACGATGGCGTGGCGTTCGGTGGCCCCTGCATGACTTACTCGGTGGGCATGCGTGCGCCATCACAAGGCGAACTGGTCGGCGATCTTGCCGACTACCTGGCCGAACACCTAACTGAAGACCAGCGCTTCACCGACCCGAACCTTGTGCCCGCCAAGCACCCGGGTGAAATCGACAAGGCTGCGCTAACCCGGGTGCGGGAAGCGGTACCTCTCGCAACCGCGTTGGACGAGGTGACGCTGATCGACTGGTTCGGCCGCTTCATCACCCGTTACCGCAGCGCGCAGACCCCGCTTGCGCTGAGCAAGCCGCTGACCGAAGCGGCGCTGATGAAACAACTCAACGGCGGGGCATCGCTGCTGCGCCATCCGTGGTCGCGCATGGCCTGGGCCCGGCATCGTTCGCGTTGCACCTTGTTCGCCAACGGCCATGCCTACCCTGCCACGATGGAATCGGCTACCCAGCTTTGCGACCAACGTATGTTGTCGCCACCGCACACCTTCAGCACCATCGAACGCGAGTTGATCCTGGCCCTGGTCAATGACGGCTATCTGATTCCTCGCAAACCGCGCGGACGCCACGCATGAACACGACATCCTCCACCCCAGACAACGGCATTCGTGCGATCGAAGGCCGCGAAGAATTCGCAACCGCGCGGCAACAACTGCTGACCGCCACCCACTACAAGTTGGCGATCTACCTGCCAACGCTGCTTGCGGATGTGCTCAGCAGTCCCGTCGAACTGGCAGAACTGCGCCGTATCGTGACTTTGAGAAGGATGAACGCGTGAGCTTGTGGTTTCTGATTTTCCTGAGCGTACTGCAGGGCGTCACCGAACTCTTTCCAGTCAGCAGCCTTGGCCATACCTTGCTGATCCCGGCGCTGTTCGGCATGCACATCGACAAGCACGCACCGCAGCTCATCCCCTTTCTGGTCGCCCTGCACCTAGGTACGGCGCTGGCGCTGCTAGGTTATTTCCGCAAGCGCTGGATCGCCCTGATCCGTGGCTTAGTCACCTCTCTGGGTGGCCATCACAGTGATGATGGCCACATGATGTGGGCGCTGATCATCGGCACGATTCCAGCCGGCCTGGTGGGTGTGCTGCTGGAGAAGAAACTGGAACTGGTGTTCAAGGACCTGCGCATGGTCGCCATGGCGCTGATCGCCAATGGCGTGCTGCTGTGGCTGGGCGATCGCCTCGAGCGATCGCGTGCACACAAACCGCCGGAAAAGCTCAGTTTTCGCCAGGCGTTTTTGGTCGGCCTGGCACAGGTCGGTGCACTGATTCCAGGTTTTTCGCGCAGCGGCCTCACCATGATCGCCGGTTCGGCCACCGGACTCGACAAGGAAAAGGCAGCGGAATTTTCCTTCCTGCTCGGCACACCGATCATTCTCGCCGCCGGCCTGCTTGAAATCCCCAAGCTGTTCAAGGCGCCGGAGCAACTGGCCGATGCGTTCCTCGGCGGTGTGCTCACGGCGATAGCGGCGTGGCTCAGCCTGCGCTTCCTGATGCGCTACTTCGAAGGCCGCGGGCGGTTGGCGTCGTTCGGTACGTACTGCGTGATGGCCGGCGCGGTATTCCTGGGCTGGTTCTTGTTGCACCCACAACCAGTGTAACGGCGAATCATTATTTGATCCCGCAGGTCATGTGGGCAGCGCCGCCGCCCGGCTTGCTGGCAATTTGTGAAACCCATCTCAGAAATCACTGCCTGAAGAGCGAAGGCTGTCTTTTTTACGAATTCGACGAGTGGACTTCACTGTCTACTTCCCGCATGAGGCTTTAAAGACGCAAGTAACTCAGATAGCCATTCTGGCTGCCAAATGGACCTGCCATGGGTCCGGGAGGTTATCTTCGTGGATATGGAAAATCTTGCATGCGAGCCCAACACGGAGCTTGCAACACGGCTGCACCAGCTGAGTTTCAGCGAGCGCAGAAGCGTCCTCACCGAACATATTGCCAACGAAATAACCCGGCTGGCCAATGCCGAAAGTCCAATGCCGTTGCCCAACACCCGGCTTATCGATACCGGGCTCGACTCACTCAGCGGTATGCAACTTATCGGCCACATTGAACGCCATTTCGGTGTAGCGATACCCATCACCATGTTGCTGGGCTCCGCCACGCTCAACGATCTGGTCGCGAAAGTGGAACAGTCATTCAATGATGATGCGATGGATGAAAGCGATGGCGATCTCGCTGTGCGCGCAGCCTATTCGCCGATGCATACACAAAGATCGCGGGCGTTTGCCTTGCGTGACTGGCAAGTATCAGCACCCCTTTTCCTGATTCCGGGTGCCAATGGCACTGCCTACTATTTGTCGTCATTGTGCAAGGCCCTCGACACGGATCGCGCCTGCATTGCCTTTCAGGCACCCGGTGTCGATGGCCTTGAACCGCCACTGGGTTCGATCGAGGAAATAGCGTGTCGCTATGCGGAGGAGATGCACGCGATCCAGCCCCATGGTCCTTATGCAATCGCCGGACACTCGTTCGGCGGCATCGTCGCCTATGAAGTGGCGCAACGATTGACCGAGCAAGGCGAGACGGTATTGCCACTGATCTTGCTGGATTCGGCGATCAGCGAATCCGAAGAAGGGGCCGATCAGAGCGACGAGACCATGGCGCTGTTCGAAGTGATCGGCGTGTATTGCCGCTTCTCCGAGCCACCGATGGAGCCGCCTTCGCCGAAAAAATTGACTCGGCTGCCTAGGGAGCAACAACGCCAGGCCTTGTGGACCTTGCTGAGTTCCAATCCGGCAGCAGCTCATGTTGTCACCGTCTATCGCAAGAGCTTTGCCGCTGTAACGCGCTATCGTCCACGGCATTACGCGGGCCCTGTCGTTCTGTTCCGTTCTATCGGAGGATTACCCGGTGAGGCGGTGCATCCCGAACGACGCGTCCGGCATCAGTTTGCCTCGCCTACGCTCGGGTGAGGTCAGCTTTGCCCGGCACTGCAGGTGATCGATGTACCCGGCGATCATTTCACGATGGTTATGCCACCACATGTGAGTGCGCTTGCGTCGACGATACAGCGCGTGCTGAATCACCCTGTGAGGATTCATGTGGGCCTCGATCGCCTGCGTCCCGCAACGAACACGCATACGATCGGTCGTGCGCTGGTGGTGGATACCAACGGCATCCATTTTGACCCGCAACATCCGGAAGTTCGCGAAGATCCTTACCCTTTCCTCCATCAGATTCGCGAACACTCGCCGATCTTCCGCAACGCCATCGACCAATGGTGGGTAACCCGTCATGCTGATGTTTCCACCGGCCTTCGCAACCGGCTGCTTTCCGTAGATCCCAGGCAGCTTGACTACAGCCGCGACATCAGTAGTGGGAGCGCGAAGCCCTCCGCACTGAGCAGTTGGTTTCGGCACCAGGCCAATTCGCCGCTGGCACATCTGTACAACCATTTTCTGCTGTTCCTCGATGCACCCCGGCACACCTTACTGCGCAAAGTTTTTTCCCCGCTGTTTTCCCAGGATATCATCCAGCATCTGACGCACTACATCGACGAACGTGTCACCACGTTGGTGGCGGATATGCGCAAGCAGCCAGCACCCGATCTTATGCGAGGCCTAGCACTGCCATTGCCGGTAAACGTGATCTCCAGGATTTATGGCGTGCCGCAGGAAGATGAACCTTTTGTGACCCAATGGGCCCGTGACCTGGGCATGGGACTGGATATGGGCATGTCTCATCAAGCCGTCAAGAAAGCCGAACAAAGTGCAGATGACTTCACACGTTACCTGCGCGAACACGTGGCGCGCCTCCACGACCCACGAACATCATCGCAACGTACCTCGCTGCTGAATGTCGATGACGTGATCCGTCAAGGCGTTACGCCGGACGAACTGATTGCACATATCGCCCTGTCCTACTTTGCCGGGTTCGAAACCACCACCAATACCATAGGCAATGGAACGCTGGCACTGTTGCGCAACCCGGATCAGTTTGCCGGCTTGAGAGCTGATCCAGCGCTTGCCGAAAACGCGGTGGATGAGCTACTTCGCTACGACTGCCCGGTGCTTTATGCCGTGCGTTTCGCGCTTGAAGATACCGAGATCGCGGGACAGGAAATTGCACGCGGAAGCTCCCTCATCTTCGCTCTCGCCGCCGCCAATCGCGATCCGGCGGCCTTTCCGGACCCGGATCGCCTGAACATCTCGCGTACTTCCGCCAAGCATCATGTGGCGTTTTCGCATGGAGCCCATTATTGCCTGGGCGCTGCGCTGGCATGCCTGGAACTGCAGCGCGTATTCCTAGCCCTGACGAGAGAAAACTTCGCGCTGGTTCCGGGAGGGCTTGCGTGGAGAAACTCTCTCAGCTTCCGCGGACTCGATCAGTTTCGGATTGCCTGGCCATCAAACCCGACGACGTAGTCGTTTTTTATGGAACCCACGAATCCTATTCGCTCGAATCATTCGTCAGCCATGGGATCCATGTCGGGAAACAGCACTTCGGTAAAACCGAACTTGGTGAAGTCAGTCATGCGCGACGGATACAAGCGCCCAATCAGGTGATCGCATTCATGCTGCACGACGCGCGCATGAAAACCCTCGGCGCGACGATCGATACGCTCGCCCTTGGGATCGACGCCTTCGTAGCGGATCAACGAATAACGATTCACGGCGCCGCGTAGCCCAGGAACGGACAAGCAACCTTCCCAGCCCTCCTCCATGTCCTGTGACAGTGGCGTAATGACCGGATTGAGAAGAACGGTTTGCGGTATCGGCGGTGCGTCGGGATAGCGCTCGGAGCTATCGAAGCCGAAGATCACCAGTTGCAGATCCACGCCGATCTGCGGCGCGGCGAGACCGACACCACCGGCGTCGTGCATGGTGTCGAACATGTCGGCAATCAGCGCGTCGAGTTCGGCACTGCCGATCATCGCATCGGGCACGGGCGGTGCAACGCGTAGCAAACGCGGATCGCCCATCTTCAAAATCTCGTGAATCATGCCAACCTCACGCAGGCGGAACCCTGTAGCTAACTGTGGACGGCGGGTAATGAACTCAAGCCGTCCGTGTCCTTTGTAAAGGAGGTGCCAGGCATGTGCAATGCTTCATCTATCATGGCGATGTTGTCATCAGGCGGTGGCCGACGCATACACCGAAACCGAGGTGCAACCAGCCGACGCCAAGCTGGCGCAACCGCTATTGACCCCTTGCCGCCGACAGGACGACTCTTAGCACCCATCCAAGCCTTCGCGCGGCCAAATATGCCGCCGAGGCGCAGCAAGGCGCGCGACGGAATGGAGTCGGCGCTGTCATTGATCGATCCGGAGACCGTCCATGGGAAGCATCGCAACAAAGCCGGCCGGTGTGGCAGGCAAGGTCGTCTGGGCGATCATCGCCCTCGTCGGCGCCGCCTGCCTGGGAGTGATCGCGCTGCGCCGCGACGAACCGATCAATGCCATCTGGCTGGTGGCGGCAGCGATTGCCGTGTTCCTGATCGGTTACCGCTTCTACGGCCGGTTTATCGAGCTGCGGGTGTTGCAGATGGACCCTGGCCGCGCGCCTCCCTCGATGTTGCGCAATGACGGACTGGACTACGTGCCGACCGACAAGTGGGTGGTGTTCGGCCACCATTTCGCCGCGATCGCCGGGGCCGGACCGCTGGTGGGGCCGGTGCTGGCAGCACAGATGGGCTATCTGCCGGGTACATTGTGGATCCTGTTCGGCGTGGTGCTGGGCGGCGCCGTGCAGGATTTCATGGTGCTGGGCTTGTCGGTCCGGCGTGATGCCCGCTCGCTGGGGCATATGCTGCGCGAGGAGCTGGGGCCGTTTGCCGGCGTGGTCGCCATGTTCGGCCTGCTAGCCCTGATGATGATCGTACTGGCGGTGCTGGCACTGGTGGTGGTGAAAGCACTGACACACAGTCCGTGGGGCACGTTCTCGGTGGCGTGCACGATCCCGATCGCGCTGCTGATGGGTATCTACCTGCGTTGGCTGCGGCCTGGACGCATTCTGGAAGTGTCGCTAATCGGCCTGGTGCTGCTGGCGTCCATTGCCTATGGTGCACACGTCGCGGCCACGCCAAGCCTCGCTGCCCTGTTCGACTTCGATGCGAAATCGCTAGCCTGGTTGCTGATCGGTTATGGTTTCTTTGCTTCGGTGCTGCCGGTGTGGCTGCTGCTCGCGCCGCGCGATTACCTGTCCACCTTCCTGAAAATCGGCACGATCGTGCTGCTGGCGATGGCGATCCTGTTTGCAGCGCCGGATCTGCGGATGCCCGCCGTATCGCGCTTTATCGACGGTACCGGCCCGGTGTTCCAGGGGCAGTTGTTCCCCTTCCTGTTCATTACCATCGCCTGTGGCGCGGTATCGGGCTGGCATTCGATCATTGCTTCGGGCACCACGCCCAAGCTCCTCTCCAACGAGGGCGAAGCGCGCATGGTTGGCTACGGCGGCATGCTGATGGAAGCCTTCGTCGCGATCATGGCGCTGATTGCCGCCGCTTCGCTGCATCCTGGGGTGTACTTCGCGATGAACTCGCCCTCCGCGCTCATCGGCAATACGGTGGAGCACGCCGCAGCTACCATCAGCCAGTGGGGTTTTGCTGTGACGCCGAATGACCTGTCACGTACCGCGCACGACATCGGGGAAACAAGCATCCTGAGCCGCACCGGCGGTGCGCCGACACTGGCCGTGGGCATGGCGCAATTGCTGCACAGCATTCTTCCGGGCGAACGGATGATGGCGTTCTGGTATCACTATGCCATTCTGTTCGAAGCGCTGTTTATCCTGACCACGGTGGATGCCGGCACGCGCGTGGGCCGCTTCATGATCCAGGAGATTGCGGGACTGGTGCACAAGCCGCTGAAAAGCACGGAGTCTTGGATCGGCAACGTGCTAGCCACGTCGATCTGCGTTGGCCTGTGGGGTTATTTCCTTTACCAGGGCGCTGTCGATCCGCTGGGCGGCATCAATACCTTGTGGCCGTTGTTCGGCATCGCCAACCAGATGCTCGCGGCGATCGCCCTGATGCTGGCGACCGTGGTGACAGTCAAGCTAAAGCGCGAACGCTATGTATGGGTGCCCGGTATTCCCGCGTTGTGGCTGGTGATTTGCACGCTTACCGCCGGCTGGGAAAAATTGTCGGGCCCGATCAGCTTTACCCATGCTTCGCAGGTCTACACCCAAGCCATGCAGGCAGGCACGCTGATGGGGCCGGCCAAGAATCTGGCGGAGATGCAACGCATCATCACCAACAACAGCGTGGATGCCACGCTCACCGCGGTATTCATGCTGCTGGTGTTGACGATGTGTGGCTTCAGCCTCTACGCCATCATGCAAGCCTGGCGCAGCCACCTACCCACGGCCCATGAAGCACCGCGCGTGGCGTTGGCGTCCGTGGTAGGACAAAGATCATGAAGACAGCACTTTCGGCTTGGTGGCATCGTCTGGTGCAAGCCGCGCGGCTGAGTTGTGGCGTTCCGGACTATGACGTCTATGTGGCCCACCTTCGCACGTATCACCCCGAACGCCGGATTCCAACCTACGCCGAATTCTTTCGGGAACGGCAGTCGGCCCGCTACAAAGGTACCGGCGGGCGCTGTTGCTGAACACCCGCTACAACCCAAACGTGGAAACACCGGACGATGCCCGTATCCAGAGCATGGCGCCTTTCTGTCATCCCCGCCGGTTAAACTACGATCTTTTAACGCAAGCCCGTGCCCGATCACCATGTCCCCAGGCAACCACCGCATCACCCAACCCACCTCCGAAATCGAAGCCAGCCATAGCCTTGGCTTGCGCGTGATCGCGATCTACAAGGCGGTCAAGACCGTCTGCTTGATCATCGTGGCCATCGTGGCGTTTGGCCTGCATCAGGAAAAGAATTTCGATCATCTGGTGCATGCGCTGGAACATCTGTCGCTGACCGACAGCAACGGCTTGCGCTGGCAACTGGTGCAACGGCTGGAAGAGATGGGGCCTGGCAAGTTCGTCGCCATCGGTATCGTGGCGTTGGCATATGCCGCCATCTTCGCCACCGAAGGCACGGGCTTGTGGTTGCGCAAGCATTGGGCGGAATGGTTCACCGTGATCGCCACCGGCTCGCTGATTCCGTTTGAAATCTACGAAATGTTCCACAAGTTCAACCTGCTGAAACTGGCTGCGTTGCTCGCCAATGTGGCGATTGTGATTTATCTGGTTCGGCTTGCGATGCAACCGCATGCGCGTTCTTAAGGCAACGCTGAATAAGTATCGCCGTCGTCACCAGCCCTGTCTGTCCGCAGGCCATAGGTCTGACGGCGAAGGCAGACTGGCTGTCTGTCGAGGCAACGGGCCGAAGGAATGCGAACAGACAGGGCTGGCCCCAACGTATTGAATTTAAAATGATGGGGTGACACCTGGAAGGCCCGCAGGGTGTGCCACGCGGCTTGGCAAGACGGGGCCAGTCTTCCCTGCGCCACGCAACACACCCTGCGGGCCTTCCAGGTGTCATGACGACGGCGATACTTATTCAGCGTTGCCTTAAGGCACTTAACCCGAGCAATCCAGCAACTCACACCTCGTGATGGATGGCTTCGGCAGGCAGATTCTCTTTATCCCCACGGCGCGGCACGAGTTCGACCAGATACATCGCCCCCAGCACCAGCCCACCACCCACCAACATGCGCCAGGTCAATGCATCCGCGCCCAGCGCAACGGCAAAACCTGCCGCGAAAACAGGCTCGGTGGTCATCACTATCGCGGCGCGCGTAGCGGGAAGGTGCGCTTGTGCCCAGGTTTGCATCAGCATCGCGCCGGCACCCGCCACCAGCGCCATGTAGAGCGTGGCAAGCCACGCACGAGGGTCGGGCGGCAACATCGGGCCGCCGTGACCAGCCGTGGCCAGCAGGCATATCAGGGCAATCGCCAGCATTTGGACGGCTGAAAAACCGAAGGCTTCATCAGCCCGCGACCAGGAGCCCAGCGCAACGATATGCAAACCGTACAGCAGCGCCGAAAGCAGGGTCAGCCACACGCCCTTATCTACGGAAAAATCATTCAACGACAACAATGCCAGCCCCAAGGTTGCCAGGCCAACAGCCAACCACACAGCAAGCGGTGTCCGCTGTCGCAACAGCACGGCGGCGAGGATCGGCGTAAACACCACGTACATGCCGGTGACGAAACCGCTGACGCTGGGCGAGATCAGCGCCAGTCCCCATGTCTGCAGTAATTGTCCGCAACCATAGATCACACCCAGCAGCACACCGCGCCATAACTGCCTGCGTTCTAGACGCGCCACGTGGCGATGAAAAAGCACAAACATCGCGATGGCCGCAAGAATGAAGCGCACAGCCAGAAAATCCGCAACGGGCATGCGATCCACCACGTCCTTGATCAGGACAAAAGTGGAGCCCCACACCGCCGTCATGGCCAGCAGACCGATGGTCGCCAGCACACTGATGCGCGAGGCGACACTCATCGTGTCATCAGCCCGCGCCACTGGCCGGGAATCTTGAGCAGAAAGTGCGCCCATATTCCCAACCAGACCATGGTTGCAAGATGTGGTTTGTGTGCTGCCGGATCGAACTTGCGAAACCAACGCCACATGCCGCGATGCTTGTAATAGCTGACAAACACCGGACGATGCCGGCTCGATCCACCTTTGCCGTGCAACACGCGCACATCGCCGGCCAACAGCACGCGCCAGCCGGCATCACGCACGCGGCGGCAAAAATCGAGGTCTTCGCAATGCAGGAAGTATTGTTCGTCGAATCCGTTCAACCATTCGAAGACACGGCGTGGCATCAACATCACCGCGCCCGACACGGCCTCGGCTTCCACCAGGTGATCGGGCATTTGGCCTGTGACGTTCACGCCCTCGGCGTTACGCTTGAACATCGTTGCCAAGGCACGCTGCATGATGGGGTCGCGCCGATAGGAGGCCGGATCCGGCACGCCCCGCGCGTCGCATACCACGGCACCGACCAGACCGGCCTTTTGTTCAGTGTTCGCCACGTCGAGCAGGCGCTGCAAGGCAGCTTGCTCCAGCAGGCAATCGGGATTGAGGATCAGGAAAACCTGTCCACGTGCCTGCGCCGCCGCGCGATTGATGGCCGGCCCAAAGCCCAGGTTGGCGCGATTGTAGATCACCTTCAGGCGTGAATCGTTTTCACGCGCACGTGCAATCGCCTGCGGAATACCGTCAGAGGATGCGTTATCGATCAGTAGCAATTCGAGCGGCGTGGTGCAGGCGAACACACTGTTGACGCAGTCACGCAGACTTGGACCGCTGTCGGCGGACACGACGATGACACTGAGGATGACCGGTGTGGTATCGAGGGCTGGCATGATTGGGCGGTAATTCGGCTTATTGACCGTTTATTGCGTTCTGAGGGATGAGGAATGAGGGACGAGTAGTGAGGTAGTGAGGGCGCGAACTCAAACACTGGCTCGGAACTGCACGCTTGCACCCTCGCTACTTGCCCTTCATCCCTCTTTTAAAAGTATCGACTAAAAGTATCGACATCCGTTTGACCTGAATGGATCAGAGCATCCTTTAGAGAAGATCTTTCACTTCACAACTCCTCAAGCTGATCCTGCCCCAGCACGTGCGATAGCGCGAGTGGTGGCTGATCTTCACTGCAACTGAGCCACGCCTCACCGGCATGCCATCCGTATAGTTGCCAACCATGCAAGCGGTACTGCCGTTCGTTCGCTCGATCGTACAGCACCACACCTCGTCCGGATGTGATGGGCAACGCCAACCAACCCTGCCCCGGAGCGACGGCAAGCCGCGGCTCAATGTGATCAATCTGTGTGCACGCACCTATCCGGCAACTGCCCCCGTCGATCCATGCAACGTCGACAGATATGCCATCCCTGGCGCCATCAAGCTCCAGCCATATGGGTGCCTGCAGCTCAATGATGGCGACGGCCGGACCACTCGGTGACAGTGCCAATTCGCTCCATTCGGGTTCAGCCGCTGCGATGGCGGCGCTGCGCAATGGCTTGTGATCCTGCCAGGACTCCAGCAGCACCAGCAGCGAAAAACCGATCAGCGCCGCCAGCAGGGTCAGTGTGGGTGCCAGTTCATAACCTTGCAGGGCTCGATAAGCGGCAACCAGCAAGCCTGCAAGCCCCCAACGCAACGCCCGCCGAAGGGTCCTGTTGAAACGTTGCCATCGCGGCCACAGTGTGAGCTGTATCGCGACCAATCCCAGCAACAAAAGCAAATCGATCCACCACGGCATGCATGCAAGCAACAAAGCCCATGCGATGGCCAGCACCCAGGCTGGCCATCCGCGTCGCCGCAGGATGCGGTCTAGCCGCACCACACCCTTGCGTTGCGGAACATGCGCATCCACGGCGAATCCTCGCCCCAATGATCCGGATGCCAGCTCATCTGCGCCGTGCGGAACACGCGCTCCGGATGTGGCATCAGGATCGTTACACGGCCACCCGCAGCCGTGAAGCCGGCGAGGCCACCCGGCGAGCCGTTCGGGTTGAGCGGATAGTTTTCCGTCAGCTTGCCACGGTTGTCGACGAAGCGCACCGCACTGCCCGACTTGGCCGGGCTGCACGACGGCGAAAAATGCGCACGCCCCTCGCCATGCGCCACGACCACCGGAATGCGCGAACCGCTCATGCCCTTGAAAAAAAGGCTTGGTGAGTCGAGCACTTCCACCGTAGCCAGGCGTGCTTCATATTGCTCGGATGCATTGCGCAGAAACGTCGGCCAGTGCTGTGCGCCGGGGATGATGTCCTTGAGCTGGCTCAACATCTGGCAGCCGTTGCATACACCGAGGACAAACTTGCCGGGGTCGGCAAAGAACGCGGTGAACTTGGCACGCAACATGTCGTTGTAAAGGATCGACGCGGCCCAGCCGCGACCGGCACCAAGCACGTCACCGTAAGAGAACCCGCCGCACGCGGAGAAGCCACGGAAATCGCCGAGCTTGATGCGGCCGCTGGCGAGATCGGACATGTGTACATCCACCGCTTCGAAACCGGCGCGGGTAAACGCTGCCGCCATTTCGACCTGGCCATTCACACCCTGCTCACGCAGGATCGCCACACGCGGGCGTGCGGACGCATTCACATACGGCGCCGCAATGTCATGCGCCGGATCGAAGCTGAGCTTGGGGCTGACGCCCGCGTCGGCATCGTCAATGCGCCACGCCATTTCCGCATCGGCGCTGACCGGATTGTCACGCAGGCGCTGCATAGCGTGGCTAGTTTCATTCCACGCTTTGAAGAGTTGCGTCCAATTCCACTTGAACAGCGTCTCGCCATTGAGGAACAGCTTAATGCCAAGCTTCTCCTTCGGATGGCCGATACGGTTGCTCATGCCCGCCAAGCCATACTTCACCAGCAAGGCTTCGAAGGCTTCGCGATTGGCGGTGGCGACTTGCAGCACCGCACCCAGCTCTTCGCTGAACAATGCGCGCAACGTTGCCTCCGCCCAACCATCCAGGTTGATCTCCAGGCCACAGTGAGCGGCAAAGGCCATTTCCAGCAGGGTGACGATAACGCCGCCGTCGGAACGATCGTGGTACGCCAGCAGCAAGCCGCTGCGGTTCGCCTCCTGCACCAGATCGAACAGCGCCTTCAGACGCTTGGGGTCATCCAGATCCGGCGGCACGCCGCCCCCGCGGTTGAAAACCTGCATAAGGCACGAGCCGCCCAGGCGTGCACGGCCGGCACCCAGATCCACCAACCACAGATCAGAATCGCCACGATCAAGCCGCAATTGCGGCGTAAGGGTGCGGCGTACGTCGCTGACACGCGCAAAACCGGTGATGACCAACGATACCGGCGCAACCGTGCGCTGCGGCGTATCACCATCCGTCCACACGGTTTGCATGGACAACGAATCCTTGCCCACCGGAATGGAGATATCCAGCTCAGGGCACAGTTCCATGCCCACGGCTTTCACCGCATCAAACAATGCAGCGTCTTCGCCCGGATGATTGACTGCGGCCATCCAGTTGGCGGACAGGCGCACTTCGCCCAGATCATCGATCGGCGCGGCGGCGAGATTGGTGATGGCTTCGCCGACCACGAGACGCGCAGCACCGGCACTGTTGAGCAAGGCCACCGGCGCGCGTTCGGCCATCGCCATCGCTTCGCCTTGGTAGCCTTCGAAATCAAGCAAGGTGACTGCGCAATCAGCTACCGGCACCTGCCACGGACCGACCATCGGGTCGCGTGCGCAAAGGCCGCCAACGGTACGGTCGCCGATGGTGATGAGGAAGCTCTTGCTGCCCACGGTCGGCAGACGCAACACGCGCAGCAATGCTTCGTCCATCGCGATGCCATTGAGATCCGCCACCAGATCGACGCGCGGCTTGATGTGCTTGGCATCACGATGCATGCGCGGTGGTTTGCCGAACAGCACGTCCATCGGCAGGTCGATCACGGTGAGATGGCGGCGCGGATCGGCTACGTGCAACACGCGTTCCTGTGTCGCCGTACCTACGACGGCGTAAGGGCAGCGCTCGCGTTTACAGTACGCTTCGAATTCCGGCAGGTCCGTGGTGGCGATCGCCAGCACGTAGCGCTCTTGCGATTCGTTGCTCCACACCTGCATCGGTGACAGCGAGGGATCATCACAAGGTACTTTCGACAAGTCGATGTCGCCACCCACGCCGGCATCGTTGAGCAACTCGGGGATCGCGTTGGATATACCGCCTGCGCCCACGTCGTGGAGGCTCACGATGGGATTCTCGTCGCCGCGCGACCAGCAGGCATCGATGACCTGTTGACAACGACGTTCCATTTCGGCGTTGTCACGCTGCACGGAAGCAAAGTCGAGTTCGGCGCGGGATGCCCCGGAAGCGACCGAAGAAGCCGCACCACCACCCAGGCCGATCAACATCGCCGGACCACCCAGCACGATCACCGCATGACCGGGTTGCACTTGGTGCTTGTGCACATGCTGACGGCGAATATTGGCCAGGCCACCGGCGATCATGATCGGCTTGTCGTAACCGCGACGCACGCCGGCTTCGCCGGTTTCGTGTTCATAGGTACGAAAATAACCACCCAGGCATGGACGGCCGAATTCGTTATTGAACGCTGCGGCGCCGAGCGGACCGTCGCGCATGATTTCAAAGGCACTTGCCATGCGCGGCGGCAACGGACGCTCCACTTCCCAGGGGCGCGGAAATCCTGGAATGCGCAGGTCTGACACCGAGAAACCGGTGAGACCCGCCTTAGGCTTGGCGCCACGACCCGTTGCCCCTTCATCGCGGATTTCACCACCAGCCCCGGTAGCGGCGCCTGGCCACGGCGCAATCGCCGTGGGATGGTTGTGCGTTTCCACCTTGATCGCGTAGTCGATGCGCTCTTTGCTCGCACACCACACGCCATCGGTACCACTGACGAAACGCTTGCCGGCGTTGCCCTCGATCACCGCCGCGTTGTCCTTGTAGGCGGATAGCGTATGCGCTGGCGAGCACTGATGCGTGTTCTTGATCATGGCGAACAGGCTCTTGTCCTGCGCTTGGCCATCGAGTGTCCAGCTCGCGTTGAACACCTTGTGACGACAATGCTCGGAGTTGGCCTGCGCGAACATGAAGAGTTCGGCATCGGTGGGATCGCGTCCTAATTCTGCATAACGTGCGGCGAGGTATTCGATCTCGTCGTCCGCCAGTGCCAGGCCCAGTTCGGCATTCGCCTTGGTGAGGGCGGCGCGCGGGTCGCTACCCAACGCGATGTGCACCAGCGGCTCCGGCTGACCGGCCAGGAACAAGCCCTGTGCCTGATCGAGGCCGGTGAGCACCGATTGCGTCATCGCGTCGTGCAGTACGCCGAGCACATCGTTGTAGGCCGCATCACCCGAGGCCGGCAGCCCGCTTACCTGCCAGGCGGTGCCGCGCTCCACGCGACGCACATCGAAACCGGCGCCATGCAAGATGTCGGTGGCCTTGCTGGACCAGGGCGAGATCGTGCCCAGGCGCGGCACGACCCACAGCGAAGCGGGCTGGGGCTGGGCGTCTTTGGCTTCCAGGGCTTCGAGCAGACGGGCGCGCTGCTTGCCTTCGGGCACGACAGCGGCATCGATGAAGTAGACAAACCAGCACGCCTGTGCCTTGGCACCACGATGCAAGGCATCCAGGCGGGCGTTGAGACGTTCCAGGCGGAAAGGCGAGAGGGCGCTCTGCCCGTCGAGTGAGATCATGCGGGGAAAAGGCGCTAAGCGGCGGAGCGCCGTATTGTACCTGAGAGCCTGCCGAATATTCCTTCAGCGCCTGACAGGTCCTTACATCTCGTCCCGGACACGCATGAAACGGGCAAACCGAGGCTTACCACCTGATGTCATGCCCTGATATCGAAACGTCACCATGCTGCCGACAGGCGGTGGATCACGGCGCAGTTCGTCGCTCAAGCCAGTGCCAATGCGAAAACGCGTACCGTCAGGCAGCTCGACCAGCAAGGCGCCCATCATGCCGCTGTACTTGCCTTTACCAGGCGCATAGCCGACCACTTTTGCCTCGGCGTCGTCATACGGCTTGAGCTTGAGCAGATCACCATTGCGGCCGGCGTGGTAAAGCGAAACGCCACGATGCAGCACCAGGCCCTCGCCCCCGCCTTGCACGACTTCATCGAGGCGTTGTTTCAATTCGGCTTCATCCGCCACCTTGAATTGCTTTACGGCTTGCACCCACGACACACCGAGCGCTGCAACCGTTCGCTGAAGCACAGGGATACGCTGATCGAACGTTGCTGCCTGCCCAGGCATGTCGAACACCATGTAGCGAATATGGCGCCATGCTTCGTCGTCAGGTGAATCCTGACGGATCGTGGCCGAAGCCATATCGAACTGCTCACGCCCGGCCCAAAGTTCGCCGTCCAGAGGAGTTTTTGGCCAGTTCGCGATGAACCATGTCGGCGCATGGATAACGGCACCACTGCGGGTGAGAAGCTGTTTGCCATCCCAGTAGCCACGTACGCCATCGTATTTTTCGCTGACCCAGTAGTCGCTCAGGTTGATGCCGGAGTGGTAGACATTCGCCAGCATCACTGGCGATGGCGCGGGCGCCGCAGCGTGAGCCGGATAAAGGATTAGCCCGATAAGAAGTGGCAGAGCGCAAAGTGCGCCGACTCGTCGCGTTGTTTTATGCATGACACGTCCTTGTGCAACACGAGGGATCAACCACCCGAGATGGAATGCGCCTGTACCGCTTTGAGCATATCTGTCGGCGAAAGGTAACCGCCGATCTGGGTGCCATCCTCAGCGTAGACGGCTGGTGTGCCAGTAACGCCCAGTTTCAGGCCAAGGTGGAACTGGTCCTTGACCGGATTGGTGCACGTAGCCGACTTTGGCTCACGCCCCTTCTTCGCCGCTGTGAACGCATCGTTACGATCGGAAGCGCACCAGATCGAGACCATTTCGTTATATGACGCGGTGGGCTTGCCGTCATCGCCGGTTACACCGGTGCGCGGCCAGGCGAGATACTGCACGGCGATGCCTTCCTTGTTGAACGCCTCGATTTGTTCGTGCAGAACACGGCAATACGGACAGGTCACGTCGGTAAAAACCGTCACCGTATATTTAGGATTTTTCGGTGCGAATACGATGCGGTCAGCCACGGGAACCTTGGCCAGTTCGATCTTGCGATAACCGGCCCAGGCACTTTCCGTGAGGCTGGTGCCCTTGGTGGCGTCAATCAGGTCACCATTCATCACGTACTTGCCATCCGCGCTGACATAAACCAGATGGCCCGAGGCGATCACCTGATAAAAGCCTGACATGGGTGCGGGAACGACCGATTGAATCTGCGCCTTGGGCACCAGCCGCAGGATCGCCTGCCGTGCAATGTTTTCAGGCGTATTGGCCGCCGGTGGCGGTGTGGAAACCGTAGCCGCGGCCATGGCAAGGCCAACATGGATCGCAAGCACGCCAGTGCAGAGCATCAACCAGAACTTCTTCGACATCACAACCTCACTAACATGCCGGCACCATACGGGGCACAGGCCGAAAAGATGTCGGAAGTATCGCATATCACCTGTAAAAACTTCTTCACCCTCTTTCTGAAATACGTGTCAGCCGCGCGGATGATGTTGGGCATGCAAGCGCTTCAGCCCTTCCTTGGCCACCAGCGTATAAATTTGCGTCGTGCTCAGGGAGCTGTGGCCTAACAGCATCTGCAAAGCACGCAGATCGGCACCATGGTTCAACAGATGGGTGGCGAAGGAGTGCCGTAGCACGTGCGGCGAAATGCGCTTGGCGTTGATGCCAACCGACACCGCATAGCGCTTCACCAGGGTCCAGAACATCTGTCGAGTCATGCCCTCCCCGCGCTTGCTGAGGAACAAGGCAGGCGGTTGCTTGCCCTTGGCCAGTATCGGGCGCGAGGCGGACAGATAGGTCTGGATACGCTCCAGCGCCACCTCGCCCACCGGCACCAGGCGATCCTTGCCACCCTTACCGATGACTCGCAGCACACCCTGACGAGTATTCAATGCCACCAGCGGCAGTTCCACGAGTTCGGACACGCGCAGGCCCGAGGCATACATCAGCTCGAACATGGCCCGGTCACGCAGCCCCAGGGTGGTGGTGACATCGGGTGCATCGAGCAGCCCCTCTATCTCTCGTTCTGCCAGCGCCTTAGGCAGGCTACGCGGCATTTTCGGCCGCTCGATCAACAGCGTTGGATCATCGAAACCGGGGTCGTTGCGCGCTAGGGAGGCATAGAAGCGACGAAAGGCCGACTGGCGCCGCGCCATGGACCGCACCGCGACCGGTTGCGCGCCGTGAAACGCCGTCAGGTCTTCGCGCCGTGCCGTGCGCAAAGTGCGTCCTCGCGCCGCAAGCCAGCGCGCCAAAATTTCCAGATCCTGGCGGTAGGCATCCAAAGTGCGTTGGGCCAGACCATCCTCCGACCAGACGCGTTCGACGAAGGCCGCGATCTCCTGCGCATCCGCCTCGGCGATACCGGCCGGACCTTCCTGACTGAGTTGCTCTTTACGTGTACTCACTTTCATGGGCACGATGCTGGGCATTGCGCGAGCGCCTTGCAAGCTGATCGATGACAGCGACAACGATGAACGTGATTTGCCCGCTTTGGCGGCGATGGATCGCCCTGGTCTACGACCTGGTCGCCGTGCTGGCGATCGTGATGGTGGTTGGCCTGATTTGCCAGTTGGCCACGGGCGGCCGACTGATCACCGCCGGCGCGCAAGTGCATATTGCATGGTGGTATCAACCACTGCAGGGCATCGTAGTAGCCACATACTTTGTGCTGTCCTGGCTGCGCGGTGGACAGACGCTGGGCATGCGCTCCTGGCGGATCCGGGTGACCGCCGGTGACGGCGACCCCTTGTCCCTGCGCCAGGCGATGATCCGGGTACTGGTTGCGTCCCTGCCCTTGCTGTTGCTACTGCTGGCACCGGCGTTTGGCCTCAACGTAGCACTGTGGACCTTGGCAGCCGGCTGGATAGTCTGGCTTTTGGCCGCACAGTTTGTTCCCCGCCGCCGCACCGTGTACGACCTCGCGGCCGGGACGGAAATTCGCCGAATCGGATGAAACCCAAGCGCGCGCGACCGTCCCAGCACAATGAGATAATTCCGAATTATCAAGTTGTTGATTTATAAAGACACAAAGCCTTCCCGCAATGCAGCAATTCGGACCAGAACCCGCTATCATTCGTCTTTAGAAAAACCTCGGTCTACCCCCCCATGCTTTATCAACTCCACGAATGGCAACGCGCCTTCCTTGGGCCGCTTAGTTACTACGCCGAAGCCAGCGCCCGGATGCTCACCGACCCCAGCAGCCCCCTGGCCCAGTTGCCGGGCGCGCAACGCGTGGCAGCCGGGTATGAGCTGATCCACCGCCTGGGCAAGGATTACGAGAAACCCTCGTTCGATATCCACAGCATCACCCATCCCCAGGGCAACCAGATCGCCATTATCGAGCGCATCGACCTGGAAACGCCATTCTGCCAGCTTCGCCGCTTCAAGCGCTTCAGCGACGATCCGGAAACCATCGAAAAGATGAAGAATGAGCCAGTGGTGCTAGTGGTCGCTCCGCTTTCGGGCCATCACGCGACACTGCTGCGCGATACGGTGCGCACCCTATTGCTCGACCACAAGGTGTACATCACTGACTGGATCGATGCGCGCATGGTCCCCGCTTCGGCCGGCCCGTTCCACCTGAACGACTACGTCGCGACCATTGAGCAGTTCATCCGCCACATTGGCGCCGAATCGCTGCACGTCATCTCGGTCTGCCAGCCCACCGTACCGGTGCTCGCCGCCATTTCGCTGTTAGCGGCGCGCGGCGAGGCCGCACCGCGCAGCATGATCATGATGGGCGGCCCCATCGATCCTCGCCGCAGCCCGACCCAGGTCAACAACCTGGCAATGACCCAGCCGCTGAGCTGGTTCAGGGGAAATGTGATCCACACCGTGCCCAACAATTATCCCGGGCGCGGTCGCGAGGTGTATCCGGGCTTTCTGCAGCACGCCGGATTCATTGCGATGAATCCGAATCGCCACTTCAACTCGCACTGGGATTTCTATCTCAACCTGCTGCGTGGCGATCTGGACGATGCACAGTCACATCGCAAGTTCTACGACGAATACAACGCCGTGCTCGACATGCCCGCGGAGTATTACCTCGACACCATCAGTACCGTGTTCCAGCAGTTCCTGCTGCCGCGCGGCCTGTGGGAGGTGAATGGCGAGCGCGTGAATCCCGCTGCGATCAAACGCACCAGCCTGCTGACCGTTGAAGGTGAGCTGGACGATATCTCCGGCATTGGACAAACCGAAGCGGCGCATGATCTGTGCACCGGCATTCCATCCACGCACCGCGCGCACAAAGTGATTGACGGCGCAGGGCACTACGGCATTTTCAGTGGTCGTCGCTGGCGTGAAGTGGTGTATCCGCAGGTGCGGGATTTCATCCGGCGGTCGGATATGACGCTGGTTTCCAAGCGCGCATAAAAACATCGCACCTCGCTCGAATACTGCGACAAATCCAGAGCCATCGTCCCAGCGCAGGCCGGGACGACGATGCTTAAGTGAGTGCCATGGGGGCAGCACAGCGTAACCCAACGCCTCCACGCATTAGCCGGCAAAGAATAGTCGGAATGCATCGATCACCCTTTCAACACCCGCATCATCGATATCCAGATGCGTCACCAACCGCAGCGTCGGCAGATAGCCAATACCGATACGCACCGACGCTGCACGCAGATGCGCATCCAATCCACGCAAGCATTCCGCTGGCACATCGATGAACACCATGTTGGTGTGCAGGCCAAGCAGCTTCACACCGGGAATATCACTCAAACCCTCCGCCAGGCGCGCCGCACGTGCGTGGTCATCGGCCAGACGCTCAACATGATGATCCAGCGCATGCATGCACGCAGCGGCCAGCATGCCGGCCTGACGCCAACCGCCGCCAGCGACCTTGCGCCAGCGACGCGCCTTGTCGACCAGCGCGACGGAGCCCACCAATACCGAACCAACTGGGGCACCCAAACCCTTCGACAAGCAGATGGAAACACTGTCGAAGTGTTGGGTAATCTCCCTCGGCCTCACACCGCTCGCCACAGCGGCGTTATAAAGCCGCGCACCATCCAGATGCAACGCAAGCCCACGTTCCTTGGTGAAATCACGCGCGGCCCGGATGTAGTCCATCGACATGATGCGCCCGTGCCAGGTGTTTTCCAGCGCCAGCAGGCGAGTACGTGCAAAGTGCGGATCAATCGGCTTGATGGCGACCGCCACTTTGTCCAATGGCAGCGAGCCATCCACATCATGCGCTATCGGCTGCGGCTGGATCGAACCTAACACCGCCGCACCACCACCTTCGAACTTGTACGTATGCGCATCCGCGCCAACGATGTACTCATCGCCGCGCTCGCAGTGCGTCATCAGGGCCAGCAGGTTCGATTGCGTACCGGATGGCACGAATAAACCCGCTTCAAAGCCAAGATCTCCGGCAAGGCGTTGCTGAAGCGCGTTAACGGCGGGATCTTCGCCATAGACGTCATCGCCCACCTCGGCATCCAGCATCGCCGCTCGCATGGCGCGAGTCGGCCTGGTTACCGTGTCGCTGTGTAAATCAACCCAATCCACATCACACCTCTTGAAAATTCTGGAAATACATCACTTTGCCGGGCACGAGCGCGGTCAGCAAGCCTTAAGGCGCACTCGTTTCCTGATCAGGTGCTGCCCCCAAAGAGCATTTCGCTGCACGAAAAACCTCACAAGATCAGATTTGTCCCATAGTCGCACCTCGCCGTCTTCCTCTTTAATCACACTCCACCGCTCTGACATGCGGCTTGTGTGGGAAGACATCCATGGATTCGAAAAGCATCAAGGACGATCACCGTGCACGTCGTTACCGTCTACGCTGGCACTGGCTACCGATCGCCGGATTGGCCACGCTTTCGCCCTTAGCATTTGGGCAAGAAAAACCCCTCACGCTCGACGAGCAGCAGCAACGCTTGCGTACCCAGCAGCAAGCGCTGGACCGTTCCGTGCGTACGCAAGCGCAAGATGTACGCATCGGCCAGCATGCCGCCACCGATTTCCACAGCACCGAACTCCCCATGGAAACCCCGTGTTTCGTGCTGAAGCAGATTCGCCTCGTCGGCGAGCACAGCGATGCCTTCGGCTTCGTGCAGCGCTATCTTGATCACTACGCCGGTCGTTGCGTGGGCCACGAAGGCATTAGCCTGATCGTGCGCCGTGCGGGCGATCTGATCCTGGATCGCGGCTATGTCACGACACGCGTGGGCCTGAGTGAACAGGATCTCTCCCACGACGTGCTGACGCTCATGCTTGTACCTGGCGTGGTGCATGCCATTCGCAAGGCCGATAACACGCCATCCGGTAATTGGACCTGGGCGCTGCCGATCCGCCCTGGCGACCTGCTTAATCTGCGCGACATCGAACAGGGTCTGGAGCAGATGAAGCGCGTTCCGTCGCAAGACGTCACTATCGACATCGCGCCGACCGAAGTGCCGGGCCAGTCCGATCTGGTCATCACCACCAAACGCAGCAAACCCTGGCGCGTGGTCGCCACACTGGACGATACAGGAGCATCCACCACTGGCCTGTATCAAGCGGGCCTTAACGTGGGGCTCGACAATCCGCTCAACGCCAACGACACGTTGTCGCTGGGCATGACGCACGATGTCTTCAATGGCGCCGGCCACGGCACACAAGGTTACAACGCCAATTATTCGATACCGCGCGGCAACTGGTTGTTCACCGCCGGCGTGTACGGCTATCGCTACCAGCAGACGGTGGAGGGATTCACGCAAACCTTTTTGAGCCGTGGCACCTCTCAATCCGTCGACCTTGGCGCGCAACACCTGCTGTATCGCGATCACCACAGCAAGACCACCGCCGAAGTGCATCTTGGCAAACGCTGGGCACATAGCTATATCGAAGACGTGGAGCTGGATTCGCAGCGCCGCCACATGAGCGCGATCGAAGCCGCTATCACGCATCGTCGCTATCTGGGCAACGCACAACTCGATCTGCGGCTGGCCGAGCGCTTCGGCGTGCCGTGGTTCGGCGGTCAGCGCGATCCGGCCGGCCGCACGGCAGACGACCCCACTTTCCGCTACCGGCTCACCACACTGGATGCCTCGCTCAACCATCCATTCTCGCTGGCCGGCCAGCCGGCGCAGTGGACCAGCGAATTCCACGCGCAATACAGCCATACACCGCTGTACGGCTCCGAATACATCGCCATCGGTGGCCGCTACACCGTGCGCGGTTTCGATGGCGAGCAAACGCTCGCCGCCGAGCGCGGCTGGTATTGGCGCAACACCATCACTCAGCCCATCGGAAGTTGGCCGCTGATGTGGTACGCCGGCATCGATGCCGGTCGTGTGAGTGGGCCAGGTACGGCGTACATCCCCGGCAACACCACGCTGGCCGGCGGTTTCTTCGGCTTGCGTGGCACGTACAAGCAGTTGAGCTGGGATGTGTTCGCCGGCAAGGCGATGCACGGCGGCAAGCTGCTGGAAAACACGCGGCCCGCCACAGGTTTTCAGCTCGTGTATGCGTTTTGAAACGCATGACGAAAAATCACTCGCGGCGAGCTACGACCGCTCCGCGGCGGGTGCGAATCAAGTCATTTCTTCAACAACCCAGAGAAAGGAAAGGTATGAAGAGCGTTGTGGGCGGTGTGATAGCGATGTCGATGGTGCTTACTGGATGCGGCAGCAAGACTGATGCGAACGAAAAGAACTTCGGTGCGGCGATTGGGCAATACCTAGAGCATGTCGTCATAAGATTCTGAGCCACATGACGAGGCAGCGAATTTGCACAGCGGCAAGGAAAGAGGACAGATTCTTCGCGTAGCGTGTCGCCACACCACGCCACTGTTTCAGGTACAAAAACGCATTCTCAACCAGGTGGCGATGACGATACAGGTACGTGTCGTAGTCGCGCGGCTCTTTTCGGTTTTTACGTGGCGGAATATGCGCCTGCATGCCTTGCTCATGAGCCTGCTCAACAATGGCATCACTGTCATAACCTTTGTCGGCCATGAGATGCTCAGCAGGAATGTCTTTGATCAGTTCCGCGGCCTGCGAACAATCTGCCCGGGTACCCTCTGTAACAAGAATTCGGACTGGCATACCATGCGCATCCACGGCCAAATGTATCTTGGTGTTGCGCCCCCTTTTGTGAGACCTATGCCCTGATTGCCGCCACGAGCTCCCGCTGCATGAGGATGAACCTTGCAGTGACTGGCATCGATCATCAGCCACTCAAAGTCCGGCTCATCCATCACACGTTCCAACAGACCTTCCCATGTGCCGTTATCGCGCCAGCGACAAAAGCGCCGATGGGTATTCTTCCAATCGCCGTACTCGGGTGGTAAATCTCGCCACGGCGCTCCGGTGCGAAGTATCCAGAACACTGCGTTGATGAATTGCCGATTATCTTTGGCTACACGCCCCCATCGGCCCGCTTGACCCGGCAAATGGGGTTCAAGCAAACCCCATTTTTCATCGGAGATGTCATGGCGTCGATAGGCCGCAGTCACAGAGGATTCCATCCAGCAAGATTCCATGGCGGGTAGTTAACCATATTTCAACACCTCATGACGACAGGCTCTAGACAAGAAGGGTGAGATGTGTCTGAACATCACCCAGTGGCCGGTCGATGTCTCTCAAATGGATTTGCAGCTGCAAAACACCTTTCGAACGGGAACGGCTAGCCAAATGGCTGCGCTGGAAGCCGTGGGATTGGTCATTGGCATGGACACGCAAATCGAAGGAACGGATTTTGGCGGCAAGCCAAACGGCGCGAAGTTCAAAGTTAGGCGATACACCTTGACTGACGCAGCCAAGCCATTTGAAAGGACGCAAGAGGTGAAGAGATTCGGCCTGGATGGCAGCACCAAGGAAGCGCGGACCGACCTGTGCTGGGGCAAGAAGACGCTCGAGAAAGTGGTGAAGTGGGAAGGCCCAATGAAACTCGGTGACTACCAGGAAGCCACGGTGACATTCCAGTACAAGATCAACGGGCTCGCCGACTGGGCCAAGAAGCCAGAAATTCTAGCCGCTTTCCCTTATATCGGACAGATCACGGAAGACGCCGGGAAGGAAGATCAGCAACGTGCTGTGAAGCTGACCAGCGCTGGCTGGGAAGCTAAGGGATTGAGCGACTGACCAACTGAGGGGAATGCAACATGCGTTTGCTGATTTCTTTGATTCTTCCGTGGCTGACGTTCTTCACCATTGGAAGGCCGATTGCCGGGGTAATCTGCCTGATTCTCCAGATCACACTGATCGGATGGCTACCAGCGACGATCTGGGCCGTCTATGCCTTGAGCCAGTACAAGACCGACCAGAAGATCAAGAAGGCTCTCGCTCAAAAAAACTGAACAACACAACCGAACGGGGCGATGAGCTGCTAAGTCGAGGAACAGCTTCATGGCCATGGCCCCTTAGCTCTTGATCAGAGCGTTACCTTGCAGTGGCAGTCGAACGCGCAGTGGTAACCCCCGCAGTGGTAACCCCCCGTGCGAGCACTAATTCGATGTAGGCAACGACTGATTTCGTGTCATCCGTGGGTTAGCGCACGGATGGTCTTGCTACGGTAACCCCCCGTGTGTACCCGTGCTCGCTTTGGTTTTTTCATCAAGGACAGGATGATGATCTCGCGTCGTGTTTCTTCGGGTTCTTCTCGCACATTGCCGCGTCATGCCTTGACCACGGCGGTGCTCGCCGCACTGCTCGGCACCCCGGTTCTGGTTGCCGCGCAAGTCACGCCCGATCCGAATGCCGGCGTACACCGCCCCGGTGTCGATGCGGCGGCCCATGGCACGCCGGTGGTCAACATCGTGGCGCCGTCGGCCGCTGGCGTGTCGCACAACCAATACCAGCAATTCAATGTCGATCAGCCGGGGCTGATTCTCAACAACGCCGCCAACGTGTCGCCGACGCAGTTCGGTGGATACATCACCGGCAATCCAAACTATCCGCCGGGCCGATCGGCCAAGGTGATCGTCAACGAAGTCACCTCGACCCACCCGACCTATCTGCGCGGCTATACGGAAGTGGCCGGTAACGCCGCCGATGTGATCATTGCCAATCCCAACGGCATCCGTGTGTCGGGAGCGGGCTTCATCAACACGCCACGCGCCACGCTGACCACCGGTGTGCCGGTGTTCGGTGGCGATGGTTCCTTGAGTGCCTTTCACACGACGCGCGGCGCCATCAGCATCGATGGCGATGGCTTGAATGCCTCCAACATCGACCGCCTCGATCTGATCGCACGCAACCTGGCCGTGAATGGCAAGGTGTGGGCCAATCACCTCAACGTGGCCACGGGCGCGAATCAGGTGGGCTATGCGGATCTGTCCACCCAGGCGATCGGGGGCGATGGCGTCGCCCCGGTGGTGGGCGTGGATGTGGCCGCGCTGGGCGGCATGTATGCCAACCAGATCATGCTGGTCGCCACCGACGCGGGCATCGGCGTGCGTAACGCGGGTCAATTGGCCACGCAGAGCGGCGATTTCATCATCGACAGCGCCGGTCAATTGCAACTGACCGGCACGACCTCGTCGGCGGGCAACCTCACGATCCACAGCCGCTCACTGGCCAACAGCGGCACGCTGCAGTCCGGCGGTGGGTTGTCCGTGCAAACAGCCGGCGACACGACTAACGCTGGCACGCTCTACAGCGGCGGCAACGTGGGCGTGGTCGCCGGCGCGCTGACCAACCACGGTTCGCTGCAATCGGCGGGCAGCATAGCGCTGCAAAGTGCCGGCGATGTCACCAACACCGGCACGCTCTACAGCGCCGGCGATATCCACCTTACTGCCGCCGGCACGCTCAGCAACAGCAACCTTATCGCGGCGGCCAATAACGCGACCTTGCGTGCGCAGCAAGGGGTTTCCTCCGGCACACTCGGTGCCGGTGTGGCTGGCGACGGCAGCCTGCAAGGCAGCGGTGCGCTCGACGTCGCCACCACGAACCTGCTTGCTGCTAATGGCCGCAACCTCGCCGCTGGCGGCATGACCCTGCAAGGCAGCGCGCTCGACCTGTCCCATGCGCAGACGCAGGTCGGCAGCACGATCGTCTTGATCAGCACCGCGGGCGATATCGATCATCACAACGCCACGCTTGCCACCCATGGTGCGCTGACGGTGCGCAGCGCCGGCACGCTGGACAACACCCGCGGCACGATCCAAGCCGGTTCGCTCGATGCGCAAGCCGCCGTCTGGCGCAATGCTTACGGTTCCGTGCAAACCCGCGGCGCCATGACCGCCCAGATCCAAGGTTTGCTGGACAACACGCACGGCACCTGGATCAGCGCGGCCAACGCTGCGCTGCGCGCTGGCAGCTTCAGCAATAACGATGGCCTGCTGTACGCGGCTAACGATCTGTCGCTCCACAGCAGCGGCTTGCTGCAATCCACCGGCACCCTCTACAGCGGCCAAGCGCTGGACCTGTACGCCGGTCAACTTGACCAACGCGGCACGCTGCGCAGTGACGGCGCACAAACCGTGCAGGTAGCGGGCGATGCCACCCTGGCCGGTACGACCTATGCCGGTGCGGCGTCGCAATGGCAAGTCGGCGGCACGCTCACCCACACCGGCACCCTGGCCGCACTCAACGATCTCACCCTCACCGCCGGCACCTTGGCGAGCCGCGGCACGGTGGCGGCGGGCCTTCAGTCCGATGGCAACCTCAGCGGCAACGCGTCACTGACCCTGCGCACCCAAGGCGCACTCGCCGCCACCGGCACACTCGCCGCCTCCGGGGCGCTCAGCGTGAGCGGCAGTGCCCTCGATCTGCATGGCGCCACCACGCGCGCCGGCGGCGATATCGCACTCACCGCATGGCTGGGTGATATCAACCATGCCGGCGGCGACCTCGCCACCCCGGGTCGTCTAAGCATCCAGGCCGCACACGCCTTGAACAACGCACAAGGTCGCCTCCAAGCCGGTCAGTGGAACTTGCAAGCCGGCAGCCTGACCAACCAAGGCGGCCAACTGCTGCAAACCGGCGACAGCGACACCACACTTGCCGTGACCGGCTTGTTGGACAACGCCAACGGCACCTTTGCCAGCAATGCGAACAACCTCACCATCAGCGCGGGCGTGATCAACAACACAAACGCCGCCATTCAGCACGCCGGCGCCGGCACGCTGGCGATCACCACCGATACGTTGACCAATACACAGGGTCACATCGTCGGCAACGGCAACCTGGTTCTCGACAGCGCCACCACCGTCAACGACGGTGGCACGCTGAGCGTCGCCGGCAACGCCACCCTCACCGGCACCGACTTCAGCAATGCGGGCGGCACCGTGGTGGCCAACGTGCTGCAAGCCAACCTCGGCGGCACGCTCAGCAACCAGGCCGGCCTGCTGCAAGCCAAGCTCGCGCACCTCGCCGCCGATGCGCTGACCAATGGCAACGGCCAGATCAAGGCGTTGGATGGCGATCTGGCCATCACCGTCGCCACCACGCTCAGCAACGATACCGATGGCTTCCTTGGCAGCAACCAGGGGGTGAACCTCCACACCGGCAGCCTGAACAACGCCGGCCAGCTCTACGCCGGCACCGACCTCACGCTCACCGCGCAAGCGGACGCCCTCAATCGCGGTGCGCTGCAAGCCCTGGGGTCCGTCAACGCGACTATCGCCGGCACCCTCGGCAACGACCACGGCCGCCTCGAAGCCGGCGGTGGGGACGGCACGGCATCGTTGACCCTCCACGCCGCATCGATCAGCAATCACGCTGTTCGCCAACCACGACGTGGTCTTCAACCTGGGCGGCACACTGACCAACACCTGCGGCGCCACCTTGCAAGCGGTCAACGCGCTCACCGTCAACGCGGCCAGTCTGGACAACCAGGCCGGCGCCGACATCAACAGCCGCACCACCACCCTCCATGCCGCCACGCAAACTAACCAAGGCCGCCTCGAAGGCGACAACCTGGTGTTGAACGCCAGCCACGTCAGCAACACCGGCACCATCATCGGCAACACCATCACGATCCACGCTGCCAGCCTGACCAACGGCGCCGACCTTGGCACGCAAACCGACAACAACCCCTACCAAACCGGCCTGATCGCCGCCGTCAATGCACTCAATCTCTATATCACCGGCGATCTGCTCAACCGCGACGCCATGCTCTACAGCCTGGGCGACCTCACCCTCGCCGCCGATGCCGCCGGCACGCGCAGTCAATCGGTGACGAACCTTTCCGGCGACATCGAAGCCGGCGGCAACCTCATCGTCAACGCCCAGCAGATCACCAACGAGCGGCGCGTGCTGGAGACGGAAACCTACACGCTCAGCCCCGCCGAACAGCAAGCCAACCGCACCACCCGCACCACCCTCTTCGATTGGACCACCGACCCCGAAGCCACCACCTTCTGCAACGCCTACGCGCAAACCATCGGCATGAATGGCCACGCCGTGCGCTGTGGTCCGCTGGGTTATTACGGCGATGCCGCCTACGACACGCTCACGCAAACCATCCTGTCCATCACCCGCCTCACCGCCGCCAGCGCCGAAAGCCGCCTCTTGGCCGGTGGCAACATCCGCCTCAACGGCTCCGTCCTCAACAGCAACGCCACGATCGCCGCCGGCAACCATCTGATCATCAACGGCCAGGATGGCAACAACGGGGGCGGCAACGTCGGCAGCGACACCGTGCAAAACCTCGCCTTCGTCCCCACCGTGTTGCTCCAGAACGACCTGGTGCGCTCCGTCGATGGCGATTACCGCGGCAAGCGCTGGTACTCCAACCGCGAATCCAACCAACCACCGATGGTCTTTGCCGAGCACGTCACGAGCGCCACCCTGGCGGCGGGCAGCGTGCCTTTTCTGACCCTCGATGCCGGCCCCAGCTTGCGCGCCACGATGAGCGCTGGCAACGCGGTGGACATCCGCGCGCAAGACGTCAGCAACACGCCCGTCGGCGCCGACGGCAAACCGGTCAGCGGCGTGGGTCTGGGACAAAACAGCAGCGGCCCATATCTCAGCGGCCAGGGTGGCGGCGGCGCCGGCAACGTCGTCGGCAACACCCACCCCGGCAACCTGGGCAACCTCGGCCCCGCCCCCGGCGCCCCGTTCGTCGGCACCCCGCAGCAGCCCTATCCGGTGCAACTGCCCCGCAACGGCCTGTACACCCTTCACCCCGGCAACGGCAGCCCGTATCTGGTGGAAACCGATCCACGCTTCGCCACGATGAGCGGCTTCCTCGGCAGCGACTACCTCCTGAACCAGTTGGGCCTGCAAGGTGACCTCACCTTGAAGCGCCTGGGCGATGCCTTCTACGAAACCCAGCTGGTGATGGACCAACTCACCAGCCTTACGGGCCGCCGCTTCCTCGACGGCAACGGCGATGCGTTGGAGCAATACAAAGCCTTGATGGATGCGGGCACGCAGGAAGCCCAGTCATTCAACCTCAGCGTCGGCGTCGCCCTCACCCCCGCCCAGATCGCCAGCCTGACCCAGGACATGGTCTGGCTGGTCAACCAAACGGTGAACGGCGAACAAGTCCTGGTGCCAGTGGTGTATCTGAGCCAGAACACCGCCAGCCACGTGGCCAGCGGCGCGGTCATGCAAGGCAGCACCGTCAGCATCAAC
The DNA here is from genome assembly GCF_004114615.1 of Dyella sp. M7H15-1. Taxonomy (NCBI): domain Bacteria; kingdom Pseudomonadati; phylum Pseudomonadota; class Gammaproteobacteria; order Lysobacterales; family Rhodanobacteraceae; genus Dyella; species Dyella sp. M7H15-1. Next base: position 1,451,985 of record NZ_CP035300.1, read on the forward strand.
GCCAGCAACCAGCTCACCAACACGGGCACCCTGCAAGCCAGCAACGATGCCCGCCTGAAAGCCGGCAATCTGCTCAACGCCGGCACCGTCGCGGCCGGCGGCAACCTGAGCGTGCAAGCCGCGCAAGACCTGCTCAACGCCGGCGCCCTCCAGGGCGGCAACGTCGCGTTGGTGGCCGGCAATAACCTCACCAGCCGCGCCGATAGCAGCACCGTCAGCCTGGGCACCGTCAACCTCAGCGGTCTCTCGCTCAGCGATGCGCAACGCGCCGGTATCGCCACCGGTGGCCAGCTCAGCGCCACCGGCATCCTCACCGCCCAAGCGGGCAACAACCTCAATCTCGACCATGCTAACGTCAACGCCGGCCAAAACCTCGGCCTGGCGGCGGGCAACGACCTCACCGCCACCGCCAGCACCCTCAACGCCGGCAACGACGCACAACTGATCGCCGGCCATAACTTCACCCTCAACGCCGCCGCCGGCCAAGGCAGCAGCCAGCAAAGCGCCCACGCCGCCAGCGCGAGCACGCACACCGATGTCACCACGCTCCACGCCGGCGGCAGTGCCGTGCTCGCCGCCGGCAACGATCTCACCAGCCAGGGCGCACAGCTCCAAGCCGGCGATCAACTCGCCCTCAGCGCCGGCCACGACCTCACCCTCAACGCCGTCACCGATACCCAAAGCCAAGGCAACAGTTGGCAGAGCGGCCACACCCAATACAACCAGATCACGCAAGACCAATCGTTGCGCGGCACCACACTCGACGCCGCCCACGGCATCGCCCTCAGCGCCGGCCACGACCTCACCACCGTCGCCGCCAACGTCACCAGCAGCAACGGTGCCATCGCACTCGCCGCCGGCAACGACGTGAACCTCCACGCGGCCCAAGAAAACCACAGCTGGCAACAAGACAGCACCACCAAAAAATCCGGCCTGCTCAGCAGCAGCACCACCACCACCCACGATGCCAGCCAGGACAGCCTGGCGGTCGGCACCTTGCTCAGCGGCAACACCGTCACCGTCGCCGCCGGTCATGACGTGAACACCCAAGCCGCACAAATCGTCGCCACCGACGACATCGTGATGGCCGCCGGCAACAACCTGAATATCGGCGTCGCCACCGACACCCACAGCGAACAGCACGAGCGCACCACGAAGACCAGCGGTGTTTTCACCAGCGGCCTGAATCTGATGATCGGGTCCAGCAAGGAAAGCAACACGTACACCGAAACCGACACCACCCCGCAAGGCAGCCTGATCGGCAGCTTGAACGGTGGCGTCACGCTTACGGCGGGCAATCTCGTGCACATCACCGGCAGCGAGGTGCTGAGCGACACCGGCACCGCCATCGTTGGCAACGACGTCACCCTCGACGCGGCGGTGGGCACGCAAGACACCACACAAACCTACAAACAACAGCAAGCGGGGATCACGCTAGGTTTGGGTGGCGGCGTGGCCAATGCGGTCAATAGCGCTTATGCCAGCGCCGAGCGCGGCAGCCAAGTCAGCGACGACCGCCTCAAAGCGTTGTATGCCGCGCAAGCCGCTTACAGCGCCAGCGATGCGCTGGGTTTTGCGCAGGGTGGATTGCTCAACGGTGCCACCAAAGACAATCCCACCTCTCAGCAAGGCGTGAACCTGCAACTGGGCCTCGGCGCCAGCAGCGCATCCAGCAGCACCACCACCCACGACGAAACCGCCTACGGCAGCCGCATCCAAAGCAACGGCGATGTGGTCATGGCAGCCACCGGTGGCGATCTGAACATCATCGGCAGTCAGGTCAATGGCAACAATGTTGCGCTGGCCGCTGCCAACAACCTCAACATCTTGAGCCAACAAGAAAACCACAGCCTGCAAAGCAGCAACCAGAACGCCAGCGGCGGTGTCGGCATCCAGATCGGCAGCGATGGCTTGGGCTTCTATGCCCAAGCTTCCGTCGGCCAAGGCAACGCCCACGGCAACGGCACCTCGCACGCCATCAGCAGCATCAACGCCAGCGACACACTCACCCTGATCAGCGGCAACGACACCACCATCCAGGGCGCCCAACTCACCGGCAACACCGTGCTCGGCGCCATCGGCGGCAACCTCTTGATCCAAAGCGAACAAGACACCGACGACTACGCCAGCAAGCAGCAACAGCTGGGCGGCAAGATGGTGATCGGCTACGGTTCGGGCGGCAACGTCAGCTACAACCAGAGCAAGGTGAATAGCCACTATGCCAGCGTCACCGACGTGAGCGGCATCAGCGCGGGTAGTGGTGGTTTTGATATCACCGTGGGCGGCAACACGCACTTGATTGGTGGTGTGATGGCCAGCAATGCCGACCCCAGCAAAAACCTGCTGGATACCGGCACCCTCACTTACGAGAGCCTTCACAACGAAGCGAACTACAGCGCCAGTAATGTGGGCGTGAGTGCGGGCTACAGTGCCGGTGGTGGTTTCAGCGGTTCGCCCATGCTTGGGGTGCCACAGAGCGGCCATAGCAGCAGCGATACGCATAGCGGTATTGCGCAAGGCACGATCATCCAACGAGATGGCAACACCGACCTCGGTGGCCTTGATCGAAATCCCACGCTCGACAATCAAACGCTCGCGCCGATCTTCGATGCGCAGAAAGTGCAAGAGCAGATGGAGATGGGGCAAGTTGCGGGCCAGGTGGGCATGCGAGCAGCCGGCGACCTGGCTGGACAAATGGGCTGGGCCGAAGGCAGTCCGGAGCGCACGATTTTGCACGGCGTCGTTGGCGCGGGTATCGCCGCGCTAGGTGGCGGCAATGTGATCCAAGGTGCACTGGGCGCTGCCGCCAATCAGCTCGTGGTCCAGAAAATGGCCGATTATCTGGAAAGCCGAGGTTACACACCTGGCACGCCGGAATTTGCCAGCATGATGCAACTGGCCAGCACCGCGGTAGGTGTGGCCGTGGGCGGTGGTGCGGGCGCGGCGACGGCGCTGGATGGAACAACGTACAACTATCTGACCCATCAGCAGAGAGATGCTCTCAAGGCGGCACTCAAATCATGCGGAAATCAAAGTGAGTGCCAGAAAGTCGTAGATGCATACACTGAACTATCGCAACAAAACGATGCAGCACTACAACAAGCCTGTGCAGTCGCGCCACAAAGTGCCTCCTGTCAGGATGGTGTACGTGAGGCATTAAGCTACGCCAGTGCACTAGCACTCCCCTGGATGGCAGGTGACGTCAATCAGTCGCGCAACAATGCGCTCAATTTAGTCATGACCAACTCGCCTGCTTACGGCGCCATCAACACCATTGATGCGCGTGCAGACTTCTTTGAGGCGATGTATCAGCTGACGGGGGCGCCATGGTTTGGCGCGGCGGAAAAAACGTCGACGACGGATTTAACAGGATGGTTATTTAACGTAGGTAACTTCGTAGCCAGCGGAGGGCTGGCGGATTGGCGTAGTCAAGCCGGCGCCCTGATCATGCAAAATGGCCAAAATAGTTTCGCCAACATCTATCAAAACTATCAAAACACAGGCTTCGATCTGAATGCATGGAGCCTTCGACAGCTAGTAACCGAACAGAACATGTTGCAGCCAGTGTATGAGCAACAAGGATCCTTGACAAAGTCGATAATATTTTTCGGTGGATTTCCCTACCACATTGATACGATGGATTTGAAAGATAGAATTGAGTTTGGATGTGGCAGGATGGCTGCGTTTGGTTATCAAGGGGATTGTCGATGACGTTTAACTATTTGATGGTAAATGGTCAGTAATTTTTAACTTATTTCTATCTTGAGTTATATCAAATAGGATGGTAAGGTAAAATATGTGGCGACTTTCTTTATTTGTTTTTATAGTCTCCCTCGTTGCGCCGTTTGCGCTTTGGTTGGCCAAGATTGGATCGGGTGTATTTCCATTTTTATTATGGATGATAGGGGTTGTTGCTGTTTGCATATTTGGATCGCGAGTTTGTGATGAAAGTGACTGGAGGAAATTTGTTCTTCCAGCTTCAACTATGTCGTTCTTTTTGCTGATGGGGATAATTTCTAGCATTTTTTTTATTGGAAATAAATGGATATATGTAGCTACTCTTTCTCTTTATTTTATTTCAGGATTTTTTTCACTAATATGCCTATGGAATCTATTGGTTTTTTATAAAAACAATGCTTGCATTAACACGAAGATATATGGATGGATGTTTTTTTAAGCACATGGTCCGTATCAATAATATTTATGATCTTATCTTTACTTCCACCCATGGTTTATATTTAGATGAGCCAAATAGAAACTACGATACGAACGCATGGATTGCGCAAGGCACGATCATCCAACGAGACAGCAACACCGATCTCAGTGGCCTTGATAGAAATCCCACCCTCGATAACCAGGCGCTCGCGCCGATCTTCGATGCACAGAAGGTGCAGGAGAACATGGAGATGGGGCAAGTTGCGGGACAGGTGGGTATGCGTGCGGCCGGCGATCTAGCCGGACAAATGGGCTGGGCCGAAGGCAGTCCGGAGCGCACGATTCTGCATGGCGTCGTTGGCGCAGGCATCGCGGCCTTGGGTGGCGGCAATGTGGCGCAAGGTGCGTTGGGTGCTGCGGCTAACCAGCTCGTCATACAACAAATGACTGATTACCTGGAAAGCCAGGGTTACCAAAAGGGCACGCCGGAATTTGCCAGCATGATGCAACTGGCCAGCACTGCGGTAGGTGCGGCGGTGGGCGGTGGTGCGGGCGCGGCGACAGCGCTGGATGGAACGACATACAACTATCTGACGCATCAGCAAGTGACCGACCTGCAAAAGGAGATCAATCGATGCGACGGCGATCGTGTTTGCATCGAATCCGCCAAGAGCAACGCGGAGATCTTGTCGGCCAATCAGGAGCAGCAGCTCATCAGCGCTTGTGGCGGCAGTGCCAGTAGCCTCTCCGGCACGTGCAAGGCAAACATCCTCGCCGCGCGTGCTTATGCCACTGATCCGCTGGCCGCCCAGTTGGGGCTGCACGTGGACCAAAACATCAGCCTGCAGGATTATCTGAATCATCGACCAGAGTGGGGATTGGTCTATGCGGATAACGCCGTCAGCCAGAATGGGCAACTGATGTTTGCGCCGGCGGTGGCGGGCGCGGGTACCGCTGTCGCGGTTGCTGCAGCGCCGGCAACGTTGGCCTGGGGGCAGGAAGCGTGGGCTGCCTATCAGGTTGCCACGCAAGGGTATTCGTTGGGGGCGGCAGCGGGTACTGGGGCTGTCGCGTCTGGGGTGACGTATACCCTGGGCATTAGTTATGGAGCTCGGCAAGATTCACGTTACGGCCAAATTAGCTTTGGCACCGCCTTCAATCAACGCTTCTCGTATCTGGGCCTTGGCACCTCGATGGCTGTGGGTGCTGTAAACAGCATGGTTGCTACGCAGATGTTTCAGTGGGCTAATGTGCCTAACGCGTGGTCTAACGTGACTTCCCCAGCGGGGGCTGTGATTCGCATAAATACCATGGCAACAGGTAAGGCTGCAGGCATGGCCGCTCAAGGTGCAGTTCAGGCTCATGAGCAAAAGCAGGAGGGGAAATAATGTTGGATGGATTTTGGTCTGGAGTATTCGGAGGGTTGTTCGCCAAGCCCATATCCATTTGGATGAGGCGCTTTAGGCTATGGCTGATTTTTATCATCGTTGTCATAGGAGTCCATATGGCATCTTTCATTGAAGATGGATGGACGAATGGTTGGGCTTATGCCTTGCAACGATCGATAACATTTACCTTTACTCCCATTGGTTTCTTTGTGCCAATCGGTATTGGACTTGGGGTGATATTCATCATATTGATTAACGCGCCAGGCAATCCAGAAAAGAGGGGCGAGCGTACGAAGGGAGGCAAAACTTCAACTTGAAGAGATGAGGCCCCTGTTTAGGCTTACCTGATTAGCGTCGAACCTCAGCCAGAAATCGCGAGATGTGCGACGCCGTCAGGCAAACACGAGCGCAGCGAACAGCGGAGATGGCTCATGGCGATCAATCATGTGCAGTTTCAGCAGGGATTGTCGATGGTGGACTTCATGCGGGCCTGTGGCACCGAGATCCAGTGTTACCGAGCCCTGTACCGGACATCGCCTGGGTGCCCACCGGTAGGGTGGGTGGTTACTCGCATCGATCAGCAATCGGTCATGCAGCGATTGGTTGACGATCCGCGTGGCTGGGTCGACGGCCCCTGGATGAGCTACGGGCAACAGACGCTCATCGACACCCTCGCGCTGGGCAACGGCCAACTCCCCAGCTGGATCACGCTCGCCATCGGCCCCGGCGCCAATGCGCACCTGAGCGCCTGCCACGCGGTGGACATCCGCGCACACGACATCCGCAACACACAAGTGGGTGCCGACGGCAAACCGGTCAGTGGCATGGGCCTAGATAGCAACGGCACCGGACAGAACCTGATCGGCAACAGTGGTGGCGGCGCCGACCTGAGTGGACTAGATCGCAATCCCACGCTAGACAATCAAGCCCTTCATCCCATCTTCGATGCACAGAAAGTGCAGGAGAACATGGAACTGGGCAATGTCGCGGGCCAGGTGGGCATGCGTGCGGCTGGCGATCTCGCCGGACAGATGGGCTGGGCCGAAGGCAGCACAGAGCGGACGATTCTGCACGGCGTGGTGGGTGCTGGCATCGCAGCGCTAGGTGGTGGCAATGTGCTGCAAGGTGTGCTGGGAGCTGCGGCTAACCAGCTCGTCATACAACAAATGGCCGATTATCTGGAAAGCCAAGGTTACACACCGGGCACGCCGGAATTTGCCAGCATGATGCAACTGGCCAGCACCGCGATAGGTGCAGCGGTGGGCGGTGGTGCGGGCGCGGCAACGGCGCTGGATGGGACGACGTACAACTATCTAACGCATCAACAAGTGACGGACTTGCAAAAGGAGATCAATCGATGCGACGGCGATCGTGTTTGCATCGAATCCGCCAAGAGCAACGCGGAGATCTTGTCGGCCAATCAGGAGCAGCAGCTCATCAGCGCTTGTGGCGGCAGTGCCAGTAGCCTCTCCGGCACGTGCAAGGCAAACATTCTCGACGCTTATGCTTATGCCGCCGATCCGCTGACTGCTCAGCTTGGATTGCAGGTGGACCAGAACATCAGCCTGCAGGATTATCTGAATCATCGACCAGAGTGGGGATTGGTCTATGCGGATCACGTCGTCAGCCAGAATGGACAGTTGATGTTTGCTCCGGCGGTGGCGGGAGGAGGCACGGCGTTGGCGGTGGCGGCTACGTTGGCCTGGGGGCAGGAGGCTTGGGCGGCTTATCAGGTTGCTACGCAGGGGTATTCGTTAGGGGCGGCAGCGGGTTCAGGAGCGCTCGTTTCAGGAGGTATGTATACAGGTGGATCTGTGGTTGGCGCGCTCGGTGACTGGTATAGAAACGGCGCAAATTTTGCGTCATCGTTTAATCAACGCTTCTCATACCTAGGCCTTGGCACCTCTATGACTGTAGGTGCTGTCAACGGCATGTTTGCTACGCAGATGTTCCAATGGGCGAACGTGCCTAATGCTTGGTCCAACGCCTTAACTGCTGAAGGTGCTGTAATTCGTATCAATACCATCGCCACGGGCAAGGCGGCAGGGATGGCTGCGCAGGGCGCAGTCCAAACGTATGAGCAAAAACAGGAGGGGAAACCATGATTGACGGATTTTGGTCGGGAGTGTTTGGAGGATTGTTCGGCCCGTCTTCGATACGATTTTTACGAAGATTTAGGTTGGTAACCATATTTCTATTTTGCCTCGCAAGCACGCCACTCGCTTTCCTCTTATTTGATGCAGTCCAAAGTGGATGGGCGATAGCTGCTCAACGATTTCTATCGAAGAAATTCTTTGGGCTGCTGCTTGGAGGGGCAGCACTTGGTGCGATAGCTGTGCTCGTTGTGGGGATCAGCACAGCAATCATGCCAGCGCAGCGGAGAGGCCGTAGCTTGAAAGATTGATAGTGATTCTCAGTTTGGCAATTTCAGACACCCAATTCAGTACAGTGGCACCTCGACAATGGCTATCTAAAAGTGATCTAGCAATGACACGAGATCAACTAGTTTCAAAGCTAACAGAACTAGGGGTTGACCCGCACAGTTATTCGTTGGATGGACTACGAAATAGTGATTGTGTTTGCGTTGTGAATGAAGATGGCAAGTCGACGGTCTACTACGTAGAGCGTGATAAGTCGGATGAACTAGCGACACTTCCTTCCGCCGAAGATGCCTACGATTTTGTCTATATGACTTTTTGTAGATGGCTCGGAGTAAAAGCGTCCACGTAGATCACCCGATATTTGCGTCATGCTTGTTGCAGACAACCGAGTGCACATCACCGGCAGCGATGTGCTGGGCAACACCGGCACCGCGATCGTCGGCAAGGACGTGACCATCGATGCGTCGGTGGGTACGCAGGACACAACGCAAACTTACAAACAACAGCAAGCCGGACTCACGCTCGGCTTGGGTGGCGCCGTCGCCGATGCGATGAACAGCACCTACGCCAGCGCCGAACGCGGCAATCAAGTGAAGGATGATCGCTTGAAAGCCTTGTATGCCGCGCAAGCCGCGTACAGTGCCAGCGATGCCTTGGGCATGGCCGGCATCTCACTCGGCCAAGCCGCCACCAAAGACACCAACCCCAACGGCATCAACCTGCAACTGGGCATCGGTGCCAGCAGTGCCAGCAGCACCACCACCCACGACGAAACCGCCTACGGCAGCCACATCCGCAGCCACGGCGATGTCACCATCGCCGCGACCGGCGGCGACCTCAACCTCATCGGCAGCCAGATCGACGGCCACAACGTGGCATTGGCTGCCGCCAACAACCTCAACATCTTGAGCCAACAAGAAAACCACAGCCTGCAAAGCAGCAACAAGAACGCCAGCGGCGGTGTGGGCTTCTATGCGCAAGGCTCCATTGGCCAAGGCAACGCCCACGGCAACGGCACCACCCATGCGATCAGCCGCATCAACGCCAGCGACACACTCACCCTGATCAGCGGCAACGACACCACCCTCCAAGACGCCCAACTCACCAGCAATACCGTGCTCGGTGCCATCGGTGGCAACCTCTTGATCCAAAGCGAACAAGACACCGACAACTACGCCAGCCAACAGCAACAGCTGGGCGGCAAGATGGTGATCGGCTACGGCTCGGGCGGCAGCATCAGCTACCACCAGAGTAAGGTGAACAGTCACTATGCCAGCGTCACCGATGTGAGCGGCATCAGTGCCGGCAGTGGCGGGTTCGATATCACCGTAGGTGGCAACACCCACCTGGTCGGAGGGGTGATCGCCAGCCGCGCCGATCCCAGCAAGAACAGCTTGACCACTGGCACGCTCCTCTATGAAGACATCCAGAACCAAAGCAGTGGCAAAGTCTCAAGCAGCAGCTTGGGTAGCGACAACAGCGTACTCAGCGGAAGCAAATATGCGATCGGCAAGACCGTCGTGGGCAACCTGATGGGTGGTGGCAGTGATGGCGAAACGCACAGCGGCACCACGCATAGCGCCATTGCCAGCGGTACGATCGCCATCGCGGACGGGCAGGCGCAACAAGCGTTGACGGGCAAGACCGCTGAGCAAGCGATGTAAGCGCTAACTCAGCGGCGTTATAAAACCATCCCCCTTCCACCACCACACTGTCCCCACGTTCAGCCCAGTGGAGATAGTTATGATCAAGCGGGAAAAAACGGAAGCGGCCCTTCAGCGCGAGGCGTTGTGGCGAGATCGACTGGAACGCTACGCGGCAAGCGGAAAGAAAGCATCTGATTTCTGCCGAGCCGAAGGCATACCGGTGTGGAGCTTCTACTCATGGCGTCAACGCCTTGCGCGTCACGCCGAGCCTCGCGTTGAGAAAGAAGCGCCCGTTGCGCCCTTCCTCGATTGGGGTGCACTCACTTCACCGGCGCCATCCATGAACGGCTTGGAGATTCGCCTCGATCTGGGTGCCGGTCTGGTGTCGACGATCGCGAGGCGCTGATGTTTTTCCCCGAAGGTCAGATCCGGATCTTTCTGTATGGCGAGCCGGTCGATAAGGCGCGCGCGGCGACAACGCCGATTCGAAACTGTTTTTCGACGAGACAAAAGTCCCGGTCGAAACCATCCACGTGCCCAACCCAGATATGGAAGGCTTGTCGCCCGACGAATACGAGGTGATCGGCGAGAAGATCAGTCATCGCCTGGCGATGCGTCCGTCACGTAGTGCCGCGCTACGTGCGCACGCTGAGCGCCGCGATACCCAAGCCCTGTCGTGCCCACCGGCACCCACAGGCGTCCTGGAAGGCAGTCGCGCCGATGTGAGTTTCATCGCCGGCACGCGGGGGAACAAATGCCGTTACCACGTGCCGCTGCATCGGCAATGGCAGCATTTGAAGGACACTGGCATCGACGTCAGCCGTGGCTGGCTGACCCAACTCTCGCAACGCGCCGTCCGTTCGCTAACACCGATCTATGACGCCTTGCTGACATCGATCCGTACGTCCCGCGTGGTCGCGATGGACGAAACCACGCTCAAGGCGGGACGTGCGAACGGGGCGATGAAAAAAGGCTATATCTGAGCCGTGTACGGCGAGCAGGATGAAATCTGCTTTGCTTATGGCGCTGGTCGCGGTACTCAATACGTCTATGACACCTTGGGCGTATCATCCGTCGACCGCCGCGTCCTGCTCAGCGACGGCTATGGGGTTTATACCGCGTATGTCAAACGGCTCGGTCTGACCCAAGCGCCATGCTGGGCACACAGTCGGCGTGAAGTGTTTGAAACACAAAAATACGAACCGCAGGCCGCCCAGACACTGCTGGACATGATCGGCCGACTGTATGCGGTAGAAAAGACCATCCGCGACGAGGGCTTGATCGGTGAGGCCAAGCGTCAACGACGCCAAGCCGACGCGGCGCCAGTGATGCGCCGGCTCTTCGAGTGGGTGGATGAAAACATCCAGGCACAAGCCTTTTTGCCCAGCAACCCGTTTCTCAAGGCACTTGGCTACATCCAGGAGCGCAAGGACGGTTTGATGGTGTATCTGGATGATCCGGATGTACCCATCGATACCAACCATGTGGAACGGGTGATTCGTGCCATTCCCATGGGAAGAAAAAACGGGACCTTCTGTTGGACTGAGCTGGGCGCCCAGCAGATCGCCATCGTGCAAAGTGCGGATTTCGGCGATCGTGATCGCGTATTTCGGTTGATCGTGACCGATCTGCGCCAGTCATTGTGCGGTGCACTCGAGTGTAACTGGACCGGTCACGATGAGGTATCGGCGGCTGGCTTGGCGGAGGACTTTCGGCGCATCGATTCGCCCTTCAACACGATGCGATGAGAGCGGTGTACGAGACGGTCGAGGATGGCATCGGCGAGGGTGGGATCGTTGAGCCAGGCGTGCCAGTGTTCGATCGGTAGCTGGCTGGTGATGAGGGTCGATTTGCCGTTGCCGCGATCGTCGATGACCTCCAGCAGATCATGGCGCGCCGCCTGATCGAGCGGTGTCATGCCCCAATCGTCAAGGATTAGCACGTCGATGCGCGCCAACTGAGCAAGCACGCGACCGAAGCTGCCGTCGGCGTGGGCGATGCGTAGCATCTCGGCGAGGCGTGGCACACGCTGATACAGCACCGGGAAGCCTTGGCGGCAGGCATGTTGTCCAAGCGCACACGCCAGCCACGTTTTACCAACCCCGGTCGGACCGGTCAGCAACACACTTTGCCCCTGCCGGATCCAGTCGCCGCCGGACAAGGTGGCGATCAGGCGTTTGTCGATACCGCGGTCGGCGCTGTACTGCACATCTTCCAGGCAGGCCTGGGCGTGTTTGAGCTTGGCCACACGAAGTAATCGTTCCTGCCGTCGACCGTCACGCCAATGGCGTTCGCGATCGACCAGCATGCCGAGCCGATCTTCGAACGGCAGATCGTGACAGGCCGGCAACAGGCGCTGTTCTTCCAGCGCCTGTGCCATGCCGTCGAGCTTGAGGGCACGCAAGTGTTCAAGGGTGGGATGGATCAACAAGGTGGTCTCCTTTTCAGTGAGTGGTGGGTGGATCGCGGTAATAGGTGGGGCCACGCAGGTTGACGTGGTCGGGTGTGACCCAGTCGGTTTGGGCGATGGCGCTGGGCAAGGGGTGTTGATCGAGCTTGTTGTGCAGGATCGACTGCACGGATTTGCGCGTGCGCGAACCGATCGCCCACGCGCGTGCGCAGGCCGCTTCCAGGCGGTCGTCGCCGTACTGGCGCGCGAGCGCCAGCAGCCCCAGGCAACTGCGATAGCCCATCTCCGGATGCGGGCGCTCGGTCAGCAGGTGCTCGACCAACTGACGGGTTGCCGCGCCGATCGTGTCGGCCCAGTGCAGGAAGCGACCGGGTGACCATTCCCGATGCGCACGATGTGCGGCCGGCATGTGGTCGGCGACCGTGGTGTGGCGTCCGCGCGCCGGGGAACGGACGTGGCTGGCGATGCGCTGGCCGGCATGCAGGATCTCGACGGTGGTGTCGGTGATGCGCGCCTCGACCTAGAGCCTGTCGTCATGAGGTGTTGAAATATGGTTAACTACCCGCCATCGAATCTTGCTGGATGGAATCCTCTGTGACTGCAGCCTATCGACGCCATGACATCTCCGATGAAAAATGGGGTTTGCTTGAACCCCATTTGCCGGGTCAAGCGGGCCGATGGGGGCGTGTAGCCAAAGATAATCGGCAATTCATCAACGCAGTGTTCTGGATACTTCGCACCGGAGCGCCGTGGCGAGATTTACCACCCGAGTACGGCGATTGGAAGAATACCCATCGGCGCTTTTGTCGCTGGCGCGATAACGGCACATGGGAAGGTCTGTTGGAACGTGTGATGGATGAGCCGGACTTTGAGTGGCTGATGATCGATGCCAGTCACTGCAAGGTTCATCCTCATGCAGCGGGAGCTCGTGGCGGCAATCAGGGCATAGGTCTCACAAAAGGGGGCGCAACACCAAGATACATTTGGCCGTGGATGCGCATGGTATGCCAGTCCGAATTCTTGTTACAGAGGGTACCCGGGCAGATTGTTCGCAGGCCGCGGAACTGATCAAAGACATTCCTGCTGAGCATCTCATGGCCGACAAAGGTTATGACAGTGATGCCATTGTTGAGCAGGCTCATGAGCAAGGCATGCAGGCGCATATTCCGCCACGTAAAAACCGAAAAGAGCCGCGCGACTACGACACGTACCTGTATCGTCATCGCCACCTGGTTGAGAATGCGTTTTTGTACCTGAAACAGTGGCGTGGTGTGGCGACACGCTACGCGAAGAATCTGTCCTCTTTCCTTGCCGCTGTGCAAATTCGCTGCCTCGTCATGTGGCTCAGAATCTTATGACGACATGCTCTAGCACTGGACGCGAAGGCGAGAGCGATCCAACGGGTTTGCTGGGTGGCCTGAATACCTATGTCTATGACGCGAACAATCCGCTAAGCAACATCGACCCCCTGGGGTTGTGGGTTTGCAACGGAAGCACAGCGCAATGCAATTCGTTTGCTCAAGGCTTGCAGTCACTTGAAGATGCATCGCAGATGCGACAACATTTCAGACTACATGCAACAAGACCTTCAGAACATCGTCAACGCCTACGGGTAAAGTGGACCCCGGATTTGAGACACCAGTTTAGACTGTCCTCCGCGAGAGGATAACGAGCAGATGAGCGAAGGCAAGAAGCGTAAGACGCACAGCGCGGAGTTCAAGGCCAAGGTCGGCCTGGAGGCGGTGCGAGGGGTGAAGACGATCAACGAGATTGCCCAGCAGTACGGCGTCCATCCGGTGATGGTCAGCCAGTGGAAGAAGGAAATCATGGATCGGGCCGGCAGCCTGTTCGAGACCAAGCGCGGTCCCAAGCCGAACGAGGCGAGCGGTGATGACGACCGGCTGTACAGCGAGATTGGTCGACTGAAAGTGGAACTGGACTGGCTGAAAAAAAGTCCGGTCTGTGAGCATGGCGATGCGGATGAGTTGGATCGATGCGACGGACACGGCGCTGTCTATCACGCAGCAGTGCGTATTGAGCGCGGTGCCACGGGCAAGTGTGTATCGCCAACGGAGCGCGCAGACCCTACCCTGCGAGGAGGATTTGCTGTTGTGCAGGTTGATCGATGAGGCGTACACCGCAAGGCCGTTCTACGGCAGCCGGCGGATGGTCAGGACCATGCGTGCGCAAGGCTATCGGGTCAACCGTAAGCGCGTGCAGCGCCTGATGCGTGCGATGGGCTTGGCAGGCATGGCGCCCGGTCCAGCGACCCGCGTGAAGCATCCTGAGCACAAGGTCTATCCCTACCTGCTGCGTGGCGTGCCGGTCGTGCGCCCGGGTCAGGTGTGGAGCACGGACATCACCTACATCCGGCTACCGCGTGGTTTCGCTTACCTGGTCGCGATCATCGATGGGTACAGCCGCAAGGTGCTGAGCTGGCGGATCAGCAACAGCCTGGATGCCGCGTTCTGCGTCGACTGCCTGGAGGAGGCATTGAGCGTTTACGGCCGGCCGGAAATCTTCAACAGCGATCAGGGTGTGCAGTTCACCAGCAAGGCATTTACGGATGTGCTCAAACGCGAAGGTGTGCAGATCAGCATGGATGGTCGCGGACGCGCATTGGATAATATTTTCGTCGAACGGCTGTGGCGCACGGTCAAGTATGAAGACGTATATCTGAAAGGGTATTCCACGATGGCCGAGCTGATGATCGGCCTGACGAACTACTTCGCGTTTTACAATGCGGAGCGCCCGCACCAGTCCCTTGGCTATGAGTCGCCGGACACGGTGTACGCCACGAGGAATGGCGGCGGTGCGCTGATCATCGACAAGTACGGCAAGGATGATGTATCCATGTCGAAAACAGGGCAGCGCTGTTCCGCTGCGGATGAGGTTGTGGAAGCAGCTTAAACTGGACTAAAAACTGTCTGGACAGTGGGGTCCACTTTAACTTAAGCGGCTCCAACTACGTCCGTCCCGTTTTTCTTCTTGGCCCGCAGCATTTGAAAAACTCACCGCACCGGGCCAGCCTGCTCATGTGAACGTCACGACGACGCTAGGATTGGCAGCGCGATCAATCATGATTTCCATCGTCCTAATGGTTGCTGGACTACTCGCCGCATTTGTTCCGGTCAATTCTCCGTCTGATGTCTCTACCGATACACGTACATCCCCGGGCCCATAATGTCCGGCGGCTTCGAACCAGGCCATGCCTGCCCCCCTGGCCCCCCCCCAACTGCGTATGCCCAGTTTCGCCGTAGTCGGCTGCCCATAGGAGCTTGGCAGATCGCACTTAAACGTAACTCCCCCCATGGTCACGGAAACTTTCTTTGTGCGATCCCAATCCAGCACGCTCTTGTTCGTAATGACGATATCGACTGTTCGCGCCGCAGCCGCATCAGCACAACCCGCAGACGTTCTTTGTCCTCTTCAGAAATGTGCTGCGCATCTACGTAACGCTTCACACCATCGCGCAACGCCCGCATCTTTTTCGACGCGTTGTTGAACTCATCCGGCACGACACCGCGATCAAGAAGCGCCTCAACGCGACGCGTGTACTCATCGCCTTCGACTTCGGTGTCAAAGCTCAGGTAGATCGGGCGTGGTAGCAATCCCTGCCGCTTAATTACGTAATGCCAACGTCCTGCTCTTATCCGTTTAGTCGCCATCCTGCACTCACGTAAGCGCCCAACGCGCCAACTTACTTTAGTTTGCCGCCCGAGAACGGGTGGTTTATGGCGCGTTATTAGGACATTTCGCAGGATTTTGCGCAACAAAAAACCGCCTTTCGGCGGTTAAGTGCTTGATCTACTTGATACGCAATGGAGGCCGAGGTCGGAATCGAACCGGCGTACACGGCTTTGCAGGCCGCTGCATGACCACTCTGCCACCCGGCCATTGCTGGGATTCTCGATCTTAATGGATCGGGACGCCTCTAAAAAACAAAAACCCCGGTGATCCGAGGTTTTACTGGAAACTAGAGCGTGAAACTAGACTGACATCGAGCCCACAAACCGAAACCGTTGTTAACTCGAGAGCCTCGTCTTATCTCGCTCTCAGACAAGAAATTAATTGTGGACTGATTCTGCATCGCTGTCAACGAGTTGAGCCCATCTCTTCCCTAACTGCAATAGCACTAACCGCGGATATAGGTCACGATCTCGACCCGCCGGTTGGGTTGCAAGCATCGAATCAACGCATCGCGATTCGGGTTTGAACACTGCACGATCGGATCCTGGTTACCGAGCCCTTCGGCACGGATCTTCGCGGCCGGCACACCCTGCTGTACCAACACGGCTTTTACGGCATCCGCACGGCGTTGCGACAAATCGATGTTGTAAGCATAGGTACCCAGTCGATCGGTATAGCCACGCACCTCGACGTGTCCGAACGACTGCGCCCTGAGTTGCGCGGCGATCTGCGTGATGTCGGCGAGTCCGCGCGGACGGATATCGCTCACGCTGCCGTGATCGAAAGGAAAGAGTGTATCGGCCGACAAACGCTCGACACGCGGCGGGGGTGGTGGCTGCGGTGAAACAACCACGAACGGATACGGACTGGGTGCTACCACGACAGGCACCCAAACCCCTGGCGCCCATACATAGGCACCGTGCGCCCATCGCCAATAGCCCTGATGCCACACCATTCCGTGGCGCGGCGGAAGAATCACTTCATAGCGTGGCCTGGGCGGCGGCACTAGAACCACTTGTGCAGACCCCGCAACAGGAGCCAGCAATGCAGCACCGATCATGGGTACAAGAAAAGCGGCACCTCCTTTCATATCAATCGCTCACTCCGTTAAAGAACCGTTTTGCGGCAATGCACCTTGCACGGGAACTGGCCATACTTGCCGGCGAGCAACGAGGCGTTTGCGCTATGGGTTAACGGGAGTGACGTCAGCGCCGTTGACCACCAAGGCGTAACTTGCGGCGTCTGGATTTACGATGTGTTGTGTTTCCCTTTGCTGCGTGCCGAAGTCATCGACTACTGACTCAAGCAACCTCGTAACGCTCCAGCCAATGAGCGTAGGATGCGGGCAGTGTCCATGACGGACGTTCAATACCCAAGGCACGCGCAGCCTTGTACGGCCAATGCGGATCGGCAAGATGCGCCCTGCCAATCATCACGAGATCGAGCTGGCCATCCTGCAGCACGCGCTCGGCAAGTTCAGGCGTGCCAATACCCCAGGCCGATGACACGGGTATGCCCACCTCGCGACGCACACGCTCGGCGATCGGTGCGAGGAACGCTGGCGCCCAGGGAATGTTCGCCATGCGCGTGGAAAACCCCACGCTGACGCTAAGCAAATCTAATCCCCTGAGTTTGAAGCCCTTGGCCAATTCGATGGATTCGGCAAGCGTCTCCTCGTCGCGGCCATCGTATTCGATCACGCCCAAGCGGGCCGTCAGCGGCAGATGCTCAGGCCACACCTCACGCACGGCGGCCAGCGTTTCCAATAGAAAGCGGCTACGGTTCTCGAAGCTGTCACCATAAAGGTCATCGCGCTGGTTGGAATGCACGGAGAAAAAACTCTGGCCAAGATAACCATGCGCAAAATGCAGTTCCAGCCATTCAAAGCCAGCATCGCGTGCGCGCTTGGCCGCCGCCACAAAGTCCGCACGTACCCGGGTGATCTCTTCCAGGGTCATTGCTCGTGGCACTTTAGGCAGGTTACCGCCGAACGATATCGCCGAAGGGGCAATGGTTTGCCAACCACGCGGGTCGTTCTCGGCAATGTGATCATCCCCCTCCCACGGCACATTCGCGCTAGCCTTGCGTCCCGCATGACCAATCTGGATGCCGGGCACCGCACCCGCCGCCTTGATTGCCTCGACTACCGGCATGAACGCCTGCGCCTGCTCGTCGGTCCACAAGCCAACACAGCCAGGTGTGATGCGACCCTCCGGCGACACCGCCGTCGCCTCCACGATAACCAGGCCGGCACCACCGCGCGCAAGGCTTGCCAGATGCACCCGGTGCCAATCGTTGATCAATCCGTCCTTGGCCACGTACTGGCACATCGGCGGCACGGCAATGCGGTTGCGCAAGGCAACGCTTTTGAACATGAGCGGCTCGAACAAAGAAGACATCAGGTGACTCCAGATTCATGTACAATAATTCGATAATAAACGAACTATCGTGCAACAGTCAAAAAGCCTTACCATCCACCCCATGCGACCCTACAAACACCTTGCCGCCGACCAACTGACACTTGAGCGGATTTTTCATGCCCTTAGCGACCCTATCCGACTGGAAATCGTACGCCATCTGGCACGCGTGGAAATGGCCACGTGCGGAGAATTGGATGGCGGTCGTCCCAAATCCAGCATGTCCCACCACTTCCGCATCCTACGCGATGCGGGACTGCTTCATACACGCGCCGAAGGCACCATCCATCAAAACACCTTGCGCCTTGCCGACCTGAATGCGCGCTTCCCAGGTCTTTTAGATGCCATCCTCGCGCAACCGACGGAAAGCGGTACACACCCAGCCAAACGCAAGCGCTGATTTATTTCGCTTAGGCGGTATCTCCCAAGCCTTTCATCTGGACCGCCCGCGCCGATGACATCCTCGCCAAGGTGACTCGAGCCAAGGCCGCGCTAGCCCGTGCCGGGCGATAAGAGCTGAACAAATCGGCGCACCACACTAGCAGGCGCGCCCGGCCGGGCGCACCAAGACAAAAGGGCGGCCGAAGCCGCCCCTCCTTATCTCACGTAGTGCCTCGCCGCCGTTTTATTTCTGCAGCAAATGCGCAATGTGCACACTTGTAATCCATCCGATTTACATGTTGCGACGATACTCACCGCCCACATCATAGAGCGCATGACTGATCTGCCCCAACGAGTTGTACTTCACCGCCTCCATCAACTGCTCGAACACATTCCTCCGCTCACGCGCGGTGCTCTGTAGCGTCTTGAGACTCTCCGGCGCCAACCCGTTGCGAGCCTTACCAAACGCCCGCACATTGTCGATCTGCTGCCCCTTTTCTTCTTCCGTGCTGCGGATGAGCTCGATCTCAGTGGCAATTTCTCCGCCGTGGTCTTTGGGCAGAAAGGTGTTGACGCCGATCAAGGGCAAACTACCGTCGTGCTTTTTATGCTCGTAATACATGGATTCTTCTTGAATCTTGCCGCGCTGATACATGGTATCCATGGCGCCGAGCACGCCGCCGCGTTCGCTGATGGCTTCGAATTCCTTGTACACCGCTTCTTCCACGATGTCGGTCAGGGCGTCAACAATGTAGCTGCCTTGCCAGGGATTCTCGTTGAAGTTAAGACCGAGTTCCTTGTTGATGATCATCTGGATGGCAACAGCGCGGCGCACGCTTTCTTCCGTTGGCGTGGTGATGGCTTCATCGTAGGCGTTGGTGTGCAGGCTGTTGCAGTTGTCGAACAGGGCGTACAGCGCCTGCAACGTGGTGCGGATGTCGTTGAACTGGATTTCCTGCGCGTGCAGGGAACGGCCGGAGGTTTGAATGTGGTACTTCATCATCTGGCTGCGGGCGCTGGCGCCGTAGCGTTCACGCATGGCACGAGCCCAGATACGACGGGCGACGCGGCCGATCACGGTGTATTCCGGGTCCATGCCGTTGGAGAAAAAGAAGCTGAGGTTGGGCGCAAAGTCGTCGATGTTCATACCCCGCGCGAGGTAATACTCAACAATCGTGAACCCATTGGATAGCGTGAAGGCAAGCTGGCTGATCGGGTTGGCGCCAGCTTCGGCGATGTGATAGCCGGAGATGGACACCGAATAGAAGTTGCGTACCTTATGGTCGACAAAGTACTGCTGGATGTCGCCCATCATGCGCAGTGCGAATTCGGTGCTGAAAATGCAGGTGTTTTGCGCCTGGTCTTCCTTGAGAATGTCAGCCTGCACGGTGCCACGCACGTTTTGCAGGGTTTCCTCTTTGATGCGCGCGTAGGTTTCGGCGTCCACCAGTTGATCGCCGGTGACGCCGAGCAGGCCAAGGCCGAGCCCTTCGTTGCCTTTGGGCAAGTTGCCGGAATATTGCGGGCGTGGCTTGCCGGCGAAAAGTTCTTCGAGGCGCTTTTGCGCCGTGACCCAGCGACTGCAGTCTTCCTTGAGGTATTTCTCCACGTTCTGGTCGATCGCGGTATTCATGAACATCGCGAGCACGATCGGCGCGGGACCGTTGATGGTCATGGAGACAGAGCTAGTCGGCGCACTAAGATCGAAGCCGGAGTACAGCTTCTTCATGTCGTCGAGCGTGGCGACATTGACGCCGGAGTTGCCGATCTTGCCGTAGATGTCCGGACGCGGCGCGGGGTCTTCGCCATACAGGGTGACAGAGTCGAAAGCGGTAGATAGGCGCGTGGCGGCGCCGCCCTGGCTGAGGTAATGGAAGCGGCGGTTGGTGCGCTCGGGTGTGCCCTCGCCCGCGAACATACGGGTGGGGTCTTCGCCGCTGCGGCGATACGGATACACGCCGCCGGTGTAGGGGTAATGGCCAGGGAGGTTTTCGCGCATCAGGAAGCGTAGTTGATCGCCCCAGTTTTGGGTTTTGGGCGGCGCAACCTTGGGGATTTTTTGGTGGCTGAGTGAGATGCGGTAGTTTTCGACGCTAATCACTTTGTCGCGCACTTTGTATTCGTTGACGTCTTCGGTGACGGATTGGTAGCGGGCCGGCCAGTCGCGTAGCAAATGCACGGCTTCGTGGCTGAGTTCGCGCAGGGCGATGTTGTAGTGTTGGCGCAGCTCCATCGGGACTCGGGACTCGGGACCCAGGACTCCGATCGCGGTGGCAGGGTATGGATGCAAAACTTCGGGTAATTTTTCGTCGCCGAGAGCCTTGAGCGATTCGTAAAAATGCTGGACCTGACTCGCCACTTCAGCGAAGTGCTCGATTTCAGTATTGATAGCCCTGCCCTGTTCGGCAATTTCCGCCAGGTAGCGCACGCGTGCGCCAGGAATCAGCACCATTGCCCGCGGCTCCTTCAATGCCGTATCAAGATGGGGAATGAAATCGCAATGCGACGCTTCCCCACCGAGTCCCGCAACTTTATCGCGCACCAACCGGCACAAGTTCGTAAACATCCAGGTGACGCCTGGATCGTTGAACTGGCTGGCGATGGTGGGATACACCGGCACGTCTTCGTCTTTCAAGGTGAAGGCAGTGCGGTTGCGCTTCCACTGTTTGCGTACGTCGCGCAGAGCGTCTTCGGCGCCGCGCTTGTCGAATTTGTTGAGCACAACGAGTTCGGCGAAATCGAGCATGTCGATTTTTTCGAGCTGGCTTGCGGCGCCGTAATCACTGGTCATCACGTAGACAGGGAAGTCGACGAGATCGACGATTTCCGAATCGCTCTGGCCGATACCGGCAGTTTCCACGATCACCAGATCGTAGGGTTGCGCCTTGAGGAAGTTGATGCAGTCATGCAGCACTTCGTTCGTTGCCGCGTGCTGGCGGCGCGTGGCCATGGAGCGCATATAGACGCGATGGCTGCGCAATGCATTCATGCGGATGCGGTCGCCAAGCAAGGCACCACCACTACGGCGACGCGTCGGGTCGACGGCGAGCACAGCAATACGCATGTGCGGGAAGGCGTGCAGAAAACGCAGCAACAGTTCGTCCACCACAGAGGATTTGCCGGCTCCACCGGTGCCGGTCATGCCGATGACAGGCACTTTGCGGGACTCGGGACTGGGGACTCGGGACTCGGTGCCGCGAGACCATTGCTTACGGAGCATGGTGAGTTCTGTGTCGGAGAAAGCACCTTCTTCCAGCGCGCTGAGTACGCGGCCGATGCTGATCTCATCGTCGATGTTCGCTTCGGCGATACGCTTTGCCGAGTCCCGAGTCCCGCGTCCCGAGTCCCGTTCGCGCGCAGCGCGAACCATCACATCTTCGATCATCTCGGTGAGGCCAAGCTTCATACCGTCGTTGGGGTGGTAGATGCGCTCCACGCCGTAGGCTTGCAGCTCGCGGATTTCTTCCGGGGTGATGGTGCCACCGCCGCCGCCGAACACACGGATATGCGAGGCGCCCTTCTCCTTGAGCATGTCCACCATGTACTTGAAATACTCGACATGGCCGCCCTGGTAAGAGGACAGCGCGATGGCGTCGGCATCTTCCTGCAGCGCAGCACGCACCACATCCTCCACCGAGCGGTTGTGGCCGAGATGAATCACTTCCGCGCCCTGCGATTGAATGATGCGCCGCATGATATTGATCGCAGCATCGTGGCCATCAAACAGGCTGGCGGCGGTAACGAAACGCAGCGGACTAATTTCAGCCTGCGCAGCGGTGGCAGGTACGTGCTTGGCGGGGGAACTCATGGGGACTCCGACAACGTGTGCGTTCAATTCCAATATTCTAGTGGGCTTGAGGATGGAGTGCTTAGAGAGGATGACCAGCAGACGGTTTTGCAAGGGATGCGCAGGCTGCATGCCCCCTTGCCCGCAAGGGAAGGTAGGCTGCCCCCGACATAACGAAATTTTTAACAGCACCCCCAGGATCGATTGAGATTCTCAAAAAGCATGCAGGACATAACGCATGCTCAAGCCATACCTTTGCAATGGGGAGAAAACCCAATGACTTCCACCGAACGATTCGGCCTGCCGCGTCTGCAAATGTGGCATCAAATTCTGATTGCGATGATCCTCGGTCTTGCCGCCGGGCATTTCATTGGCGAGCCCGCCAAGATGCTGCAACCGCTTGGCGATATCTTCATGTCGCTGATCCGCATGTGCGTGGTGCCGGTGGTGTTCGTCTCTGTGGTATGCGGCATTACCTCGCTGACCGATCTGGCCGCGATGCGTCGCATTGCATGGAAGTCGATTGCGATTTATATGGTGTCGATGGCGGTCATGGCGGTTCTGGCCATGAGTGTGGCCAGCTTTTTCAACGTGGGCGCGGGCTTTGGCCTTACCATGGGCAGCAGTCATGCCGTGGTTGCCGAGCCGACCAGCCTGAAGGATGCGCTGCTGAGTGCGATCCCGTCGAACCCGTTCAAGTCTTTTGCAGAAGGTGCGTTGCTGCCGACCATCGTGTTCGCGGTGTTGTTCGGCCTGGCCATCAACCTGACGGGTGAAAAAGCGGCACCGGTGCACAAGTTCTTCGACAGCATGTCGGCCGTGGTGTTCAAACTGGTCGACATGGTGCTGAGGTTTGCGCCGATCGGTGTGTTCGGTCTGATGACTTATGTCACGGCAGATCATGGCTTCTCGGTGTTGGGTCACCTGGGTGCGCTGGTGGCAGTGAACTATGCGGTGATGATCTTCTTCATGGTGGTGATCTGCGCGGTCATGCTGATGGCCTTCCGCCTGAATCCACTGCCGTTCCTGCGCAAGGCGATTCCGGTGCAATTGTTCGCCTACTCCTCCGCCAGCAGTGCTGCCACCTTGCCGCTGAACCTGGAGAACACGCAGCAGCGCATGGGTGTTGATCCGCGAGTGGCCAGCTTCGTGCTGCCGTTGGGCTCCACCATCAACATGTCGGGCCTGGCGGTTTACCTGGGCACCGTGGCGATCTTTGCCGGCAATGCTTATGGCATCCATTTATCGCTGATGCAGATGGTGACGATCGTGCTAACCACCACGCTGGCCTCGATCGGTGCCGCGGGCGTGCCGGGTGCGGCGCTAGTGGTGATGAGCCTGGTACTGTCATCGGTGGGCTTGCCGCTGGAAGTGATTGCGGTAATTGCGGCGGTGGATCGCTTGCTCGACATGTGCTGCACCTCGGCCAACGTGACCGGCGATACGGTGACGGCGGTGATGGTGGCGAAGTCGGAAGGCGTGTTGGATATGGAGTGTTACAACAAGGCTTGATGGTAACTGGATGGAAAAATCCCCCTTACAAGCGGGGGATTTTTTTGGTGCTTTGTAGCCACTTCCTCGGTTTCTGTTTTACGCAAGGCCAAAGGAACCTCTGAACAATTCAGCTTCCTGATTCGTTCCAAAGTTCAGCTGATAAGGCTGAGGAACCGGCTTGATACAGCCACTATTAGTGGCTCCACTGATGGTGCGTGTTCGCACCCTACAAATTTGGCTGAACCCCGCATGGCAGTTGGCTTACGAGTCGAAGGCAGCTGAACTTCGGAACGAATCAGGTTCAGCTTTGGACATCACATTGACTCACTCGGGCTTCGCTGCCGTCAAAGTAAGTATCCCCCGGCAAAGCCGGGGGCTTTATTGGGTGAGCCCCTCAAAGGGGCGATAACAGCGTGAGCCGCCTGAAGGCGGCGGGCTACACGCCCAGCTTCATCTGGTCGTAACGTTCATCCTCTTGCTCTTGGTTTCGGATGTATGCCCTCACCATCGCTTCGTCCAAGCCCACCGTCGAGACGAAATAGCCTCGTGCCCAAAACGACTCCCCAGTGAAGTTTCGATTCCGTCCTCCGAACTTGCGCGCAATGGTGATGGCACTCTTACCCTTGAGGTAACCCACCACGTTCGACACTGCATACTTCGGCGGAATGCTGATGCACATGTGAATGTGGTCGCTCATCAGGTGGCCTTCCACAATCTGCGATTCCTTGTGCGAAGCCAACTCGTGGAAGACCTCGCCCAAGTGCTTGCGTAACTCTCCAAACACCTGCTTCTTTCTCCGCTTGGGAATGAACACCACGTGGTACTTACAGTCCCAACGGGCATGACTCAAGCTTTGATACTCTTTCATCGTGAACCTCGTCTCTTGGTCGAGATTTCAGGTTCACTACGACCGCCGTATAGGTCAAACCTTGGTGAGTCCCCCGGCAAAGCCGGGGGCTTACCTCATTCTGAGTTACCTTCCGCTACGGGGCCTGTGGCTAATCCCGACGAGGACTTTCACCTCGCTGGTTGAGCGCCTTCGCGGGCGCACGGTCGCCTCTTCGATTACGACCTGGTGTTCTCCTCAAACCCTTCGGATTCCTCCAGACATCCGGTCACCCGCCATGCCCTTGCCTTTGGCTAACTCTTCCCTTTGCCGGGCGAGTAGAGGACTTTCACCTCCTAGCAGGTGTGCCCTACCGGGCGCACTAAAAAAAGCGGCCGCACATGGCGGCCGCTGGGAATGGCGAAAAACCTTTGAATCAGAAGCGGTATTCGCCCTGGATCGAGTACATGCCGACACGGGTGCCACGCATTTCCAGGCCATCGACGAACGACTCGGAAGTGCGCAGCGCGCTGCCCGGGGTGTGATAGGTGTCGTAGGCCAGGCCGAGGCTGAAGTTCTTGCTGAAGTTGTAGCCACCACCGATACCGAAATATTCACCGGTGTTGGTCGTCGTACCCCGGCCCGAGTATGTACCTTCCGGCGCATAGGCGGTAAGCGTGTACGTATTGCGGCCACGGAACCAGCCGGCGCGTGCCGACACATACCAATTCTCGGTGATGTTGTAATTGAGGTTGCCGCCCAGTAGGAAACCGCGATTCTTCTGGGTCAGGCGTGCCGCATATGGATCGGCCGAAACCTGGATGCGAGCCTGGCCCAGGTAGCCATAGCCCACTTCCACACCGTAATCGACCACGCTGTTCCAGCGATAGCCAACGCGCAGGGCACCGGCTGGATCGCGCTTGCGCAGATGGGTATCGATACCTGTGACACCTACCGAGGAAAGGGAATTGTTGTTGATGTTGTAGTCGGAATAACCGGCATTGGCATTGACAAAGGCATTGCCCTCGGCAAAAGCCGCGGCCGAAGCCGTGCCCAGGGTCAGTGCAACAGCAAGGGTGACGAGTTTGCGCATGATGCGAGTTCCTTATGGAGGTGATGTCGTGTCCATCGAGCCGCACACAAGCCGGAGCAGCTCTGACTGTAAAGATTTCGCGAAATGTAGCGGACCAAGTGGCTGATGCCTAAAGGTTTTTCATCATGCATGGTAGGGGTGCGCTTACATGATTCGTCTTGTATTTACGATTGATACGAAGGGAGTGCGATGCATCAATTCAGGGATGACACCTGTATGCGGCTCCGCAGTGTCATCCCGAAAACAAACCCAGAATTTTTCCTATATAGATATTCAATCATGCCTACCTGCCACTCAGGTATTTCCACGGCCATTAAGAGCGCTATAGTCTGCTCAAGCGGCGCAATGCCAGTCACCAGGGGAGACGAACGACGTCGAGAGGAAGAAGAGAGATAACCAGCCAATACCCGACGGCTTGCCGATGGGCAACGGTGTGTATCTGGTACCCATACCACTCAGGCGAGCGGATCGTTGTACCCACCCGGAGAAATAACATGTTCTCGACATTGCACCGCAAATCGCTTCCGCTATCCCTTGGCCTGCTATTGACCGGCCTGAGCACTGGCGCCATGGCAGCCAGTGCCACCACCGCTGTCGACATCGGGGCCACCCCGGCCAGTCAAAACGTACAGGTCACATGGGTGTTGAAGTTGCGCAATCAGGCGGCCCTGGAGGACTACATCCGACAAACCGTGACACCAGGAAGCGCGCACTATCAGCAATTCCTGACCACCAGCCAGTTCGCTCAACAGTACGGCGCGAACGACAGTGATATCTCCCGTGTGCAGACTTATCTCCAAAAGCAAGGACTGAGCAGCCAGATACTGCCAAGCCATCTGGCGATTCGCACCAGTGGCACGACCGCGCAACTCAATGCCCTGTTCAATACTTCGATCCACACCTACGTATCGCGCGAGACCGGCCATCCATTCCACAAGCCGGCGACCACCGCACAGATTCCTTCGGCGATTGCCGATGTGGTGGATGTCGCTAGCGGCTTGAGCAACGAGCTCACGTATCGTCCGCATCTTGTTTCGTCATCGGCCTTCACCGCACTCAATGTGCAGAGCCCGAAGACCAACGCGCTGAGCGCAAAGACCAGTGGCTCCAACGGCAACCCCACGGCATCGGGTGTACCCGGTGAATACACCGTGGGTGACGTGGCCAACTTCTACAACATCAATCCGCTGTATAAGCGCGGCGTCGTCGGTAAGGGCTCGACTGTCGCGATCGTGACGCTCTCGAACTTCTATCCCAGCGACGCCACCACGTATTGGTCGGATATCGGTTTGGCGACCAAGCCCAACCGCATCACGCAGGTGCATATGGATGGCGGCGGCGCGATCGATGACGGCAGTAGTGAAACCTCGATCGACGTGGAGCAGTCCGGCGGTATAGCACCCTATGCGAACATTATCGTTTACGATGCCCCCAATGCCGGAAACGGATTTGTCGATGCGTTTGCGCAAGCCGTGTCGGACAACATCGCCGACAGCATTTCAACCAGTTGGGGCCTGCCTGAAATCTTCAACTTCGCGGCGTTGAATGTAGAAGGCGCCAGCGATACCGACACCACCGACGTCGGCGACCTGCGCGCGTTCCATTCGATCTTCCTGGAAGCGGCGGTGCAAGGACAATCGTTGTTCGCCGCCGCGGGTGACTCCGGTGCGTACGACACGGTGAGCGATCTGGGTGCGGGCACAGCGCCTGGCGACTACACCGCACCGCTTACCGTGGATTCGCCGGCATCCGACCCCTACATTACTGCCTCGGGCGGCACCACCACGCCATACAGCTATGCGTTCGGCACAGGCCCAACCAAATCGATCACACAGGAGAGCGTGTGGGGTTGGGACTATCTGCAGAACTACTTCGATACCTACATCGGTCCGAATGTGGTCAATCTGTTCTCGGTCGGCGGCGGCGGCGGCGTGAGCGTGTACTGGCATACGCCGTTCTACCAGGTGCTCACCCATGGCATTCGCCGCAGCGAACCGAACCAATCGCTGGTCTACAACGACCCGGTTGCCGGCCCGACCCCCCTGTTGATCCTGCCCAGCCGCTTTAGTGGTCGTAACGTGCCGGATATTTCGTTGAACGCGGATCCGGAGACTGGCTACATCTTCGTCTCGACCTATGATGGCGGTCTCAACAGCGGCGAAGGCGGCACCAGCTTCGTGGCGCCACAGCTCAATGGCATCACTGCATTGTTGCGGCAGAGTTCCGGCCATCGCATCGGCTTGTGGAATCCGCAGATCTACGCGCTGCAGAACGTCTTCGGCTACGGCCCCTTCTCGGCGTTCAACAGCATTCGTGCCGGCGATAACTGGTTCTACTATGGCCAGCCGCGTTACAACCAAGGCGCGGGTATCGGTTCACTAGACGTAGCTAATTTGGACCTATTTTTGCGCAGCGGGTTCTGAGCAATAAACCCCGATCCCTCCCCGCTGTCGGGGAGGGATCCTCGGCAAGACAGGCATGCCGATGTCGATTGCCATGATGAAGCCCTATAAAACCACGCATTTTTTGCTACTTTTATGCACTGCAGCATTATGTCTATGCAAGCGATCCGCTGAATGTTCGATCTCGACAAATTGTACGCCTGGCATATAAATATATTTATCTCGGCTCATCCTTCCATTATGGTCAGCATCTTCTTTTTTTAGCTTCTCAAATTCATTAATCTCATTCATCAAATAGGTATAAGACCTAAAACCCATATCATTCAACATACAGGAAATTCCGTCACTGCCTTTGTAATCAACCGCATGACTAGCGCCACAAACAACCAAG
Organism: Dyella sp. M7H15-1; assembly: GCF_004114615.1. NCBI lineage: Bacteria > Pseudomonadati > Pseudomonadota > Gammaproteobacteria > Lysobacterales > Rhodanobacteraceae > Dyella > Dyella sp. M7H15-1. Next base: position 1,480,446 of record NZ_CP035300.1, read on the forward strand.
CACTTATATCCTGCAACCACATCATTACTAATTTCCTTTGCCCAATAATAATTTAATTCCTCCCTTCTTTTTTGCTCTTCTTTCATCCTTTCGGACAAATCATCCAATAAATGATCAAGCACGTCCTTAGATGAAACTCCACCCTTACCAAAATTCTTGACCATATTTTTTACAAAAAAATCAGAATAGCCAAGCAATTCTTTATTTTTAGAAAAATACAACTTAAGTCTCTTTTGAACGCTATCCAGATTATCACCATCCATAAAAGACTGGCGAATTCCGTTAAATTCACTTGCAACTTTAGAAAGTTTCGACGTCTCCAACCCCTTAATATTAAGGCCCATCATGACAAAATAAGAGGCGACTCCACCGTGTCTTAAGATATCATCCTTATGATAATCTCTATGGATATTTTCAGAGATAACCAATATACCGTTATATGGATCAGCAATATAATCTAAATACTTTCCAATATATCTATCACCATGATAAAAATCATGATTTTCAGAAATAACCACTACATCAGCATCTGAAAAAAGATATTTTGGATGTGCAATGTCGATGCCTTGACTATAATAAATATGATTTAACTGATCCACATCCATTTCGTATAAATATTTAGAAGTAATCGCATCTTTTATAGACACTAACTCTTGATCACTTTCATTAGATATTTTTTCTTTACTAGAATAATATAGTTGCGATCTAATCCGTATATTTTCACTTTCCATACAACCACCTTTACGATCTTGCCCCTGAATCACGGACACTCGGTTAAGCAATATGTCGTAGCTCGAACTCGACCGGGCTGAGATAGCCGAGCATGGAGTGGAGCCGTTGTCAATTGTACAACCTAACAACAAAACGCCCACATTACCGAGCAGCGAAGTTCTCTATCGGTGGCATCAGTGGTATGGGCATACAGTGACGATTGTCTATGCGACGATTCGAGGAGGCGTCGCGCCTTTTCGCTGTCGAGTGGATGATAGCAATCGTTGTTTCGAAGTTCCGCAGTGGATGTTCTATGCAGTGACGTGCAATCGCGCATCACTAGCGTCGCAAGCAGCGCTTGATCGTGTTACGGGACGGGCTTGTGCGGCGGGCGATCTCGCTGATCGGCAAACGCTCGCGGTAATGCATTCGACGGACTTTGGCGTATGTAGCCATGGTGTGCACCTTGTCAGTCAATATGCGTTGCCGGCGGCGTCGAAGCTGCGGTTCGTGCTGCCGGTGTCGGGGCTGGCCTGATCCGTCGCATCGCTTAACCCATCGTAGCTATAGGTGGTGTTGAGTAGGTGGTGTTGAGGTTGCTGGGGTCGGTGACTTGAGTGAGGCGATCCAGGCTGTCGTATTGATAGGCCGGCATGGCGTGGAATCGATGACCGGCTTGCCGTGGAATAGGTGGCCGGCATGACACGGAATACGTATCAAACGGCAAACCAAGCCCGAACGGGCGGCCTCATGAGCATGCGTATCCCCAGGCTTCCCACGCACCTGCAACCGGAGGAGGCACACACGCTTCTCGAATTGATCGATCGATTGCGTGAAGAGCTGACGTTTCATTATGCCGATGACATCGTCACCATGCTGAAGCAGGCGTCGCCAGGTGGCATCGACGATGACTCCGAGTTGTAGCCGACGGTCAACCATGTCGCATCAAAAGGAGGCCTCGCCTCCCTTTTTACTGCGCAGCCGATACGACGGCAATTCGGCAGCCTGTACGATACCAGTGTGGTTGAGCCGGGAAAATCGTACCTGATTCGTTCCGAAGTTCAGCTATAAAGTGGACCCCGGATTTGAGACACCAGTTTAGACTGTCCTCCGCGAGAGGATAACGAGCAGATGAGCGAAGGCAAGAAGCGTAAGACGCACAGCGCTGAGTTCAAGGCCAAGGTCGACCTGGAGGCGGTGCGAGGGGTGAAGACGATCAACGAGATTGCCCAGCAGTACGGCGTCCATCCGGTGATGGTCAGCCAGTGGAAGAAGGAAATCATGGATCGGGCCGGCAGCCTGTTCGAGACCAAGCGCGGTCCCAAGCCGAACGAGGCGAGCGGTGATGACGACCGGCTGTACAGCGAGATTGGTCGACTGAAAGTGGAACTGGACTGGCTGAAAAAAAGTCCGGTCTGTGAGCATGGCGATGCGGATGAGTTGGATCGATGCGACGGACACGGCGCTGTCTATCACGCAGCAGTGCGTATTGAGCGCGGTGCCACGGGCAAGTGTGTATGAGACGTAAGCTGTTTCCGTAATTAGTGCTGGCGAAATAGTTGATAGGCGCGTGATCCGCACGCGCATTTAGCGCCACACCTAACAGGCATGGCAGCAAACAAACCATCGCATAACGGCTCACTATCGACCAAAGCGTTGGTCGCCTTGTCGTTTTACTAAAAACGGTGGATCTACATCTTACAAAGAGTATGCCAACCTAGATCGAGCACGTACTCAATACGACATACAAAATCGAAACTAGCCGAGGTTAGTTTGCGCAATGTACGATCAATCGGGAACCCATAGTTCGAATTTGCGGTGTGCGTGGTATCCATGATCAACCTCCCTGTCAGTTCGTGCCGTTGTTGTTGTCGATTGTCTGCACTAGGCGATTGAGCGCGTTGTCGCCCCATGCGATATCCCTACTTACGAGTTGTGGCACGCCAGCCGCAAGCTTGGCGCGGCCCGTACACATAGCACGATTGAGCCCCTTTGCGGAAGCGTTACAGCCTCTAGAGCCTGCCGCCAGCCATTCCGGGGAGAGGAGTGGGGAGAGGAGTAATGATGTGAGACGCATCCATGATGGCAATCATCCATGAAAATTTCCTTTTCGTTCCTACTGCGTTCGTTCCTGCCGCGTAAGCGCTAACTCAGCGGCGTTATAAAACCATCCCCCTTCCACCACCACACTGTCCCCACGTTCAGCCCAGTGGAGATAGTTATGATCAAGCGGGAAAAAACGGAAGCGGCCCTTCAGCGCGAGGCGTTGTGGCGAGATCGACTGGAACGCTACGCGGCAAGCGGAAAGAAAGCATCTGATTTCTGCCGAGCCGAAGGCATACCGGTGTGGAGCTTCTACTCATGGCGTCAACGCCTTGCGCGTCACGCCGAGCCTCGCGTTGAGAAAGAAGCGCCCGTTGCGCCCTTCCTCGATTGGGGTGCACTCACTTCACCGGCGCCATCCATGAACGGCTTGGAGATTCGCCTCGATCTGGGTGCCGGTCTGGTGTCGACGATCGCGAGGCGCTGATGTTTTTCCCCGAAGGTCAGATCCGGATCTTTCTGTATGGCGAGCCGGTCGATAAGGCGCGCGCGGCGACAACGCCGATTCGAAACTGTTTTTCGACGAGACAAAAGTCCCGGTCGAAACCATCCACGTACCCAACCCAGACATGGAAGGCTTGTCGCCCGACGAATACGAGGTGATCGGCGAGAAGATCAGTCATCGCCTGGCGATGCGTCCGTCACGTAGTGCCGCGCTACGTGCGCACGCTGAGCGCCGCGATACCCAAGCCCTGTCGTGCCCACCGGCACCCACAGGCGTCCTGGAAGGCAGTCGCGCCGATGTGAGTTTCATCGCCGGCACGCGGGGGAACAAATGCCGTTACCACGTGCCGCTGCATCGGCAATGGCAGCATTTGAAGGACACTGGCATCGACGTCAGCCGTGGCTGGCTGACCCAACTCTCCAGACACTGCTGGACATGATCCGCCGACTGTATGCGGTAGAAAAGACCATCCGCGACGAGGGCTTGATCGGTGAGGCTGCGTATTTCGGCCCATCGTGACCGCCCATTTCGGTAAGGCGTGACCGGTCATTTCGGTAAGCCGTGACCGCCCGTTTCGGTTGATCGTGACCGATTTTCGACGGTCACCGAAATCAGCGGTCACGGCTTACCGAAACGCGCCCCTCGTTGTGCATAACTTCAACGCAACGGCATCCTCCACGGCTTTTTGGAGTGGCGATGCCGACCCCGCGAGTAGCTATGCGCAAGATCAAAGAATGTCTTCGACTGAAGCTGGAGTGCGACCTCTCGCACGAACGCATCGCCTTGGCCTTGGGTCTGTCCAAGGGCGTGGTCAGCAAGTACGTGAAACGTGCCACGGCCGCCGGACTGGACTGGCCCGGCCTGTCCGCCATGGACGACAACGCGATTGCCGCCCAGCTGTGTATGTCACCACCCGCCGTGCGTGGCGAGCGGGCACCCATCGATCTGCCATGGGTGCATCGGGAGTTGCGCCGCAAAGGCGTCACGCGACAATTGTTGTGGCAGGAATACTGCGACGCGAACGCTGGCCGTCTCACGTACCAATACACCCAGTTTTGCCAGCACCTCCACGACTACACGGCCTCGCTGCGCCGTTCGATGCGTCAGTTGCACGTTGCCGGTGAAAAGCTGTTTATCGACTACGCCGGCCCCACCCTTGGCGTCGTCAACCCCGACACCGGCGAGCTGCAGCGAGCGCACATCTTCGTGGCCGTGCTGGGTGCGTCCAGTTTCACCTATGCCTGCGCCACACCGGGCGAAACGCAGATCGACTGGCTGCGCGGCTTGACGCAGACGTTGGCATTTTTTGGTGGCGTGCCGGCGCTGGTGGTACCTGACAATCCGCGCGCGCTGATCACCCAGCCGGATCGCTACGAGCCCGTGCTCAACCGTGCTACGCAGGTGTGTGCAGAGCATTACGGCATGGCGATCCTGCCGGCCCGCCCACGACGCCCGCAGGACAAGGCCAAGGTCGAGGTCGGCGTGCAGGTGGTCGAGCGCTGGATCCTCGCGCGCTTGCGCCATCCGTGCTTTTTTACCTTCAGCGCTCTCAATCACGCCATCGCCGACCTGCTGACGGACTTGAATGCACGGCCGTTCAAGAAGCTCGACGGCTCGCGCCGTTCGTGGTTCGAGACGATCGACCGTCCCGCCCTGATGCCCTTGCCGGCGCAACCCTATGAGCCGGCGCGCTTCAAGCCGTGCAAGGTCAACATCGATTACCACATCGAGGTCGATGGCCATTACTACAGCGTGCCGCATAGCCTGGTACGCAAGACCGTCGAGGCGCGCATCACCGACACCACCGTCGAGATCCTGCATGCCGGCCAGCGCATCGCCAGCCACGTCCGCTCCCCGGCGCGCGGACGCCACACCACCGTCGCCGACCACATGCCGGCCGCACATCGTGCGCATCGGGAATGGTCACCCGGTCGCTTCCTGCACTGGGCCGACACGATCGGCGCGGCAACCCGTCAGTTGGTCGAGCACCTGCTGACCGAGCGCCCGCATCCGGAGATGGGCTATCGCAGTTGCCTGGGGCTGCTGGCGCTCGCGCGCCAGTACGGCGACGACCGCCTGGAAGCGGCCTGCGCACGCGCGTGGGCGATCGGTTCGCGCACGCGCAAATCCGTGCAATCGATCCTGCACAACAAGCTCGATCAACACCCCTTGCCCAGCGCCATCGCCCAAACCGACTGGGTCACACCCGACCACGTCAACCTGCGTGGCCCCACCTATTACCGCGATCCACCCACCACTCACTGAAAAGGAGACCACCTTGTTGATCCATCCCACCCTTGAACACTTGCGTGCCCTCAAGCTCGACGGCATGGCACAGGCGCTGGAAGAACAGCGCCTGTTGCCGGCCTGTCACGATCTGCCGTTCGAAGATCGGCTCGGCATGCTGGTCGATCGCGAACGCCATTGGCGTGACGGTCGACGGCAGGAACGATTACTTCGTGTGGCCAAGCTCAAACACGCCCAGGCCTGCCTGGAAGATGTGCAGTACAGCGCCGACCGCGGTATCGACAAACGCCTGATCGCCACCTTGTCCGGCGGCGACTGGATCCGGCAGGGGCAAAGTGTGTTGCTGACCGGTCCGACCGGGGTTGGTAAAACGTGGCTGGCGTGTGCGCTTGGACAACATGCCTGCCGCCAAGGCTTCCCGGTGCTGTATCAGCGTGTGCCACGCCTCGCCGAGATGCTACGCATCGCCCACGCCGACGGCAGCTTCGGTCGCGTGCTTGCTCAGTTGGCGCGCATCGACGTGCTAATCCTTGACGATTGGGGCATGACACCGCTCGATCAGGCGGCGCGCCATGATCTGCTGGAGGTCATCGACGATCGCGGCAACGGCAAATCGACCCTCATCACCAGCCAGCTACCGATCGAACACTGGCACGCCTGGCTCAACGATCCCACCCTCGCCGATGCCATCCTCGACCGTCTCGTACACCGCTCTCATCGCATCGTGTTGAAGGGCGAATCGATGCGCCGAAAGTCCTCCGCCAAGCCAGCCGCCGATACCTCATCGTGACCGGTCCAGTTACACTCGAGTGCACCGCACAATGACTGGCGCTGACCGGTCACGATCAACCGAAATACGCGGTCACGATCGCCGAAATCCGCAGTGAGGCCAAGCGTCAACGACGCCAAGCCGACGCGGCGCCAGTGATGCGCCGGCTCTTCGAGTGGGTGGATGAAAACATCCAGGCACAAGCCTTTTTGCCCAGCAACCCGTTTCTCAAGGCACTTGGCTACATCCAGGAGCGCAAGGATGGTTTGATGGTGTATCTGGATGATCCGGATGTACCCATCGATACCAACCATGTGGAACGGGTGATTCGTGCCATTCCCATGGGAAGAAAAAACGGGACCTTCTGTTGGACTGAGCTGGGCGCCCAGCAGATCGCCATCGTGCAAAGCTTGCTGGCGACCTGTCGCTTGCACGACGTTAATCCCTACGACTACCTGGTCGATGTCTTGCAGCGCGTGGGCGAGCATCCGCAGGCGCGCGTCCATGAACTGACTCCACGCGTGTGGAAGACGCTGTTTGCCGATAAGCCGATGCGCTCTGATCTACATCATGCACATGGGGGCATCAAGGACGCCGGGTAGCGAGCGCTTACGCTGCCGCGTATTAATCCAGATTGACACGGTCGTTGTAAGTATTTGCGATGGGAAATCAGGGCCACCCACTATTCAACAACAGACACAAAGCGGAGCGGACAAACCTGCATCGACGACTTCCACATGCCAAGTACGTTTATACCTGTCGTTGTATACCTGTCGTTCCCCACAATCCGAACTTTCCTCAACCTCATCCCCTTAGGCTTTTTCCTGAAGAATCAGCGCAGCGCCCTTTTCCGCCACCATCATGGTGGCGGCGTTGATGTTGCCCGAGGTGACGTTGGGGAAAATCGAAGCATCGACGATGCGCAAGCCGCGCAAGCCATGCACCTTCAGGTGCTTGTCCACCACCGAGGTGGCCGGATGGCTGCCCATCGCCGCCGAGCCGCACAGGTGGTAGATCGAACCACAATTCTCGCGGAAATAACTGAGCATGGCCTGGTCGTCCTGCACTTTCGGCCCTGGCAGCATTTCTTCGACGGTGATGTTGCCCAGCGCCTTGGTCGACATGATACGGCGGATCAGACGGCTACCTTGGATTGCCTCCACGATGTCTTTGTCGGTGCTCAAGTAGTTCGGATCGATCACCGGCGCGTCTTCCGCACGGTTGGATGCGATGCGCACGGTGCCGCGACTGGTCGGACGGCACGGATTGAAGCACAGCAGAAAACCCGGATACGGCTCCGGCTTGATGGTGGCCTTGTTGCTCTTGGGAATCTGGTAGGAGAGCGGATTGAAGTACAACTGCAGGTTAGGATGCACCTGCACGCTGTCGCCGCGGAAGAATCCACCCGACTGATTCACGCTCATCGCCAGCGGCCCGCTGCGGGTCAGGTAGTACTGCAAGCCGACCTTCATCTGGCTGAACTTTGAACGCAACTCGTCGTTGAGGGTGGGGACGTTGGCCCGGTAGTAGTAGCTAACGCAGAGATGATCCTGCAGATGCGCACCTACCGACGGCAGATGATGGATGACCGGGATGTCGTACTGGTCGAGCAGCAGCTTGTCGCCAACACCCGACAATTGCAGGATCTGCGGCGTGCCGACCGCACCGGCGGCGAGCACCACTTCGCGCTTGGCATGGAAATCCTGTTGCCGGCCGTTCTGCTTCACGCGCACGCCCATCGCACGCGTTTCGGTATCGAACAACACACGCTCGACCAGAGCGTCCGTTTCGACCTGCACATTTTTGCGCTTCATCGCCGGATGCAAACAGGCCACGGCGCTGGAGCTGCGTTGACCGTTACGCGTACTGAGATCGTAGATGCCAGCACCTTCGAACTGCGCCCCGTTGAAATCCTGGCTGCGCGGATAACCTAGCTCTTCGCAGGCGGCGAGAAAGGTGTCGCAGATCGGATGCGTCTCGCCACGCATCGAGCTGATATGGATTGGCCCGTGGCCGCCGTGGTATTCGCTATCGCCTTCCGAATGCGTTTCCAGTTGACGGAAATACGGCAGCACATCGCACCATGCCCAACCGTCATTGCCATCCGCCGCCCAATCGTCGAAGTCATGCGCCTGGCCGCGCACATAGATCATGGCGTTGATGGCGCCGGAACCACCCAGTACCTTGCCACGCGGCGCATACAGCTTACGCCCGCCAAGATGCGGCTGCGGCTCGGAGTAATACATGTAGTTGTATTGCGGGTTGTAGTACAGCTTCACGAAGCCGCCCGGCATCTTGATCCAGGGCGAGTTGTCCTTGCCGCCGGCTTCCAGCACGAGCACTGAATACGTGCCCGACTTACTGAGGCGATCGGCCAGAATGCAGCCAGCGGAGCCGGCACCAACGATGATGTAGTCGAATGTCATGGATAAAAAACCGGTAAGGATTAGCGGAGTGCCGCGAAAAATTCAGCCGCGAGCGGGCGAGTGGTCTTTCACGTCAACGGGACACTCAGCCATCTGCAGGTGCAGGCGCCCGCCCGTGTACGGCGAGTGCTTGCGCACCACATCCATGTTCAGCTCGACACCCAGGCCCGGTTCTTTCGATGGGATGATGTAACCGTCTTCCCATTGCAGCGGCTTCTTGAGCACTTCGGCGTGGAAACCATCCCAGGTGCCGATGCTTTCCTGGATCAGGAAGTTCGGCGTGCAGGTCGCCAACTGGGAGCTTGCCGCGGCACCGACGGGGCCGTTGTAAAGGTGCGGTGCAATCTGGGCGTAATAAGCCTCGGCCATGCTGGCAATCTTCTTGGCTTCCAGCAGACCGCCGCAGCGTCCGACATTCATTTGCAGGATCGACGCGCCGCCAGCCTGCAGCAACTTGAAGAATTCGTATTTGGTGGTGAGGCGCTCGCCGGTGGCGATCGGAATCGACGTCTTGGCCGCGACCTGCGCCATCGCTTCTTCCTGGCCGGGTGGCACCGGTTCTTCGAACCACAATGGATCGTATTTCTCCAGGCGCCTGGCCAAGCGAATCGCCGAGGACGGCACCATCTGCCCATGCGTACCGAACAGCAGATCGGCGCGATCGCCTACTGCATCGCGAATTTTGCGGCAGAAGGTTTCGCAGCGCTCAAGTACCGCCAGCGAAATCTGGTGCCCGGAATAAGCCGTGTATGGACCGGCCGGGTCGAACTTCACCGCAGTGAAGCCTTGCTCTACCGCACGCACGGCGTACTCGGCAGCCAGATCGGGATCGCTGTAGTCGTACTCGCCCCTGCTGTTGACCGGATACAGATACGTGTAGGAGCGCAGGCGCTCATGCACCTTACCGCCCAGCAATTCGTAAACAGGCTTGCCGGCAGCTTTGCCGATGATGTCCCAGCATGCCATTTCCAGGCCACTGACCACACCCATCATGGTGATATCCGGACGCTGGGTGAAACCGCTTGAATACGCCTGACGGAAGAAACGTTCCACATGATGCGGATCGTGATCGAGCAGGTAGCGCTGAAACACATCGTCGATGATCGGCTGCATCGCTTTCGGATGGAAGGTGGCGGCGTAGATTTCACCCACACCCTCGATGCCATCATCGGTTTTCAGTTTCACGAATAGCCAGTACATGCCGCCGATGTGCGGTGGCGGTACGGCGACGACGTAGGTCTCCAGAGCGACAATTTTCATGCGGCCTTCCTCTTAGCAATGCGCTTGTTGAGGGCGAGTGCGGCGATCACGCCCATGACACCCACCGTGGCGATATAGGAGTAATAAATCTGGTAGCCGAACAGACCCGGATAGGTCTGGATGATCCAGCCATTGATGAGCGGTATGAAGGCATCAGGCAGGTAGCCCAGCACCGAGATGATGCCGATTGCCAAGCCTTCCACACGCGCAGGGATAGGGCAGACATCAAGAATGGCCCAATAAAGGCCGCGGATCGCATACGTCACAGTGCCGATGAAAATCACCAGTCCGGCCAACACGCCGCCCGCGGCGAACTTTGGCAGCAGCACCAGGCAGAACATGCCCAGGGCCGCCAGGCACATGGCGATGGTGAGCACACGTAGATTGGAGAAGCGATCACCCAGCCAGCCGCCACCGATACCGCCAACCGGACGCGTCCACAGCTTGACGGTGGTGATCAGTGCAGCCGTCGCCATGCCCAAGCCGACACCACCCGCCCCGAGGTAGTTGGAAAAACTGTAAGTGGACCAGAAAAAATGATAGCCACAGAACACGATGGCAGCGACCAGCCACAGTTCGCGAATGCCTGCGAGCAGTTTCAGATCGGCCCATAGATTGGTTTTGCGATGTGGTTCGATATCCGATCTGTCGTCCCGTCGCGGATCACGGATCAGCGCAAACACCACCCCCAGCGTGAGGCACACATACGCATACACGTGGATCACTGCCTTGAACGCTTCCGGATCGCTGGCATTCTGATCGTTCTTCAGATGCATGAAGATAAGCAGCGCAACCGTGGCCAACGGCGCCTCGATCAATCCGCGCCCACCATCGAGCAGACCGAAGAAGCGCCCTTGATCCTGTTTCCTGGCAATGGTCTTGACGCGCTTGATCAATGGCGCCCAGAAGGTCAGCCCCGTGGTGACGCCAAAACCGCCGAAGATCAGCAACAGCACATGAAACGGCGGCAATGTCGCATAACACATCGCCAGGACACCCGTGCCGAGCAACGAGAAGCTGATCAAGTACCGGGGCGAGATGCGATCAGCCAGCCATCCGCTGGGCAGGTAGCACACCAGGAAGGACGCGCCTAGGATCGAATAGAGATAGCCGAGCTGCACCTGGTTGAGCGCAAGAGCACCCATCATCGGGTCCTGATAGACCTGGCGCAGATAGGCCACCGCGTAGATGGAACCGGCAGCAACAACCAGAAGCAGGAGCTGGCCGTAGCGATAGAGTGTGTCACTGCGCGACCAGGTGGACACGGCTTCCGCGTTCGTGCTCATAGGCTTAGTACCTCATGACCACGAGACGTGTCTGGGTGAACTCCAGCATGCCGTGCTTGCCGTCGTCACCGCCCAGGCCGGAACGCTTCCAGCCTGCATGGAAGCCTTGATAAGGATCGGCCGGTGTGCGATTGACGTAGAGCTCGCCCGCTTCGATGCGATTGGCAACCTTGAGCGCCGTGCGATATTGCTCGGTATAGAGCACGGAAGACAGGCCGAACTGGTGATCATTGGCCATCCGCAGCGCTTCGTCCAGCGTGCCATAGCAAAGCACCGGCAGCACTGGCCCGAAGATTTCTTCTTGCACGATCTCCATGTCCTGCCGGCAATGACTCAGTAAGGTGGCCGGATAGAAGAAGCCACGGCCTTCGGGTATGGCACCACCCGCTTCGAGTACGGCACCTTCAGCCGCGGCGCGCATCACCTTGGCATGAATGTCCCGGCGCGCGCCCTCGCTGATCAGCGGCCCCATGCGGGAAGGATCTTCGGAGCGATCGCCGATGCGAATGGCGGCGAACTTCTCGCGCAACAAGTTCAGAAAGCGGTCATGCACCCTGGCGTGCACGTAGACGCGTTCGATGGCGGTACACAACTGACCGCAGTTCGTGGTCTTGGACGCCACAATCGCGCTGGCCGCTTGTTCCAGATCCGCATCCGGCTCGATGATCGCCGGAGTCTTGCCGCCAAGTTCCAGCGATGGCTTGGCGATATTCACCTTGCAATATTCCAGTACCGAACGACCGACGCCAACGCTGCCGGTAAGCGTGATCATGCCGACCGGAGGCTGGGTGCAGAGTAGGCTGGCATGCTCGTGTCGCATCGCCAGGATGTTCACGACACCGGCGGGGAATCCCGCCTGTTCAACCGCACGGGCAATTTCAAAGGCGCATAGCGGCGTGTTGTTGCTGGGCCTGACCACCACGGTATTGCCGGTAATCAAGGCCGGCGCCACCTTGCGCAGCAAGGTATAAACCGGATAGTTGAAAGGAATCAGGCAGGCTACGACGCCAATCGGCTCACGCTGCAACAGGATAGTTTCATCGGCGCTGTCGCTCGGAATCACTTCGCCCTCGATGCGGCGAGCCCATTCGGCGTGATAGCGCGTAATTTCTGCGGCATAGATGGCTTCGTTGCTGGCGTCAGTCAAGCTTTTGCCGGATTCGCTGGCCAATGCGGCACCGATCCGTGCCGCATTGGCCACGAGCACATCCGCCAGTTTGCGCAGGTATTGCGCGCGTTCGATGGCCGGCCGGCGCGCCCAATCGCGCTGCGCCCGTGCTGCAACGGCAACGGCAACTTGCACCTGTGCCGGGCTAGCTGCGTCGATCTCGGCGATGTGTTCACCAGTCGCAGGGTTATGCACGGCAATCGGCGGCTCGCCACCCGCATCGACGAATACGCCATCCATAAAGTTCCGCTCGTTGTGCATAAGTACTCCCACCCACACTTGAATGATGATTTGTCCGCGGTATCGTGGAATGCCGCTCCGTGCACGACGCGCAAGTGACCGTGCCAACTAAAAATAGTAGCCAACATTCATATAGATCTGACCTTTCCAACTATCGGTGCCTCTGGCCGCGGCACTCTGCGTATAGCTGCTCCCGCCAAGATAGGGATCGTTGCGGCCATTCAGCCATTCCACCGCAATCCACAGTTTTTTCAGGGAAAACGACGTACCCAAAATGAAACGCTGGGAATTTCGGAATGCGCTATAAGACTTGTCGTAGAGACCGTAATTCGCATACACCTTCATGCCAGACATCCATCCGCCTACATAAGTACCAGGGAGCGCGTAGCTGAGGTCGCCCGTGTAAAAGTTGCCGCGGCTGGCCACGTTGAAGGTTCCGTCATAACCACCGAAGCTCACGGAATGGTTGTCACTCGGATTTTGCGGCAGCATCTGCTGGCGCGCGTATTGAAGCTTCACGCCCCAAGGTCCATGGATGCCGGCGTAATGCAGCGCGTAGGCAACGCGCCGCCCGTTGCGATGAGTATCGCGGTTGTGCAAGGTGGAATTCATCATGGAAATACCCGCCTCGCCGTTCCAGCCACCAAGCTCGAACGTTCGCGCCGCACGCGCAATCGCCAGGCCGCGCTCGTCGTTCTGGCTGCCACCGGCTACCCCGGAATCTGCTGGAGTCACCACGATCGAATACGTGGTGCCGTTGCTGGTGCCCCGCCCCGGCCAGGCCGTCCATGCGTAATAGCCGAACTGGAGATTCCAGTCATCGACATCCTGGATGTATTTGGCGCCCAGTTCCCAGGTATCTTCCAGGCCAAGGATATTGCCTAGCGTTCCATAGAACGTGCTGCTGTAGTAAGGCTGCAGACCGAAGGGCACCTGGTTCAGGCCAATCTGCCATTGCCTCTTCGGATCAAAGCGATAGCCGATCCAGGCATATTCCGCGAACTGGATGTCACCGAAGCGGCGAACGTATTGATAAGGGTATTCCTTACCGTAGAAGCGGTAGCGGGCTGCGCCGATCCAGCTATCGGAATCATACGTGGCGCGGAGCATCACCGTATCGAGGCTGACGTTATGGATGCCACGACTCGTGTCATTGTCGATACGCATGCGCACCGCGCCGCCCAGGTCAAGGTTGTCGCTTACCTTGACCGCCAGAGCTTCCGCGCAGAAACCGGACAGGAGGAGGAAAAGCAAACTGGCGACAGGTGTCGGTAATCGTCGATGAGCCACGGTATGCGCATCCCTCGCGTGTATCTGTCAGCAGAAAAACGACGTCGCCGGACGAACCCCAAACGCAGTCCGTCAGGCAATGGGCCGAAGCCATCCTCATCGGAAACAGGCAAAAACGACAAAAAGCAGCCTTTTCCAGGCTAAAAACATGACGGCCTCGTTAAGAACAAGAATTCCGTTCACGCACGGACTGCGCTATGGGAACATATCGCGCAGACACCTCATCTCTTCTCCCTGGCAAGCGTAGGATTACAACGGTCCTGTGACATTGTTGGCCAAAACACAGGAGACATGGCCGTTGTGGCTGCACCCTGTCCGCAACCTCACGCGGGATAGTTTCTGTGCTGACTTCGTCGGAATTTGCATGATCAAAGGTGTACTTGTGGGTTTTGCTTCCGCATGGCTTATGCGATCCGCGACGCCTTCGTCAAGTCACTCGCAACGTGCCAAAAGTCATACAAAGCAGCCACGCCTCAGCATGTATTTCAATAGGCTTGTCCACAATGTCTAGGGCAACGCTACTTATTCAGCGTTGCCCTAGACTCAAAAGTGATAACTGGAGATGGTTATGAGTGCCGACACCCTGCGAGCCGCCGGACACTTCCGCAAGAGCCGCGGCACGTTGGTCGCCGTTGTGATCATCATGGCGATCATCCTGCTCATGCTGTTCCATCTCATCTTTGGCGGCAAGCCCGCCCGCACCGGCAATCCTCCACAAGTGGTCAGCGCCGCAACCGCCACGCTTGGCGACATGCCGGTGATCCTGAACGAGCTGGGCACCGTCACGCCCATTTCCACGGTGACCGTGCTGCCCCAGCTCAGCGGCTACCTGACCGACATCGGCTACCAGGAAGGTCAGGACGTGAAGAAAGGCCAGTTCCTGGCCCAGATCGATCCGCGCCAATACGAAATCAACAAGCTGCAGGCCGAAGCGCAACTGGCCAAGGATCAGGCAAGCCTCGACCAGGCCCGCGCCGATCTGGCGCGCTACCAGCAATTGCATCAGCAGAAATCGATCGCCGAGCAGACCTACATCGACCAGACCTTCACCGTGGCGCAGGACGAAGCCGCCGTGAAGGCCGACAAGGCCACGATCGCGCAAGACGAACTCAACCTCACCTATTGCCATATCACGGCACCCGTGGATGGTCGCGTGGGCCTGCGCCTGGTCGATCCTGGCAACTACGTCACCGCATCCAGCTCGCCAGGCATCGTGGTGATCACCCGCATGAAGCCGACCACCGTGCAATTCACCGTGCCACAGAATTCGCTGAGCCAGGTGCTGCAACGCTTCAATGCCGGCAACAAGCTGCCCGTAACGGTCTACAACAGCGACGACACCAAGCAGCTTGCTTCCGGCACGCTGTATGCAATCGGCAACCAGATGGCCACCAGCACGGGCACGGTCACGCTACGCGCCACCTTCGCCAATGATGACGAATTGTTGTACCCGAATGAGTTCGTCAATGCGCGATTGCTGGTGGACACGATGAAGCAGGCCGTGCTGGTGCCCACGCCCGCCGTACAGAGCGGCGCACCGGGCGACTATGTCTATCTGGTCAACGCCGATGACACAGTGTCGGTGCACAAGGTGACGCAGGGCCCGAGCGATGGCAAGAACACCGTGATCCTGTCGGGCCTCTCGGCCGGCCAGACGGTGGTGACCGATGGCATGGACCGCCTGAACGACGGCGCCAAGATCAAGATCGCCCAGGCCAAGCCGGAGTCAGGCACTGCACCCGCTTCTGCATCATCCTCGGCAAATACCCCGCATCACGGCGACAAGCGGAAGCACGACTCCGATTCCGCCTCATCCAACTCGTAATCGGCGGACGGCGATCCGATGAATATTTCCCGCCTGTTCGTACTCAGGCCGGTGGCTACGTCGCTACTGATGATCGCCCTGGTACTGGTGGGCCTGGTCGCGATGCGCTTCCTGCCGGTGTCCTCGCTGCCGGATGTCGATTATCCCACCATCCAAGTGCAGACTTTCTATCCGGGTGCGAGTCCGGAAGTGATGGCCACCACGGTCACCGCGCCGCTGGAAGTACAGCTTGGCGAAATCCCTGGCCTGCAACAGATGACGTCGAGCAGTTCGGCGGGTGCATCCATCATCACCTTGCAGTTCGATCTTTCGCTCAACCTCGACGTGGCCGAACAGAACGTGCAGGAGGCGATCAACGCCGCCAACAGCCTGCTGCCCAGCGGCTTGCCGGCACCACCTACCTACGCCAAGGTAAACCCAGCCGACCAGCCCATTCTCACGTTGGCGGTCACGTCCGATTCGATGTCGCTGACGCAGTTGCAGGACGTCGCCAACAATCGCCTGGGCACGAAGATTTCCGAAGTCCCCGGCGTGGGTCTGGTCACCCCGGCCGGCGGCAACGTACCGGCCGTGCGCGTGGAAGCCGATCCGCAGAAGCTGGCCGCGTATGGGCTCAATATCGACGACCTGCGTTCGCTGATTTCCAACGTCAACGTCAGCCAGCCCAAGGGCAACTTCGATGGTCCGAAGCTGGACTACACCATCAATGGCAACGACCAGATCCAGGATCCCAAGGATTATCTGGATACGGTGATCGCCTACCAGAACGGCGCGCCGGTATTCCTCAAGGATGTCGCCCGCGTCACTCAGTCCGCCCAGAATACCGAGCAGGGCGCCTGGTACAACAAGACTCCCGCGATCGTGCTGAACGTGCAGCGCCAGCCCGGCGCGAACGTGATCGCCACGGTCGACCAGATCAAGAAAGTACTGCCGCAGCTTGAGTCCACGCTGCCGGCCGGCATGCAGGTGAAGATCGTTTCGGACAGCACCGGCGTGATCCGTGCCTCGGTGTCCGATGCCGCGTTCGAGCTGATCCTTGCGGTGGTGCTGGTGGTGCTGGTGATCTTTGTGTTCCTGCGTAACCTGCCTGCCACCATCATTCCCAGCATTTCGGTGCCAGTGTCGCTGATCGGTACGCTAGCGATGATGTACGAGCTCGATTACTCCATCGACAACCTCTCGTTGATGGCATTGATCATCGCCACCGGTTTCGTGGTGGATGACTCGATCGTGATGATCGAGAACATCGTGCGTTACCTGGAAGAAGGCGAAACGCCGCTCAATGCCGCGTTGATCGGCGCGGGCCAGATCGGTTTTACCATTCTGTCGCTGACGGTGTCCTTGATCGCCGTGCTGATCCCGCTGCTGTTCATGGGTGGCGTCATCGGACGACTGTTCAGTGAATTCGCCGTGACGCTGGCGGTGACTATTGTGCTGTCCGGCGTGGTATCGCTGACCCTGGTGCCTATGTTATGCGCACGCATCCTGCGCGCCGAATCCGAGCGGCATCCCAGCCGCTTCGAAAAATACAGCGAAGGCTTGTTCAACAAGACACTCGCTGCCTACGAGCGCGGCCTGCGCTTCGTGATGAATCACCAACGGGCAACGCTGGTGGTCTTCGTGATAACCCTGGTCATCACGGTGATGCTGTACATCGTCATTCCCAAGGGCCTGTTCCCGGTGCAGGACGTGGGCGTGATCCAGGGTATCAGCGTCGCCGACAACTCCGTGTCCTACGCCACCATGGTCGATCGCCAGGTCGCGATGGCCGAAGCGATCCTCAAGGACAAGGATGTCGTCAACCTGACCTCTTATGTCGGCATCGACGGCACCAACACCACGCTTAACAACGGGCGCTTCCTGATCAACCTGAAGTCGCGCGACGATCGATCCGAAACTGCCGAGCAAATCGCGCGCCGCATCCAGACGGAGGTAACAAGCGTACCCGGCATCAAGCTGTATCTGCAGCCTGAGCAAGACCTGACGCTGGATACCACCATCTCGCCCAACCAGTACCAGTTCGTGCTGCGTGGACCGAGCCAGCAGGTGTTCCAGAAATACGTGCCGGCGCTGATCGACAAGATGAAACAGATCACGTCGATCCGCGATGTCACCAGCGATTTGAACAACGACGGCCTGAGCGTCAACGTTGAAGTCAACCGCCCATTGGCCGCACGCTTCGGCATCACCGCGGCGACCATCGACAACGCGCTTTACGACGCGCTGGGCCAGCGCATTGTGTCGACCATCTTCGACCAGTCCAGCCAGTATCGCGTGATCCTGGTGGCCAAGCCGGAGAAAATGCCGACCCTGCAGTCGCTGGGCGAACTCTATCTGCCCAGCCAGACCAGCAGCAGCGGCCAGGTACCATTGAGCGCCATCGCCAAGATCGAAGTCACCAAGTCGCCATTGGTGATCAGCCATCTGGCACAGTTCCCGTCGGTGACGATCTCTTTCAACCTGGCGCAGGATGCTTCATTGAGCAAGGCGGTGGAGGAGGTCAACCAGGCCGAGAAGGCGGTGAATCTGCCGCCATCGATTACCTCATCGTTCCAGGGCGCCGCGCAGGCGTTCCAGGATTCGCTGTCGAGTGAGGTGTATCTGCTGATCGCCGCACTGGCGGCCGTCTACATCGTGCTCGGGGTGCTGTACGAAAGCTTCATCCACCCCGTGACGATTCTCTCCACCCTGCCCTCCGCCGGTATCGGCGCGCTGTTGGCACTGATGATCGCCGGCGCCGATCTGGATGTGATCGGCATCATCGGCATCGTGCTGTTGATCGGTATCGTGAAGAAGAACGCGATCATGATCGTGGACTTCGCGCTGGAAGCCGAACGCGAGCATGGCAAACCGCCTGCCGAAGCGATCTTCGAAGCGTCGCTGCTGCGTTTCCGCCCGATCCTGATGACCACTCTGGCTGCGATGCTTGGTGCATTGCCGATGCTGCTGGGCACGGGTACCGGTTCGGAACTGCGCCGGCCGCTAGGCCTGGCCATCATCGGCGGCTTGATGCTGAGCCAGTTGTTGACGTTGTTCACCACACCGGTGATTTATCTGTACTTCGACCGGCTGGCACAGCGCTTCCAGCGCAAACCGTCGCTGGCGGCTGGAGATAGCGCGCCATGATGGCTTGCGTGCCACACAACCTGCGCCCTCTCCCCTCTGGGGAGAGGGCTGGGGTGAGGGGCTGGGCTCGCCATGATCTTCATGGCTCCGACAGTTCATGGCCGATGCTTCCGCGTAACGGATTTGCTTTTGCGCAAGATTGGCCCCTCACCCTAACCCTCTCCCCAGAGGGGAGAGGGGGCCAGCGCATCGCCAACGGTGGTCGCCCGTGAACATCTCGGCGCTCTTCATCAAGCGTCCGGTGGCGACCACCTTGCTGGCGATAGCCATTCTGCTGTCGGGCCTGTTGGCCTATTTCCACCTGCCTGTCGCGCCGCTGCCCAACGTCACCTATCCGGTGATCGTTGTGCAGGCCAAGATGGCTGGCGCCAGTCCGGAGATCATGGCGTCCACCGTGGCCGAACCCCTGGAAAAGCGCCTCGGCACGATTGCCGACGTCACCGAACTCACCTCCACCAGCTTCGTCGGCTCAGCGCAGATCGTGGTGCGGTTCGGCTTGAATCGCGACATCAACGGCGCAGCGCGCGATGTGCAGGCGGCCATCCAGGCGGCACGCGCGGACCTGCCGACCACGCTACGCAACAACCCGAGCTATCGCGAGTTCAACCCAGCGGATTCGCCGATCATGGCGCTGGCGCTGACATCCAAAACGCTGACCCGTGCGCAGCTTTACGACTCCGCGGATTCAGTCATCCAGCAGCAGCTCTCGCAGGTGGATGGCGTGGGCCAGATCACCCTAGGTGGCAGCGCCCTGCCCTCGGTGCGCATAGAACTGGAGCCCAACAAGCTCAACAGCTACGGCATCGGACTGGAAGACGTGCGTGCGGCCATCAGCGGCGCCAACGCAGATAGCGCCAAAGGTCATATCGATCAGGATGGCCTGCGCTACGAGGTCACCTCCAACGACCAGATCAATAAGGCGGCGCCCTATCGCGACCTGGTGATCGCGTATCGCGATGGTTCGCCAGTGCTTCTGCGCGATGTGGCGGACGTACAGGACTCCGCGGAAAACGTTCGCAACATGGGGCTATACAACGGCCAGCCCGCGGTGCTGGTGATTGTGTACCCGCTGCCGGGCGGCAACATCGTCAAGACCGTGGCGCAAATCCGCAAGGTGCTGCCATCGATCAAGGCCACACTGCCACGCAATGTGCACATCGGTATTGTCATCGACCGCTCGCAATCGGTGAACGCCGCAGTGGGTGATACGGAACGCTCGCTGTTCATGGCCGTGCTGTTGGTGATCGGCGTGGTATACGTGTTCCTGCAATCGCCACGCGCGATCCTGATTCCTGCCGTAGCGCTGCCGCTGTCCATCATCGGCACCTTCGGGCTGATGTACCTGATGGGTTACAGCCTGGACAATCTTTCGCTGATGGCGCTGACCATCGGCACCGGCTTCGTGGTTGACGATGCGGTCGTGGTGCTGGAAAACATCGTGCGCCACGTCGAAACAGGCATGAATGTTCGCGAGGCGGCGCTGAAGGGCAGCGGCGAAGTCGGCTTTACCGTGATCTCCATGAGCATCTCGCTGATCGCGGTGTTCCTGCCGATCCTGCTGATGCCGGGCATCATCGGCCTGCTGTTCCACGAGTTCGCGGTGACGCTTTCGGTTGCGATCCTGCTGTCGCTGGTGATCTCGCTGACGGTCACGCCGACCATGGCCGCTTATCTGCTGCGTCCGGGTGCGGCGATGCACTCCAAGGCACGCTGGGCGGTTTGGTACGAGCGTCAGTTCGAGCGCTTCAAACAGGCGTATTCGCGCTCGCTCAGTGCCGTACTCAACAACGCGCTGATGATCGGATTGATGCTGATCGGCCTGATCGTGCTCAATCTGTTCCTGGTCAAATGGCTGCCGTCCACGTTCTTTCCCGAACAAGACAACGGCATCCTGATGGGGCAGATCATCGCCGACCAGAGTATTTCCTTCCAGGCGATGGAGCAGAAGCTCGCGCAGCTGCAATCCATCGTACAGAAAGATCCGGCCGTAGCTTCCGTCGCCGGTTTCACCGGCGGCCGCGCGCTGAATACCGCCAACGTGTACGTGGAGCTGAAACCGCTGTCCGAACGTAAGCTCTCCGCAGCGCAAGTCGTGGACCGCTTGCGTCCCAAGCTCAACGCTGTATCAGGCTCAAAGCTGTTCATGCAGGCCGCGCAGGATCTGCACATCGGCGGGCGGCAGTCGGCGGCGGAATACCAATACACCCTGACCAGTGACGATCCAGCGGCACTGTTTACCTGGGTGCCGAAGCTGGTGACCGCGCTAGGTAAATACCGCAACCCATTGCAGGACGTGAACTCCGACCTGCAGCAGAACGGCTTGCAGACCTACGTTAATTTCGACCGCGCCACCATGGCCCGCTACAGCTTTGCGCCGAACCAGATCGATGCCGTGCTTTACGATGCCTTCGGCCAGCGCACCGTATCCACCGTGTACAACCAGCTCAACCAGTATTACGTGGTGATGGAAGTGGCGCCGCAATACTGGCAGTACCCACAGATGCTGGACCGCATGTTCTTCAGCACGGCGGCAGGTAACCCCGCCGGCACGCAACAGACGCAGATGCCAGGCAGCGTGGTATCCGGCGTGACGGCGCACTTGGCGGTCACCGCAGCATCGAATAGCGCATCCAGCATCAACTCGCTCAACGCCAACGCCCAGGCGAACCAGCTTACCAATGCCATCTCCAACTCCAAGGGCGGCACCTCCAGCGGCAGCGCGGACAGTACCGCCGCCGAAACGATAGTGCCGTTTCCGGCCATGCTCAGCTACACGAGCAACCACACTGCTACCCAGGTGAATCACCAGGATGGCCTGGTCGCCAGTACCATCTCGTTCAACCTGCCTCCGGGCGGATCGCTGAGCACGGCGATTGCGTCAATCAACCAGGCGATGCAGGAACTGGGCATGCCAGCATCCATCCACGGCGCTACAGCGGGTGCTGCGCAGGTGTATTCGCAATCGATGTCGACCATGCCGTTGCTGATCCTGGCGGCATTGGCGGCGGTGTATATCGTGCTCGGCATGCTGTATGAAAACACGGTGCACCCGATCACCATTCTGTCCACCTTGCCTTCGGCAGGCATCGGCGCGACGCTGGCGCTGCTGATCTTCGGCACCCCGTTCTCGGTGATCGCGATGATCGGCATCATCCTGCTGATCGGTATCGTGAAGAAGAACGCGATCATGATGATCGACGTGGCCATCCATTTGCAGCGTGACGAAGGCTATACGCCGACCCAGGCCATTCACGACGCAGCCGTGGTTCGCCTGCGCCCCATCATGATGACCACGGCAGCAGCCGTACTCGGTGCGGTGCCACTGGCCGTCGGTATCGGCCAGGGTGCGTCGCTGCGCCAGCCGCTCGGCATTACCGTGATGGGTGGCTTGATTCTCAGCCAGGTCTTTACTCTGTACACGACACCGGTGATCTACCTTTTCCTCGACCGCTTGCGCGCACGACTTGCCAAGTGGGCCGCCACCCTGCCGTGGAACAGATCGGACGCGAGCGCATGACTATGAAGACTTATTCCCATACCGCTCTGACCGCCTCGCTGGCACTGTTGCTCAGCGGCTGCATGGTCGGTCCGGATTACCACCGGCCACAGGTACCCGTCGCCACGCAGTACAAGGAGCTCCCCGGCTGGTCACAAGCTGCGCCAGCGGCTGAAGCCCCCAAAGGCAACTGGTGGACGGTATTCAACGATCCATTGCTCAACGAACTGGAACCGCAGATATCGGTCTCGAACAAGACCGTGCGCCAGGCTTATGCCAACTATCAGGAAGCCTTGGCGGAAGTAAAAGTCGCCAACGCCTCACTGTTCCCAACCATCGGCATAACCGGCTCGGCCAGCAAGCAGCGCACCAACACCGGCAGCGCCAGCCTGAACCCGAATTTCCATCCTGTGAATACCTCGGGCTCCGCGGAGGGCGGCATAAGCTGGGCCCCCGATCTGTGGGGCAAGGTTCGCCGCACCATCGAAGAAAACAAGGCGACCGCGCAGGCCAGCGAAGCGACTCTGGCAAACGCCACGCTATCCGAACAAACAGCACTGGCCACGGCGGTGATCGAATTGCGCGTCAGCGATGCGAATATCGACCTGCTGCAAAAAACCGTCGATGCCTACACCGAATACCTGCGTGTGGTAGAAAACCAGGGTATCGCCGGCACCACGCCACCTTCCGACGTGATCACCGCACGTACGCAGCTGGAAAACGCCAAGGCCAGCCTGATTGCGCTGGGTGTCGCACGTGCGCAATACGCGCATGCAATCGCCGTGCTGGTCGGCAAGAATCCGGAAGAGTTGGATATTCCGCACAGCACGTCTTTGCCGACGCTGCCAAGTGTGCCGGTTGGCGTACCTTCCACGCTGTTGCAACGTCGTCCTGATATTGCAGTCGCCGAACGCCAGATGGCTGCGCAGAACGCCGCCGTTGGTGTGGCCATAGCGGCCTATTACCCCAGCATTTCCCTGTCGGCCGCCGATGGTTTTTCACAGTCGCCACTGGCCGGGCTGCTGCATCTGGCCAATCATGTCTGGTCTGTTGGCGCCGATGTTGATGAGACCGTCTTCGACTTCGGTGCGCGCCATGGCGAAGTGACCGCCGCCAAGGCGTCCTACGAAGCCTCCGTCGCCAACTATCGCGGCACCGTATTAACGGCGTTCCAGAATGTGGAGAATGATCTCTCTGGCCTGCGCATTCTGGCCCAGCAGGCGGACGTATTGAACGCCGCCGTGAAGGACTCAACCCAGGGCGCGCAGATCGCCATGAACGAATATCAGGCCGGCACGGTCGACTACACGACGGCTGCCACCGCGCAGGCCACTCAGCTAAGCACGGAGCAGAGCGCCGTGAGTGTGCAGCAGCAGCGCTTGCTGGATGCAGTGTCGTTGATCGGTGATCTTGGCGGTGGCTGGTCAGCCGATCAGCTTGATGATTCCAAACCGCCTACCGCTACACATTGAACATGTCCGCCGAAAAGCCTTATTTCGACCGCAGCATTCCTCACTATCCGACAGAATCACGGATTGCTCACGCCATGTGGTACATGACCCGTCGCCACGTGTTTTCGCGCAGATTCCACGTTGACCGGCGAGTCATCGAAAAAGATATCGGCACCGAAGGCGTCAAGGAATGGACCTTTATCACGCCCGCCGAGAAACAGGGCTTCGTCGATGCGCACGCCCCAGCGTCGCAAGGTAAGAATGACGCGCTTGTGTGCGGGAGCCGAGCGTGCGGTGACCAGTGCGGTGCGAATGGGCGAATTTTCGGCCGGGAATGCCGCCTGTAACCGATGTACCGCCGTAAGGAAACCACGGAACGGGCCTACTGACAGCGGTTCATCGGCCAACTCCGTTTCGCTGCGGTGGAAGGCTTCCAGACCTTCTTCACGCGATACGCGCTCGCCTTCGTCACCAAAGATCACGGCATCGCCGTCGAAGGCAATGCGCAACTGCTCGCTGGCACGTGGCGGCGCGACGGAAGGCAGGATGGTTGCCGCAGCCACGCCGGCTTTCAGGGCGCGGCCTACGTCCTCCGCATTGGCCGAAAGGAACAAATCGGCGTTGAACGGCGCAATGTAGTCGGAGGTGGGCGCGCCGCTGGTAAAAGCCGCACGACTGATTTCCAAGCCGTAGTGCTGAATGGCATTGAAGATGCGTAGTCCGGTATCGCCCGAATTGCGGGATAGCAGGATCACTTCGACCGGCGGCACGTCGCCGGCTAGCCGATTCAAGCTCAGAAGCTTCTGCACCAGCGGAAAAGCCACGCCGGGTTGCAAAATTTCATCCTCGTGTTCGATCTGGAAAGCACGATACGCATCCAGACCATCCCGCTCGAACAACGCGTGACTATCACCGAGATCGAACAAGGCGCGGGAGGAGATGGCAACAACCAGCTTGTTGTCCATGGCGGCGCGAGGATCGTGAACGGATGCGATGGGGCGGGTCATGGACGATATTGGCTGAGAGGTTCGAGGGGAGAGGGAGAAAAGCGGAGCGTGCCGGATCAATCCGCCGCAAACTGCTCATCCAGAATGCGCTGCTCCAGATTGTGCTCCGGATCAAACAGCAACCGTACACCCTGCTCGTGCGACTGGCGGATATTCACCGTACGCACATTGCGCACTTCAAGAAAATCCGCGGTTGCGCTGATTGGCCGCTTGCCTGGATCCAACACGCGCAGGCTGACTACTGTGCGATGCGGCAAGATGGCACCGCGCCAGCGGCGCGGGCGGAACGGGCTGATCGGGGTCAAAGCCAGCACGTTGGCATCGAGCGGCAGGATCGGCCCGTGTGCAGACAGGTTATAGGCTGTGGAACCTGCGGGCGTGGACACCAGGATGCCATCGCAAATCAGCGTGGCAAGCTTCACTTCGTCGTTAAGTTTGACTTCCAGGTGCGCAGCCTGATTGGTCTGCCGCAGCAAAGACACCTCATTGAACGCCAGCGCACTGCGCGTCTGGCCATCGGCATCGGTGGTCCACATCTCCAGCGGAAACAGCTCGGCGGCGTGCGCGCACACGATGCGCTCGGGCAGCTCCTCAATTTTGTGCTTGTTCATCAAAAAGCCGACCCGGCCCAGCTTCATGCCGTAGACAGGCGCGGCAATAGCACGATGCGCGTGAAGAGTACGCAGCATGAAACCGTCGCCGCCCAAGGCGATGATCACTTCCGCTTCGACCGCAGGCACGTCGCCGTAACGCTCCACGAGTTTGCGACGTGCTTGCTGGGCGACGTTGGTTTCGCTGGCGACAAACGCGAGGCGCATGGTGGGAGATCCATCTGTGATGTAACGGGAATCGTAAATCGGGAATCGTAAATAGTTAAGAGCGAGCCTCCGCCAGCTTGCGGGAAGCCGCTCTTCACTTCACTACCCCCGATTTTACGATGCCGGGTTCTCTTTATTCGGAAATCGTAAATCGGGAATCGGGAATAGTTAAGAGCAAGTCCCCGCCAGCTTGCAGGAAGCCGCTCTTCCCGATTCCCGATTCCCGATTCCCGATTTACGGCTCTCAACCCACCGGCACCTGCGCCAACTGGGCCAGACGACGCACTGCTACCGAGGCGATCGGATAATCCGCGTTCTGCGTGAGGATTTCCGACAGCATGCTGCGGGTGTATTTCAGTGTGGCATCGTCGCGATCCAGCCATGCTTGCACGGGCGATACATCCTTGGAACTGCCATTCAGCGTCAGCACCTGCGTGACCAGCGCACGATGCTGATGATTGAGCTCATCCAGCAGCGAACCGCGTGCCTGTGCATGCCAGTGACCATCGACCGGCAAGGCTTCGATCTGACCACGCAGCCATTCCAGATCCAGCGACTGGCCTAGCTCATAGAACACGTTGGCAACCTTGGCGATGGGCTGGCCGGTCTGCTGTGCCACTTCCACCATATCGAGCATGGCGCGCAGTTCCGGCAGCTTGGCCAATCGCACGGCCAAATCGTTCGGCAGGCCGAGTCCTTCCCACTTCTCCTGGCTCGTGGCGAAATCGGCCGTGCCAGCCGGCGTCAGCGATTCCGGCACGGTGGCGCTCAGATCAGCCACGGCAGCCTGATAGCGTTCGACATTGGCCGCGATGTCCAGCGTGCCGCCCGGACGATTCAGCAACCAGCGCGTGATATGGCGCAGCAGCGACCAGACCTGCAGGATCGCGTCGATCTGCGTGCTTTCATCGACCTTGCTGTCCTGTGCTTCGATTTGTGCCCACAGATCACGCGCACCGAGAATCTCGCGTGCCGCCGTGTACGCCTTGGCGATCGCCGCCGGCCCCTGCCCTGTGTCTTCCTGCATGCGCATCATGAAAGTGGCGCCCATGCGGTTGATGGTGGAGTTGGTGACGGCGGTGGCGATGATTTCGCGCTTCAGGCGATGACGTTGCATGTGTGCGGCGTACTTGTCGTGCAACGGTGCAGGGAAGTAGCGCACCAATTCTTTCGACAGGTAAGGATCTTCCGGCACGTCCGAATCCAACAACTGCTGGAACAGGCGGATCTTGTCGTAGGACAACAGTACCGACAGTTCCGGACGGGTCATGCCCTGGCCGCGCGTCTTGCGCTCAGTCAGCTCGGTTTCGCTCGGCAGGTTTTCCACCTGGCGATCAAGTAGGCCTTCGCCTTCCAGCGTGTGGATGAAATGTGCCATCGAGCCCAGACGCTTCGCCGACTGATGCTCCATCAGCGTAATGGCTTGGTTCTGGCGGTAGTTGTCCCACAGCACCAGTTCGCCTACTTCGTCGGTCATCGCAGCGAGCTGCAGGTTGCGACCCTCCACGGTGATCTCGTTACGCTGCACGGCATCATCAAGCAGAATCTTGATGTTGACCTCGTGGTCGGAGGTGTCCACACCAGCAGAGTTGTCGATGAAGTCGGTGTTGAGCAGCACGCCATGCTGGGAAGCTTCGATGCGCCCCTTCTGGGTGAAGCCCAGATTGCCACCCTCGCCCACCACCTTGCAGCGCAGCTCCGCGCCGTTGATACGTAGTGCGTTGTTGGCGCGATCACCCACGTCGGCATGCGTTTCGCTGCTGGCCTTCACATAGGTACCGATACCGCCATTCCACAGCAGGTCCACCGGCGCCTTGAGAATGGCGTTGAGCAGATCGGTCGGCGACATGTGCTGCACATCGGCCTTCAAGCCCAATGCTGCACGCACTTCTGGCGAAATCAGAATCGACTTCACGCTGCGCGACCACACACCACCGCCGACGGAGATCAACGACTTGTCGTAGTCCTCCCAACTCGAACGCGGCAGCTTGAACATGCGCTCGCGTTCAACGAAGGATTTGGCGGTGTCCGGATTCGGGTCGAGGAACACGTGACGGTGGTCGAACGCTGCAACCAAACGGATGTGCCTGGACAAAAGCATGCCGTTGCCGAATACGTCGCCGGACATGTCGCCGATGCCGACACAGGTGAAATTCTCACTCTGCGAGTCGCGGCCCAGCGCACGGAAATGGCGCTTCACCGATTCCCATGCACCCTTGGCGGTAATGCCCATGCCCTTGTGATCGTAACCGTTCGAACCACCGGAAGCGAATGCATCACCCAGCCAGAAGCCGTGTTCGATGGAGATGGCATTGGCGATATCGGAGAACGTCGCCGTGCCCTTGTCGGCGGCCACCACCAGGTACGGATCATCCTGATCGTGACGCACGACATCGTGCGGCGGCACCACCTTGCCTTCAACCAGGTTGTCGGTGATATCCAACAGGCCGTTGATGAACAAGCGATAACAAGCAATGCCTTCGGCCAGTTGCGCATCACGATCGCCGCCCACCGGCGGATGCTTGACGAAGAAACCGCCCTTCGAGCCGACCGGTACGATCACGGTGTTCTTCACCATCTGCGCCTTCACCAGACCCAGTACTTCAGTGCGGAAGTCTTCGCGGCGATCCGACCACCGCAAACCACCACGCGCGACCGGCCCGAAGCGCAGATGGATACCTTCCACGCGCCGCGCGTACACAAAGATTTCGCGATACGGCACCGGTTTGGGTGCATCCGGCACCTGTTTGGAGTCGAACTTGAAGCTGATGTAGTGACGATGCGCGCCCTCCCACTTCTGGTAGAAGCTGGTGCGCAACGTGGCGCGAATGGTGTTCATGAAGCTCAGGATGATGCGCTCGTCATCAAGGCTGGCCACGTCGTCCAGCAGCGACTTGAGCGCTTCCCACAACACGTGCACCTGCTGTTCGCGCCGTTGCACCAACACATTGACGATGCCTTCGATCAGTTCCGGCTTGGCTTTTTGCATTTCGGCCGGGATCAGCGCCTCCATTTCACGGCGCAGGTCAGCCTGGGCTTTCTGCAACTCAGCCGCACCGAGCTGTTCGCGACGAGGATCGAATTTGGCGCAGAACAGCTCGATCAGCAGACCGGCGATGGCCGGATAGCGATTAAGTGTTTCTTCCATGTAGCTCTGCGAGAACGCAATGCCCACCTGTTGCAGGTACTTGCAGTAACCGCGCAGCACGGCCACTTGGCGCCAGTCGGCCTGCGCGAACAACACGAGGTTGTTGAAGCCGTCGCTTTCCGCCTGGCCACGCCACAGCGCCTCGAAGCTGCGCTCGAAGCGCTCGCGCAAATGTGACAATTCGAACACCAGCGGCGACTTCGACTTCAGCTCGAAATCGTGGATGGTCAGCGTGCGCCCTTCGCTCTCCAGCGTGTAGACATGCTCGGCAAGCATACGCACGCCCATGTTTTCCAGCATGGGTAGCGCATCGGAAAGCGAGATCGGCGCTCCGACGTGGATCACCTTGAAACGCAGGCTCTGGTCACGCGGATCTTCATATAGATGGAGGTGGATCGAATCGTCGTTCTTAAGGCTCGCCAGGGCGACTACGTCGTGCGCGGCCACTTCCGGCGATACATCTTCGATATAGCCGGCCGGCAGTGTCTTACCAAAGCGATTGAGCAAGACCACACCTTGCGTCTCGCCTGCATGGCCGATCAAGCTATCGCGCAGGCCATCGTGCCAGTTGCGCACAATATGCAGCAGGCGATTTTCCAGGTCTGCTGCGTCATAGATGAGCTGATCACCCGGATGCGGACGCACGGTGACATGCAAGCGCGCCAGGGCGGATTCGCCCATCAGCACGTTGGAATCCACGCTTTCGCCATGGAACACCTCGCGCAGCATCGTTTCGATGCGCTCGCGCACTGTGGTACTGAAGCGATCGCGCGGCACGAACGCAAGGCAGGTGAAGAAACGGCCGTAACGGTCGCGACGTACGAACAAGCGCGACTGGGCGCGTTGCTGCAGCTCCAGGATGCCGATCACGGTCGCGAACAGCTCGTCCTCGCTGGCCTGGAACAACTCTTCCTGCGGCAGCGTTTCCAGGATATGGCGCAGCGACTTGCCCGAATACGAATCGCGCTTGAGACCCGAGCGCGCCAGCACCGCCTCCACGCGCTGACGCACCATCGGCACTTCTTGCGGACGGGTCATGTAAGCGTTAGAGGTAAACAGGCCAAGGAAGCGCTGCTCGGAAACGGGCGTGCCATGGGCATCGAACTTCAGCACGCCGATGTAATCCATATTGCCCGCACGATGCACGTGCGAGCGTGCATTGGTTTTGGTCAGGATGATGGCATCGTAGGAACCGGACTGCGGCAGATCATGCGCCACCAGGGTGCGCAGCGAACGCGGCGCCACGGAACGCTCGCGTCCATGCAGGATGCCCAGACCCGATGCTTCAAGCGGGCGCAGCACTTCATCACCCTCGGCCTTAGCGACTTCGTATTCGCGGTAACCCAGGAACGTGAAATTGTCGTCAGCCAGCCAACGCAGAAATTCGCTGGCTTCGTGGATAGAGGCAGCGTCCAGTTGCAGCTTGCGGTTCGGGAGGTCGGCGGCGATCGCCAGCGCTTTGTCACGCATGGGCTCCCAATCGCGCACGGCGACGCGCACGTCTTCCAGCGCGGCTTCGATCTGGGCCTTGAGCTGCGACTGCGCAGCCTCGCCCTCGATATTGTCCAATTCGAAATGCATGATGGACTCGGGCAAGCCCTGCTCATCGCCCACGCGCTGCAACTGACCGTTCGCATCGCGGCTGACCTTCACCACCGGATGGATCACAGCGTGCACTGGCGAGCGAGTATTGAGCACGATGCTGACCGTATCGATCAGGAACGGCATGTCATCGGTGACGATCTCGACCGCGCTGCGCGCAGCATGCCCCGCATCGGTAACGCACACCATGGCGCGACCCGGTGGACGCTGCTGCATGAAATCAATCAGCCCTGCGATCACCCTGGCCCATTCGACTGGTGTGTGCAGGTCGATATCGGTGTTGGCAATGCGCGAGAAAAAGGCGCTGATAAAAAATTGCGCCTCATCAAGGCGCTTAGTCGGAAAACCGCTTTTCTTCAACTCTTCAAGCACGACAGACGCGAGAGGGATGTCGTTAGTCACATGGATCGCATTCATGGCTTCTATTTACTTAAGAAGTGGGGACGGGCAAGACAATGGGAGCGGTTGAGAATGGAGCAGAAAGCCTTAAAAGCATACGCTTCGTAATGCATTGAATCCATCGGCAACGCAACAACACGTTCCATTCGCAGACACATCGATCAGTGTGCGGTCATGATGACTTCGACTGAAAATGTGATTTATAGAGACATGAGTGCAGGCCGCGGGTCCGCGACTTTGACGATCCGCAAAGCGCCGATGTCCTATCTACACCGAAAAATGGGGCGACACGATTACTCAAGCCATCGTCCGCCACCTAATGATCATTGTGGGTGTAGAAAGCTTACGCAGCACGTATGTTGCTGATGTCTTGAGTCCGACACATGGCAAGTGGTTCACAGGGGATGGTGGGGTAGCCTGTGCCTTCAGTCATGATCGCAAGGGGCTGGATTCGCACTACGAACAAATTGTAAACTGATCGGTATATTTGCCAGACCTCTGTCGTAGAGGGACGAACGACACAGGACAAACCCGCCGTTATCCGATACACGTAAAATGTCCGGCACGTTTTGCCGGACATTAGAATGGTCTTTGCCTCATCCTACCCCCGTTTACGCTAAGTCATGGAGTTCTCATGAAGTCGACGTCAATGCGCACACCGGTGCTGTGCCTGAGCTTGCTGGCGCTTGCCGCCTGCAGTAGCAAGGAACAGGGCCCACCCAAGATGCCACCGCCGACTGTAGGCGTAGTGGAAGCCCAACCGCAGAACGTGCCGCTGCATAAGGATCTAGTCGGCCGTTTGTCCGCCTACCGCAGTGGCGACGTACGCGCCCGCGTATCGGGTCTGTTGCTCAAGCGCGTCTATACCGAAGGTACTGACGTCAAGCAAGGTCAGTTGATGTTCCAGATCGATCCGGCGCCGTACAAGGCCACCCTCACTGCCGCCCAGGCGGCGCTGGCATCGGCCCAGGCCACGTATACCAATGCCCACGTCATCGCCAATCGCGACCGCCAACTCGTGCCGAAGGGCTACATCTCACAAGCCCAACTCGATACCGACGAGGCCACCGAGCGCTCCTCGCTCGCCACGATGAAGCAAGCCGAAGCCAATGTGCAGATGGCCCAGGTCAACCTGAGCTACACCCATGTCACCGCCCCTATCGCCGGCCGCGCCGGCGAGCAGCAGGTAACCGAAGGCGCGATCGTCGGTGCCAGCACCACGGATACCGGCTCCAGCTCAACCTTGCTGACCACGGTCGACCAGATTGATCAGCTATACGTGAACTTCACCCTCAGCACTGCCGATCTGGATACCCTGCAACGCGCCCAGCATGCCGGCAACGTGTCGCTGTCGAATCCGGGCAACACCACGGTGCAGATCACCCTGCCCAGCGGCAGCAAGTATGACCAGCTCGGCAAGCTTGATTACTCGTCGGTGATCGTCAACCCCACCACCGGTGCCATCAACATGCGTGCACTCATACCCAACCCGCAGCAGCGTCTGCTGCCAGGCATGTACGTCACGCTCACCGCCAACATGGGGGAGTTGAACAAGGTATTTCTGATTCCGCAGGCCGCCATCCAGCGCGATCCGGCCGGCCCCTATGCCCTGGTCGTCGGCAAGGATGGCAATGTCGCCCAGAAACGCGTGGTGGCGGACAGCATGCGCGACAACGACTGGGTGGTGACCAGCGGCCTCGATGCAGGCGATCAGGTGATTGTGTCGGGCATTCAGGTCGTCAAACCGGGCACACCCGCCAAGGCGACCCCATGGGCACCTGGCCAGGCGCCGGCCGACCAAGGCCCTGCCGCCGGTCATCCATAGAGCCTGTCTAGGGTCTCGGCGTGGCCCGCGCCGGGATCTGTTTGCCTAACGGGCAAGGAGGAACGAAGGCGTGTATGTCGATACACCACTGAGTGAGGACGCAGCCCGACGGGCAAACAGACCCGGCCCGAAGGGTTGTTACGGTGTGGCTGCCATGCGGCAGCGCGCAGATTGGCTTGCCAGCCAAAGCGCTGCGCCGCGCACTACCACCTGGCAACCCCACCGTGACAACGCGGGCCACGTCAAGCCTCTAGACAGGCTCTTAGGAGAACACTGATGCCGAGTTTCTTTATCGACCGCCCCATTTTTGCGTGGGTGATCGCCATTCTTATCACCCTTGTCGGCACCATCTCCGTGTTGAACATGGGTGTGGAATCCTATCCGGACATTGCGCCGCCACAAGTCACGGTCTCGGCCACCTTTCCGGGTGCCAGCGCCCAGACCATGGAAGACACCGTCACCAAGGTGATTGAGCAGCAGCTCACCGGGGTGGATAACTTGCTGTATTTCAGTTCGGCTTCGAACTCGAACGGCACATCCACCATCACCCTGAGCTTTGCCACCGGCACCGACCCGGATATCGCCCAAGTACAGGTACAGAACAAGGTGTCGCTGGCGCAGCCGCAGTTGCCAGCCGCGGTGACGCAGCAGGGCGTGGTGGTGGCCAAGGCCAACCCGGACTTCCTGATGTTCATTGGCCTGATTTCCAACAACCCGGAGATCGACGGTAACCGCCTCAACGACATCGTCGGTTCGCAGGTCGTCAACCAGATCGGACGCATTCCCGGCGTGGGAAACACCTTCCAGGTGGGCTCCGAATACGCCATGCGCGTATGGCTGAACCCAGACAAGATGCAGGGCTACGGCCTTTCCGCCACCGATGTCCAGAACGCGATTTCCGTCCAGAACGTGCAGTTCGCTGCCGGCTCACTCGGTGCCGACCCGGCTGTCAGCGGACAGAGTTTCACTGCCACGGTGTCGGCCGAAGGCCTATTCAACAACCCTGAGCAGTTCGGTAACATCATCCTGCGTGCGAACCCCGATGGCACCGTGGTGCGCATGAAGGACATCGCACGCATCGAATTCGGCCCGGAAACCTACGGCTTCACCTCCACCTGGAGTGGCAAGCCAGTCGGTGGCTTCGGTGTGCAGTTGCTGCCGGGCGCCAATGCGCTGAACGTGGCCGAAGCCGTGCGTGCCAGGATGGGAGAGCTGGCCAAGGACTTCCCACAAGGCGTTACCTGGTTCATACCGTATGACAGTACGCCGTTCGTGCAGGTGTCGATCAAGGAGGTGCTGCGCACGCTGATCGAGGCTATCATCCTCGTCTTCTTCGTGATGCTGATCTTCCTGCAGAACTTCCGTGCCACCATCATCCCGACGCTGGTGATCCCGGTCGCCCTGCTCGGCACCTTCATCGGCCTGTCGCCGCTGGGCTTCACCATCAACCAGCTCACCCTGTTCGGCATGGTGTTGGCCATCGGTATCGTAGTGGACGACGCGATCGTGGTGATCGAGAACGTCGAGCGCATCATGACCGAGGAAAACCTCCCGCCGAAAGAAGCCACGCGCAAGGCAATGAGCCAGATCACCGGCGCGGTAGTGGCCATCACGCTGGTGCTGGCGGCAGTATTCGTGCCGTCCGCGCTGCAGCCAGGTGCCACCGGTGTGATCTACAAGCAGTTCGCGCTGACCATTGCGGTGTCGATGGGCTTCTCCGCGTTCCTCGCGTTGTCGTTCACCCCGGCCCTGTGCGCCACCATCCTCAAGCCCACACATGAGGAAAAGAAGAACTTCCTGTACAACTGGTTCAACAAGACCTTCGACTGGGTGACGCACACCTATCACGGTCATATTGGCAGTGCGGTGCGCCATGCACCGCGGTGGATGATCGTATACGTGCTGATCAGCATGCTCGCCGTTTTCCTCTACACCAAGCTGCCCACGGGCTTCGTGCCCAACGAAGACCAAGGTTTCGCCCTGGCCATCGTCAGCCTGCCACCCGGCGCCACAGTGGAACGCTCGGAAAAGGTGATGCAGGAAGTCAGCGACAAACTCGCGGCCAGTCCGTTGAAAAACGATTATGTCGGCATGTACCAGATCAGCGGCTTCAGCTTCGTAGGCCGCAGCGAAAACGCCGGCATGGT
The DNA here is from genome assembly GCF_004114615.1 of Dyella sp. M7H15-1. NCBI lineage: Bacteria > Pseudomonadati > Pseudomonadota > Gammaproteobacteria > Lysobacterales > Rhodanobacteraceae > Dyella > Dyella sp. M7H15-1. Next base: position 1,515,235 of record NZ_CP035300.1, read on the forward strand.
GTTCATCAGGCTCAAGGACTGGAGCGAGCGCTCGATTACGGCGGATGACTTCATCCTCAAGGCTAACGGCGTGTTGCACGGCATTCGCGACGCACAAATCTTCGTGGTGAACCTGCCGACCATCCGCGGCCTCAGCCAGTTTGGTGGCGTGGACATGTACCTGGAGGCACGCACCGGTCAGCCGCGTGCCGAGCTTGCCCAAGCGATGGGCATGCTGCTGGGCAAGGCCTCACAAAGCCCAACGCTGTTCGGCACCCGTCCGAACCTCCTGCCAGATGCACCGCAATACAACCTCACTGTCGATCGCTTGCAGGCATCGGCACTAGGCCTGTCGGTGAGTGACGTGTACAACGCCATCCAGCTTATGCTAGCGCCGGTGTACATCAACAACTTCATCTACGAAGACCGCGTGAAGCGCGTGATGGTGCAGGCAGATGCCCCGTACCGCATGGACACGAACTCGCTGAGCCACGTCTACACGCCCAGCTCGCTGACCACTAGCACGTCGTCGAGCACCACTACACGCTCGGCCAACGGACCGTACAACATGATTCCGTTGTCCAGTGTGGTGCATTCCACCTGGAGCATGGCAGCGCCTTCGCTCACGCGCTACAACGGTTATCCCGCCATCGAAATCGTAGGCGATGCCAACAAGGGCTACTCCTCCGGCCAGGCCATGGGAACACTGCAGAACATCGTCGACAGCGATCTGCCCAAGGGTTTTGGTGCGGACTGGACTGGTCAGTCGTATCAGGAAGTGCTCGCCGGCAACTCAGCGACACTCTTGATGGTGTTGTCGATCGTGATCGTGTTCCTTTGCTTGTCGGCCCTGTATGAAAGCTGGTCGATCCCGATCTCCGTGCTACTGGTGGTACCGCTGGGCCTGCTGGGCATGGTGGTCGCATCCATGTTGCGCGGTTTCCCGAACGACCTGTACTTCAAGATCGGCATGGTGACGGTAATCGGCCTGGCCGCGAAAAACGCGATTCTGATCGTGGAATTCGCCGTGGAACAACAAGCCGAAGGCAAGACATTGTTCGATGCGGTGCGCACCGCGGCCCGTCAACGTCTCCGCCCGATCCTGATGACTTCGATGGCGTTCATCCTCGGCGTGCTGCCGCTGGTGCTGTCCACCGGCGCTGGCGCCAACTCCCGCCACGAAATCGGTACAGGCGTGATCGGCGGCATGGTGTTCGCCACCTTCCTCGGCCTGCTGCTGATTCCAGTGTTCTACGTCAGCGTGCGACGCCTACTTGGCGACAAGCTGGATGAGGAGACGCACAAGCTGGCGCGTCACGAACACACCCCGCACTGAAGGAAGTCGTCTCGAACAAAAAACCCCGGCTGTGCTGGGGTTTTTTGTTGAATTTTTAAAAAACTCGAAATTATCCGAATCTCGCCATAATGCCAACGCTGCCCTTCCCCACTAAATCCATTTCGACACACCATGTACTATAAAGAACCGATTCGCCCCTTGGCAGGACGCCATGCTCTCTATCACATCCATTGCGCAGATAAAGCGCCCATCAGCCGGCGCAGTCATCGGCCTCATCACCCTGCTCGCAGCCTCACACACCTGCCCAGTTCGCGCCGACTGCATCGACGATGCCGCCCGCTATCAACAAGTGCACCCCTATGTACTACGTGCCATTGCGTATGAAGAATCACAGATGCGTGCCGACGTCATCCATTACAACACCAACGCCACCACGGATTACGGCGTCATGGGGATCAATTCCGTACATCTGCCGGAACTGTCCAGTTTCGATATTGGCGCGAACGAATTGTTGAACCCCTGCATCAACACCTACGTAGGTGCCTGGTACCTTCGTCGCAAAATGGAAAAATACGGCAACACGTGGCAAGCCGTAGCCGCCTACCACTCCGAAACGCCTGCCATCGGCGCCGCCTATGTCACCAGGATTCAAGCGCTACTCAGATCCTGGGGCGTGCTCGCTCCAGACGTCGACTAAATTGCCCCTCAGCGCCCTACCCGTCCACAGCCTGAGCAATACAAGGGATGTCATGGCCCTATTGTGCCTGTTTGGGCGTAACAGTAGGTAGGAGCGTGATAAAGCAAGTTATCTGTCCATGTCGCTATAGCGGATGACCGTTGTTGTCGTGTTGACGCCGTGCTGATAAATCACACTGTACGGCGTCGCAAGATAACCGGGACCACTGGCAAAATCGCGAGCGCTGAACCAATCTAGTTTTTGTCCACTAGAGCCTGTCGTCATGAGGTGTTGAAATATGGTTAACTACCCGCCATGGAATCTTGCTGGATGGAATCCTCTGTGACTGCGGCCTATCGACGCCATGACATCTCCGATGAAAAATGGGGTTTGCTTGAACCCCATTTGCCGGGTCAAGCGGGCCGATGGGGGCGTGTAGCCAAAGATAATCGGCAATTCATCAACGCAGTGTTCTGGATACTTCGCACCGGAGCGCCGTGGCGAGATTTACCACCCGAGTACGGCGATTGGAAGAATACCCATCGGCGCTTTTGTCGCTGGCGCGATAACGGCACATGGGAAGGTCTGTTGGAACGTGTGATGGATGAGCCGGACTTTGAGTGGCTGATGATCGATGCCAGTCACTGCAAGGTTCATCCTCATGCAGCGGGAGCTCGTGGCGGCAATCAGGGCATAGGTCTCACAAAAGGGGGCGCAACACCAAGATACATTTGGCCGTGGATGCGCATGGTATGCCAGTCCGAATTCTTGTTACAGAGGGTACCCGGGCAGATTGTTCGCAGGCTGCGGAACTGATCAAAGACATTCCTGCTGAGCATCTCATGGCCGACAAAGGTTATGACAGTGATGCCATTGTTGAGCAGGCTCATGAGCAAGGCATGCAGGCGCATATTCCGCCACGTAAAAACCGAAAAGAGCCGCGCGACTACGACACGTACCTGTATCGTCATCGCCACCTGGTTGAGAATGCGTTTTTGTACCTGAAACAGTGGCGTGGTGTGGCGACACGCTACGCGAAGAATCTGTCCTCTTTCCTTGCCGCTGTGCAAATTCGCTGCCTCGTCATGTGGCTCAGAATCTTATGACGACATGCTCTAAGGAAAATCTGCGTTCGGGACCCCGTGAAGCGGGCTCTGTCGTCTATGAAGTTTCGATCGATAGCGTTCAGTTTAAAGCGTATATTGGTTCCATGACTATGAATGTATGGACCCGTAGGGGACATACCTTCTGGAACAAGTTTTGAATCTATGAGGCAGCCAATATGCGAACCGCTGGTGACGATTTGTACGCCAAAACGCGCTCCATCACTGGCAAGGGCAGCACAGGCCTCATAGTGTGTCGCGTCACTAAATGAAAGTGCCATTCGACCCTGAGGGCTCCCCACGTTTTTCACGCCTGGAAAGTAAGTAACCAGCACGCCTTTGTATCCGATCCAAGACTTGGAGATGCAGGTGCGACTGTTTCGTAAGGATTTACCCCATGACTATGCAACGCCTCTCTCGCACACGCTGCGGCTGAGCCTGGTGGCATGTGTTCTAGGTCTGGCGGGCTGCGCCACTTACGCTCCCTTGCCAGTAGGCGAAAGGCAGGGGGCCAAGGATGTATCGCAGCTTTCGGTCGATACATCGACCATGCCGCTGCCGGCGCTGCGTGCTCATCAGTTCGACCTGTCCCACGGGACGGACGTTACCGACGTGGCGATCCTGGCGGTAGCCAATAGCCCGGATTTGAAGGTGATGCGCGACCAGCTCGGCGTTGCACGCGCCCAAGCCTTCCAGGCAGGACTGCTGCCGGATCCGCAAATCTCCATCAACCAGGAATACCTTACCCATCCCATTCCGGGCTATCGGACCGCGTCCGCCTACGGCATCAGCGAAGACGTCACCAGTCTGCTGCTTCGCTCCACTCGCAAGGCAGCGGCCAATGCGCAGGCCGATCAGGTCAACCTGGACTTGCTCTGGACGGAGTGGCAGACCATTGCTCAGGCGCGCCAACTGTTCAACCGGATCGTTTCGCTGCGTGAGCAGCAGCGGCAATTTTCCACGGAACAGGCCAAGCTCGCGCCCGTGGATGGCTACGTGCGCAAGGCATTGCAGGAGGGCAACCTCACGTTTGATGCCGCCAGCGCCGGCCTCAATGCCTATGCTGATGCCACCAAGCGCCTATCCGATTGCACCGTGCAATGGCATCAGGCGGAGCACGATCTGCGCGTGCTACTCGGGTTGGCACCGGATGCGCCGCTGGATTTGATCGGGAAGCCTTTCCAGGCTTCACCCACACCCGACCAGGTCGAGATTGCGCTGGCCAGCCTGCCGCAGCGGCGTCCGGACCTGTTGGCGCTGCAGGCCGGGTACAAATCCCAAGAGATCACCTTACGCGGTGCCATTCGCGCGCAGTTTCCCGCATTGACGGTCGGCGTTGATCGCCAAAGCGACAACTCCGGTGTCACTTCGCACGGCATCAACATCGGTGTGACCCTGCCGTTGTTCGATCGCAACCGCGGCAATATCGCGATCGAAAAAGCGACGCGACAGCAGCTCAAGGATGATTACGAAAACCGTGTGCTGACGACTCGCAACGACATCCACCAGCTGATGCTCGATCAGGCCACCTTGACCAAGCAGTTTGAACAGTCGCAGACACAATCCAAGCGTCTGGATGAAGCGCGCCGCGCTGCCGAAAGCGCCTGGCAAAAAGGCTTGCTCGACTGGCCAACCTATCTATCCATACGCGCGAATGCGCTCAGCGCAGATGTGGATTATATCGCCGCACGCGACCAGCAATCGCAGCAAGCCATTGCGCTGGAAGCCTTGCTCGGCAGTACTGATCTCCAACCGTCCCCAGCGTCCACGTTCAAACCATGAATCGACTTGTCCTTACGCGTGTCGCACTAGCGGCATTGATGCTTGCTGCGCTGGCCGGTTGCAGCAAAGGTGGCGCTGCCGATGACGATGAAGCACCGGAAGTGAAAGGCACGGTGTTGGTAACGACTGCATTGCCGGCAAACCAGACCTTCCACGACACCATCCAGGCGTGGGGCACGGTAGTGGGCGATCCGCACCGCGCCAGCACGATCAGCCTGGGCCATGGCGGCCAAGTGATCGGCTTGCTGGTGGCGGGAGGGCAGTCCGTGCAGCGCGGGCAGGCGTTGTTGCGCGTAGCGCCCGATCCAGTTGCCCGCAACATGTATCTGCAAGCCCAAAGTGCACTGGATCTTGCAACCGGCGAACTCAAACGCACCCAGCAGATGGCTGCGCAACATCTGGCCACTCAATCGCAGGTGGCCACGGCACGCAAGGCGCTGGACGATGCCAAGGCGGGCCTGGAAGCGCAGCGCGCACTGGGCGGCGGCACGGCCGAAGAAACCATCAATGCTCCTGCCGACGGCGTGGTGACGGCACTCAACGTGAACCTGGGTGATCGCTTCCAGGCGGGCACGGCGTTGTTGAGCTTCGCGCCATCCCAGGCATTGGTTGCACGCCTGGGCGCGCAGCCAGAAGAGGGGGCGCATCTCAAGCCCGGCATGCCGGTGGACGTGCAAGGTGCCTATGGCGCTGCCGAAACCTTGCATGGTCGCCTCGAGTTGGTGGGACACGCCGTCGACGCGCAGACGCACCTGCTGCCGTTGCAGGCGAGCTTGCCGCCGGAAGCCGGCAATATGCTGGTGGCCGGCTCCGCCGTGCAGGCGAGTATCGACACCACCAGCTATACCGCGTGGGCATTGCCGCGCGGCGCCGTGCTGCAGGATGACAAAGGTGCCTATGTGTTTGTCGTCGATCACGATCACGCCAAGCGCATCGACGTCACGCTGAAGCACCCGGACGGCGATACTGTCGGCGTGCAAGGCCCGCTGGACGCCAAGATGCAGGTCATCGTAACCGGCAACTACGAGCTGGATGATGGCGACGCCGTGCGCGAAGGCGACGAGGTGGACAAAGCCCCGCAAGCATCATCGAAGGCTCAGCAGGAGTCCACCAAGTGAGCATCACCGCATGGATGCAGCGACATTGGCGTTCGCTGCTGTTTCTTGTGGTCATGCTGACGATCGGCGGTATCGGCAGCACCATCTTCATGCCGGTGGCGTTGTTCCCGAATGTGCAATTCCCACACATCGTGCTTTCGCTCGATGCCGGCGATCGTCCTGCCGACCAGACGGCGATTGCCGTCACCACGCCCATCGAGACGGCGTTGCGTCGCGTACCCGGCGTGCGCGACATTCGCTCCACCACCAGCCGCGGCAGTGCGGACGTGTCGATCACGTTCGACTGGGGCACGGACATGAGCCGCGCGTTCGGCGACGTCAGTGCCGCCGCAAGCCAGGTGTTGCCGGACCTGCCAACCGGTACGCAGCTCACCACGCGCCGCATGGACCCAAGTTCGTACCCGATGCTGGCGTACAGTCTGCGCTCGCACACGCTGTCGCCCAGTGCTTTATATGACTTGGCGCAGTATCAATTGCGCCCCTTGCTTAGCGGCATTAACGGCGTAGCACGTGTGCAAGTGCAAGGTGGGGAGGTCACGGAATTCCATGCGGACGTGGACCCGAACCGTCTACGTGCGCAGGATCTCGGCCTTACCGATGTCGCCACCGCCGTCAGTCGCGCAGCGACCATCGAAGCGATGGGGCATGTTTCCGATCACTACAAGCTGTATTTGCTGTTGGCCCAGAACCAGCCGCGCACCGTGGATGCGCTGCGCCAAATCGTGGTGCGCGCGGATAGTCATGGCATCGTGCGCTTGGGTGATATTGCCGACGTGATGCTGAGCCACGTGCCGCAGTGGATTCGCGTGACCGCCGATGGTCAGAATGCGGTGTTGATTCAGATCCTGCAGCAATCGGATGGCAACAGCGTGCAGATTGCACGAGATGTGAAGCAGCGCCTGCAGGATTACGTGCCGCAGATGCCGCCCGGCGTGAAGATCGCCAACTGGTACGACCAGTCGCAGCTCGTCACCGGCGCGGCCGGCAGCGTGCGCGATGCAATCTTGATCGGCATCGTGCTGGCCGGCCTGGTGTTGTTCGTGTTCCTGCGCAATATGCGCGTGATTTTCATTGCGATGCTGGTGGTGCCGGCCGTGCTGGCGATCACTGTGCTGCTGCTGCACGTACTGGGCATGAGCTTCAACATGATGACGCTCGGCGGCATGGCGGCCGCCGTGGGCCTGATCATCGACGACGTGATCGTGATGCAGGAACACATCATGCGCCGCCTGCATGGCGCCAGCGGCAAAGTGAGCGAGCGGATCGGGTGTGCTGCGTGGGAATTTACGCGCCCGCTGACAGGCTCCAGCGCAGCGACCGTGGTGATCTTTGTGCCGCTGGCGTTCCTGACCGGTGTTACCGGTGCGTTCTTCAAAGCCCTGTCGCTGACCATGGCCAGCGCGCTGGTGATTTCCTATCTGCTGACCTGGATCGTCGTGCCGTTGTTGTCGGAACGGCTGCTGGACCAGCGGCACATCGGTGATCATGCGGGTGGTGCGTTCTCGCAGCGGATGAGGCACGGTTATGAAAACCTGCTGCAGCGCTGGCTGAAACGTCCAGTGTGGATCACAGTGTTTGTGCTGCCTTTGATCGCCGTCGGCGCCCTGGCGTTCAACCAGGTTGGTACCGGCTTCATGCCAGCGATGGATGAGGGTGGTTTTACCTTCGACTACATTTCCAAGCCGGGCACTTCGCTGGAGGAAACCGGGCGCCTGCTTAATCAGGTCGAGGCGATCATTCGCGCCAATCCGTATGTGGATACGTATTCGCGCCGTACCGGTTTGCAGCTTGGTGATGCGCTGACCGAAGCCAACACCGGCGACATCTTCGTGCGGTTGAAAAACGGTTCGCGCCCTTCCACCGAAGAGGTGATGAACGACATTCGCCAGGAAGCGGAAGAGAAGGTGCCTGGGCTGGATGTGGAAGTGTCGCAGCTGATGGAAGACATGATCGGCGACCTGGTAGCCGTGCCGCAGCCAATCGAGATTCAGCTCTACAGCGATGATCCCGACCAGCTCAACGATACGGCGCGGCAAGTGGCCGATGCGCTGGGCAAGATCGGTGGCGTCAATGGCGTGCTTCCTGGCATCAATCCCGCTGGCGATGCGTTGGTCATGACGGTGGATCCTGCCAAGGCGGCTTTGCAGGGATTGGATCCCACGGCGGTAAAGGAACAGGTCAACGCGGCCATCGACGGCACTGTCGCCACACAGCTGCCCGTTGACGGCAAGATGATCGAGGTGCGCGTGCGCTTACCGGTATCCGCCTATAAACGCCTGGAACAAGTGTCTGCGTTACCCATTCGCGCGGCGGACGGCCATTTGCTGCCGCTATCGCAAATAGCGAGCTTGCAGATCGTGCAAGGACAACCGGAAATCACGCGCAGCAATCTCAAGCGCATGGTCGCAGTCACCGGCCGCATCAGCGGGCGCAGCATGGGCATGGTGATCAACGATGTGAAAGCCATGCTGGCCAGGCCGAGCATGCTGCCCAAAGACATGTATTACCAATTGGGTGGCTTGTATCAACAGCAGCAAGAAGCCTTCAAAGGTTTGACTGTCGTATTGTTTGCTGCCATCACACTGGTATTCACACTGCTGTTGTTCCTCTACGAAAGCTTTCGCGTGGCGCTAGTGATCATGCTGATGCCATTGCTGGCCATCGGTGCGGTGTTTATTGGCTTGTGGCTCACAGGCATCGAGCTCAACATCTCCGCAATGATGGGCATGACCATGATCGTAGGCATCGTCACCGAAGTGGCGATCTTCTATTTCTCCGAATTGGAGGAAGTCGTTGTCGAAAAGCCGCTGCATGAGGCTTTGCTGGAAGCTGCCCGGCACCGTATGCGCCCGATTTTGATGTCCACGATGGCGGCGATTCTTACGCTGTTGCCACTGGCGTTGGCCTTGGGCTCTGGCTCGCAAATGCAGCAACCGCTGGCAGTGGCGATCATTGCAGGCCTGCTGGTGCAGGTGCCGTTGGTGTTGCTGGTGATGCCGGTGTTGTATGCGGTCTTGATGCGTTCGCGAAAAGTTGGAGTGAAATCCCAACAATGATATGCATGGCGAAGTTGAAGTATCACTCTGCCAGACGACAATCGATTCCAGAGCTTGTACAGGTTGTCTTTTAGACCCCGCTCGAACTCCTTCATCGTCTGACCATCTATTCCTGCCGCTTTGCCATGGGTCCGTACCAGCCGATAGGCCGCTACCACTTCCCACTTGTCTATTTCAAAGGGTTTCGCCTTTCCACCCAACTCCTCCCGGCTGCCCAGTTGATTCGGCGTTCCGGCATTCTCGACAGGTTCCCTTCGCTCCATGAGCATTACCTCACTTCATCGCTACTATGGAACCTTCCGACTCCACGATGCGCATCGGTACTTGGCCTCCCTTGTCCGGTTGTACCGTTCCCTTCGCATCGCATCGTGGTCTCCTGCGTTCCTGTTGAAGTCTGTGCCTCGGTCACGCTGCCTGAATACCGGAGACCAGCAGACCCGCATTCCCGTTAGCTGTCTGCTTTTGCTCATCAGGCTCGTCCCCAGCCCGACTTTCGATCTCATCTCATGCGTTTCGGTACGTCGCGGGCAGTTCACTCTCGTTCGTCTCCACAGCACTCACTTTTCGACCCTGCGCTTTCACCACCACAGCCTCGCGGCTGCAGCAGCCTCAGGGAGTTTGCCGACTGACACGGGAGCCTGTCGGCGAGGGGCCTTCCCTCATCTTCAACACAGCATGCAACTCTTTTCTTTACTTTTCTCCTTGGTCTTGAGTTGCTTCGCAGCACAAGGGCGGGGCACTGGCATCCTGGCAAGGTTTCTGGAACTATCGGAACGATAGGCTCACGCCCCAAGGGCTCATCGCCATGCGTTCCACACCACTGCTGCTCGGATGCTTGCTAAGTTTCTGCGCCGTCACCAATGCAACGGCTGCTGGGACGTTGGCTGCCAATGGTATGAACGCGGGGTCGGGCTACCACTGCACCGATCATTCTGCCGAACCCAGCACCCATCACGACAATTCGTCGGTGAGCGGGGATGCCATGAGCATTCTGCGCAGCGGCAAGAGCAGCTCCACCGATTCTTCCAGCAACAACCATGCTTCCAGTTCCAACGACAGCGCGGATGATGCGCCGGTCCACATGAGCGGTAGCGATACCTCGTCAGATGGCGGCTCGCCACACAGCTCCGGCCTGGGTTGGCAATCACTGCTGCCAGGCTCCATCCAGTAAGCCACTGCCACAGTCTTTTCAGTTTGGCGGCAACACCACGCTGAAGCGCGCGCCACCAAATTCTGCCGAACGATCCACCGTTAACTCGCCGCTATATGCGCGCACGATGTCCTGCACGATGGAAAGGCCAATACCATGGCCCTTGACCCGCTCATCACCGCGCACACCGCGCTGCAGAACCTTCTCGATCTTGTCCGCGTCAATACCCGGGCCATCGTCTTCCACACTGAGCAACAGGCCAGGACGCTGACGCCCCACCTGCGGCAACGGTTTCACCACCAGCAACACGTGATGGCCGGCCCACTTGAAGGCGTTCTCCAGCAGATTGCCCATCAGTTCCAGCAGGTCACCTTGCTCGCCGTAAAATGCCGCGCCATCCTCGATATCGAATTCGCATAGTACGTTCTTGGCGGCGTAGACCTTTTCCAAGCTTTGCACCAGATCTTCGGCATGACCGGCAATCGGCACCGCGCTGGCAAAAGTCTGGCGACCTGTCGTCGCTGCACGGGCAAGCTGGTAGGCCACCAGCTCATCCATCCTGCGTACTTGATCAAGCACCGGCAAGCGCGCCGCCACCGAAATGTCGCCGGATGATTCGAGCTGCGAGCGAATCACCGCCAAGGGCGTTTTCAGGCTATGCGCCAGATCAGCCAGCGTATTGCGATAACGCGTGCGCTGTTCGCGTTCGCTGTCGATAAAGGCGTTGATGCGTTCGGTAAGGCCAGTCAACTCGATCGGATACTGGCTGTCCAGGTGATCCGTATCGCCATGCTCGACGCGACTCATGTCGCTGGTCACCTTGCGCAACGGCGATAGGCTCCAGTACAGCAGCATCAATTGCAGCACGATCAACATCACGCCGAGCGTAGCCAGCCAGCCCACCAGGCTGCGCCGATACACAGCGATATTACCTTCCAGCTCGTCCTCCGTTTGCGCCACCGTAAAGGTAAGGCGCACAGGGTCGTGGTCCGTAACCTCCATGGCAACACCGAAGCTGTAGTAGTAAAGCCGCCCCAGCTCGGTATCCACCGGCCCGACGAATTGCGACACACCCGGTTCAAGCTGGTGCAGAAAGCTGAAATCGCGTCCCAATGCGGACGAGGATTCCCAGTGGAAATTGCCCCCCAACACCACGGCATACAAACCCGAACCCGGACGAGAAAACATGGGGTCCGGCGGTGCGTCCGGCATGATCGGCTTACCATCCCGGCGCACATCGGTGCCGGTGATGTAGGAAATCACGCTGTCGTGCAGGCGATCCTGCAACTTGTTGAGTTCGCTGGTCGCGTAGGTGCGCGACAGCGTCCAGCCGATGGCGCCCAGGAATGCAGCAAGCACCAAGCCGGTCGTAAGCGCTGCGCGCGCCGCCAGTGAGAACGGGCGGCGTTCTGCTGCATCATTCGTCTTCGCTGCGTGGGATGGCAAAGCGATACCCGCGTCCGCGTACCGTTTCGATCGGTTTCATCGTTCCTTCTGCGTCCAGCTTCCTGCGCAAACGACCGATGAAAACCTCGAGCACGTTTGAATCGCGATCGAAATCCTGTTGATAGATATGTTCGGTCAGATCCGCCTTCGAGACCAGCTCGCCGGCGTGCAGCATCAGATATTCGAGCACTTTGTACTCGTAACTGGTGAGGTCCACCGGCTTGCCTTCCACCGTCACGGTCTGCGCCGTGGTGTCGAGCTTGATTGGACCGCAGGCCAGTACCGGCTTGGACCAGCCGCTCGCGCGGCGCACCAGGGCATTGATGCGAGCCAGCAGCTCCTCGACGTGGAACGGCTTGACCAGGTAATCGTCGGCGCCGTGCTTGAGACATTCGACCTTGTCCTGCCAACTGCCACGCGCGGTAAGGATAAGGATGGGGTAACGTTGACCGGCTTCACGCAGGGCCTTGACCAGGTCCATGCCCGACATCTTGGGCAGGCCAAGGTCGATGATGGCTAGATCGAATGGTACTTCGCGACCCATGTAGATGCCCTCTTCGCCATCCTGGGCGGTATCCACAGCAAACCCGTCGCGTTTGAGGCGGGCTGCCAACGTCTCGCGCAGCGGCGCTTCGTCTTCGACTAGGAGGATGCGCATTAGTGTTTCTCCTTCTTGCTTCCGCCATTGGGGAATTTCTTGATGGATTGTGCCGCAGGCAGCGTGCGAGTGGCATCTGACGGCACGATAATGGTACGCACATGCCCTTCGGGCGTGAGCACCTTGATCCGGTACTCTACCTTGCGCGCCAACTGTCGTGCCTCGGCTGACAGCACTTTGCCGCCCACTTGCTGTTGAACGCGTACGACGGCCTGATCAAGACTCAGGCCGCCTTGTGGCGACGACTGGGCAACGATCGTGCCGGCTACCAGCAGCCCCATCGCTGCTATCGCCCATGTTAAACCGTGATTTAAACCCATAGTCCCGTGAATTGAGGGGCTGGGAAGATTCCCGGCCGATGCGCCATACTGCTCAACCGGGGCTGAATAATGACCGGACGAGCGTAAAGCACCCTCACCGCTGACCCATCCGTCCAACGTCTGGCGAAGACGGCCCGTAACCTCAGGCCACCACCCGCACCGAGGCGATCGCCTGCTCAATCAATGACCACCCGGCACCAGGCTGGTGAGCCCCCTCGCTCAAGATGCGCCGGAACCCACGCGCCCCTGGCTCACCTTGGTACAGGCCGAGCAGATGTCGGGTGATATGTTTCAGCAAGGTACCACGCGCCAGCTCGGCCTCAATATATGGACGCATATGCTGCAAAACACTATCGCGCGAGGGCCGTGGCAGTCCATGCAACGCCTCTTCGACCCGCACCAGCACATAGGGATCATGGTAAGCCGCCCGTCCCAGCATCACCCCGTCAACATGGCCAAGATGCTCCTGCACCGCCTCCACCGTGGTGATGCCGCCGTTGATGATCACCCGCAACTGCGGAAACTCCCGCTTGAGGCGATACACACGCTCGTAGTCCAGCGGCGGAATCTCGCGATTTTCCTTCGGCGACAAACCCTGCAGCCAGGCCTTGCGCGCATGCACCGCCAGAATCTCCACGCCGGCAGCAAGCATGGTTTCGGTGAAATGTTGCAAGTCCGCGTACGCGTCCTGATCATCCACTCCGATACGGCACTTCACCGTTACCGGCACCGACACCGCATCGCGCATCGCCTTCACACAATCCCCCACAAGCACAGGTTCACGCATCAGGCAAGCGCCAAAGCGGCCAGATTGCACGCGATCAGACGGACAGCCCACATTGAGATTGATCTCGTCGTAACCCGCCTGCGCACCGAAACGCGCCGCCTCGACCAATTCCTGCGGATCGCTACCGCCCAACTGCAAGGCAACCGGGTGCTCCTGTTGGCTATGCTCCAGCAAACGCAACTGCTTGCCGCGTACCAACGCGGCGCTGGTCACCATCTCCGTGTAAAGTCGAGCATGAGGCGACAGCAACCGATGGAAGTAGCGACAGTGGCGGTCGGTCCAGTCCATCATCGGTGCGACCGATAGCTGGAAGTCGTTGGGGTTGAGACTTTGCATGGCGCCATTTTAACCGGCACGTATTTTCGCAGCACGCGCTGTTTAGCCATTACGTTTGCTTTGGGTCGGAGGCTTACATCCATGTGCTCTCCTCGCATGCGCCAACGGCCCTGTAGTCTGCGAACAGACAGGGCTGGTGACGACGGCGATACTTATTCAGCGTTGCCTTAACTACTTGACTTGCGCCCCGTTTCAATCTCGCGCAACTCTTTAGCCGCCAACTCCGCCACTGAAAGTGCTGTCTCTGGTTTATTTCCGTCACCGAGCGTCCATGCCGCCGATAATCCCGCATAAGCTAGTACCCATTGCAACAGGCGTACGCGTGGCAACGCTGCTGCTTGAGCTACAACATCCAACTGCCTGAGAAAGCGGCCAGGTTTCGTCGCCATTTCATGATCTGAATTACAAAAAAGGTTTGCATAATCGAAACCACGCTCACCCATCAGACCCTTGGGATCAATCGCAAGCCACCCTCGCGGACCAAAATCCAGAATGTTTCCATGATGAATATCACCGTGAAGAACAACCGCTTCTTGCGATGTTGCCAAAAGATAGCGTGCAGTGTCGGCAGCCAGTGATAAAACTCCGCCATACCGCACGGCCGCTGGGTCCAGCTCACGAAACCAGTGATCCAGTGAAACAACACTGCACCATGAAGCTCCATGCTGATGTGCGTGGAGTTTCTCCACCACGCCGCAGATAATGCGACTAGCCGTGTCATCTGCTCCACTTCTAGCAAGATCAGCAAGCGACGCGATACCTTCAGCCCGCTCCATTAGAAGCGCATCCTCACCGTGAGCCAGCACTCGCGCAGCCCCATGACCAGCCCATGCAACCATAACCAGGGCGCCGGCACGTTCTTCCACAGATTCCGTCACCTTCAACATGGCAGCCTGCCCTTTCCACCGAACCGGCAAAAGCTTGCTACTGTGGGTAAAGATGGGGGCTCCATCGGGTGTTAGCCTCCAACGGGCGAGGTAAATACCAAAATAGTCGGTCATATGAACATGGGTGCTGAGTCTGGCGGCGGTGGCGTACAACATCCTGCGCCTGATGGGCCAGCAAGCGCTGCTTGGCAAGGATGCGCCGCTGACTGCCAGTCACTATGGGTTTAGTTTCGCGAATAAAGCGAATATTTACAGTCACTTGGATGTTGATGTTTCGTACCGCAACCATGTTGTGCGCGTGATTTGTCCATAATGTGTCGCACTTCGCTCAGCTTCCCGTCGCTATTGTTGCAGTAGCGTTCCCTCGTACGATCTTGCCAACGGGGAACGTCATGAAAAAGCATGCTTTTACGCGCAAGGCCCTCACCCGCGGTTGCGCTTTGGCATTGAGCGCAGCTACTGCACTTTCCGGCGCCACCTTCACACTTGTTTCCACGCCCGCGCATGCAGGTGTTGGCATTGGCATAGGTATTTCGATCAATGTGGCGCCGCCACCACTGCCGATCTACGAGCAGCCACCCATGCCAGCGGTGGGCTACATCTGGACGCCTGGCTACTGGGCGTGGGCTGATGATGGTTATTACTGGGTACCGGGCACCTGGGTGTTGGCGCCATTCGTTGGCGCACTCTGGACCCCAGGCTACTGGGGTTGGAGCGACGGCGTCTATGTGTTCCATGAAGGTTATTGGGGAACCCGCGTCGGCTTCTATGGCGGTATCAACTACGGCTACGGTTACACCGGTGAAGGTTATGCAGGCGGTCACTGGGGACCTGGCGGGTTCTACTACAACCAGTCCGTGAACCAATTTGGCGGCGTGCACGTCACTAACGTATACCACCAGACTGTGGTCAACCATGTCACCATCAACCACATCAGCTACAACGGCGGTAACGGTGGCGTCGCCGCACAACCGACACCCGAGCAGGCAACGTATGCACGCGAGCGGCACACGCCGCCTGTCGCTGCCCAGCAGCAGCACGTCGCCATGGCCGCGCAGAATCAGGCGCTGCGCGCGTCGGTCAATCACGGTAACCCGACCATTGCGGCTACCTCGCGACCAGGTTCTTTTACCGGCCCTGGTGTCGTACATTCACGCGGCCCGGGTGGACCTATGCCAGCCGCAGCAGAACAGCCGCATCCGGCGACTCCGGCAAACCATCCAGCCGGCAACGGCGCGTTGCGCTCCTCGGGTTTCGCACCGCATCCGAATCCGACGCCGGCACCCGCAAGCCATCCGCTCAATGAGCCAGCACCCGCAGAGCGACCGGGGCACTACGCTCCACAGCCGGAAGCGCGGCCGGCGCCGCATCCTCAGCCACAACCACGCCCAGAAGTTGCGCCAACGCCGCATATGACATCGCCTGCCGAACAACCCTTCCATGGCGCACCGCCGATGGTGCATCCTGCTGCTCCGCCGCCTCGCGTCGAACCGTCCCATGCAGCACCACCGCGGCCAACAGAAAAATCGCCGCCGCCCAGACGGGATGAGCACAAAGATAACCACCCACCTGGATGATGCCGCGTGATGTCGCTGTGATTGCGCGACATCACGCCCCTCAACTAACTTGCATGGAAGGAATCCTGGATCATGGCGACTCACTCCCCGTCTCCCTTGCTCAATCTGCTCAGCATCCAGCTCCCCATCATCCAGGCCCCCATGGCAGGCGTGTCGTCGCCGGAAATGGCGGCAGCCGTCAGTAACAGCGGAGGACTGGGTTCGCTAGGCGTCGGCGCCATGAACGCAACCAAGGCACGGGAAGCCATTCGTCAGTTCCGGATGCTGAGCAGCGGATCGCTCAACGTGAATGTGTTTGTCCATCGCCCAGCACAGATCAACCGGCAGAAAGAAGCCGAATGGCTGCAGCGGTTGAGTCCCGAATTCGAGCGCATAGGCAGCAAACCTCCGCAAAACCTGGACGAAATCTACACGTCCTTTCTGGCTGACGATGACATGCTTGCCATGCTGGCGGAGGAAAGGCCGAAGGTGGTGAGTTTCCATTTCGGGTTGCCGCGCGCGGATCAGATCGAAACACTGCACAAGGCTGGCATCGTGTTGCTGGCGAGCGCCACGAATGTGCAGGAAGCGAAGGCGATCGAGACTGCAGGCATCGATGTCGTCGTGGCCCAAGGATATGAGGCCGGCGGTCACCGCGGCATATTCGATCCGGATGCTCAAGACAGTCGCCTTGGAACATTTGCCCTGACGCACCTGCTGACATTCGCCGTCGATCTGCCCATCATCGCCACGGGCGGCATCATGGATGGTGCCGGCATTGCCGCGGCACTCACCTTGGGTGCAAGCGCTGCGCAAATGGGTACTGCATTCGTCGCCACCAACGAATCCCTGGCGGACACCGGTTATCGCCAGGCGCTTTTCAGTGACGCCGCACATCACACCGTGATGACGCGCGTCATTTCGGGACGCCCCGCCCGCAGCCTTGCCAATGCCTTCACTCATTGGGGTACGCGCGTGCCCGATGATGCGATTCCCGACTATCCAATGACTTACGATGCGGGCAAGTCGCTCAATGCAGCAGGCAAGGCGGTGGGGCAATCGGGTTATGACGCGCAATGGGCGGGTCAAGCGGCTCCACTGATACGAGCGTTGTCTACGCAGGCGTTGATGCAGGTGTTGAAAAGCGAGCTGACGCAGGCCCTGGCCTGAAGTTGTTGGCTGATTTGATCAAGGCATTGCCGTATAAAAGCAAGATTTTTCGCCCGCGTAGCGCTTCGCCACACGGGTGTACAGGCGGTATGATGCTAGGTTGATCGCAGCGCGCATGTGCCCTGGAGATTTCAGTGCTTCGGCGAAAGGCTTCTCACCACTATGTTGCCTGGCTGGCGATGCTGGCCATGGCATTTATTGTGGTGATGCCAGCCATTTCGCGGGTGATGCCCATGACCGGCGCTATGCCAGGCATGGATGTGGCTTGTCCGCACCCTGTCGCCGGAACCCAACATCCGAGTACACCCGATACACCCGTCGACCCCACAGCGAAATGCGGGTATTGCGTGCTGCTTCATCACAACCCGGGGCTCGCTTCCAGCGTGATGCCGCATGCACTCGCGGCAGTGGTGGGTCAAACCACTCCGACGTTTGCCCGGCCGGGCCAAGCACCTTTATCGCCCCTGCTCAGCGCCCGTCCTCGCGGGCCTCCATCGATGGCCTGATCACCCGCGAGACTTGCTGCGACGCACTTGTAGCGGGCACTTGTCTTTCCCGTCATGCCGCCCCGAAACCGGATACTTGCTACGGCCTTAGCCGGTGCAGCACATCCTTGTTCATGAGGGTATCGGCGATCGTTTTTGCCATGCGTGTCGTCTTGGCGGCAAGCCTGTTTTTGGATTCCTTACTCATGCGCACCACGCCTTCTCCCCACTCTCTCGCCATGGCGCCCATGGCGTCCTTGCAAACGCTTCGTCGGCAAACGGTGACGAGATCCATCGCTGTCACAACAAGCCTGCTTTTGCTGGCCATGCTCCCACAGGCGGCACATGCCTGCGCCACCTGCGGCTGCACGCTCAGCACGGATGCGGCCACCGGTTATTCAACCGCATCAGGTTGGCGCATCAATATCGATTACACCTATATCGATCAGGATCAGCTTCGCCATGGCAGCAGCAAGGCGACGCCGGAACAGGTGGTGAATCAACCATCCGCTCCTTCGCTTGGCGGTGGTGAAATCGAGAAAGGCACCACCAATCGCTATATCAATGTCGGTGCCACGTATCGTTTCAATGTAGATTGGGGCGTCACTTTCATCGTGCCGTATGTGATGCGCGATCACGCTACCTATGGCACTCAGTTACAGCCCTATACGCCGGCGGAAAGTGCCCCTGATCAGATCAGTGGCGCACATGTGTCCGGCTTGGGTGACGCCAAGATTCTGGCGAGCTATCAGGGTTTTCTTCCCACGCATAACCTTGGTGTCCAGTTCGGCGTCAAGCTGCCCACTGGCCACTACGGCGGACAGGCGCTGGATGGCAACCTCGTAGGCCATCCAGTGACGTTCAATACCGGCCCGCAAGTCGGCCAGTCGCTAGATACGAGTCTGCAGGCAGGCACGGGCAGTACCGACCTGATTGCAGGGGCGTACTACTTCCAGCCGGTCAGCCAGAATTTCGATGCATTCGTGAACGGACAATTCCAGGCAGCAGTGAAGGAAAATCTCGACAACCCGGGTGCCGATTATCGTCCCGGCAACATCGCCTCCATCAGTTTTGGTTTGCGCTATGAAGCACACGCCAACTGGGTGCCGCAACTGCAGATCAACTGGTTGCACAAAACGGCCGATCAGGGTTTCCTCGCCGATACCCCGGATACCGAAGGTACAGTGGCCTATCTCAGCCCCGGCATCAGCGGCAGCCTGAGCAAGAACCTTCAAGTTTATGCGTTCGTGCAAGTGCCTATTTACAGCCATCTGCAGGGCTATCAGCTATTCCCCGGCTGGACCGGCACGGTGGGTGTCAGCATGAAACTCTGACCGTCCGTCGCATAGCGTTGTCGCATGATGATGCACAACGCCTTGGCGCCTCCTTACTGAGCTGTCTTCCAATGTCACGATGCCTGGCCACTTCTCCGCACTGCATCTTTGCCGCTGTCATGCTGCTGCTCGCGCGCCCGGTGTTTGCCAACGATCTGCAGGTTGGCACACCCGCGCCGCCCATTAGCTTGACGACGCTGGATGGCAAGCACATCGACCTGCGCGACCTGCGTGGCAAGGTCGTGATCGTTGCGTTCTGGGCGACATGGTGCGACCCGTGCCGTGAGGAATTGCCACTGCTGTCAGCTTATGCGCGAGCACACGCAGCGCAAGGACTGGTCGTGCTCGGTTTCAGCCTGGATACGCCGGATGATCTGGATCAGGTGCGTGCGGTCGCCAACACGCTCAGCTTTCCGGTCGGCCTGTTGGGCGATCCGCATGTATCGGGCTATGGCCGTATCTGGCATTTGCCGGTGAGTTTCACCATCGATCGCGCAGGTCGCCTGATCGACGATGGCTGGAAGGACAAGCAACCGGCCTGGACGGCCAAGCGGCTTGAACAAGTCGTTACGCCGTTGTTAGGTGGTATGCACTGAAGATTTGGACGGCCATATCCCGTTGCCATCCCCGATACCCCAAAGGGAAAAGGAACTGCCTCTGCATCAGGTCAACTCAAACTCCAGCGACATCACAATCGCATCCTCGCGCCCGCCATGCGCGGGGTAATAACGCGGACGGCGACCGATCTCGCGAAAATCCATCGATACATAAAGTTGCCGCGCATTCGAATTGGACGGCCGTACTTCCAAAAACACCCGCTCGGCGCCATTCCAGCGCGCGATATCCAGCAAGCGCTTCATCAGATGGCGCCCTAAGCCCTGTCCGCGCTGCTCCGGATCGATGCAGACATTGAGGACATGGGCCTCGCCGGCGCCCACGGACAGAATGCCGTAGCCAATGACCTGTCGGTCCAGACACAGCACCCACGAAGGATGGCCGGCTTTCAGGCAATCGCCGAAGATACCCATCGTCCAGGGAAAATCGTAAGAAGCGTTTTCCAACTCGCTGATGCGCAACAGATCGTCCCGGCACATGGCGCGCATCTCAAGCAAGGGGCGCGCTACGGCAACCATCAGGGCGATCTGCTTACCGCCAACGCCCTGCGCACCGTACGCAGGGCCTGCCAAAGCCGCCGCTTGGCAGCCGCCTGGACAAGCACCTCGGCCGGTGCATCCACCAACACGATATGGGCATCGCGCATCACTTCGGCGGACAGTGCACGCCCGAGGGTGTGTGCCTGAGCCTGACCAAACACCAAATACGCTTGTGCATGCGGCACCTGCATGGCATCGCGCGCCTCGATTCGCGACGCGCGTCCCAGATGCGGCCCGAAAGCACACAACGCACGCCCAAGCAGATCAAGCTCACGCACAGTGCATCCCGTCGGCAACACCACGACCACGGTGGCATTCGATGGCTGCTCGGTGGCGCCTGCTGGCGCTACCAACTCCGGCATCGTCAGGCTGCGCCGGCGCCACGGCACCACACCCAGTGCGCGCAAGACACGGCTGCGATGCGCAGGGCTGGCGATCAACGCGCTCATGCGGCCCCACGGCGCGAGCGTTTGCGGCGCGTAGCCAATCCCCACAATGTCACCGCAGGTCCGGACAGCAGATAAAGCGTGAACACCACTAGCAGCACACGTGGCGGATCGACGAAGAAGGGGACCAGAATCAGTACGCCGGCAAGAATCCACAGGAACGGTACCTTGTCCCCCATCGGCAGCGATTTGAAGCTGTAGTAGCGAAAACGGCTCACCATCAGCAAGCCGACGATTATCGCCATGAATGGCGTGAACATATCCAACTCATCCCCAGAGATGCCGAAGTTGTCCATGCTCCACACGAACGACATGCACACCGCCGCCGCCGCAGGGCTGGCCAGCCCCTGGAAATAGCGCTTGTCGATCACGCCCACCTGGGTGTTGAAACGGGCCAGGCGCAGGGCCGCGCAGACCGCGTAGATGAACGCAGCAGCCCAGCCGATCTTGCCGCCCAGCGGCCCGTACTCGCGCAGACTGGACAGCGACCAGTTGTACATGACGAGTGACGGCGCCAGGCCAAAACTCACCAGGTCGGACAGCGAGTCGTACTGCACACCGAACTCGCTCTGGGTATGGGTGAGGCGCGCCACGCGGCCGTCCATGCCGTCCAGCAGGGCAGCCACAAAAACAGCGATGGCCGCATCGGTAAAACGCCCGCCTATGCTCACCACAATGGCGTAGAAGCCGGCGAACATGGCGCCGGTCGTGAACAAGTTCGGCAGGAGATAAATACCGGGATGCCGCGGCGCCCGGACTGGCGTGGTGTCGCTCATGAATCCATCCGTGACGGGATGCGCGAAGTGTAGCAGGGGTACCGGAAAACACCCCATGCAGACAAAGGAACGTGCAAGAAAGCACGTTATCGACAGTTGAATGCAAACAGGTGCTTGAGTCTTGCCCTGCACCAGTTGTTAACTAGTGCGTCACCCGTATTCAGCCCGCTGGAGTCTACCCATGCGTCGCCTGTCCATCGCCCTCGCGCTCTTGCTGGTTGCACCGCTGGCCTCCGCCCAGGTCTATAAATGGACCGACATCCAGGGGACCACCCATTATTCGGAAACACCGCCGCCGGTGGGCACCAAGTACAGCCAGGTGAGCGTGAGCACGGATACCAGTACACCGGCCAAGGCATCCTCCAGCAACAGCTCGGCGTCGGCCACCTCGTCGTCATCGTCCTCGCAGAGCAGCAGCGACAATGTGCAGCCGCCGCCGCAGCAGAATCTGCCGGATACCCCGGAAAACAGAGCCAAGGTCTGCGCCTCGCTGAAGACCAATATCAGCGCCCTGCAAGGCACCGGCCCAGTCGTCATGCAAGGGGCGGGCGGACAACAGCAGCTGCTCAATGCCGACCAACGCAAGCAACAGCTCGATACCAGCCAGTCGCAGTTTCAGCAGTACTGTGGCGGTGGCAACAACTAAACCGTTTGCACCGCGGTCAAGGTTTCCGGCACTCGGCGCCAGCCCAGCTATACTTGTTGATTTACCCTCGGATCCGTCGCACATGCGCCTTAGCCAATTCCACTTGGCCACCGTCAAGGAAGTCCCCGCCGATGCCGAAATCGCCAGCCACAAGCTGATGCTTCGCGCGGGCATGATCCGCAAGCTCGCCGCCGGTCTCTACACCTGGTCGCCGCTGGGCTTGCGCGTGCTGCGCAAGGTGGAAAACATCGTGCGTGAGGAAATGAATCGCGCCGGCGCCATCGAAATGCTGATGCCCTCCGTGCAACCGCGCGAACTGTGGGAAGAAACCGGACGCTGGGAAAAGTTCGGCGACCAGTTGCTGAAGATCAAGGACCGCAAGGAGCAAGAATTCTGCTACGGCCCCACGCACGAGGAAGTCGTCACCGACTTCGCGCGCAACGAGCTGAAAAGCTACAAGCAGCTCCCGGTCAATTTCTATCAGATCCAGACCAAGTTCCGCGACGAGATTCGTCCGCGCTTCGGCGTGATGCGCGCGCGCGAGTTCCTGATGAAGGACGCTTACTCCTTCCACCTCAGCGCGGAATCGCTGGCGGAAACGTATGACGTGATGTACCAGGCGTACACGCGCATCTTCACCCGACTGGGTTTGAAGTTCCGCGCGGTACAGGCGGACACAGGCGCCATTGGCGGCAATGCCAGCCATGAATTCCAGGTGCTGGCCGACTCGGGCGAGGATGCCATCGTATTCTCCGACGGCTCCGACTACGCAGCGAACATCGAAAAGGCCGAAGCAGTCGCGCCGTCCGCCCAGCGTCCTGCCCCTTCGGCAAGCCTGCTGCGCGTGGACACGCCCCGCGTGCGCACAGTGGAAGACGTCGCCGCTCATTTCGACATCACCACCGATCGCGTGCTCAAAACTGTACTGGTGCGGGGCAAGCAAGGCCTGGTTGCGCTGTGCCTGCGCGGCGATCACCAGATCAACGAAGTGAAGGCCACCAAGCTGATCGAGCTGCCGGACGAATCCACGCTGGCCAGCGAAGAGGACATCCTCGCCGCCGTCGGCACACGTCCCGGCTTTATCGGCCCGATCGGCCTGCCCGATTCCATTCCAGTGATCGTCGATCGCAGTGCCGCCGTATTGGCCGATTTCGTCTGTGGCGGCAATGCCAACGACACCCATTACACTGGCGCCAACTGGGACCGCGACGCACATATCACCCGCGTGGCGGACATCCGCCAGGCAGTAGAGGGCGACCCTTCCCCGGATGGCCAAGGCACCCTGCATCTGGCGCGCGGCATCGAAGTCGGCCACGTGTTTCAGCTCGGCCAGAAATACGCCGAAGCACTGGACGCGACCGTGCTCGACGACCAAGGCAAGAAACAGGTAATGCATATGGGTTGCTACGGCATTGGCGTCAGCCGCATCGTTGCGGCCGCCATCGAACAGCGTCACGACGCCGCCGGCATTATCTGGCCGGAACCGATGGCACCCTGGCGCGTCGCGGTGTGCGTGATCAATCCCAAGAACGCACCGGAAGTGAACGCCGCCGCCGAATCGCTCTACAGCGAACTGACCGCTCGCGGCATTGAAACCATTTGGGACGATCGCGGCTTGCGTCCGGGCGCCATGTTTGCGGATATGGAGTTGATCGGCATTCCGCATCGTGTGGTGGTCAGCGAACGTGGGTTGGCCGCCGGCACACTGGAATATCGTGCACGCGATGCAGCAAAAAGCAGTGCCATTACGCATGATGAGCTTTTCGAAATACTCGGATGAAATCGTTCGCTTATTAACCTGGTTGAAATAAACACATAGGATAATTCGTATATGGAATACGGATTATTCCTCAAATATCGCTTTGCATTTTTGCAATATTATGCGTAAAATTTGAAAATGCATCCGGGCATTTATCTCATAATCTCATAGCCTGGAGTATTCCACTTCTTCTCTATTTAACGGGAGCGCCCTATGACTGTTGATATCAAGAACCTCAACCACACCCAGCTTACCGAGCTGATCAGCAAGGCCCAGATTCGCCAGGATGAGTTGCGCAAGGAAAAGGTCGGCAAATTGCGCGAGAAAGTGCTGGCCCTGATCAAAGCGGAAGGCTATGCCTTCGAAGATATCTTTGGCGGCGGCACGCGTGGTACGCCCAAGCGCCGCGGCAGCACCGGCACCGTCGCTCCCAAATACCGCAATCCTGCCAATCCGGAACAAACCTGGTCAGGCCGCGGCAAGCGTCCACACTGGTTCAACGATGCGCTGAAGACAGGCAAGAAAGAAAAAGATCTTGCGATCTGATCTTGCTGCACAAAGACCTATACCGAAAACGTCGGCCAAAAACCGGCGTTTTCATTTCATTCGCCATGGCAGGGATTACAGGGGACGACGCGGCGCCACCAGCAACTCGCCAAACATCAAACCCGCCACCAGCGATATCAACAACGTCACCAGCAGCATCCCGGTATCGAAACCCAGTGTCGCATTGCGCGCCAACAGATACGACACGCTACGGAATCCCACGCTACCCGGTACCAGCAGCAAGATGCCCGGCTCGCGCACCACAGCACCAGGGCGCCCCGTATAGCGCGCATAGACATTCGCCATCGCGCTCAACAACAAACCTCCCAGGAACACGCCAAACGGCACACCCGGCACATTGATGGGAATCAATCCACCCAGACGGGTCGCCAGATAACCCACCACCACGGCGAGAATCACCACCGGCCAATCCCGCTTCGCCGCGCGGAACAGAATCGCAAAGGCAATCGCTGCCACCACTAACGCCGGATAATCCACCCACGGCGACAACGCTGGCAGCTCGAAATCCCGCGCCTCAATCCCAAACACGGCGCAAATCTGCCTGGCAGCCACCATACCGAAGGTGAGCTTGAGCAAGGTCGACATCGCCCCACCCATGCGCGCCATGCCGGAGACCAAATGCTGACTGGAAATCTCGCGCACGGCCGTGGTCAACGACATGCCCGGCACCAGCACGATCAGGCCCGCCAGGATCACCGACTTGATCGCTAGCGGCACCACCAAGGCGCTGAATACGATGACGACCAACGTGGCAACCATGGCGCAGATCGCGTCGCTCGCCACATGCAGGCGCGGACGCGTGACCGACAAAATGGTGATAGTGCCGATGATCAGGCCAACCAAAGCGGCCACCAGCAGATCCACCCAGGAACTGTGCAGGAACAATGCGGCAATGGCCGCTGCAGAAAGCCCATAGCTGCCGATCACCGCAGCTTGCTGGCGACGCGTGTCTGGCAATTCCAGCCCACGCAACAAGCGGAAACCTTCGCGCAGGTCCAGCTTGCCAGCAATCACCTGATCGGCAATCTCATCGGCGCGGCAGAGTTTGTCCAGGTTTACGTCACCGGACAGCAAGCGGATGACCTGGGTGGTCTGGGCCAGGCGTCCGTCCTCGCCCTGCGCAAGGTCCGCAAACGAAATGATGATGGCGGTGGGGATAGACCATACGTCCGCGTTCACGCCAATGCGCCGGGCGGAACCGGAAATAGCCATTTCCAGGCGAGGCGAGGCGGCGCCGTATTTGTGTAGGCGCGTGGCCAGCTCCACCAGAAAGGCGATTCGGGTGTTGAGCGATGTTGTGGCGAATTGGACGCTCATGCCTGGGTTACTTCAGCGTTGCCTTAAATAGATAATGGCTGACAGGTGCGGGCATGGCGCTATTCTTACCGGAACCGTCTCGCTTGGGTATGCGGGGGAGAGCGATTGGGCTGCAAAGCAAGTTCGCAAGTGCGCTCTCAGACCGAGCGAACCTTCAAACTCGTCCCTTCCACCGCTACCACTTCCACCGTGCTCCCGACCGGCAGATCCGGCCCGCTGACCAGCCACTGCCCATCGCCTACCCGCGCCTTGCCGCGCCCGTTGACGATGGCTTCGATCAACACATAACGCTGACCGATCAATTGCTCGCCGCGCCGGTTGAGCCGCTCATCACCCGGCTCGTCGCGCTGCAGCCGTGGGCGCACCACGTACCAGTAGAGTACGCACGATACGAAGGCTAGTACGGCGAAAGCTATCGATTGCGCCAACAAGGACAGGCCGGGCATCAGCAACACCAGCAGGCCCGTAGCTGCGGCACCGATGCCGATCCACAACATGAAATAGCCGGGCATGATCACTTCGAAGGCGATCAATACCAGCGCCACGATCCACCACAGGTAATGCGCGGCAACGCTCGCGAACATGGACGGCTCCGAATAGTGCCAGGACTCTCACTGGCGTCGTCCCAGCGTAGGCCGGGACGACGGATTCGACATGACGGGATGTCTGATGTTCAGCCTATCGACGGCGGCCCACGTCGCGCCGCCAGCTTCTCCTGCTGCTGCCCCAGCGATTCCTTCGCCAGCTCGGCAATGCCTGCCAGTGAACCAAGAATTCCGGTTGCCTCAATGGGCAGCAGCAACATTTTCTGATTGGGCGAGTGGGCCATTTCCTTCAGCGCTTCCACGTACTTGTTGGCGACAAAGTAGTTCAGGGCATTGACGTTACCGCTGGCGATCGCATCCGACACCAACTTGGTGGCTTGCGCTTCGGCTTCAGCCAGGCGAATGCGTGCTTCGGCTTCGCGGAAGGCCGCCTCTTTCTTGCCTTCGGCAGCCAGGATGGTGGATTGCTTCTCACCATCGGCCTTCAGGATCGCACTCTGGCGCATGCCCTCGGCTTCCAGAATCTGCGCGCGCTTCTCACGCTCGGCCTTCATCTGGCGGGCCATGGAATCGACCAGATCGCGTGGCGGAGCGATGTCCTTGATCTCAATGCGGTTGACCTTCACGCCCCAAGGGTGGGTCGCTTCATCCACCACGGTAAGCAGCTTGGCGTTGATCGCGTCACGCTGGCTCAGCGATTCGTCCAGGTCCATCGAGCCGAGCACGGTACGGATATTGGTCATCACCAGTGCCAGCGCCGCCTGCTCCAGGTTGGCGACTTCATACGCGGCCTTGGCGGCATCCAGCACCTGGTAGAACACCACGCCATCAACGCGCACCACTGCGTTGTCCTTGGTGATGACGTCCTGGCTGGGAACGTCCAGCACCTGTTCCATCATGTTGATCCTGCGACCGATGTCGTAGATGAAAGGAATCAGGAAATGCAGGCCCGGCGACAAGGTGCGGATGTATTTGCCGAATCGCTCGACTGTCCATTCGAAACCTTGCGGAACAATGCGCACCAGCTTGGCCAGTACGATGACGGCGACCACGATGACGATCAAACCAAAAACAGTTCCTATAACCATGACTACTCCTCCGTTTGATGGGCCGAGTATAGGACACCCTGGTCACGTCATGACGCCACACTCGCCGGCTGCGGCAACACCAGGGTGACGCGCAGGCCGCCATCTTCGCGATTGGCCAGTGCGATACGTCCGCCATGGGCCTCGCTGATCTCTCGCGCCAGCGCCAGGCCAAGGCCGGTGCCAGAGCGCTTGGTGGAATAGAACGGCAGCAGCGCCTGGGCCAGCACCACCTCACTCATGCCGGGGCCACGGTCGGCCACTTCGATACGCAGTTCGCGCCCCGTCTGCGACAAGCCCACGGTAACCCCCTCCGGTGTACTGCCGGATTCGTGTGCGTTCTTGACTAGATTGATCAGCACCTGTTCGATCTGCACCGGATCGAACCAAGCCGGCTGGGTGGGGGCATCACCCTGCAACTGGAAGCGGCAATGCAGGGCCAAGCCTTCAAAGAAGGGCTTCCATTCCACCGCCACCACACGCGGTGCCGGGAGTTTCGCAAATCGCGCATAGCCATCGATAAACCCATGCAGATGCTTAGCGCGTTCGCCAATGGTGGCAAACACGCCGGGCAAACGCTGCACATCGCCGCGACGGGCCAACTCCGCACCGGAATGCGCCAGTGAAGAAATCGGCGCTAGCGAATTGTTCAATTCGTGACTGACCACACGGATCACGCGTTTCCACGCCGCCACTTCCTGACGCGACAACTCGCGTGTCATGCGCCGGAACAGTTGCAGGCGATGCGGGCGACCTTGCAGGCGGAACACGCGCTGGGAAAGGTGGAAAGTTTCTTCGCTGCCATCCATCTCCACGCTGAAAAGCGCATCCTCCGTCCCTTCCGTCGCCTTGCGCAGCGCTTCGGGGGCATCGGCAATCAAACTGGCAAAGTACAGGCCGCTGAGACTACGCCCTTCATTGAACAGATGCCGCGCGGCGATATTGGCGTAGACGACGCGGCCACTGGCATCGGTCAGCACCAGCGCCACCGGGGTGTTTTGCACGACCGTGTCGAGCAGCAACTCGCGCTGCGCCAGATTCTGGCGCTGTTCGCGCAAGGTCTGACCGAGTTCGTTGTGCATGCGGATCAGATCACCTAATTCATCGCGGCGATGCAACGCAATGGAAATACTGAAATCGCCATCGCGATAACTGGCCACCGCGCCTTCCAGCGCGCGCAGCAGGCGCTTGACCGGCTGCATCACGATATGCGCGAACCACCACGACAGCGGCACCAGAATCGCCGCGCAGATCATCACCGCATCCATGCGGTTGGGGGTGGGCACACTGAGATTGAGCTGGTCATGCATCCAGCCGATAAGCTGGGGCAAGGGCCAGTGGGTCACCCCGACATAAACCAGCGCACCGGTCACCGAAGCGGCGGCAAGCAGAACAAAAAGGCGGCTTTCCAGCGACCTCAGGCGCATGCCGTGGTTCCGGTGTGGTCTGCACGATACCGCATCGTCGATCTCCCCAGGGAATGTGCTGGTTCTACACGTCCCGACATGGATGCGCTACTGCGAGATCAACCCATACCGTTCCATGCGCCGATAAAGCGCCTGGCGCGACAACCCCAGCGATTGCGCCGCACGGCTCACCACCCCTTCAGCCTTGTGCAGCGCGGACTCCACCACCTCGCGACTCGGTTCGTCCAGGTTCCGCACGGCGACAACACCGGCATGTTGCGGCAAGTTGAGCTGCTCGGGTGTGATCGGACCGTTGCCGGCCAGCAGCGTGGCGCGCTCGATGGCGTTTTTCAGCTCACGCACGTTGCCCGGCCAGGGATACGTAAGCAGCGCATCGCGTGCAGCACCGTTGAGTTCGGCACGGCCGGCAAGGAAGTGCTCGGCCAACGGCAAGATGTCGTCGATGCGCTCGGACAGCGGCGGCAGGTTCACGTCGATCACATTGAGCCGGTAATACAGATCCTCGCGGAAGGTACCCGCACGGATCATCGTCTTTAGATCAGCATTGGTCGCGCTCAACACGCGCACCTTGACCTTGCGCGTGCGGCCCGAGCCCAACCGTTCGAACTGCCCCGTTTCCAGTACGCGCAACAGCTTCATCTGTCCCGGTAGCGGCAAGTTGCCGATTTCGTCCAGGAACAAGGTGCCGCCATCAGCCAGTTCGAAGCGGCCTTCGCGTGCCTTGTTGGCGCCGGTGTACGCGCCGGCTTCGGCACCAAACAGCTCGGCCTCGATCAGTTCGCCCGGCAAGGCGCCGCAATTGACGGCGATAAACGGACCATTTTTCACCGATGAATTGGCATGCACGATAGCGGCAATGCGTTCCTTGCCCGCGCCATTGGGCCCGGTGATCAGCACCGGCACATCGGAACGCGCCACCTGGCACGCCAGGTCCAACGTGCGCGCCATGGCCTCGGAGGCGAATACCATGCCATCCAGATCGTATTTACGTTGCAGCGCATCACGGCGCTTGCGACGCTCCCGCCGTGTGCGGCTCACCTCGCGGGTGGATTCGGACAGCTCCAGCAGATTCTCCACCGTCGCCAGCAATTTGGTGTCGTCCCAGGGTTTGGCCAGGTAGTCGGCGGCACCGGCCTTGACCAGTTCCACGGCGGTTTCCAGATGCGTCCACGCCGTCAGCAGGATCACCGGCAGATCCGCATGGCGCTCGCGAATGGCGCGGAACAAGCCCACGCCTTCCTCGCCAGAGGTGGTATCCGCCGTGAAGTTCATATCCTGAATCACCACGTCCACGGACTCACAACCCAGCATCTGCAAGCCTTCGTCTGGCGTCAATGCGATTAGCGGCCGCACATCATGCAGGGATAGCAACAGGGACAGGGCCTCGCCCACGGCCGGGTTGTCGTCGATGATCAGTACGGTTCGCATTCGTTTTCTACGCATGCAGGCATGGATGCCGCTCCAGTGCAAAAGGTTGCCATGCCAATTGGCCTGCCGTATATGAAAATCGCTCACACTGTTCGCGTGGCGACCACCGGCGGTACGTTGGAAGCACGCCGCGCCGGTACGAACACCGCCACCTGCCCCAGCGCCATCACGATCGCCAGACCGGACAACACGTAAACAACCGGCATCGCGCTCATAGCGAAATTCAGCATCAGTACCCGGTTGAGGCCGACGGCCAGTGCGATGCCGATCACCGCGCCGGTTCCTGCGATAAGCAGGTTTTCAAGCTGGAAATAGTGAAGGATGTCGCTCTTCTTCGCCCCCAGTGCGCGACGCACGCCGATCTGGCGATGACGCTGCCCCACCCAGAAGCTGGTCAGGCCGACTATGCCCGCCGCTGTAACGGCGAGCAGGATCAGGCACACCACCCCCATCAGCACCGCCATGCCAATGTCCGCGCGATAAGCCTCGGCGCGGATATCGGCAAACGGACGAATGCCGTCATCAGCGATCACGCGCATCGGGTTGACTTTGTAGAGCACGTTCGGCGCCGCGCGCATCACGGCGTCCATCTGGCCCGGCTTGGTTCGCACGATGTAGCGTGAGAAATTGCCGTCCATGCGCACCGGGGCAATCACCGAATTCCAAGGGAAATTGCTGACCCAACTGGACGTGGTCGACACCTGCAAGCGTGCCACTTCACCGATGATGGTACTTGGCTTGGTCGCACCATCGATGTAGAGCACTTTGCCGATGGCGTCGCCTTGCGGGAACAATTTGTCCGCCAGTGCCTTGGTCACGATGACCATATCCGGCTGAGTATTGTCGCGAAAGGACCGGTTGACCACATCCGTCGCGTTGAAATTGCGTCCAGCAATCAGGTGCACGCCAAGCGTGGAAAGCAACTGCTCGTCACCCAAGTAGTAAACCGTACGTGCATCGCCGCCACGCAGGTCCGTGCCCGGCTTGAGCGCAACGGAACCACCCCAGCTCGAACCAAGCAATGGCATCGAATTGCTAGGGCTGACCGACTCAACACCCGGCATCGCGCGCAATGCGGCGAGATCCTCGCGCAACATCGCATCCAACTTTTGCAGGCTGACCGGGTCATCGCCACTGGGGGCACCGACCCACTGCTGTTCGATCATGAAGAG
Source organism: Dyella sp. M7H15-1 (assembly GCF_004114615.1). Taxonomy (NCBI): domain Bacteria; kingdom Pseudomonadati; phylum Pseudomonadota; class Gammaproteobacteria; order Lysobacterales; family Rhodanobacteraceae; genus Dyella; species Dyella sp. M7H15-1. The sequence goes on from NZ_CP035300.1 coordinate 1,546,697, forward strand.
ATTGCGCTCATCCATGCCGGTGGGACGGCGCACGTTGTCCACGCGCGTATAGATGATGAAAATGGCGTTGCAGACGATCGCCAGGGTCAACGCGATCTGTAGCGCGATAAGCACCACACCAGCTTTGTGCTTACGCAGCGCGGCGATAATCGGAGGCAAGGTCATGGCATCGATCCTCAGTTCGATTTGAGCTGCAGCGCGGGTTGTACGCGCGAGGCACGGAAGGTGGGATATAGGCCGGCCAGCATCGTCGCGATGATAGCCACCAACAGGGTCAGCCCCAGCAAGCCGAGGTCCAGACGCGCCAGCGTGGCGATTTCCTTCGGCAACACCCAGCTCACGCCGTGGATGCCGATCCAGGTGAGCAACAGGCCGAGCACGCCACCGGTCAGCCCGACGATGCCCGCCTCGACCAAGAACTGCGTATAGATCGCCATGCGCGGTGCACCCAAGGCGCGGCGTATGCCGATCTCGGAACTGCGGCGCAGGAACTTCGCCAGCAGCAGCCCGGCGGTATTGACCAGGCACACCACCAGCAAGCCGAGGGCGACCAGTAACGAAATTTTGGTATCGCTCGGCACCACATGTTCACTATCCATCCACTCGGGCAGATCGCGCAGCCTATTGTTCACCGGCCAACGGAAGCGGCCAGCCTCTTTTTGCTGGCGTGCATATCCATCCAGATAACTGCGATAGGCGTCAACGGCGGCCTTGTCGTCCAACTCGGCCATGTAGGAAATCCACACACAGGTGGACTGCTGCAGGCCGACGAAACCGGAGCTAGCGGGAATGTCCGCGCAATTGGTATTGCCGTTATTCATCATGCCAACGTCAATGGCACGCTGAAATGGAATGAACACATCCTCGTGTCCGGTGGTGAAGCCGCCAGTGTTCACCACATCGAAGAACACCGGCTTGGGATTCCAGTTATCCAGCACACCCACCACGCGATAATCCTTGCCATCGATATCGATCGTCTTGCCGACGCTGTTGGTTCCACCGAACAGTTTCTGGTTGATATCGCCGTTGAGCACCACCACCGCCGCACGCTGTGCGTCATCGGCCATGCTCCAGCCACTGCCATATTTGAACGGCGCGTCCACCATCGGGAAAAACTCGCTGTACACGGCATGGCCACCGACATTGATCGGATGCTTGTTGGGGTCGGGCGGCACGATCGACGGCGAGACGCGGTACATGGCCGACTGCAACTTGGCGCGGTGGTCGCGCATCAGGGCAATGGCATCCTGGTAATCCATCGCATCCGGTGGGTCATTGTTGTTGCTGCCGTCCTGGTGCCCCTTGGGCCCCCACACGTCAATCTGCGGCACGAACAACCGCGACGATTTCCAAGGAATCGGATCGCCCGACACGGCGCGAAATACCGAATAGCTGGTCATGGACGCCGCCACGCCGAACGCAATCGCTAGAATCATCAGCGCGGTGAGACCAGGACTTCTTTTCAGACTTCGTACCGCCAGATCAACGTAATAGCCCAACATGGAGCACCTCCACCCGTTTGTTGACAACCCCGCGAAGGGCTCCTGTCTCACATCGATCTGGTCGCCTCTACCGGCGGCACGCGCGATGCACGCAAGGCCTAGGCGAACATTAGAGTCTCGTTTCGGCCGAAAAAGATAACGGCGAGAGTGGCCCCTCGCTCCAGCCCTCTCCCCAAAGGGAGAGGGGACGAGCATCAGCCGCGCACTTGCCCTGCAGCAGCGGTATAGGCGGTGTGGAAGCGCGGATCCTCGGCAAGATCCACCACCTGGCCATCGATGATGTGCACGTTGCGCTGCGCGCGTGCGGCCAGTTCTGGATCGTGCGTGACCATCACGATGGTCGCGCCTTCGCGGTGGATTTCTTCCAGCAGTTCCAACACGCCGCGTGCCATCTGCGTATCCAAGTTGCCGGTCGGTTCGTCGGCGAGCAACAAGCGCGGGCTGCCGGCCAGTGCGCGGGCAATCGCGACGCGCTGTTGCTGTCCGCCGGAAAGCTCGGCCGGATAGTGCTTGGCGCGCGAAGCCAGGCCCACCCGCTCCAACGCGCCCATGATGCGTTCTTTGCGCTCCGGCGCCTTCATGCCGCGATAGCGCAGCGGCACTTCCACGTTGTCGAACACATTGAGATCGGGAATCAGATTGAAAGCCTGGAAGATGAAGCCGATCTTTTCGTTGCGAATCTTCGAACGCGCGTTGTCGTCAAGGTTGCTGACTTCGATACCGTCAAGGTGATATTCGCCACCCGTGAAGGTTTCCAGCAACCCTGCAATGGTGAGGAAGGTGGTCTTGCCCGAACCCGATGGACCCGTCACGGCGACGAATTCGCCTTCCTTAACATCGATGTTGAAATCGCGAAGCGCGTAGGTCTCCACCACTTCGGTGCGATAGACCTTGGACAGATGCGTCATTTTTAGCATTACTTAGTCCTTTCAGTTTTGGAGAACGGGAATCGGGAATCGGGAATCGGGAATCGTAAGAGCAAGACCTGGCGAGCTTGGGAGCAACTGCCTTTCACCATTGACCATTGACCATTCCCGATTCCCGATTCCCGATTCCCGATTCCCGATTCCCGATTCCCGATTCACGTCTTTCAACGACTGATCACGACACGCTGTGCGCCTTTGAAATTGTCGGCACCAGAGATCACGATGTTGTCGCCTTCCTTCAGACCATCGAGAATCTCGACCTTGTCGATGCTACTTTCGCCCACGCGGATCGGCGTCTTGCTGGCCATGCCGTCGCGCACAATGTAGGCGTAGCTGCCGCCGGACTCATCCACGAATGAACCACGCTGTACGGTGAGTACGTTGTTGCGGTGATCAAGCAAGATGCGCACGGACAGGCGCTGGTTCTGGCGCAGTTGCTTGGGCGTTTCGCCATCAAAGCGCACGCGCGCGGCGACTTCGCCATTGACCACTTCGGGCGAGATGGCACTAACGATGCCTTTCCAGGTGTTGTCGTTGCCGCTGATTTCGCCGCTCATGCCGATGGCCAGATCGCGTGCAAAGCTTTCCGGCACTTTCACTTCCACTTCGAGCGCGGAGAGATCGATCACGCTAAGCAACTGGGCGTCTTTCGCCACGGTTGCGCGCTCGGCAATAAAAAGCTGGCCGACCTGGCCATCCACCGGCGAGCGCACATGGAGGCTATCGACCTGGCGCTGCAGATCCTGCACCAGCAGTACCTGACGGTCGTGCGCGAGCTTTTTCGCCTTGATATCGAAGGTTGCGCTGTCGCTGTCCAGGCCAAGATCGCCCTTGGCGTGCGCCAGCGTAACCTTAGCCTTATCCAGGGTCGCCTCGGCGCGGTCCACGTCCATCTTGTTCACGCCACCGCCTGCGTAGGCTGTCTTGTAGCGGTCGAAATCGCGTGCCGCGGTTTCTTCGTCGATCCTGGCGTTGTCGTACGCCTTCTGCATCTCGGAAGCCTTCTTGCGCGCATCGATTTGCGCTTGCAGATAAGCCACTTCCATCGCATCGGCGTTGGACTGCTCCTGCGCCAACTTGTTGCATAGCTCGGGGCTGTCGATCACCGCCAACACCTGGTCTTTTTTCACGGTGTCGCCCGCATGCACCTGCAGGGTGACGGCACCACCGTAGGTGGCGTAAAGCGTCGGGCTTACCGCAGCCACCACCTGGCCTTCGGCAGCAATATCGCGAATGAAGGGGCCACGTTGCACGGTGGCGAAAGCGAGGCGCGAGGCGCTGACCGATGCGTCAGCGGAAAACAGACGGCCGATGCCCGGCAGCACCAGGGCAAGCACGACGACAACAGCTACAGCGGCGCTGATCCACAAGAGCTTTTTCCTTGGGCTCGGTTTGATCTGGATCAGGCGGTCCTGAGCAGAGGTGTCGCGAATCATGGATGGGGTCCTTGGCCACGGACAGTGCGGTCCCCAACACATTCAGCAATCCGCGTGCCAAGTCTCGACGAGCCATCAAGATATGCAATTTCAATAAGTTGCATGCGCCTGCATGCCATCCATGGCTGTCCGCGGACACTCGCCGGACAGTTGGAAGCTCACGCCACGAACAAACTTGCAGCAGATGCAGACCTCGCTTCACACCCTCCCTTTCCAATACGCTTATAGGTCAACCCGCCGTATTACACCTGGCTGGTGATCCAAGGACTACCGCTAATCACAATGCCCATCGCCTATACCCGTAAACAGATCACCCAATGGCTCGGTAACCGTACCATCCTCAAGGCCATGGACTACCTCCATGACGTTTCCGACTTGCATTGGGATGGCCCTACCCTGCACGGAAGAGTGCAAGGGACGGAGTTTGCCCCTTACGAAACCGAGATCCGTTTTTTCGACGTGAGCCCGTCGCGCCTGCGAGAAGCCACATGCTCATGTCCGGTTGGCATTCGCTGCAAACACGCAGCAGCACTGTTGCTGGTCAACTTGCAAAGCCCGGCCAAAACCAGCCATGGCGTTCGTCCAGAATTGTTGCGCTGGCTGGAGGGGTTCCGCTCCCAACTCGTCCCCACCAGCAAACCCAAGCAGGCATCCAGCCGCCCGACGCATTCGCTGCTATATGCCTTCTGCACCGATATCGACCAGGCACCCGGTGTGTGCATGTTCAAGGCGCGGCTCAATCCTGCTGGAAAGGTCCAATCATTGGGGTCGGTCTGGAACAACATCGATGCGGCGCTGACCAGGTCGATGAAGTTCATTACCGAAGACGACCTGCCCATCCTGCGTGCGTTCCGACAAATCCACCCGGATTCCTACTACGACCATTTCCCCTTGTCGGGCATCGAAGGCGCCACCGTGATCGAACGGATCCTTGCCACAGGCAGAGCCTTTGCGTTCGAGAAGAACAGCGACGGCATGTATTACGGGATAGACAACAAAACTTATACTTTCGGCAACATCAACACCGCGCCGGCTCGCCCAGCCAGTGTGACCTGGCAAGCCGACGACAAGAATCGCATCAAGCCCGTGCTGCAGGTCGATCCGCCGGCCACGTTGCTGTTCATGACACAGCCTTGTTGGTACGTCGACACCACCCGCGGTGAAGCCGGCATCATTGACAGCTCGTGCCCCGCGACATTGTTGGCTGCCTTCCTGAGCATGCCGCCGGTATCCTCGAGCGAACTGGGCGTGGTCGCCGCCGTCATGCAGGAGGTGGCGCCAGAGCTACCTTTGCCGACTTCCGACGATACCCAAGTCCCCACGGTCGATATCACCCCCACACCTGTCTTGTACCTGGAAACCCGCCCCATTGCCGTCTACCACGGCGACTTCGACGTCGACAATAAGAGGCTGGATTTCGCCACCTTGCATTTCGACTATGCCGGTGTGCGACTGGAGGCCGGAAGTACCCGCTCGCTTGCTCGCAACGCGCAAGACGAAACCGTGTATGTGAAGCGCCGCCCCGAAGACGAACAGAAAGCTGCAAAAATGCTGAAGCAGATTGGGCTGCGAAAGATTCCGCGTAACAACCTGTTCGGTCATCGCGTTCCCGACAGCGATGTGCTTTCCCTGCGCACTGCTTCCGACTGGCCCGCCTTTATGCAAGCGGCCGTGCCTGAACTACGCCGTCAAGGCTGGCAGGTGGAGATGAGCGCGGATTTCAGCCAGAACGTGATCGTCATCGACGATATCGACGGCAGTATCCAGCAAAGCGACAACGACTGGTTCGACCTGGACATGGGCATCGTGGTCAATGACCGCAAGGTGAGTCTGGTGCCGTTGCTGACCACACTGTTCCAGCGGGACGAACGCTGGCTGTCCGGGCAGTTGGAGAGCATCGGCGACGATGAAATGATCGAACTTCGTACGCCGAACAACGAACGGCTGCGCATGCAGGCTGCGCGCATCAAACCGATCATGCGCGTGCTGATCGACCTGTTCGAAGGACTCGGCAGCGGCGAAAACCTGCGCGTATCCACGCTGGACCTTGGACGCCTGCAAGCACTCCACGATACCGGCCGCTGGCAATTCCACGGCGACAGTGCCATCCAGGCATTGGCAAAACGGCTGCTGGCAGGTCCAGGCGTGCATGACGTCGCACCACCTACCGGCCTGAAGGCGCATTTGCGTCCGTACCAGCAGCAAGGACTCAACTGGATGCAGTTTCTGCGCACCCATGACCTGGCCGGGGTACTGGCGGATGACATGGGCCTGGGCAAAACGGTGCAGACGCTGGCGCATATCCTGTGCGAAAAGGAGGCTGGCCGGCTCGATCGTCCCGCCTTGGTGGTGATGCCCACCTCGCTAATGCACAACTGGTGCGAAGAGGCGCAGCGTTTCGCACCTGCGCTGCGTGTGCTGGATCTGCACGGGCCGCAGCGTCAGGAAAACTTCGGACGCATCAGCGAACACGATCTGGTGCTGACCACCTATCCATTGCTCTGGCGCGACGAAGAAGCCCTGACGAAAACGGATTACCATCTGCTCATCCTGGATGAAGCTCAGTACGTCAAGAACGCCACCTCGCAAGCCAGCGCGGTGATCCGCAAGTTCAAGACCCGCCACCGCCTGTGCCTGACCGGTACACCGCTGGAAAACCATCTGGGCGAACTGTGGTCGCAATTCGATTTCCTGCTGCCTGGCTTGCTGGGTTCGCAGCGCGACTTCACCCAGCGCTGGCGCACGCCGATCGAGAAAAACGGTGACACCGTGCGGCGCGAATTGCTGGCACGCCGTATTCGCTCCTTCGTGCTCCGCCGCCGCAAGGACGAGGTAGCACAGGAGCTGCCTCCCAAAACCATCGTCACCATTAACGTGGAACTGGAAGGCGCGCAGCGCGATCTTTATGAATCCGTGCGCAGCGCCATGCAGAAGAAAGTGCGCGACGCCATCGCCGCCAACGGCTTTGCTCGCAGCCATATCATCGTGCTGGAAGCGCTGTTGAAACTGCGCCAGGTATGCTGCGATCCACGTTTGGTGAAAACACCAAGCGCCGGCAAGATCAAGCAGTCGGCTAAGCTCGAAACATTGATGGACATGCTGCCGCCGATGATCGAGGAAGGCCGCCGGATCCTGTTGTTCTCACAGTTCACCAGCATGCTTGGACTGATCGCCACCGCACTCGATGCGCAAGCGATTCCCTATGCCATGCTCACCGGCGATACCATCAACCGCGCTGCCGTCATCAAGCGCTTCAACAGCGGCAAGGTGCCGGTATTCCTGATCAGCCTAAAAGCTGGCGGCGTGGGCCTCAACCTGACCACCGCCGACACCGTCATTCACTACGATCCCTGGTGGAACCCGGCCGTGGAAAATCAGGCCACCGACCGTGCGCACCGCATCGGCCAGGACAAGCCCGTGTTCGTCTACAAGCTGGTGACCACCGCCAGCATCGAAGAAAAGATCGTGGTCATGCAGGAGAAGAAAGCCGCGCTGGCCGAAGCGGTGCTCACCAAAGATAGCGGGAATGTGGCCAAGTTTTCAGCGGAAGACATCGAAGCCTTGTTCGAATCTACTTGAACTGCGCAAAGGAGGCTATAACGCCAATGTATGTTCGATACGTTCTTTCAACGCCAGATCAAATTTTGGCAGCAACTCCAGGACGCCCAGGTTCTGCTCCAATTGATCTTTCCGGCTCGCGCCCAGAATGACGGTGGAAACGTTCGGATTGGCCAGACACCACGCAATCGCCAATTGCGCGGGCGTGGCGCCCCATTCGGCAGCCATGGCGGGCAACCGTTTCGCCTTCTCCACGCGCTCGCCGCTTTCGCCCAACACCATGTCACGCAGCCACTCATAACCTGGCTGTGTAAGGCGAGATCCCTGCGGCACGCCCTGGCTGTATTTGCCACTCAACAAGCCTGACGCCAGCGGCGACCAGATGGTGGTGCCCATGCCGTAGGCGGCATACAACGGCGCATATTCCTGCTCCACGCGCTCGCGATGTAGCAGGTTGTATTGCGGCTGCTCGACCACCGGCGCATACATGTGCATGGCTTGAGCGATGCGGTGCGCTTCATGGATTGCGGTGGCCGGCCATTCGCTGGTACCCCAGTACAGCACCTTGCCCTGGCGAATCAGGGTATCCATCGCCGCCACGGTTTCCTCGATCGGCGTTTCCAGATCGGGGCGGTGGCAAAGGTAAAGATCCAGATGCCCCACACGCAAACGTTCCAATGCCTGGTGACAGGCTTCGATCACGTGTTTGCGCGACAGACCGCGCTGGGTCGGCCGCGGGTTTTCCGCAGCACCGAAATACACCTTGCTCGACACGCAATAGCTGTCGCGAGGGAAACGCAGATCGGCCAGCACATCGCCCATCAGGCGCTCCGCTTCACCGTGGTTGTAGGTCTCGGCGTTATCGAAAAAGTTGATGCCGTTGTCCCACGCCATCGCCATCAGGTCGCGCGCTTCGGAGCGCCCCACTTGACGGCCGAAGGTAACCCACGCACCAAAAGACAGCGCGGACAGTTGCAAGCCGGTACGGCCAAGACGACGGTATTGCATGGGAATCTCCTGTATGGCGTAAGGGCTGTTATTCCACCGTGAAGTCAACGATCAGGATTGTTCAGACCAGACGAAGTATCGCCCACAACACGATCGCGGCAAAAATGCCCGCGATCACATCATCAATCATCACACCCAGCCCACCTTTCACATAACGGTCCAGCCAGCGGATCGGCCAAGGTTTCCACACATCGAACAGGCGAAATAGCGCAAAGCCGGTAACGATCGCCCACCACGGCGCAAGCAATGCGGGCAGCAATGCAATCCACTGGCCGATGAATTCATCCCAGACCAGGCTGCGGTGATCGTCCACACCGAGCGCACGGCCGGCGACATCGCATGCCCATACGCCTATCACGAAGCCCGCCACGATCACCAGCAAATTGATCGGCAGCGAGCACTGACGCAACAGCAGCCAAGGCAGGATCGATGCGAGCGAACCAAAGGTGCCCTGTGCTACCGGCGTGAGCCCCGAGCCGAAACCACAGGCTAACCAGCCCGCAGGTGTGGCGAGCAGCGCGCGGCGTTGCGCTTCAGTGAGTGTCTTGTGTTCGTTCATGCGCCGAAATGATCCCAGCCGTGGTGTTGCGGTTCCAGCCATTGTCCGTGTTCATCGCGCACGCGCACCCCTTGGCCATTCACCATGCGGCCGATGCGGGTGGCGCCACAACCGAGCCGCGCAAGATCGGCCTGCACGATCGCGACATGTTGCGTCGGTACGGTAAAGCACAGCTCGTAATCGTCACCGCCGCTCAAAGCGAAATGGCGCGAGGTGGTATCGTCGAAAAGATCGAGCAAGGCGGATGAGCGCGGTAACAGGGAGACATCCATCTCCGCACCCAGCTCGCTCGCCGCGCAGATATGACCGAGATCGGCGAGCAGCCCATCAGAAACATCAATACAGGCATGGGCATGCCCGCGCAGCGCGAGGCCGGCAGCGACGCGCGGCGTCGGGCGATTGAGGCGATCGATCAGATACGTCGAGCAGGCATCTTCGTGGCCGCCCTGCTGCACCAGCGCCAGACCCGCCGCCGCATCGCCCAGCGTTCCCGTGACGAAGATGGCATCACCAAGCTGCGCACTGCTGCGCATGAGCGCTTTGCCCGGCGGCACGAAACCATGCGCCGCAACGCTGAGTGTGAGCGCGCCACGTGTCGTGTCACCACCGACGAGGGCAAGCCGGTACAACTGTGCGAGTTCGGCGAAGCCGGTGGCCAGATCATCGATAAAGGCCGGCTCCGCATTTGGCAGCGTCAACGCCAGCAGCGCCCACGCCGGTGTCGCACCCATCGCGGCAAGGTCGGAAAGATTGACAGCCAGAGCTTTCCAGCCGATATCCGCGGCAGAGGTACCTCGCGGGAAGTGCACGCCTTCGACCATCGTGTCGATGGCGACCACCAGTTCCTGTCCTGCGGGGACGGCGAGCAATGCAGCGTCATCACCAATGCCCAGGCACACGTCGTCGCGCCCTTGGGCGGTGCGCTGACGGATGCGGTCGATGAGGGAAAATTCCATATGCGCCTTTACTCCCTCTCCCCTAAGGCGGATACGCGCCCACCCTTTGAAGCTGGTCAATGACGGCGGCACAAGATTGAACCTTTTTGCCACGCACAAGCCCGAAACGAATCATTCACCCTTCTCGGTAGGGCGAGCCTGCGCTGCCAACTTGTCCAGTACCCCATTGACGTAGCTATGCCCGTGGTCCGCACCGAAACGCTTGGTGACTTCAATCGCCTCGTTGATGATCACGCGGTACGGCACGTCCGGACGAAACTTCAGCTCGTACGCAGCCAGGCGCAGCACTGCACGTTCAATGGGATCGACCTGGCCGACATCGCGATCGATGTACGGCTTGAGCGCCTCATCGACCGCCTCCACGTGCCTTTCCACACCGCGCAGCAGATCCTCGAAATAGTCCAGGTCGGCCACTTCCATATCCTGCTCGTGGCGGAACTGATCGATCACCGAGGTCATCGAGCTGCCGCTCATCTGCCACGCGTACAGCGCCTGCAGCGCACGTCGGCGTGCACGCGAGCGCGCGGCAAGATCGATGCCTTCGGGACGCGAATTCATGACAGCTTTCCGTACAGATTGACCATCTCCAGCACGGCGATGGCCGCATCGGCGCCTTTGTTACCAGCCTTGGTGCCAGAGCGCTCAATGGCTTGTTCGATGGTGTCGGTGGTGAGCACGCCGAAGGCCACCGGCACACCCGAACCCAAGGCGGCCTGGGTCAGCGCCTTGGTGCATTCGCCCGCCACGAAATCGAAATGCGGGGTGGCGCCACGAATCACCGCGCCCAATGCGATCACCGCCGTGTATTTGCCGGAGTTTGCCAGCTTGTGTGCGGCTAACCCGATTTCCCAGGCGCCCGGCACACGGATCAAGTCGATCGCATCATCACTCACGCCATGGCGCACCAGCGCATCACGCGCACCAGCCACCAGCGGCTCGACCACAAAACCGTTGAAACGGCCGGCGACGATGGCAAAACGGCCCTTGGGCGTGGCGAAATCGCCTTCGATGATCTTCATGCTGCGAGATTCCTTTGGGACGGACGGAGCCGTGCGAGCCAGCTATTTTACGGATTTGAGGAAGAGACTGCTTGGAGCACGCTCATGGAAGGTTCGTGGATGTGCCGCAGGTGGGGATAACCGTGGAAATCCAGGCTGACCCGCTGCCCGACCACGCGCAGCCGCGCCGGCACGCCGAATGGCAGGGTGAACTTATCCGGCTCGTGGCCGAATGGCATGCCGGAAAGCACGGGGATGCCGACCATGCGGCGGATCTGGGCAAAGCCGTCGGCCAAGTCGTAACCATTGTCATAGGCGACTGGTCGGCACTGAGTGAAGTTGGCCAGGATCAGGGCCCGCTGCCGCCCCAATACACCGGACAGGTGGAGCTGATACAGCAAACGCTCGATGCGGAACGGCGGTTCGCCCACATCCTCTACAAACAGGATGCCGCCCTCGATGCGCGGGAAATACGGCGTTTGCAGCAGACTGCACAGCATGGCGAGGTTGCCGCCCCAAAGCGGCCCTTCCACCGAGAACTCGCCAACCTCACTGCAATCCCAACTCGCATTGCCCCGCGGCACACTGATGGTGCGCCAGAAATGCCGCCAGGTGAGCGGACTCAGTTCCTTCGCGCCAAAATCCGGCCCTAGCATCGGACCACCGAAACTGACCAGACCTGATCGGGCATACAAAGCCATCTGCAAGGCGGTGAAATCACTATGGCCGACCATCACCATCGGCTGCCCGGCCAAGCGCTCGCGCAGGGCGTCGTAATGCAGGTGTTCCAGCAGGCGCGTGGCGCCATAGCCGCCGCGGATGGAGAGCGCGACATCCGGCAGGGTATCCAGTGTGGCCAGCGTATTGATGTCCGCCACACGCTGCATATCGCTACCGGCATAACGCAGCTCGCTGCGTTCCAGCACTTCCACGCTGTCTACGACGCATCCGGCGTCGCGCAAACGCACCACGCCACGTGCCATCGCATCGCGGTCGTGCGGATAACCGGAGGGGGCAATCAGGCGAACGCTACAAGAAGAACGAGCTTGCATGATTTTCCTGTTTCATCATTAGAAATATGTGCAAAATTTGCACCTATTGGTTCATCTAGAATGATCAAGGCGCGATAGTTGCCGCGGTTACATTCGCCTTGCCATTCAACTCAAAATCCCGCGACGAATGCCCGATATGGATGGGATAGCTGCCCGCCGCCACCTGCCACTGGTGACCCTGCACATCGAAGGTGGCGAGCAGGCGTGGATCGATAGTGGCGGTGACTGCGTGGCTTTGCCCCGGTTGCAGCGGCACCTTCTCGAATCCGGCCAGGCGACGGGGCGCTTCGCCGCTGTCCGCCAGCATGCCGACATAGACCTGCGGCGTATCCATGCCGGCACGGCTACCCAGATTGGTGACCTTGAAACTCACCGTGACATGGTCGCCGTCACTGCTCACATGCAAATCGCTGTAGCCGAATTTGCTGTACGACAGACCAAAGCCGAACGGGAACAACGGCTGCAACTTCTTCAAGTCGTACCACTTGTAGCCGACTGACGCACCATCGATGTTGTAGTCAACGCTCTGCGCGTTGGTGATGACCGGACGCGGCAATTGCTGTTCGTTCTGTGGGAAGGTGACCGGCAAGCGGCCCGATGGATTTACCTTGCCGGCTAGCACATTGGCAATCGCCTCGCCGCCACGCGCACCGGGATACCACGCTTCCACCACCACGCTGACTTTCGACAGCCACGGCATCTTCACCGGCCCACCGTTTTCCAGCACTACCACGCTATGCGGGTTGGCGGCGGCCACGGCATCGATCAGGCCGTCCTGCTTGTCAGGCAAGGCAAGGTCCGGCTGATCGATGCCTTCGCAGGTCCACTGAGTGGCGAACACTATGGCGAGGTCTGAAGACTTGGCCAGCGCGGCCGCCTTGGCGGAATCGCTACCATCGTCATACACCATCTTTGCGTTTGGCAGCAGCTTCTGCAGTGCCTTCATCGGCGAAGAAGGGTCGTAGACCTTCCACTGCCAGTCCGGCCCCTTTACAGCCGGAATCGCCGGCCCGCCGATCGGCCACACCTGTGCCGAACCGCCGCCCGACAACACGCCTACATCCGCATGACCACCAATGAGGGCGATCGTTTTGATACCTACCTGAAGCGGCAATTGTGCCTGGTCGTTTTTCAGCAACACGATGGCCTGTTCGGCCGCATGCTGCGATACCCGTGCATCCGCTTCCACATCCAACGGCTTGATCACTGGCGGATGCTCGAACAGGCCCACGGCATACATCGAACGCAGGATACGATGCACCATATCCTGCAAACGGCTGCGCGGAACCGTGCCCTTTGCCATGGCCTGCAGCAGCGGCTCTCCGAAACTGTTGAAGCGGGTACCGAGGCTCAAGCCGCTGACGGGATCAATGCCGGAGACCTGATCGACGCCGGCCATGGCATCCATCGCGCCGTGATCGCTGCCCCAATCCGTCATCACCCAGCCGGGATACTTCCAGTCACCCTTGAGAATGTCATTCAACAGGTGACTATTGGAGCAATCCCATACGCCATTGACCTTGTTGTAACCACACATCACCGAACCAGGATGGCCGTCTTCGATGGCCAGCTCAAAGGCAAGCAGATCCGATTCGCGCATCGCACGCTCGTCGATGTCGGAACTGACCGTGGTGCGATGAGTCTCTTGATCGTTCAGCGCATAGTGTTTGATGGTCGAGATGACGTGCTGCGATTGGATGCCACGCATCTCGCCCCCATCGATGCGGGAAGCCAGCAGCGGATCTTCGCCGAGGTATTCGAACGTGCGGCCGCTGCGCGGCTCGCGCGTCAGGTTGATGCCACCCGCCAGTAGCACGTTGATACCTTGCGCATGCGCTTCTCCGGCAATCATGCGGCCGCCGTCATAGGCAATCTGCGGATTCCAGGTGGCGGCCAGGCCCAGCGTGGAGGGCAGCGGCGTGGTGTTGCCTTGCTCGCCACGCACATGATTCGGCTGGCCATTCTTCTTGAGGTCGGTAGGGTAATTTTGTACTCCGATGCCAGCGTCGTTTTCTTGCAGCGCGGGGACGGCCAGCTTCGTCAGCGCGGGCACATAGCCCGCGGTACCGATGCTGTCCGGCATCTTTTGTCCGCCCATGGTGTTGTAGGTCTGCACCAGCTGATGCATGTCTTGCAGCGACATGCGCTTGACGAGCTGATCCGCACGTTGATCAGGACTGAGCGACGACGATGCCGCCGTGGACTGTTGCGCGAAAGCGCTGGAAACACACACCAGTGTGAGCACCGACAAACCTATCGCGCGGATGGGCACGCAACCGCACGGCAGATCCTTGATCTTCATCCCGACCTCGCTTCAGCCGAACCATCGGGGGCAGAGTAACGGGAATCGCGAAGGGGGAATAGTTAAGGCAACGCTGAAGCGCTTACTCCGCGTGCTCCACCACCTCCAGCCCGAAACCCGCCAAACCTACCATCTTGCGCGGGGTGCCCAGCACACGCAGGCGATGCACGCCCAGATCAGTGAGGATCTGCGCACCAAGACCATGCTGGCGCCACTCCTGTTGCTGCACTTCCTCGGGGGCCTGCTGTGCCGGCTGCCGACTGAGACGACGCAGCAGTGCATCCGGCGTATCTTCGCCGGACAACACCAGCAGCACGCCACGCCCCTCATCGGCGATGCGGCGGAGTGCCGACGTCACGGTCATGCCAAGATCATCACGCTGCAAGTGCAACACATCGGACAGCGTGTTGCGCACATGCACGCGCGAAAGCACCGGGGCGCCATCGTCCACCTGCCCTCGCACCAAGGCAAAATGCAGACCGTGTCGAATGGCATCGCGATAGGCCACCAGGCGGAACGGACCGAACTCGGTCTGCACGCTTTCTTCGTAGACGCGCTTGACCGTCTTCTCCGTTTCCAGGCGATAACGGATCAGGTCGGCGATCGAACCCATCTTCAGCCCGTGCTTTTGGGCGAACATTTCCAATTCGGGGCGGCGCGCCATCGAGCCATCTTCGTGCAGCACTTCGATCAACACCGCGGCGGGCTCCAATCCCGCCAGCGCGGCCAGATCGCAACCGGCTTCGGTATGGCCCGCGCGCGTAAGCACGCCGCCCGGCTGCGCAGTGAGCGGAAAGATGTGGCCCGGCTGCGACAAGTCCTGCGGTTTCGCATCCGTTTTCACCGCCACCTGGATGGTGTGGGCGCGATCGTGCGCGGAAATACCCGTGGTAACGCCTTCGGCAGCTTCAATCGAAACGGTGAAGTTGGTGTGATATGGCGAGGTGTTATCGCTCACCATCGGGCGCAGGCCAAGCTGGCGCGTGCGCTGTTCAGTCAGCGTGAGGCAAACCAGGCCACGCGCCTCGCGCACCATGAAGTTGATGTCCTCGGGCCGCACCATCTGTGCGGCCATGATCAGATCGCCTTCGTTCTCGCGATCTTCGTCGTCGAGGATCACCACCAGGCGGCCAGCGCGGATGTCTTCGAGGATTTCGGGGATGGTATTGAATGCCATGGTCTGATCCTTACGCGAAGCCGTGCTGCTTCAAAAATGTTTCATCGATACGCGAAGCCTCTTGGCCTGTAATCAACCGCTCGACGTAACGCGCCACGACGTCCACCTCGATATTCACCGCATCACCAGCCCGGCGCGTGTAGAAAGTCGTATGTTCCACCGTGTGCGGAATGAGGTTCACGCCGAAGCGGTTGCCGTTGACTTCGTTGACGGTAAGGCTGGTGCCGTCGATGCAGATCGAACCCTTGGATGCGATATAGCGGGCAAGCTGGGTGGGCACTTCGAAGGTCCAGCGCTGCGAGCGGCTGTCCGGTGTCACGGACACCACCTTGCCGACGCCGTCGACATGACCAGACACGAGGTGTCCGCCAAGGCGATCGGCCAAACGCAAGGCTTTTTCCAGATTCACCGGATCGCCGGCCTTGTGCTTGCCCAGTGTCGTCAGCGACAGGGTTTCATTGGATACGTCGGCAGCAAAACCATGCGTCGCCAGCGTTACCGCCGTAAGGCACACGCCGGAAACGGCAATGCTGTCGCCCGATTGCACATCGGAAAGATCCAAACCCGCCGTATCGACATGCAGGCGCACATCGCCACCGCGTGGCTCAAGCCGCACGATGCGGCCCATGCTTTGAACAATACCGGTAAACATCAGCGCACCTCCGCAAGGAAGGTGGGCAAAACATAGCAAAAATGAATAAGCATGAACGTTCTCCACGCAAAGTCAGTGGGAACGCCCCAAGGCATGAGGCACACGCATCGCTTACGCGATGCATGCCGCCGTCTTCTTTCATCCGGACTGTGCGCCGCAGCGGCGAACCGCTGCCACGTAAACCGTCGGCTCCGGCATTTGACCGGATCTGCTGACCTTCTGCCGTATTGGAAAGTCCGCACGAGAATGCGCAGACTCTTGCGAGGAACTCGCATACGGCAAAAGCGCTCGCGGGCTCAAGTCTTGCGACCTCTACCGCCGGTGGGGAATTCCACCCCGCCCTGAAGACGTTGGTTGTAGGCCGGACAAGCCGGCTGGCGAAATTTAGCACCGAACTAGACCCTTCGGGAAGGTCAGCATCAACTTCGCGCTATGACGTAGCGGCACGCAGTTGCAGGCGCCAGTCATGACCAACCTGGCGCTGATCGATGCAACGCAGCGACCAGCACTTGGTCATGTCGGTCAGTGTCGGCAGATGCAGCAGCGGACGGGCGCCGTCACCCAGCATAAGCGGCGCGACATACAGCAGCAGCTCGTCCGCCAGCCCCTCGGCAAACAACGCGCCGCAAAGCGTCGGGCCGGCCTCGACATGCAATTCGCTGCAACCGCGCTGGACCAACAGGGCAAGCACCGCATGCAGGTCGAGGGCGGCATCGCGTTCGGCCATAACAACGCGCTCGACTTGGTCGAAACGGTTATCTGTGACTTTTGCCGCCGCGGCATGCATCACCAAGGTTGGCGTTTGGCCATCCAGCACATGGCTGCCTACCGGTGTGCGCAGGTGCCGGTCCAACACTACACGCAACGGTGGTGTGAACGATTCTTGCCGAAGACGAACCGTCAAGCGGGGATTGTCTGCCAGCACGGTGCCGCTACCGGTGAGAACGACCGAACTGCGCGCACGCCATCGCTGCACATCAGCACGCGCAGCTTCACCGGTAATCCATCTCGATTCACCATCGGCCAGCGCGGTACGGCCATCCAAACTCATCGCCAGCTTGACCCGCACCCATGGCCGGCGCCGCTCGATACGACTGAAAAAACCGATGTTGAGCTCGCGTGCTGCCTCGTGCAGCAAACCTGTTTCAACAGCAATACCGGCAGCGCGCAGCCTTTCGACGCCGCGGCCGTCCACTTGCGGAAACGGATCTTCGGCGGCGATCACCACCCGTGCGACACCCGCGGCAACCAGTGCATCGACACATGGCGGCGTACGGCCGTGGTGGGCGCAAGGTTCCAGCGTCACGTATGCCGTCGCACCACGCGCCGGCTCGCCCGCTTCGCGCAAGGCGAAGATCTCGGCGTGCGGCTGGCCGGCACGCTCGTGCCAACCCTGCCCCAACACCCGCCCGTCTTGCGCGATGACACAGCCGACCCGAGGATTGGGCTGCGTGGTGTAAAGGCCACGTTCGGCCAGGCGCAGGGCTTGTGCCATGTGCGTTACATCATCGGCGGTAAAGATCATGGAAACGTCTAAATAACCCTATGCATGATCGTCAGTGTGCGCGAACACGCGGCGTTTGTCGCGCCGCCACTAGCAGGAGTAGCCTTGATAATTTCAGGCTGGCGTGACGTTTCAGGAAGCCGCAAACGCGCTCGTCATCCCAGTGAAAGCTGGGATCCAGTGACTTTCTACCCCAAAGGCGCTGGACCCCGTTTTCTCTGGGGTGACGACAAGGCGAACAGAAATCCCACGCCAGCCCATCCATGTCACGCCATCCGGCCAGGGAAACAGTCATGATTTACGAGAACATTCTAGACACCATCGGCAATACGCCCATCGTCCGCCTGCATCGCGTGGCACCGGCCCACGTCACGTTGTATACCAAGATAGAAGCGTTCAATCCCGGCGGTTCGGTCAAGGATCGTCTCGCCATTGCGGTGATCCTCGACGCGGAAAGGAAGGGTCTGTTGAAGCCCGGCGACACGGTCGTCGAAGCGACTTCCGGCAATACCGGCATCGCGCTGGCGATGGTCTGCGCCGCACGCGGCTACAAGTTCGTGGCAACCATGAGCGAAACCTTCTCGGTGGAACGGCGCAAATTGATGCGCGCCTATGGCGCCAAGGTGATTGTCACGCCTGCTACTGAGCGCGGCAGCGGCATGGTCCAGCGTGCGGAAGCACTGGCGGCTAAACACGGCTGGTTCCTGCCTCGGCAGTTCCAGAACCCGGCCAATCCGGCTTATCACCGCAACACCACGGCGGCGGAGATCCTGCGTGATTTCGCCGGCAAGCGACTCGACGCCTTCGTGACCGGCTGGGGCACCGGCGGCACGCTAACGGGTGTGGGCGAAGTACTCAAAGTCGCCCGCCCCGAAGTGAAGATCGTGGTTTCCGAACCTGCCGGCGCATCGCTGCTTGGCGATCAGCCGTGGCAGCCACACAAGATCCAGGGCTGGACACCGGACTTCGTGCCGGAAGTGCTCAACCGCCAAATCTTCGATATCGATCTGCCAGTGGATGACGTGCTGGCTCGTGACACATCGCGCCGCCTGGCGAAAGAAGAAGGCATTTTTGTCGGCATTTCCGCCGGTGCAACCGTGGCCGCCGCACTGAAGTATGCGGAAACGGCCGAGAAAGGCAGCGTGATCCTGGCGATGTTGCCCGATACCGGCGAACGCTATCTGTCCACCTTTCTGTTTGAAGGCGTGGATGAAGGATCGGATGATGGGTGGTTGGAGAGTCTGGGCTAAGTGCCCGGCTCTTGCATTGGCGTCATACCCGCGAAAGCGGGCATCCACTTTCACGTCAGGATCGATGAATCATAAGGCGTACGCGTAGCAACGCAACAACGCCAAGGACACCCAACGGACCTGTCACCGTCGCATGGGCGAGCCGTGGCACATCATCGTCGAGCTTACGCATCCCGATGCGCTTTCGCGCAAGGACTATCTTGGCAAGGATGCCACCTTCACGCTGGCGCCGGCGGGTGACGAGCCGCATACGTTCCACGGCTGCATCACCACCTTCAGTAAGCTCAAGACCACCAAGAATGTCTGCTCCTATCGCTTCGTGATCAAGGCGCACGTCATGGATGTTGACACTCACCGCTGAACAATTCGTCCTACTCTCGCTACCCGATCCGCCCGAGTTCGCGCCCGCCCTCGCCACTGAAGTCCGCCGAGACTTTCCCACATCGGTTGCAGCCATGGATGACACCGCGCTTATTCGCTACGTCTCGCGTTCGAACCGCATCAACTACGACTATCAGCTTTATATCGCCAACCTGCATGCCTCGCGGATCGTCACTCGGCTGATAGCCCATGGCGCCGCGCACGCGGAGGGTCGGTGAACGCGCAACGGCGCATGGCCGCCATCCTTCGTCACACCCCGGATAACCACCACAGCCATAGCGATGTATGCCTACGCATCGAGCCTGGCTTCGACGACATACCCTGACATGCCAAGCGGCTAACGTCGTGCCCTGCCCGCGCGCTAGCGCGCCGGTCAAGCATTCCGCAGGGAGTCATCAATGCACGACCCGAACGATATCGTGGCGGCCATCGCGCCGCCGCTCCATCAGCGCTACTTCGTCGACGTCACCGGCTTTGCGCGCAACGAAGCGTCGTCCGTGCGCGAGTTCGAAGTACACGAACAGCTCGGCCATTACTACCGCATCACGCTCACGCATCCCGAGGCGCTCACGCGCGCGGAGATGGTCGGCAAGGATGCGAGCTTCCGCATGCTGTCCGCCGACGGCACGCCGCGCCGCTTCGCCGGTTGCATCACCGCCTTCAGTCAACTGCGGCGCAGCCAGGACGAATACACCTATCGCATCGTGATCGAACCGCACGTCGCGCGCCTGCGTCTCACGCGCGCCAGCCGCATCTTCCAGCATCAGACCGCGCCGCAGATCATCGAGGCGATCCTGCGCCGTCACGGCTTCAAGGGGCACCAGTTCATCTTCAAGCTGCGCCGCAAGTACCCGGAATATACTTTTAGATTTCAGTATCAGTGCAGCGACGCATGTTTCATGAAAATACTCATGGAACAGGAAGGCTTATTTTCCTACGTCGAAGAAGGCGAACACGGGGATCTTCTCGTGCTCGGGGACGACATCGACCATTATATACCTCCCCACGCTGACCCTGCCTTTCCGTGAACCCGCTGGCCTGAATGCCGGCGGTGACGCCATCCTTGCACTCGAAACGCACGCGCGAACCGTGCCGCAGTCGTTCCGGGTGGCCGACTATAACCCGGATCTGGCGTGGGAGCGTATCCAGGCCGAAGCCAATGTCGCGAGTAAGGACACCACGACTTACGGCCAGCCGTATATCTACGGCACCGGTCATCTGGATCAGAAACAAGCCCAATGGGAAGCACAACTGCGCCACGAAGCCGCCATCAGCGGGCAGGTGCGCTATCAGGGCGAGACCACCCATCCCGGCCTGCGCTGCGCGCGCATCACCCACACCACCGAGCCTTTGCCCGATGCACCGAACGGCATGGTGATCACCGAGGTGATCCACCGCGGCGCGCGCGACCAGGCGTATCGCAACAGCTTCAAAGCGATACCGGCCGACCGGCGCTTCCGCCTGCCGCTCGACGAGGCGTCGTGGCCGAAGATCCACGGCACGCTATCCGCGCGCGTCACCTCGCCGAGCAAATACAAGTACGCCTACCTGACCAAGGCCGGCTACTACGTGGTGCGCTTCGATCTGGATTTCGATGCCTGGAATCCCGGTGGCGAAAGCGTGCCGTTGCGTCTTGCCAAACCCTTCGCCGGCAAGCGGCAGACCGGCATGCACTTCCCCGCGCTGGATGGCGACGAAGCCGTCATCGAGTTCCGCGACGGCGACCCGAACAAGCCCTATATCGCCGCCTTCCACCACCACAGCCAAGCCGTCGACCTGATCACCACCCAGGACCGCTGGCTGTCGCGCAACGTGATCCGCACGCAAAGCGACAACAAGCTGCAGATGGAAGACTGGAAGGACCAGGAGCACGTCAAGTTCAGCACGCAGCATTCGGGCAAGAGCCAACTCACGCTTGGCCATATGGTCAACGGCAACCGCGAGAAGCGCGGTGAGGGCTTTGAGCTGCGCACGTCGGCGCACGGCGCCGTGCGAGCGGGCCGTGGTTTGTTCGTTTCGTCCAACGACCGCCCCAACGCAAAGGGCAAGCAGCTCGATATGCGCGAAGCGTTGGAGCAGCTCAGCGCCGCGCAGTCGCAGATGGAACAGTTGGCGCAAACCGCCCAATCCGCCCAAGCCGATGCCGCCGATGCCAAGGCCATGAACGAGGTGCTGCAGAAGCAGATCAAGGACCTGCAGCAGGCGGTCATGCTGCTTTCCGCGAGTTCCTCCATCGCCCTCACCACGCCCGAAACCATCCAGCACAGCGCCGGGCGCAACCTCACGTTTACTGCGGGCGAAAACGCCGACATGGGTGTGCTGCGCAAATTCACGGTCGCCGCAGGCGAGAAGATCAGTCTGTTCGCGCAGACGCTCGGGATGAAACTCTTTGCCAACCAGGGCAAGGTGGAAATTCAAGCCCAGGGTGACGACATGGCGCTCGCCGCGCTCAAGGATCTCACCATCACCAGCACCAATGGTCGACTGGTGCTTGCCGCGTCCAAGGAAGTGTGGATCGGCGCTGGCGGCTCGTATATCCGCATCAACGGCAATCGCATCGAGAACGTGTCGCCCGGTGACATCCTGGAGAAGTGCGCGCTCTGGGACACCGTCGAACCGGCGTCCGAAAACATACCGCTGCCGCAATTCCCCCGAACCACTTGCAAGAGCTGCCTGATCGACGCCATGCGTCAAGGTGCTCCCGGCGTGTTCATCAGCTAGGTGCCTGCCATGTTCCGCTACATCCTTTTCGATTCCTGCCAGCATCCACGGTTTCATCAGAAATTGCAGCAAAGAAACATCTTGTATGGCTCACTGTTCGAGGGGCACGCCGAGGAATCACTCCCGGAAATAGCGCCACTACTGATCGACGTCACGGTCGAAAGCGAAGCGACCCAGAAGGTCATTGACGAGACGACTCGAATCGGCCAACTGAAACCGTGCGTCAGCGTGCTCGAATCAACGCTGCCGTTGTTCTTGTTGACCGACCATTTCGCTCAATTCCATCTGATTGAAAGACCAGATGGGCAATCCATGCTCATGCGATGGTATGACACGCGAATATTGCCCGTCTGGCTGGACGCTCTAACCGCGGAACAGCGCATGTTCTTCACACGCGGCATCGCGCAGTGGACAAGCATCGATCGGTTTGGCGACGAACAGAGACACCCTATCGCTGAGAGCGACATCGAAACGGCAAAACGCGCGAGCCTCCCTTTGCAACTTGACGCATCGCAAGCTGAGCGTTTGCAAACCGCATCAGAACCCGACGCACTGATCTACGAGCTGCGCAAAACCATCGCCAAGCAAATCGATAGCATTCCGCATCGCGTGCTCTATCCGTTTATACACACGCACTGGCAGATGGCACGACAGCATGGCCTGTGCGATCGACACGCGCAGACGCTATGGCTCACGCTGGCGCTGCGTACCTCTGGCAAGTTTGTGGAGCACCCCACGGTCGCAGAGCGATTTGCGTCGCCGTCTTCGCAACCCGAGCAACCGTTTGCGGACTGGTTCAATACGTTGCCGGACGACCTATGGGAGCTCGGCAAGCCTTTGTGGGAGCAGTGAATCCATGCCTCAGTCCCACCATCCAAGCCCAGAGCAACGTCCCGCAAATCATCGCGCTACGTCCTCAAAACGAAAAAAGCAGACCCACCGTGTGCGGAGCTTTTTCATATTCGTCAGCTCAACCTTCGCCAGCGGCTACCTGCTGCTCATATTGACCGCCATGTACTCATGGCTTACCGAAGGCGACAAATCATGCGGTGGCTACTTTTGCATATCACTCTCGGAACTCATCGCCGTCCTATCCTCCTTCCTTCTCGCTCCCTTGATCGGCGCTTGGATAACCGTCCAATTCAATGCGTGGATGCATTGTCGCGCGCACCGGGTCATGTCGGAGGAAGAACGACGATTTATGGAGCTTCCGTAATTTAAATACCCGGACTTAGATGCCCGCACAATCATGACGTAAATCCGCGTCCTATTCGATAACGCCGTTGATCATCCATAACATCCAAGGCAGTCAGGAGACTCGATGAAAAACTTCAAGAAACTTGGGCTTGGTTTCATGCTTGCGCTGCTGAGCATGATGCTTTCCAGTTGTTATACCAGTAATGACAGGATGGGACTCGATGTCGTTGGTTATAACCATACCGATCGCGATATTGGCTGGTTCACCGTCGGCAATGGCGGGGGCGGCATTCTAGGTAAACACAAAGGAGGCGGAGGTTTCGTTTGCTGCATTTCCATTCCAAGAAAATACAAGCCTGGCATGACCGTCACCGTTCGCTGGGGCGGAGTCGACAGGGAAACGCAGGAACGTGTTGTTGAAGTCGCTCCCTACATCCCCGAAGACGGCGGAATGCTCGCTGTCCACTTTCTTCGCAACGGCGATATCAAAATATTTGTCACCATGTATTACCTCGAGCACCCCAATTACACACTCAAGGGCGACGAAGCCAAGATGTAAATGCATGTCTTATTCAATAACGCCGTTGATCATCCATAACACCCAAGGCGGTCAGGAGACTCGATGAAAAACTTCAAGAAACTTGGGCTTGGTTTCATGCTTGCGCTGCTGAGCATGATGCTTTCCAGTTGTTATGCCAGTAATGACAGGATGGGACTCGATGTCGTCGGTTATAACCATACTGATCGCGATATTGGCTGGTTCTCCGTCGGCAACGGTGGAGGAGGATACCTCGGCAAACACGAAGGAGGCGGAGGTTTCGTTTGCTGCATTTCCATTCCAAGAAAATACAAGCCCGGCATGACCATCACCGTTCGCTGGGGTGGAGTCGATAGGGAAACACAGGAACAAGTCGTGGAAGTCCCACCCTATACCTCAAAGGATACGGGTGTATTCGCCGTCCACTTTTTGCGAAATGGCAGCGTCAAAGTATTCGCCACCGACCTCGTCTTTTTAAGCAATCCTGATTACCCGATCAAGGGCGACGAAGCCAAGATGTAAATGCATGTCTTATTCGATAACGCCGTTAATCATCCATAACACCCAAGGCAGTCAGGAGACTCGATGAAAAACTTCAAGAAACTTGGGCTTGGTTTCATGCTTGCGCTGCTGAGCATGATGCTTTCCAGTTGCTATAACAGAAACGAAAGCATCGGACTCGATGTCGTCGGTTATAACCATACCGATCGCGATATTGGCTGGTTCACCGTCGGCAATGGCGGGGGCGGCATTCTAGGGAAACACAAAGGGGGAGGAGGTTTCGTTTGCTGCATTTCAATTCCAAGAAAATACAAACCTGGCATGACTGTTACTGTGCGATGGGGAGGAGTCGAAAGAGAAACGCAGGAGCAAGTCGTGGAAATCCCGCCCTATACCTCAAAGGATACGGGTGTATTCGCCGTCCACTTTTTGCGAAATGGCAGCGTCAAAGTATTCGCCACCGACCTCGTCATTTTAAGCAATCCTGATTATCCGCTTAAAGGCGAAGAAGCCAAGCTGTGACACCCCTAAAGCAAAAGAAGGAACGTTCCGTGTCAAACAAGCTAGTGATTCCCAATCCAATGCCCACTGATGGCTATCGCACACTCTCTCCACGAGAAATGGCACAAAGACAGAGCGCCTTGACCTGTATTCGGAGCAAAGAGTCTGCGCAATGCCAAGGCCAGGTTTACGCCACGGTGTTCTTTGACGGTACCGGCAACAATATGGATTGGAAGGAACCCGGCACGCTGGGCAAACAGGAAGAACTAGACAAGCACAGCAACGTCGCTAGACTGTTCAACGCCCGGCTTGATGAGCCTCAGAACGGTTTTTTTTCATATTACATACCCGGCGTAGGAACGCCTTTCAAGCAAATCGGCGACGTGGATGGTGGCGATATCGCGCTTGGTCGGCGCAAGCTCGGCGAGACCGCTGGCTACATGGGCGCAGACCGCATCAACTGGGGCATCACACGCATTTTCAATGCAATGCATGCACGTGCCACTGATGGCCATGCGCTGTTCACCGACGCCATGGCTAAAACCGTTGCCAACAATATGAGCTCGGCGATAGGCGCCATCGGCTTCGAGAATAGCTACCGCCGAAGGGTATTGCGCAAGTGGGAAGAAAAGCTCTCCGCCGTCGTCAAAGGAAGTCAGCGCAAAATCACGCAGATCAACGTCGCGGTGTTCGGCTTTTCGCGCGGGGCCGCGGAGGCAAGGGTTTTCGCCAATTGGTTGAGCGAGCTTTTGCAGCAAGACGATGGCGGATACGCGTTAGCAGGCGTACCGCTACGCATCTATTTCATGGGCCTGTTTGATACCGTCGCCTCCGTTGGCGGTTCTGACGCCATCCCGGGCGTTGAAGGCCACCTGGCATGGGCGGATGGCAATATGCGCATCCCTCCCACCGTGGAGCAGTGTGTGCACTACATCGCGTTGCACGAGCAGCGCGCCTCGTTCCCGCTGGAAACGGCTGCAATCGTACGACAGGTGGTCTATCCCGGCATGCATTCTGACGTGGGTGGCGGTTATTTGCCCACTGAGCAAGGCAAGCTTTCGCAGCTATCCCAAATCCCTCTGAACGACATGCACTTCGAGGCATTCAAGGCTGGCGTCCCCTTACTGTCCAGGGAAGAGATCGAGGGCAATCCTGACTACAAAAAGGACTTCTTCATACCGCCAGACCTTATCAAAGCCTATAACGCATTCTGGCAAGACTGTGACATCGGAAACGCCTCCGGCACAGAAGTCACCCGCGATTTTGTGCACCGACACACGCATCAGTACCTGCAATGGCGCGGTGGCCTGTTCGAGCGTTGGCAAGCGCTCAAAACCCGGGCGTTCTATCAACGGGCCAATGCCAAGGACAAAGCCGACCTGGACGCCAGCCAGAATGACCTCGCGCAACAGATTGCGGCAATACGCGGGCGTCTACGCGTAACCGGCGAAGGAACCCATGACGTTCTCGGCCATACGCCCATCGTGCTCATAGGCCGTCTGTTCTATGACGATCCGTTTCAGCCGGTGGACGCAACCACCCGCACGTTGCTCGCGGTCATGGATAGTCGCGTGGACCTGCCCGATGCCGTCCGCCGATTCCTGGACGACTACGTCCACGATTCACGTGCGGGGTTTAACGACATTCCAAAGTTCCGCCTGGAACCGTATCGGCTTACGGGTGGTTACCTCCGCTACCGAAACATTTTCCAGAACGAGCGCGAAACCGGAAAAACGGCATCCGCCGAGACGTCGCTTCCTGCTTCTGGTGCGGCACCCGCGTCAGACGCACGCAGGGAATTGGCCTAACGCATGGCGAGGGAGCAGCAAACATCATGAGCAAGTTCATTCGACTCGGCGACAGCACCGACCACGGCGGCAAGGTTATCAGCGCCTCGAACACGATGCGCATCCGCGGGCGTTTCGTCGCGCGTAAAGGGGATGAGGTGTGGTGCCCCAAGCACCCCGATGTCCGCCCTAACCGCATCACCGAAGGCGACTCCAAAACGACCGATGGCGGCATTCCCGTGGCACGCGAAGGGCATCGTGCAACGTGCGGCTGCCAACTTATTTCCAGCCTCCACTGACATCGATTTATGCCTGTAGAACTGCCAACCCCACAGTGGGACACCACGCCCCCCACACTTCCCAGACCCTTCGTGTGGCTGGGCTTGTTCGTTGCCATCATGCTGGCGGGTGTCATCTTGGCCCTGCTGACATGGCCCAAAGGCGAACCCACCGACACGGCCTGGTTCTGGATGCGTCTGCTCGCGTTCCCGGCACTCGCGTGGTGCCTGCTCTTTGGTTTGCGATGGCTCTATCACGAGCAGGAAAGCGCGCGCCTGCAAGCCGCGGACGACGTGCTGGCTGCCGACCGCGCCAAGGCACTTCTGTTCGCTCGGGAGCCACTGGCGGTGCTTAACGCGAGCTACCTCTGCGCGATAGGTCCGGGCGAAGCCGCAACGCAAATCGTCGATGGCGAAAGCAAGCTCGAATCCCGCGACTCGTTTTCCGACGGCACCTCGGTACGGCACACCGCGCTTGACGTCGAAGGTTTTAACCAGGAAGAACGTTTTCAGTCGTGCTTCACGGCGTTGATACGCCAACTCGCGACCTCCTTGACCGAGATTCCTCGTCGCGTGCCGCTTGCTGTCTATCTGCAACTTCCTGCAGACGCGCCGCACGAGCAAATATTCGCGCTCTGGCAATACTGCTGGGATGCCGCAGGATATCGTTCCGTAGAAACAACCCTGCTCCACGAGGAGCAGGGCATCATGGCGCTCGACGAATGGCTGGATATTCGTGGCGGCCCCGAACTCGAAAAAATTGCACTGTTCATTGCCGTGCAATTGCATGAAATGCCTAGCGCCAACAGCGCTGAAGCGGCGGTCGCATTGCTGCTGGGCTGGGCGCCACTCGTCGAACGAAAAGCACTCCCGTCGCTTGCACTGCTTCATCGCCCGGTGGAAGACAGCAAAGACAACGTGAACGAGACGATTTCGCGAGCACTCCTGTGGGGCAACGCAGAAGCAGCGAACGTCGAGCACCTCTGGCAGGCCGGCTTGACGCACGCAGACGCATCGTCATTGATGCAAGCGTCCTCCGACCTGTCACTGGGTCTTTCGTCCAAGCAAGCCGCGGACGGAATACATGATATCGATGCCGCCATCGGCGATGCAGGCGTTGTCGCCGCTTGGCTTGCCATGGCGCTTGCCATCGAACACGTATCGCAGACACACATGCCGCAACTTGTCGCGAGTCGGCAAAACACACTACGCGCGACGGTCGTTCAACCCGTCGCAACACATCAGGAATCAGGACTGCAGGGATGAATACTCGAAGATTGTCAGGCTTCTGGATGGTCGTGCTCACGATGACGGTCGGCGCCGCCATCACGGCATGGTACCAAGGTGCCGCATTGCACCCGTCCTCGGTTGTCCGCGTGCTGGTCGTGCTACTGATCGGCGCCTCCGCACTGTTGGCACACGGTCTTCTCATGGGCGCATGGCATTGGGTCGCACGACAGCATTGGGTCGCACGACAGGCGCCGCATCGCGACGAAGAGCGCTACACACGCGATGGCACCGCGCGAGTTGGCGCCCCACATGCGTCCACTGCTCCCATCCTCGCGCGACTGTGGCGAGACGAACTGGCTCTCGCGCTCCGGGAACGGCACGGCCTGCGCTGGCGCTATCGCCAACCCTGGCTACTGCTCACCGGCAACGACAAAACCATCGCACGTCTGCTGCCCGAGCTCGCCGAGCACGGTCACTTGATCACCGACGAGGCCGTGCTGCTGTGGCACGCCAACGACGACAACGGCCAACCCAACGACGCCTGGCTGCAACAGCTCTATCGCCTGCGTCGCCGTCGCCCGGTGGATGGTCTCGTGCTGGTGGTCAACGGTGTCGAAGACACGCTCGCGCCGACACGCGGCACCCCCGGCATCCACTTGGCCCGTGTCGCGCAAAGCTTGCATTGGTCAGCACCGGTCTACGTGCTCGATGCCGCCCAGGTCGATGAGGTGAACGACGGCACCACGCCGATCGCCGGTTGCGAATTCCCCCAAGGCCGCGTTGCGCCGTCGATGGACACCGAAGTGCGGACGCTGCGCGATCAGCTCGCCCATCTCGGCGTGCATCGCCTGGGCGCCAATCCGCGCGATATCTATATCGCTAAGCTGTCCGAACGCCTCGATGGGCGCGCCGCGCCCTTGTCAGCCTGGATGGCCAGCCTCGTGGCGCGCCGCTTGCCGGTGCGCGGCGTGTTTTTCACGCCGTTCCCCGCGAAGTCCGTCGAAAGCGGCGCCGCCTCGGGCACCGTCCTTCCTGCACTGTGGTCGCACCTTGGCGATCTGACCCGCCGCGATCGCGGCCGCCGCATCGGCTGGCATCCGATCACCGTGTGGTCGGTCATCGCACTGGCCCTGGTCGGCATTGGCACCGTCGGCACGCTGGTCTCGGCCTTCGCCAATGCGCATGAGCTTCAACGCTCGCAGGCCGTCGTGCGGTCACTCGATCAGGGCGATGACGCCACGCGCGTTCGCGCCTTGCTGGCCTTGCAACAACGCATCGGTGTGTATGAAGCACGCGTGCGACGCCGCGCCCCCGGCGTGCACGGCTTCGGCCTCAACCGCAACCGAGTCACGCTCGACACGCTCTGGATGCGTTATGCCGACGCCAGCCGCGCGTTGCTCACGATTCCCGTGCAGCGCAGTCTCGAAGCATCGCTCGCCGCCCTCGGCAAGGTGCGCGCCGATGCCTTGCAGGATCGCGACGCGCAGCAGCGCGACTACAACGTGCTGAAGACGTACTTGATGCTGGCCGATCCGGCGCACACCGATCCCGACTTCCTCGCGACACAACTCGCCACCGTCTGGCCGGTCATCCCGCGCATGCCGCCCGGCGAATGGCAGGACACCTCACAGCGTCTGGCCCGCTTTTTCGCGCAGCACCTGCACGCACACCCCGATTGGCGTATCCAGCCGTCGGCGCCGCTGATTGCCACGGCACGCTCGACGCTGGTCAATCAGATCGGTCTGGCGAACGCGGACGACACGGTCTACCAGTCGATCCTCGATGGCGTGCGCGGCAAGTATGCCGACCTGTCGTTGCCGGCATTGCTCAACGGCACGGATGCGCAAGGGCTGTTCGGGACGAGCGCGAGCGTGCCGGGCGTGTATTCCCGCGCCGCCTGGGACGGCATGATCGCCGCGGCGATCGACCAGGCGGGCGAACGCCAGGTGGAAAGCGATGGGGTGTTGACCGACGGCAAGACCATCGCCTTGCCCGAGCACGATGCGCAGCGGGCCGGCGATCTGAAGCAACGCCTGACCGCACGCTACTTCGCCGAGTACGCCGCCGCGTGGCAACGCCTGCTCAATAGCCTGCATTGGCAGCCGGCGACGAACCTCAGCGTGGCCGTCGATCAACTCACGCGGCTGACCGATGCGCAGACCTCGCCGCTGATCGCCCTGATGAAGTCCGTGCAGCATCAGGCCCAGGCGGGGCGTCCTTCGCAGGCGCTTGGCGACACGCTGGTGCGTCGTGCGCAGAGTCTGCTCGCAAGTGCGCGAACAGGCGGCCTTGACCGCCGCGAGTCTGGGTTCCGCCTGGGCGGGTTTCGGCGATGCGCTGTTCCTGCGTCCGCTCGACGGCGCGTGGCAAACGATTCTGCAACCGGCCGCCGCCAGCCTCAACGAGCTCTGGCGCGCCAGCATCGCGGCGCCGTTCAACAGTGCGTTCGATGGCCGCTATCCGTTTTACGACACGAACGCCGACGCCTCGTTCGCGGAACTCGGCCGTTACGTGCGTCCCACCAGCGGCTTGATCAACCGCTTCCTCACCGTCGAACTGGCCGGTGTGCTCGCCCAGCAAGGGGATATGTGGGCGCCCAACGGGCTGGCGCCGCAAACGCTGGCGTTCGACCCGGCCTTCCTTAAAGCCATCCAGCAGATGTCGCTACTCGGCACGCGCTTGTATCCGTCCGGCGACGCCAGTTATCGCTTCGAGATCATGCCGCAGCCCACGCCCAACGTGACGCGCTCGGAGCTGACCATCGACAAGCATGCCGTCGTCTACTTCAACCAGCAGGAAACCTGGACGCCGATCGCCTGGCCCGGCGACGGCTTGAACGGCCATGCGGCGCTCACCTGGCAAACGCTCGATGCCGGCGTGCGGCAAGTCTTCGATGCCACCGGCGATTGGGCGTGGCTGCGCCTGCTCGCCACGGCCGAGGTCAAACCGCTCGACAGCACCCGCTATGAACTCACCTGGACGCACCCCGACGCCGAATCGCTGCGCTATGTCCTGCGCACGCAGGTGGGCGCGGGGCCGCTGGATCTGTTGGCACTGCGCGGCTTCACACTGCCCGAGCGGATTTTTATCGTCGGCAAGAACGGCGCGTCGCCCGTCATGCATCCCCTGCCGCCGGAGCTGCGTTCGCCATGAAGCCTTTCTTTCTCACGATAGCCGTGTTGCTCGCGCTGACGGCGCTACTGCTGACCGGCTGCGGTGCATGGCAAACCACCAAGGACACGTCCACCGACGTCAGCCGCGCGATCTTCGTCGCCAAGGTCAAGCAGATGCATCTGGTGATCGAGGGTCGCGCCGAACTCAACCGCGACGAGCGTGGCGCGTCGCTGCCGGTGGCGATGCGCGTCTATCAACTGAAGGATGCCAAGGCGTTCGAGCAGGCGACTTACGCGCAGTTGTTGCACGATGCCGACCGCGTGCTCAAGGCGGACGCGTTGAGCCACACGGACATCGTGCTGGCACCCCAAGCCACGATCACGCTCAACACACCCATGGCCGACAACGCGCAGTACGTGGGCGTGGTGGCGTTTTTTCGCGATCCGTCGCACGCCGCATGGCGGCTCGTCATGCCCAAAGCGCAGTGGAAGAAGACCGATCCGGTCACGCTCAGCGTGATCGGTAACACGCTGGAACGGGAGGGTGATGCGCCATGAGCACGCGCTTACCCCGCGGTCGCGCCGTTCGCTCATCCGTCCACATCGATTACTTGGCTCGCTTGCAGCAGTTGGCCGCCGAGGCCGGCGTGACCTGCCTGGAAAGCCGCTGGCGGGGCTCCGATGTCAAACATCGCTTCCGCTGTCCGCAGGGACACACCTGGCAGCGCCTTCCCTGCAACGTGAAAAAGACCGCGCGTTGTCCGCATTGCGATCTCAAGCTGGAAGACCGGCAACATCGCCTGATGCCCGATGGTCTGTCTCGCCTGCAACAGGCCGCGGCCCGTCACGGTGGCGTGTGCCTGGCCGAGCAATTCGAGGGCGTTCATCACCGCCATCGCTTTCAGTGCGCGCACGGACACGTCTGGGAAGCCCTTGGACACAACATCCTCAAGGACCGATGGTGCCCGCGCTGCAAGGGATCGCGGGCGCGCGAGAGCAAGCGATTGCCCGACGGCCTGGCGAAACTTCAGGCCGCGGCGCAGGCGTACGGCGGCCGCTGTCTGAGCACGACCTACGTCAACATCAAGACCCGCTACCGCTTCGTGTGCGCCAAAGGCCACCCCGTGGAGGCCACGGCCGAGGCCATCCTCCTTCGTGGCCGGTGGTGCCGGCCGTGCGGCTACACCCGCAAGCGGTACCAACTGGAAGACGCCCAGAAAGCCGCGCGTGATCGGGGCGGACAATGCCTGTCCGACAGCTACCGTAACTCGTCAACCCGGATGCATTGGCTCTGTCATCGCGGTCATAGCTGGCACGCACCCTTCGCGACTATCTGCCAAGGCCACTGGTGCGCGCAGTGCGCCCACCTCGCCAAGATCCGCTCGCGCCGCTCCAAGGCTCGCATCCGCTACCAGGTCGCTGGTGACATCACCCGCGCGCCGGATGAGATCAAGGACAGCAGCTCTCCATGCTGACGCATCGGCCCAAGGCAACACTGAATAAGTGCCGCTCCAGCATAGCTACGCTTGTGCGTGCGCTGATTCGTAAAGTCCTTGGCGTACTTTTTTAGCTCTTGCGATGATTACGCTTCACCGCTGCTGCCGCCTCGCCGAGTAACGAGAGCTGCAAGTTCTCCAACCCCGACGGAAGATCGCGTTCCAGCTTCTCGATCTCCTCGCGGAACGCATGCACGTCCTCGAACTTGCGATAGACGGATGCAAAGCGCACGTATGCCACCTGATCGAGCTTTTTCAACTCGCGCATCACCAACTCGCCAACATGGCGCGACGGCACTTCGCGCTCGCCACTCTTGCGTAAATCATCGATGACCGCACGCACCGCCGCATCCACTGCCTGGCTGGCCACCGGACGCTTCTGCAAAGCCCGCTCAAAGCTGACGCGCAGCTTGCGTTCGTCGAAACTCTCACGCCGTTCGCCACTCTTCACGATCGCCGGCAGTTTCAGCTCTGCCGTTTCGAAGGTGTTGAAGCGCTCGCCGCACTCCGGACATTCGCGACGACGGCGCACGGTGGCGCCGTCGTCGGCAAGACGTGAATCGATTACGCGGGTGTCTTCATGCTGGCAGAAGGGACAGTGCATTAGCGGGACTCGAATAAACCAAACTTGCACCCTAGGGCTCTGCCGAGTTTCGAGTCCCGAATCCCGAGTCCTGGTTTCTCATTAACCATAAACAGGGAATGTCTTGCATTGAGCCGATACTTTTTCGCGCGCGGCTTTGATCACACCTTCATCGGCCGGCGCATCTAGCACGTCGCAGATCCAATGGGTCAGCTCGACTACATCGGATTCCTTGTAGCCGCGAGTGGTGACGGCGGGGGTACCCACGCGCAGGCCGGAGGTGACAAAAGGTTTGCGTGGATCGTTTGGCACAGCGTTCTTGTTGACCGTGATGTGCGCTCGGCCCAGTGCCTCTTCCGCGTCCTTGCCAGTGACATCGCGACCGATCAGGTCGACCAGCATCAGATGGTTCTCGGTGCCACCGGACACGATTTTGTAACCGCGCTCGATAAAGGTCTTGGCCATCGCCTTGGCGTTTTTCACCACTTGCGCCTGGTAGTCCTTGAATGCCGGCTCCAACGCTTCCTTGAAGGCTACCGCCTTGGCGGCGATGACGTGCATCAGCGGGCCGCCCTGGATACCGGGGAACACGATCGATTGCAGCTTCTTCTCTATCTCTTCACCCGCGTCCTTGGCGATCACGAAACCACCGCGCGGACCGCGCAGGGTCTTATGCGTGGTGGAAGTAACCACGTGTGCATGCGGTACGGGGTTCGGATACACCCCCGCGGCGATCAAGCCGGCCACGTGCGCCATATCGACGAACAGGTAGGCACCGACCTTGTCGGCGATGGTGCGAAAGCGCGCCCAGTCCATCACCTGCGAATAAGCGCTGAAGCCGGCCACGATCATCTTCGGCTTGTGCTCGACAGCCAGGCGCTCGACTTCGTCGTAATCGACCAGGCCGTGCTCGTTGACGCCGTACTGCACCGCGTTGAGCAGCTTGCCGGAGATGTTGACCTTGGCACCGTGCGTGAGATGGCCACCGTGGGCCAGGCTCATGCCCAGAATGGTGTCGCCCGGATTGAGCAGCGCGAAGTACACCGCCTGGTTGGCTTGCGAGCCGGAATGCGGCTGCACGTTGGCGTAGGTGGCGCCGAACAGTTGCTTGAGGCGCTCGATGGCGAGGCGTTCGGCCACGTCCACGTATTCGCAGCCACCGTAATAGCGTTTGCCGGGATAACCCTCGGCGTATTTATTGGTGAGCACGGACCCTTGGGCTTCCAGCACGCGCGGGCTGGCGTAGTTCTCGGAAGCGATCAGCTCGACGTGGGTCTCCTGGCGTCGCGCTTCGTCGGCAATGGCCTTGGCTAGTTCATTGTCATAGCCGACGATCGTGTCGATCTTCGGGAACATTCGAGCCTCATGGGGTGATGGGCGGCAGTGATTCTTGAAAGTGTAACGGCAGGGGTGTTTGGGGGCCACCCGCAGTGACTTATTGTCAGGCTCCTGTGCGTATCCGCAGGGAAAGCTGGCAGCCCTGCATGGCCAATCGGACACAAAAAGTGGCGAACCCATAGCGATCGGCTCGCAACGACGCGGCCCGTAACCTGCGGGAGAACATCATCGGGATCTACCGATAACCCGCTATAATGTTTTGTTTGATAACTCACGCCCTGCGCGTCGCCCATTCATCCAGGCGGCCATGCGCATGCCCTCGGAGCCAGCATGCAATACATCTACACCATGAACGGGGTCAGCAAGATCGTTCCCCCGAAACGCCAGATCATCAAGGATATTTCGCTGAGCTTCTTCCCCGGCGCCAAGATCGGCCTGCTGGGCCTGAACGGCGCTGGCAAGTCCACCGTGCTGCGCATCATGGCCGGCGTGGATACCGATTTTCAGGGCGAGGCGCGCCCGCAGCCCGGCATCAAGGTCGGCTATCTGGCGCAGGAGCCGCAGCTCGATCCGGAAAAGACCGTGCGCGAAGCGGTCGAGGAAGGTGTGTCGGTAGTGCTGGACGCGCAAAAGCGCCTGGAAGAGGTCTATGCCGCTTACGCCGAAGAAGGCGCCGATTTCGACAAACTCGCTGCCGAGCAGCAAGCGCTGGAAAACATCCTGGCCGTGAACGACGCCCACGCCTTGGAGCGCCAGCTGGAAGTGGCCGCCGACGCGCTGCGCCTGCCGGCCTGGGACGCCAAGATCGGCCCGCTCTCCGGCGGTGAAAAGCGCCGCGTGGCACTGTGCCGCCTGCTGCTGTCCAAGCCGGACATGCTGCTGCTCGACGAACCCACCAACCACCTGGACGCCGAATCGGTCGACTGGCTGGAGCAATTTCTGCAGAGCTATCCCGGCACCGTGGTGGCCGTTACCCATGATCGCTACTTCCTCGACAACGCCGCCGAGTGGATTCTGGAACTCGACCGCGGCCGCGGCATTCCGTGGAAGGGCAACTACACCGAGTGGCTGGAACAGAAAGACCAGCGCCTGAAGCAGGAAGCGCAACAGGAAAAGTCGCGCCAGAGGGCGATCGAGAAGGAACTGGAATGGGTGCGCTCCGCCGCCAAGGGCCGCCAGTCCAAGGGCAAGGCGCGCTTGAACCGCTTCGAGGAATTGAACGCGGTCGAGTACCAGCGCCGCAACGAAACCAACGAAATCTTCATTCCGCCGGGCGAGCGCTTGGGCCAGGAAGTGATCGAATTCAAGAACGTCAGCAAGGCATTCGGCGATCGCCTGCTGATCGACGATCTGTCGTTCAGGGTACCGCCGGGCGCCATCGTCGGCGTGATCGGTCCGAACGGCGCCGGCAAATCCACGCTGATGAAGCTGATCACCGGCAAGGAGCAAGCTGATTCCGGCGAAGTGAAGCTGGGTCACACGGTCAAGCTGGCCTACGTCGACCAGTCGCGCGGCATGCTCGATGGCAAGAACAACGTGTGGCAGGAGGTGTCGGGTGGTTTGGACATCCTCACCATCGGCAACTTCGAAATCCAGTCGCGCGCTTACATCGGCCGCTTCAACTTCAAGGGCACCGATCAACAGAAGATCGTCGGCAACCTGTCCGGCGGTGAGCGTGGCCGCCTGCATCTGGCCAAGACCCTGCTGCAGGGCGGCAACGTGCTGCTGCTGGACGAACCGTCAAACGACCTGGACGTGGAAACCCTGCGCGCCCTGGAAGACGCCCTGCTGGAATTCCCCGGCTGCGCCATGGTGATCTCGCACGATCGCTGGTTCCTCGACCGCATCGCCACGCACATCCTAGCGTTCGAAGGCGACTCGCACGTGGAGTTCTTCCCGGGTAACTACAACGAATATGAGGCGGACAAGAAGCGTCGCCTGGGTGATGAGGCGGCGAAGCCGCATCGGGTGAAGTACAAGAAGCTGGCGTAATGCGCCCAAGGCCCCTCTACCATCGGGAGAGGGGTTGGGGTGAGGGTACGATCAACGCGCGATGCCAACAGCTTGCGCCAAACACCAACACCACGCTCCGCCCGAACCCTCACCCGCCTCTCGGCACCCTCTCCCGGAGGGAGAGGGACTCACTCAGGCAAGATCTGGAGAGACTCGATGCACTTCATGCAATCCCTGCAACAAGCATGGACCCGCAACAACTCCCTGGTTTGCGTCGGTCTCGATCCCGAACCCGCCAAATTCCCCGCGCACGTCCAAGGTCGCCCCGACGCGGTGTTGGAATTCTGCACCGCCATCGTCGACGCCACCGCCGACCTGGTCTGCTGCTACAAACCGCAAATCGCCCACTTCGCTGCTCTGCGCGCCGAAGACACGCTGGAACGCCTGATCGCGCACATCCACGCCAACCATCCCGGCACTCCGGTCATTCTCGACGCCAAACGCGGCGATATCGGCAGCACCGCGCAACATTACGTCGGCGAAGCCTTCGACCGCTACGCCGCCGATGCCGTCACGCTCAACCCCTACCTGGGCCGCGACTCGGTGCAGCCGTTTCTGGAGCGCGCCGACAAGGGCGTGATCCTGCTCTGCCACACCTCCAACCCCGGCGCGGCGGACCTTCAAGACCTCGACGTCGGCGGCAAGCCGCTCTATCAGCATGTGGCACAGATCATCGCGCGCGACTGGAACAACCACGGCAATTGCGCCCTGGTCACCGGCGCCACCTGGCCACAGCAACTGGCCGAAGTGCGTGCACTGGTCGGCGATATGCCTTTGCTGGTTCCCGGTATTGGCGCCCAGGGCGGCGACGTGGAAGCCGTGGTCCGCAACGGCCGCACCGCGGCGGGCACGGGACTGATGATCAGCTCCTCGCGCGCGATTCTTTACGCCAGCCAGGGCGAGGATTTTGCGAATGCTGCCCGCAAGGCCGCACTCGAACTACGCGATAGCATCAACCACTATCGGCAGCGCTGACCGAATTCAGTTCTGGCTGACTTACGAGTAAGGGCAGCACTAAAGGTCTTGTTACCGCTGCCATCACTGTCACCTACGGCAGTCGGCCACCGTCATCAAAAATCATCAACCAACTTGCCGCGTCGCAACAGCCACAGGCTATAATTAACAGGATTTTTCGCCAGCGAAACCGCCTCGAACGAGCGGCTCGCTGCAAGCCTCCCTTCCCTGCCGGTGGTGACGTGAGCACAAACCTAATCCGCGAGTTTTCCGAATCCTCGCAACTCGCAGGCGGCAACGCCGATTACGTTGAATCCCTGTATGAAGCCTGGTTGGCCGGCCCCGAATCGGTGCCCGCCGAGTGGAATACCTACTTCAAGACCTTCAATGGCCGCGAGTCTGGGGACGTGCCCCATTCCGCGGCCATTGCGCGCATAGAAGCTGCGCAAAGGCAGCGCCCCAACGGCGTCATGACCATGCCGGTCAGCGATGAGCACGCACGCAAGCAGGCCGGCGTGCTGCGCCTGTTGACAGCCTATCGTTCGCGCGGCCATCTCTTTGCCGACCTTGATCCGCTGGGCCTGGCCCATAAGACGCACGCACCGGATCTGGACCTGGCCTTCCATGGCCTGTCCGACACCGACCTCGACACCGAGTTCGATTGCGGCAACTTCGCCGGCGGCGGCCAGCGCATGAAGCTGCACGAATTGTTTTCCCGCCTGAAGCGTGTGTACACGAACACGATTGGCTCGGAGTTCATGCACATCTCCGACCACACCCAGCGCAACTGGATCTACTCACGCCTGGAACAGGCCAATGGCAGCGCTGGCCTGGACAAATCCGGCAAGCAGCGCATCCTGGATGGCCTGACCGCCGCCGAGGGCCTTGAGCGCTACTTGCACACCAAG
This sequence comes from Dyella sp. M7H15-1, assembly GCF_004114615.1. Classification (NCBI taxonomy): domain Bacteria; kingdom Pseudomonadati; phylum Pseudomonadota; class Gammaproteobacteria; order Lysobacterales; family Rhodanobacteraceae; genus Dyella; species Dyella sp. M7H15-1. The sequence continues at coordinate 1,585,116 of NZ_CP035300.1, forward strand.
TATGTCGGCCAGAAGCGCTTCTCGCTGGAAGGCGGTGACAGCCTGATCCCGATGGTGGACAACATCGTCCGTGCCTCGGGCGACAACGGCATCAAGGACCTAGTCATCGGCATGGCACACCGCGGCCGCCTGAACGTGCTGGTCAACATCCTCGGCAAGCCACCGAAGACCCTGTTCAACGAGTTCGAAGGCAAGTTCGAGCATGTAGCGGACGACCCGGCCCATTCCGGCGACGTGAAGTACCACATGGGTTTCTCCGCCGACGTGCGCACGCCGAACGGTGGCGTGCACGTGGCACTCGCCTTCAATCCTTCGCATCTGGAAATCGTCAACCCGGTGGTGGCCGGCTCCGTGCATGCGCGCCAGGTGCGCGGCAGGGACACCGAGCGCACCCAGTCGCTGGCCGTGCTGATCCACGGCGACGCTGCGCTGTCCGGTCAAGGCGTGAACATGGAATTGTTCAACATGTCGCAGGCGCGCGGTTTCAAGATCGGCGGCACCATCCACATCGTGGTGAACAACCAGGTGGGCTTCACCACCTCCAACCCGCAGGACACGCGTTCCACGCTGTACTGCACCGACTTGGCCAAGATGGTCAACGCACCGGTATTCCATGTGAACGGCGACGATCCGGAAGCGGTGATCCAGGTCACCCGTCTGGCCTATGAATTCCGCAAGCAGTTCCGCAAGGATGTCGTCATCGATCTGGTCTGCTACCGCCGCCATGGCCACAACGAAGCCGATGAACCGTCCGCCACGCAGCCGGTGATGTACCAGATCATCCGCAAGCGTCCAACGGCGCGCGAACTCTACGGCCAAGTGCTGCAGAAGGAAGGCGTGCTCGCCGAAGGCGATCTGCAAAAGCAATTCGATGCCTACCGCGACCGCCTCGAAGCCGGCGCGGCGATGACCGAGCTGCATCCGTCGCTGACCAAGGATGTGGAAGTGGACTGGAGCCAGTTCATCGGCAAGAAGCTCTCCACCCCGGTCAACACTGGCGTGGCAAAGACCACGTTGGTAGAGCTGGCCAACCGCATCCTGGATGTGCCGACGGATCTGACGCTGCAGTCGCGCGTCGCTAAGATCTACGACGACCGCCGCAAGATGGCCAGTGGCGAGTTGCCAGGCGACTGGGGCTTTGCCGAGAACCTCGCCTACGCAACCCTGATCGACGAAGGCCACAACCTGCGTCTGGTCGGCCAGGACGCCGGCCGCGGCACCTTCTTTCATCGCCACGCCGTGTTGCACGATCAGAAGGATGGCCACACCTTTATGCCGCTGGCGACACTGCGTCCCGATGCGGATGTCGAAGTGATCGATTCGCTGCTCAGCGAAGAAGCCGTGATGGCCTTCGAATACGGCTATGCCACCACCGATCCGCACACGCTGAATATCTGGGAAGCGCAGTTCGGCGATTTCGCCAACGGCGCGCAGGTGGTGATCGATCAGTTCATCAGCTCCGGCGAAGCGAAATGGGATCGCCTGTGCGGCCTGGTGCTGTACCTGCCGCATGGTTACGAAGGCCAGGGTCCGGAGCATTCCTCCGCCCGTCTGGAGCGCTTCCTACAACTTTGCGCGCTCGACAACATGCAGGTGTGCGTGCCGACCACTCCGGCGCAGGATTTCCACATGATCCGCCGTCAGATGCTGCGCCCGACGCGCAAACCGCTGATCGTGATGACGCCCAAGTCGCTGCTGCGCCACAAGCTGGCCGTGTCCACGCTGGACGAGCTGGCCAACGGCAGCTTCCAGCTGGTGATCGGCGAGCATCGCGAACTGGCGGCCAAGAAGGTCAAGCGCGTCGTGTTGTGCGCCGGCAAGGTCTACTACGACCTGCTGGAAAACGCCGAAAAGCGTGATGTCAGCGATGTCGCCATCGTACGCGTGGAACAGCTGTATCCGTTCCCGCGTCCGGAAGTCACCGCCGAACTGGAGAAATATCCGGCCGCCAAGGAAGTGGTGTGGTGCCAGGAAGAGCCGATGAACCAGGGTGCCTGGTTCCAGATCCGCCACCATCTGCAAGCCTGTGCCAACAGCAAGCAGAGCCTTTCCTACGCCGGTCGTGCCGGCTCGCCCGCGCCAGCTGCCGGCCACCTCAACGATCACGTTGCCGAGCAGGCCGCACTGGTCGAACAGGCGCTGGTTGCACCGGTTGGCAACGATCACTCCGTTGAATAAACATCCAAGAATCTCGCACTCACGGATGAGCGACCAACCCCAGGATCCTCTATGTCCACCGAAGTCAAAGTCCCCGTTCTACCCGAGTCCGTGTCCGACGCCACCATCGCCGCCTGGCACAAGAAAGCCGGTGAAGCGGTCAAGCGCGACGAGAACCTGGTTGATCTGGAAACCGACAAGGTCGTGCTGGAAGTACCGTCGCCGGTTGATGGTGTACTCAAGGAAATCAAGTTCCAGAGCGGTGACACCGTGACCAGCCAGCAGGTGATCGCGGTGATCGAAGAAGGTGCAGCGGCCTCCGCGCCGGCTCCCGCTCCGGCCGCAACCGTACCTGCTCCGGCATCCGCGCTGGCAGCGGGACCCGGGACCCGGGACGCGGGACTTGGCAAAGCCGGTTCCGATGACCTATCCCCTGCCGCTCGCCGCGTCGCGACCGAAACCGGCGTTGACACCACCAACGTCGCCGGCACCGGTCGCGATGGCCGCATCATCAAAGAAGACGTCGTCGCTGCAGCCAACAAGCCCGCCGCCCCGAGTCCCGAGTCCCGAGGGCCGAGTCCCGCCACACTCGGCCCTCGCGCCGAAGAGCGCGTCCCGATGACGCGCATCCGCGCCCGTATCGCCGAGCGCCTGATGCAGTCGAAGAACTCGATCGCGATGCTCACCTCGTTCAACGAAGTGAACCTCGCCGAAGTCAGCAAGATGCGCAAGACGCTGGGCGAGCAATTCGAAAAGGCGAACGGGGTGAAGCTCGGCTTCATGAGCTTCTTCGTGAAGGCCGCCACTGAAGCGCTGAAGCGTCACCCGATCATCAATGCCTCGGTCGATGGCAACGACATCATCTATCACGGCTACCAGGACATCTCCATCGCCGTGTCCACCGACAAGGGTCTGGTCACACCGGTGCTGCGCGACGCGCAGAACATGAGCTTCGCCGATGTCGAAAAGGGCATCGTCAACTACGCCAAGAAGGCGCGCGACGGCAAGCTGGGCCTGGACGACCTGCAAGGCGGCACCTTCACCATCACCAACGGCGGCACCTTCGGTTCGCTGCTGTCGACCCCGATCGTGAACCCACCGCAGAGCGCGATTCTCGGCATGCACACCATCAAGGAGCGTGCGATCGTCGAAAACGGCCAGGTGATCGCCGCGCCGATGATGTACCTGGCGCTGAGCTACGACCATCGCATCATCGACGGCAAGGATGCGGTGTTGTTCCTGGTCGATATCAAGAATCAGCTGGAAAATCCGCAGCGCATGCTGTTGGGCATGTAAGCCTCTCGTATCCCCTCTCCCTCCGGGAGAGGGGATGGGGGTGAGGGTGCGGTAACAACGCAACGCCTCACTCCGCACGTACCCTCACCCGCCCTCCGGGCACCCTCTCCCAAGGGGAGAGGGATAAAGCGAGACAAAGAAATGAGCGACAAATTCGACGTCATCGTCATCGGCGCCGGCCCTGCCGGCTATGTAGCCGCGATCCGCGCCGCGCAACTTGGCCTGAAGACCGCCTGCATCGACGCCTTCGTCGGCAAGGATGGCAAGCAGGCGCTCGGCGGCACCTGCCTCAATGTCGGCTGCATTCCCTCCAAGGCGCTGCTCGATTCGTCCAAGCAGTATTACAACCTGTCGCACAACCTGCCGGCGCACGGCATCAGTGTCGAAAACGCCAAGATGGACATGGCCACCTTCATCGGTCGCAAGGACAAGATCGTCAAGCAGTTCACCGGCGGCATCGGCCAGTTGTTCAAGGCCAACAAGGTCACGCCGTTCTTCGGCAAGGGCAAGCTGCTCGGCTGCAAAACAGGCGATAGCAAAAACGTCGAAATCACCAGCAACGGCGGCAGCAAGCAGACCATCAGCGCCACCAACGTGATTCTCGCTTCCGGCTCGGTGCCGATCGAGCTGCCGTTCGCCAAGTTCGACAACAAATTCATCCTCGACAACGCCGGCGCATTGGACATCAGCGAAGTGCCGCAGCGTCTGGGCGTGATCGGCGCGGGCGTGATCGGACTGGAACTGGGCAGCGTGTGGAATCGTCTGGGCTCGCAAGTCACCATCCTCGAAGCGCTGCCGGATTTCCTGGCGGTGGCCGACCAGGACGTCGCCAAGGTCGCCAAGAAGGAATTCGAGAAGCAGGGTCTGACCATCAAGCTCAGCGCCAAGCTGACCAAGGCTGAAGTCAAAACCACGTCTAATAAGAGCAGCGAAGTCGCGCTGACCTACGAAGACAAAGATGGCACGCACGAACTCACCGTCGACAAGCTACTGGTAGCCGTGGGCCGCCGCGCCTACACCGAAGGCCTGCTGGCCGACGACACCGGCGTGAAGCTGGACGAACGCGGTCGCATCGCGGTCGACGAACACAACCACACCGGCGTGGACGGCGTGTGGGCGATCGGCGACGCCGTGCGCGGCCCGATGCTCGCGCACAAGGGTTCCGAAGAAGGCGTGGCGGTGGCCGAGTGGATCGCCGGCAAGGCCGGTCACATCAACCTCGACACCGTGCCGTGGGTGATCTACACCGAACCGGAAATCGCCTGGGCCGGCAAGACCGAGAAGGAACTGAAGGACGCCGGCGTGCCGTACAAGATTGGCACCTTCCCGTTCGCCGCCATCGGTCGCGCCGTGGCCATGAACGAAGCAATCGGTCAGGTGAAGGTGCTCGCGCATGCGGAAACCGACCGCCTGCTGGGCGTGCACATGGTCGGCCCGGGCGTGTCCGAGCTGATTGCCGAGTGCGTGGTGGCGATGGAGTTCAAGGGCTCCGCCGAAGACCTGGCCCGCATCGTCCACGCTCACCCGACGCTGTCCGAAGCGGTGCACGAAGCGGCACTGTCGGTGGACAAGCGCGCCATTCACAAGGGCAATTGAGGTCAGGATGACCTCACCCTGGACAGCACATGGATGTGCGACGATCCGGGGTCCATCCTGGGTCTGATGGCTTCACCCCGGACAGTGCATGGATGCACGATGATCCGGGGTCCAGACCAACGACCCGCTCGTGGGAACATGGGCGGGTCATCTTATTTAAAGTACCGAAACCTTCGCGGTCGTCATCCCAGCGTAGGCAAGGATGACGAGCAAGACATCACGAGACTCAACATGCCCCCATCCGCCGCCCTCTGCGTCTATTGTGGTTCCAGCTCTGGCAAGCATCCCGAATACATGGAAACTGCACGCATCTTCGGCACCGAAATGGCTCGTCGCGGCATCACGCTGGTTTATGGTGGTGGCAAAGTCGGCCTGATGGGAGCGATAGCCGATGCGGTGCTCGCGGCGGGCGGCAAGGTCATCGGTGTGATCCCGCGTCAATTGGTCGAGCGCGAAGTGGCGCATCCGGACCTGACCGATATGCACGTGGTGGAAACCATGCATCAGCGCAAAACGCGCATGTATGAACTTTCGGATGCGTTCGTCGCCCTGCCCGGCGGATTCGGCACCATGGATGAAATGTTCGAGATGCTTACCTGGTCGCAGCTCGGCTTGCATAAATATCCCTGCGCGTTTTTCGATGTGCGCGGCTATTACACACAGTTGCGCCATATGATGGATCACATGGTGGACGAAAACTTCGTGCGCCCCGAGCAACGCGCAAGCATCTGGTTCGGCGACAACATGCAAGCGCTTTTCGACTGGATGTCACAGTATCAGGGAAGCTACACCTTGAAATGGATTGACAGCCGCAGTGTCAAAGCTTGAACGAGAATGCCATCGTGAACATCTCTGCCGATTTCCGCGCTTTTCGCATCCATAACGACGCGGCGGGTTATCGTGGCGGCCTTGAAACCATGCACACCGACGCCCTCAGTGCCGGCGAAGTGCTGGTAAAAGTCGCTTACTCGTCGGTGAACTACAAGGATGCACTGGCCGGCACCGGCCAAGGCAAAATTCTTCGCCAATACCCGCTCAACGGCGGCATCGACGCCGCGGGTGTCGTCGTGGCTTCCACTGATCCGCACTTCAGAGAAGGCGACGAAGTGTTATGCACCGGCGCCGGTCTTTCCGAAACACGCGACGGCGGCTACGGGGAATATATCCGCCTGGCCTCGCCATGGACCATTGCTCTGCCCAAAGGCCTGAGCCTGCGAGAAAGCATGATTCTCGGTACCGCCGGCTTTACCGCCGCGTTGGCCTTGTTGCGCATGCAAGACAACCACCAATCTCCCGCGATGGGCCCCATCGCCGTGACGGGCGCCAGTGGCGGGGTAGGCATGCTTGCGATAGATATCTTCAGCCACGCTGGCTACGACGTGCATGCGATCAGCGGCAAGGCCGCCCATTTCGATGTCCTGCGCAGCCTTGGCGCGACCGAATGCATCGATCGCCATCAGCTCAGCTTCAGCGGCAAGCCACTGGATTCGTCCCGCTTCGGTGGCGCACTGGACAACGTCGGTGGCTCCATGCTAACCGGTCTGCTACCGCTCATTGTGCCTTACGGCAACGTAGCCCTTTGTGGCAATGCCGGTGGTATCGCTTTCGACAGCACGGTTATGCCGTTCATCCTTCGCGGCGCCAGCCTGCTCGGCATCGCTTCTGCCGGTACCATCCGCGACCAGCGCAACCAGGTGTGGCAACATCTGGCCAGCGACTGGAAACCTCGCCACCTCGATCGTATTGCTACCCGCGAAGTCGCCCTTGACCAACTTCCGGAAGTATTCGAGCGTATGCTGGCAGGTAATTCGTTCGGCCGCACACTGGTGCGGGTGGGCAGTGTTTAACGTTTTTGAATTTGGAAGCGTCGTCACGACGACTTAAAATTAACGAAACAGACAGGGGGATTCCCACCTTATGGCACGCATCCTGATCGTCGACGATTCAGAATCGCAGCGCACTGGTATCACGCGTATCGTCGAGAAGCTCGGCCATAAGGCGGTGACAGCCAAAGATGGTGCCGACGGTGTCGAGAAAGCCAGACAGGAAAAACCTGACCTGATCCTTATGGACGTAGTGATGCCCAACCTCAATGGTTTCCAGGCCACTCGCACCATCAGCAAGGATCCGGAGACGGCACATATTCCGATCGTGCTAGTCACTACCAAGGACCAGGAAACCGACAAGGTGTGGGGCATGCGTCAGGGCGCGAAAGCTTATGTGACCAAACCGATCAAGGAAGAGGAATTGGCCACAGTGCTGAAAGAGCTGCTGCAGGTCTGAGTTGTTGCTTTGGGTGTCAAAACACAAACGGCGCCGCAAGACGCTGTCCGTTTGTGTTTTGACCAGCGCCTCGCAAGCAGGAGGCAAGGCCATCACACCTCAATGCCGTGGATCGTAGTGCGCAAACTGCGCCCGCAACGCTTCATAAGCCTCGCGTTGCGCCTCGCTATCCACCGGCGGCGCTTTGATCGAGATTTCCACGAACTGATCCCCGGGCATCGGTCCCGGCATGCCTCGCCCTTTCAGGCGCAGCTTGCGGCCCGATTGCGATCCGGCCGGAATACGCAAGTCGACGGTCCCGGCTAGCGTCGGCACCGATACGATCGCCCCCAGAGCAGCCTCCCAGGGGCTGATCGACAGTACATACAGCACGTTCAAACCATCCAGCTTGAAGCGAGCATCGTCACGGATGCCCACTTCGAGCAACAAATCCCCCTGAGGTCCCCCTCCCACTCCAGGGTGGCCCTGGCCACTCAGGCGAATGACCTTGCCCGGCTGGATACCGGCTGGGATCTTCACCTCCAACACCCGCTCCTTGCCAGTGCCATCGCCCAAGCTCAGACGTGTACGGCCGCCATCGAAGGCGGTCTGCAGGTCGATCTGTACATGTGCTTGCACATCACGGCCACGACGGGCACGTGACTGTCCCGGCCGGGCGCCGCCAGTGGTACGGCCGAACAGACTCTCGAAAAAATCACTGAAGTCGCCCTCGCCCGACTCACCAAAATCGAAACCCTGGCCCTGCCCCCAGTTCGGCGGCGGCCGAAACTGTTCGCCTTGACGGTAGCCACCAGCACGGAGCTGGTCATAGGCGCGGCGCTTCTCGGCATCGCGCAATACTTCGTTAGCCTCGTTGATTGCCTTGAATTTCTCTTCGGCGCCGGCTTCCTTGTTTTTGTCCGGATGGTATTTACGCGCCAGCTTGCGATAAGCCGCCTTGACATCAGCCTCGCTGGCGTCGGGCTTCACACCGAGAATGTCGTAATAATCTTTGAATTCCACTGCCGTTCCCCGAGGCTGATTCAAGCAAAAACAAGCAGCCCGCCACGGATCATGAGCCGTGGCGGGCTGCTGCTGCGACATGCTGCGCCAAGCCGATCACGACGCAGCGCAACGCGGTTGCCGCCTTGTTCGGCATCGCAATTTGTCGCACACCCTGCTTGCCGATCGCATGGATGTTGGTTCCAAAGCCGCTATTTTCAAGGCGACAGCAGACCTCTAGGATGGGACGATTGCCTCCACGCGTTACCTAATCCTCGACCCTCATGCCTATCCAGATCGGACAAACTGTGCCGGATGTCGAAGTCATCGTTGTCGACGATGCAGCTGACATCCAGCGACTTTCCACCGCCTCGCTCTTTACCGGGCGCAAAGTCGTGCTGTTTGGACTCCCCGGCGCCTTCACACCAACCTGCTCGGAGCGCCATCTACCGGGTTACGTCAAGCATTACGCGGCCTTCCAGGCACAAGGTATCGAGGTGTATTGCCTAGCGGTAAACGATGCTTTCGTGATGAAGGCATGGGCAGCATCCCAGCATGCTCCCGCCGGCCTGAAGTTGCTCGCCGACGGCAATGCAGCATTCACCCAAGCCTTGGGTTGGGAGATCGACGGCAGCAGCTATGGCATGGGCCTACGCTCGCGCCGCGCCGCTTTGTACGCGGATGACAGCGTGGTGCATCAGCTCTATATCGAAAGCCCGGGCGAATTGCGCGTGAGCTCGGCAGAAGCCTTGCTAAACGCAGCACCGTGGTTTGCCCTACAAAATGACGAGATATAGATCACATTGAAAGTGTGTGATATTTCCTACAAAATGAAGCCGGGTGCTTACAAAGAATCCGGCTTAAGCGCATTGACGCGCACGTTGGTCAATGCACATCCAACTCGTTTAACAAGCGCAGATAGCGCGGTGGCCGGGTCATAACGGGAGATCCTTATGAGCCGCACCACGTTGGCTTATCTGCTGCTTACCGTGCCTCTTCTAGTATCAGCCGCGCCGTCCACCTCATCGCAAGGTGGCTTGATTACCTTCGTTGGGTCGATCACCAGACCGACATCGATGCCAACACCGACCGGCGCCCGCGACAACGCAACGAGCCTCGCCGAACCCGCTACGATCCAGCCGCTGATGGCGGCTCAGGCCCGCCTACACGCGGATGTGCTTGACTACTTCGCTACGTATGCGGCACCGGATGCAAAGATAGTCACGTTCACGTATTACTGATCCGCCTATCGGGGAGGGAGTCGGGATAACCCGACCCCTCCCACTTCGACGGCGATATTAGGTAGTGGGCTTCGTGTCCATCTAGCTGCGCCGTGCCCCCAGGGCGATCGCGCTATCTCCCCAGGTAGGCGGTGGTGGAGTGTGGCGACAATCGGCGAAAGTATGGGGATGCTGCCAAATCCCATGCCCTTTTTCAGCAACCTGGCCGACCACTCATGTCCTTGTTCCAACTCAGTCCAGATTTTGCGCATCGCATCCTTGGTCGATCTCCCTCGCCGATATCCAAAACTGGCAGCATCGAATATCGGCTCAAAGATAGCTTCCAGACGGTTCATCAGCGCCTGTTGCCATACCCTGTCGTAGACAGTGGGTATGCCTAGTGGCCTGAATTTACCCGGCTGACCGCTCTTGGGTATCAGTTGACGCTTCACTGGCAGCGGCTGGTAAGTCTGCGTGCGCAGTTCCTCGTGGAGCCGCTTCAGGTTCCCTTGCAGGTCCCTTTCGAATTCCACCAAGCTCTGTCCGTCGATACCTCACGCTCCTCGGTTGCGCTTGACCTTCTCCCAAGCCAACTCCAGGTTCTTCATCTTGTAAATCTTGTCCACTAGCGAGTGGACCTTCTTCTCACCGGTCGGATTCAGCCAGTGCGCCAATCTCCTCGGTGTATTGCGTATTTCGGCCCATCGTGACCGCCCATTTCGGTAAGGCGTGACCGGTCATTTCGGTAAGCCGTGACCGCCCGTTTCGGTTGATCGTGACCGATTTTCGACGGTCACCGAAATCAGCGGTCACGGCTTACCGAAACGCGCCCCTCGTTGTGCATAACTTCAACGCAACGGCATCCTCCACGGCTTTTTGGAGTGGCGATGCCGACCCCGCGAGTAGCTATGCGCAAGATCAAAGAATGTCTTCGACTGAAGCTGGAGTGCGACCTCTCGCACGAATGCATCGCCTTGGCCTTGGGTCTGTCCAAGGGCGTGGTCAGCAAGTACGTGAAACGTGCCACGGCCGCCGGACTGGACTGGCCCGGCCTGTCCGCCATAGACGACAACGCGATTGCCGCCCAGCTGTGTATGTCACCACCCGCCGTGCGTGGCGAGCGGGCACCCATCGATCTGCCATGGGTGCATCGGGAGTTGCGCCGCAAAGGCGTCACGCGACAATTGTTGTGGCAGGAATACTGCGACGCGAACGCTGGCCGTCTCACGTACCAATACACCCAGTTTTGCCAGCACCTCCACGACTACACGGCCTCGCTGCGCCGCTCGATGCGTCAGTTGCACGTTGCCGGTGAAAAGCTGTTTATCGACTACGCCGGCCCCACCCTTGGCGTCGTCAACCCCGACACCGGCGAGCTGCGGCGAGCGCACATCTTCGTGGCCGTGCTGGGTGCGTCCAGTTTCACCTATGCCTGCGCCACACCGGGCGAAACGCAGATCGACTGGCTGCGCGGCTTGACGCAGGCGTTGGCATTTTTTGGTGGCGTGCCGGCGCTGGTGGTACCTGACAATCCGCGCGCGCTGATCACCCAGCCGGATCGCTACGAGCCCGTGCTCAACCGTGCTACGCAGGTGTGTGCAGAGCATTACGGCATGGCGATCCTGCCGGCCCGCCCACGACGCCCGCAGGACAAGGCCAAGGTCGAGGTCGGCGTGCAGGTGGTCGAGCGCTGGATCCTCGCGCGCTTGCGCCATCCGTGCTTTTTTACCTTCAGCGCTCTCAATCACGCCATCGCCGACCTGCTGACGGACTTGAATGCACGGCCGTTCAAGAAGCTCGACGGCTCGCGCCGTTCGTGGTTCGAGACGATCGACCGTCCCGCCCTGATGCCCTTGCCGGCGCAACCCTATGAGCCGGCGCGCTTCAAGCCGTGCAAGGTCAACATCGATTACCACATCGAGGTCGATGGCCATTACTACAGCGTGCCGCATAGCCTGGTACGCAAGACCGTCGAGGCGCGCATCACCGACACCACCGTCGAGATCCTGCATGCCGGCCAGCGCATCGCCAGCCACGTCCGCTCCCCGGCGCGCGGACGCCACACCACCGTCGCCGACCACATGCCGGCCGCACATCGTGCGCATCGGGAATGGTCACCCGGTCGCTTCCTGCACTGGGCCGACACGATCGGCGCGGCAACCCGTCAGTTGGTCGAGCACCTGCTGACCGAGCGCCCGCATCCGGAGATGGGCTATCGCAGTTGCCTGGGGCTGCTGGCGCTCGCGCGCCAGTACGGCGACGACCGCCTGGAAGCGGCCTGCGCACGCGCGTGGGCGATCGGTTCGCGCACGCGCAAATCCGTGCAGTCGATCCTGCACAACAAGCTCGATCAACACCCCTTGCCCAGCGCCATCGCCCAAACCGACTGGGTCACACCCGACCACGTCAACCTGCGTGGCCCCACCTATTACCGCGATCCACCCACCACTCACTGAAAAGGAGACCACCTTGTTGATCCATCCCACCCTTGAACACTTGCGTGCCCTCAAGCTCGACGGCATGGCACAGGCGCTGGAAGAACAGCGCCTGTTGCCGGCCTGTCACGATCTGCCGTTCGAAGATCGGCTCGGCATGCTGGTCGATCGCGAACGCCATTGGCGTGACGGTCGACGGCAGGAACGATTACTTCGTGTGGCCAAGCTCAAACACGCCCAGGCCTGCCTGGAAGATGTGCAGTACAGCGCCGACCGCGGTATCGACAAACGCCTGATCGCCACCTTGTCCGGCGGCGACTGGATCCGGCAGGGGCAAAGTGTGTTGCTGACCGGTCCGACCGGGGTTGGTAAAACGTGGCTGGCGTGTGCGCTTGGACAACATGCCTGCCGCCAAGGCTTCCCGGTGCTGTATCAGCGTGTGCCACGCCTCGCCGAGATGCTACGCATCGCCCACGCCGACGGCAGCTTCGGTCGCGTGCTTGCTCAGTTGGCGCGCATCGACGTGCTAATCCTTGACGATTGGGGCATGACACCGCTCGATCAGGCGGCGCGCCATGATCTGCTGGAGGTCATCGACGATCGCGGCAACGGCAAATCGACCCTCATCACCAGCCAGCTACCGATCGAACACTGGCACGCCTGGCTCAACGATCCCACCCTCGCCGATGCCATCCTCGACCGTCTCGTACACCGCTCTCATCGCATCGTGCTGAAGGGCGAATCGATGCGCCGAAAGTCCTCCGCCAAGCCAGCCGCCGATACCTCATCGTGACCGGTCCAGTTACACTCGAGTGCACCGCACAATGACTGGCGCTGACCGGTCACGATCAACCGAAATACGCGGTCACGATCGCCGAAATCCGCAGTGTATCGCCTTGGGGGTTTTCACTAAGGGAACTTGTCCTTGCCATACACCTTACTCATTGGTTTGCTGTCTTGCTCCAACCGCCTTGCCGACTGCCTTCCCCAGCTCACTCCGCTGCCGTCTGCGACGGTCGCCCTGCTTTCGCAAGACTTGAGGTACTACTCAGTCGTCCAACGACTCACACAACATCACTCGCCATTTCGCTTTCGCTTATAGGTTCGTTTATCCCAGTGCCACCCGGGAATTCCGTGAGTCCTCCCAGGGTCACGCATGAATCTTCCACACCGTGCCGTCCGCACACACCTTGGTTCGATGGGTGGATAAGAACACCTTCGCCTCCATAGTGCAGGCTCGACCTTGCCCCATCTTTGGCCGACCCGTTCATCTGCAGGGTCGCCCCTTCGATTACGGCCCGGTGTGTCTCCTCAAACCCTTCGGATTCCACCTCACGGTGAACACCCGGTCCTCCCGCCTCATGACTGACGGCTGGCCGGCAAGGCATTACCCCCACCTTTGGATACAGTGCCCCTTATCTGAGCACCGGAGGAACTTGAACCCTCCCGATTCATGCGCTGCTTGGCGCACACTACGGCCTCTGCTGACTTCTGTGTGTCCATCAAACCACCTCGCGGTGATCCTAGCCTCGCGGCAGCCACACAGATCTCCCAGGGTAAGACGCGTGACTTTCATGCTTATGTCCGTCGGATCTACGCCGTAGCGTTCCGTGCAAGTTTTGGGCTTTGGCCTTTATGGCTGCCTCACCCCGCTACGCCGCCTCTATCCGCTTCCTGTTCGTCGGACCCGCACTTTGCCTACAGCTTCCTTCAGGCGCCTCCTCGCGGAGGATTCCCTTGCTGTTCGGCTAGACCCTTCCCCTTGCCGGGCAGGTTTCGGACTTTCACCGGTTAGTCGTTCCTCTCGCCACCACAGCGAGACAAACAGCGCCAGTCACGGCGCTACGCACCATGCCTGGCGCACCACAAAAACAAAGCCCCGGCATAGCCGGGGCTTTGTTTGATCTGAGGGCGGAGTCGCTTACTCGCCGGAGGGCTCCTGCATGTCGCCCACATCACCCTGCTCGGGCGACACCGAACCGTCACCGGCCTCAGTTTCGTCCTCGCTGTTTTCTTCGGCATCCAGCCGCACCACGCTTACCAGCGCCTCTTCCGCCGGCAGACGGATCAAGGTCACACCCTGCGTATTACGGCCAAGCTGCGAAATCTCCGTGACGCGTGTGCGCACCAGGGTGCCCTGGTTGGAGATCAGCATCAGCTCGTGGGCTTCGGTCACCTGCGCGGCCGCCACCAGGGCGCCGTTGCGTTCGGAGCACTGGATACCGATCACGCCCTGTGTGCCGCGTCCCTTCTTGGGGAACTCGTCCAGCTGGGTACGCTTGCCATAGCCGCGTTCGGTGGCGGTAAGAATATCGCCCTGTGCTTCGGCAACGATCAGCGAGACCAGCTTCGCTTCCTCAGCGAGCTTCATGCCGCGCACACCGGTAGCGGTGCGGCCCATCGGGCGCACTTCGCTTTCGTCGAAGCGCACGACCTTGCCGTTGGAAGCGAACAGCAGCACGTCGCTGTTGCCATCGGTCAGCACCACGCCGACCAGTGCGTCGCCCTCGTCCAAGTTGATGGCGATCTTGCCCTTTTGCAGCTGGAAAGCGAATTCGGTAAGCGATGTCTTCTTGACCGTGCCATCTGCCGTGGCGAAGAACACGAAACGATCGGCGTTGTACTCGTGCACCGGCAGCACCGCTTGCACCTTCTCGCCTTCGGCCAGCGGCAGCAGGTTCACGATGGGTTTGCCGCGCGCGTTCGGGCCGGCTTCGGGCATCTGATATACCTTCAGCCAGTAGACACGACCGGTGCTGGTGAAGGTGAGCAGGGTGTCGTGGGTATTCACCACCCACAGCTGCTCGACGAAATCTTCTTCTTTCAGTGCGGACGCGGAACGACCCTTGCCGCCGCGACGCTGTGCACGATAAATGTTGGCCGGCTGACGCTTCACATAACCGGCATGCGAGAGCGTGACGACGACATCTTCCGGCGCGATCAGGTCGAGCACGTTGAGGTCTTCTTGCGAGCGCTGGATTTCGGTGCGGCGCTCGTCGCCGAATTCGGCTTTGACAGCTTCCAGCTCTTCGCGGATCACGGCTAGCAAACGTATCGGATCTTCCAGAATCTCGATCAAGCCACGGATGATTTCCAGGATTTCGCGGTATTCATCGGAAAGTTTTTCCTGCTCCAGACCGGTCAGGCGGTGCAGGCGCATGGCGAGAATTTCCTGCGCCTGCGTCTCGGAGAGCTGATAACCATCGCTCTTCAAGCCTTCGCGCGGGTCGATGTCTTCCGGACGCGAGGCTTCCGCCCCCGCCGCGGCCAATAGGCTGCTGACCAGACCCGGTTGCCACTTGCGCGCCAGCATGCGCTCGCGTGCTTCCTGCGGCGAGGCGGAGGTCTTGATCAGCTCGATCATCTCGTCGATGTTGGCGAGGGCGACCGTGAGACCTTCCAAGATATGCGCACGGGCGCGTGCCTTGCGCAGTTCGAAAATCGTGCGTCGGGTCACCACCTCGCGGCGGTGGCGGATAAACGCTTCGAGGATTTCCTTCAGATTGAGCGTGCGCGGCTGACCGTCGACCAGCGCCACCATGTTGATGCCGAAGGTGACTTGCAACTGGGTTTGCTGGAACAAGTTGTTCAGCACCACATCGGCCATCGCATCGCGACGGATTTCGATGACGATGCGCATGCCGTCCTTGTCGGACTCGTCGCGCAGTTCGGAGATGCCCTCAAGGCGCTTTTCCTTGACCAGCTCGGCGATCTTTTCGATCAGACGCGCCTTGTTCACCTGGTAAGGCAGCTCGTGGACGAGGATGGTCTCGCGGCCATTGGATTCGGTTTCGATTTCGGCGCGTGCACGCACCAGAATGCGGCCGCGCCCGGTGCGATAGGCTTCGACAATGCCGGCCGAGCCGTTGATGATGCCGGCGGTGGGGAAATCCGGGCCCGGCACATATTGCATCAGCTCGTCGATGCCCAGCGAAGCATCGTCGATCAGCGCAATGGTCGCCGAAACCACTTCGTTGAGATTATGCGGCGGCACGTTGGTGGCCATGCCCACCGCGATACCCGCCGAACCGTTCACCAGCAGATTCGGCACGCGCGTGGGCAGAACCAGTGGTTCCTGCTCGCTTTCGTCGTAGTTGGGGCCGAAGTCGACGGTTTCCTTGTCGATGTCGGCGAGCAGCTCGTGGGTGAGCTTGGCCATGCGCACTTCGGTGTAACGCATGGCGGCGGGATTATCGCCGTCGACCGAACCGAAGTTACCCTGGCCATCGACCAGCATGTAGCGCAGTGAGAAGGGCTGGGCCATGCGCACGATGGCGTCGTAGACCGACGCATCGCCATGCGGATGGTATTTACCAATCACGTCACCGACGATGCGCGCCGATTTCTTGTACGACTTGTTCCAGGAGTTGTTCAACTCGTTCATCGCAAACAACACGCGGCGATGCACGGGCTTCAAGCCATCGCGAACATCCGGAAGGGCGCGTCCCACTATCACGCTCATGGCGTAATCGAGGTAGCTCTGGCGCATTTCGTCTTCGATATTGACGCGAATGACTTCTTTGGCGAGCTCTGCCATCAATCGGCTTCCCTGGTAACGAATAAAAGTCTCGAGACAGGCGCTGGACGCTTGTCTGCGAGGGTCAGACGGTAGCCTTAAAGTATAACACAAAGAGCCTTGAAAAGTGCTTATTTAAACCTTTTCAATCAATAAGTTACGAGCGCGTTTTGGCACGCCTGAAAAGAAGCGTCCGGGCACTTACAAAATTGACGAAAGCAGCGAAAAACGACCCCACGGCAACCGCCAATACTGGCCACTTATGCCAACCGGGAAACGCGATCAAGCACGCCACGTAGGCCCCGTAATTGACCGCTGCCCCACCGCCCATCAAGGCCATCCAATGCAACCACTCGGTAAACAGCGCGCGACCGCTCTGACGTGCGGCGAAGGTCTGGCTGCGGTTCCACCACCAAGTGACCGTGGCAGCGACGAGGAAGGAAATCACGCGGCCGGTATACGGATTGAAGTGCGCAAAACTCACCAGCATCTGCACGATGCCCGCATCGACGACGAAGCCGATGACGCCACCCACGGCAAACAGCATCACCTCATGACTCAATTTCATGCGCCGAACACGGCCCGCATACGTTCGGTAGTGGGATGCTCGATGACACCACGCTCGGTGACGATGGCCTCGATCAGCGAAGCCGGCGTGACATCGAAAACCGGATTCCAGGCCTGCGCGCCTTCCACCACAGTGCGATGGCCCGCCACGCTGAGAAGCTCCGTCGAGTCGCGCAACTCAATGTCGATGTCATCGCCGGAAGCAGTGGCCATATCCACCGTCGAGGACGGCGCCACCACCATGAACTTCACCCCATGGTGGTGCGCGGCGATGGCAAGCTGATAGGTACCGATCTTGTTGGCGGTATCCCCATTTGCGGCAATACGATCCGCACCGACGATGACCCACTTCACTTCGCCAGCTTTCATCAGGTGCGCGGCTGCCGAATCAGCAATGAGCTTGGCCGGAATACCATCGCGGACTAGCTCCCACATAGTGAGGCGTGCGCCCTGCTGCCATGGCCGCGTTTCGCCGGCATAGACATGGTTGATGCGCCCAGCCGCAACACCTGCACGGATCACGCCCAGCGCCGTGCCGTAGCCAGACGTCGCGAGCGAGCCGGTGTTGCAATGGGTCATCACGCTGGAGCCCGGAGCAATCAGCGCGGCACCCAGTTCACCCATATGGAAGTTGGCGGCGAGGTCTTCGTCCTGAATGGCCTGAGCTTCACATTCCAGTGCGGCGGCATCCGCGCCAGCCGAGATGCGAACTTTCATGCGATCGAGCGCCCACATCAGGTTCACCGCGGTAGGGCGTGCAGCACGCAGTTGTGCCAGCGCCTGATCCAGCGGAGCGCCTTGCTTCACAGCGAGCACGACGCCCCAGGCTGCGGCAATACCGATAGCGGGTGCGCCACGTACAGCAAGATCCTTGATGGCCTGGGTAACGGCGGTAGCGTGGCGGCAGTCCAACCATTGCTCTTCAGCCGGCAGCAGGCGCTGGTCCAGAAGGCGAAGATGATCACCATGCCATTGCACGGCGCGGATGGTGTCGTGGGATTGTCTGGCAGAGGCGGACGCGGTTGTCATCCCATCATTCTATCAGGCTCGTCGTGATTCGTTGGGTTAACCCGCACTTGGCCTCTGTCTCTTGATCACATCTTTTCGGCCATGCCGTAATCATCAAAAACAGCCTGAAATACCCATTTTTTTGCAAAAAACATAGATGCCTGATCAACTAAAGATGTGATCAAGAAACAGGACTTGATCCGGGGGTAACCCAACGCGATCACGTGCGGTCACGCAGCCATTGGTGAATGGCGGGCGCGACTTCGCGTTGCGCACGGCCCGATACATAGATACCGATATGTCCGCCCTTGAACGCAAGCTCGGTGTAGTCCGTGGTGCTGACATGGCGCCCTAGCGGCCTGGATGCATCCGGCGGCACTAGATGATCCTGGGTGGCGTAAATGTTGAGGATGGGCTGGGAAATCATGCCCAGATCCACCGGCTGCTTACCGATTTGCAGATCGCCCTTGATCAGCTTGTTCTGCTGGAAGAATTCCTTGATGAACTGGCGAAACGCTTCGCCAGCCTGATCGGGTGAATCGAAAATCCAGCGTTCCATGCGCAGGAAGTTTTTCAGTTCGTTGGGATTGTCGAGGATGTCTACCATGCTGACGTACTTCTGCTGATTCAGGCGCAATGGCTTCAGCATCAGGTACACCCAGTTCATCAGTTCGGCCGGGATATTGCCCATGGCATCGACAAACAGGTCCACGTCCATGCTTTGCACCCATTGTGAAAGCATGTTGTCCGGGGTGCGGAAATCCACCGGCGTCACCATGGTGATCAGATTTCTCACCTTTTCGGGGTGCATGGCGGTGTAGCACAACGAGAACGTGCCTCCCTGACAAATGCCGAGCAGATTGATCGCATCCAGGCCGTGGCGCTTGCGAATCACATCGACGCAGCGATCCAGATAACCGTTGAGGTAGTCATCCAGCGTCAGCCAGCGATCCGCGCCGTCGGGATAACCCCAGTCGATCAGATAGACGTCTTCGCCCTGAGCCAACAGGTTGCGCACCAATGAGCGGTCATCCTGCAGGTCGGTCATCCACACGGTGTTGACCAGCGCGTACACGATCAGTGTCGGCACTTTCGCTGTAGGCTTGTTGCTGCCTTTCATGTGCCACAGGGTGAGCTTGTCTTCGCGATAGATCTCTTCGCGCGGGGTGTTGGCGTATTCCTGCTCGCCCAAACCACGCAAGTTCTGTGCGCCAGCCGCCAGCTTGCGCTGGAACGTAGCCATTTCGTTGAAAGCCTGCTGTGGATCGATGTGCAACGGTATATGCATGGATGATCCTTACTTGCGCTTGCCCGAAGCGGAACGTGCGGTTTTAGCGCGCGGTGTTGCGGCTGGCTTACCGATGATCGCCCGAACCTTTTCTCCAGCCTTGGAGGCTGCCAGCTTATGCTTGAGTTCGGCGATCTCAGCCTGCAGCGCGTCGACTTCAGACGTATCCACCTGAAACTCCTGGTGCTTGTGCGCCTGCATGTCGCGACGCAACTGCTGCACACGCTGACCAAGGCTGTGCACTTCGCTTCGAGTGGGAATACCCAGTTCGCGGCACATCTGTTCGGTCTGTTGTTGCTGCAGTTTGCGTACTTGCATCTGCGCATTGACCATGGCGCCGAATACGTCGCGGTATTCATCGGACAGGGCCATTTTCGAATAGGCGTCTTCCATCGCATCGACCCACAGGTCATACAGCGCCTTCATGGAATCGAGCTGCTTGCCGGGTTCTGCGCACTCGGTGAGCATGTCCTGCAAGCGTGCAATGCCCTGCGTATTCACTTGTTGCAATAGCGCCTGATAACGGGCGCTGATCTGCATGTATTCCTGGATAGCCGCGGCCAGGGCCTGCTGGTCAAGCTGCATTTCGCGCGTGAGGCCGAAGGCCGGCAGACTGGGCGCGGTGCCCATGCTGGCAATGTTGATGTTGCCCATGCCGTTCATGCCAGCTCGCTGCATCGCCTGCAACCAGGATTGCCATTGATGTTCAAGACCAAAGGCGGAAGGGCTGTCTATGCCCGCCACCATCTGGGCGAACGGCTGGGTGAAGCCGGTCAGGAAGGGCTGCATGGTAGCCGACTGCTGCCAGTTACCCATCATTGGCCCCCACCCAGCCACGCCGGCACCGGCACCGGCGGCTTGCTGAAGCCAGCTCCCATACGCTTTGAGGCTCGAGAGACTGCGGGTGAGCAGGTCGTCATTTTGAGTGGCGGTGGGAATGCTAAAAGGAGCGGTAACCCCAGGCTGTTGCAGATAACGCATCCAGGCATCCCAGGATTGCTGCGCAAAAGCCTGGTAGTCCCTTAAAAAATCCTTGCTATGGTCCGACATGCCTGCACCCTCGAAAGGAACCGACATCGTACCAAATTGAACCGTGCAGAAATGAAAACGCCCGGCTACAGAAGCCAGGCGTTTTCGATGATCAACGCGTCGGAAAACTCAGGCGCTGGCGCCTTCGTCCTCGGTGACCGCCTTCATCGACAGGCGGATACGGCCCTGCTTGTCTACTTCCAGCACCTTGACCTTGACAATGTCGCCTTCCTTGAGCTTGTCGGAAACCTTCTCGACGCGCTCGTTGGAAATCTGCGACACGTGCACCAGGCCGTCCTTGCCCGGCAGAATGGTCACGAACGCGCCGAAATCCATCAGCTTGGCAACCTTGCCTTCGTAGATACGGCCCGGCTCGACGTCGGAAACGATCTGGTCGATGCGCTTTTTCGCCTCTTCGGCGGCCAAACGGTTGACCGAGGCGATGACCACGGTGCCGTCGTCGCTAATGTCGATGGTGGTGCCGGTTTCCTCGGTGATGGAGCGGATGGTGGCACCACCCTTGCCGATCACTTCGCGAATCTTGTCCGGATGGATCTTGATGGTGAGCAGACGCGGCGCGTATTCGCTCATTTCCGAACGCGGCGTGCTGATCACCTTGGCCATCTCGCCCAGGATGTGCAGACGACCACGCTTGGCCTGCTCCAGCGCCAGCTTCATGATTTCTTCGGTGATGCCCTCGATCTTGATGTCCATCTGCAGCGCGGACACGCCTTCAGCGCTACCAGCCACCTTGAAATCCATATCGCCGAGGTGGTCTTCGTCACCCAGGATGTCGGACAGCACGACGAAGTCGTTGTCTTCCTTCACCAGACCCATGGCGATACCTGCCACCGGCGCCTTGAGCGGCACGCCAGCGTCCATCATGGCTAGCGAGGAACCGCACACCGAAGCCATCGAGGAAGAGCCGTTCGACTCGGTGATTTCAGACACCACGCGCAGCACGTACGGAAATTCTTCCATGCTGGGCTTCACGGCCTGCACGCCGCGCTTGGCGAGACGGCCGTGGCCGATTTCGCGACGCTTGGGCGCGCCGAAGCGACCGGCTTCACCGACCGAGAACGGCGGGAAGTTGTAGTGGAACAGGAAAGGATCCTTCGACTCGCCTTCCGGCGCATCGATGATCTGCGCATCGCGCGCCGTACCGAGCGTGGCCACGACCAGTGCCTGGGTTTCGCCGCGAGTGAACAGCGCCGAACCATGCGTACGCGGCAGCACGCCCACGCGCACGCTGATCGGACGGATGTCGTCCAGCTTGCGGCCGTCGATACGCACCTTGGTCTTCAACACGCCGTCGCGCATGGTGCGGTATTCGATGTCGGCAAACGCGTTGCTGATATCGAGGTCGGACCAGCCGCGCGTTACGGCGGTTTCGGCGATGCCGGCCTTGATGTCGGCCTTGAGTGCGGAGATCGCATCGCGGCGTTCCAGCTTGTCGCGGATCGCGAAAGCCTTTTCCAGGCGGTCGCCGAGGATGCTGTTGATGTCGCTGAACAGCGCGTCGTTGCGCACCGGAGCGGTCCATGCGAAAGCCTTGCGGCCGGCGTGGGCGACAAAGTCGCTGATGGCCTGGACCGCCGTCTGCATCTGTTGGTGACCGTATATCACCGCGCCCAGCATGACTTCTTCGCTGAGCAGCTTGGCTTCGGACTCCACCATCAGCACCGCGTTGGCCGTACCGGCGACGACCAGATCCAGGTCGGAGGTCTTCAGCTCGGCAACGGTCGGGTTCAGCAGGTACTTGCCGTTCGCATAACCCACGCGCGCCGCGCCGATCGGGCCCTTGAACGGAATGCCGGCCAGGGTCAGCGCAGCGGAGGCGCCGAGCATGGCGGGGATGTCACCGTCGATTTCCGGATTCAGCGAGACCACCTGAGCGATGATCTGCACTTCGTTCTTGAACTCTTCCGGGAACAGCGGACGCACCGGACGATCGATCAGACGCGAGGTGAGCGTCTCCTTCTCGGTCGGGCGGCCTTCACGCTTGAAGAAACCGCCCGGGATACGACCGGCGGAGTAGAACTTCTCGACGTAGTCGACGGTGAGCGGGAAGAAATCCTGCCCTTCTTTCGCCTTGGACGCAGCCACCACGGTAACGAGCACCACGGTGCCGCCCATGCTGACCATGACGGCGCCTGAAGCCTGGCGGGCGATTTCGCCCGTCTCCAGTGTGACTTCGTGATTACCGTACTGGAATGACTTGGTTACTTTCGCCATGAGATTTGATTACCTGCGCAAGCCGAGACGTTCGATCAAAGTCTGGTAACGGCCCAGATCGCTGCCCTTCAGATAGCCGAGCAGACGCTTACGCTGGTTGACCAGCTTGAGCAGACCACGACGCGAGTGGTGATCCTGTTTGTGGGTCTTGAAATGATCGGTGAGGTGTTCGATGCGGGCGGACAGCAGGGCGACCTGCACTTCCGGCGAACCGGTATCGTTCGGCTTACGGCCGAAGTCAGCAATGATCTTGCCGGACTGTTCTACGGTGAGGGACATGAGTATCTCTTCCTATAAAAGCGGATGCGGAACTTGCGCAACGTCACCACCCGGATGGCGTTGCGCAAGCTCCGACAGTTGGACAAACGTACTGAATCAAGAGAGTTATTGTAGCGAGCCTGAGCGCATTGCAACAAGACCATGTTAAAGATGGCTTTCTTGCTCGCTCTCTGGTTCAGACCGAGGGAGGTTGAAGCCGCGCAGAATGCGTACCCTGCCCTGCTCGTCGCAATCGACCAAGGCGAGCAGGCGGCCGTCATGGGCAAAAGCGACGGAGCGCCCCCTGTGGGCATCACCAGGCCACTCAATCTGGCGTCCATGTGAGACGGCTCGGCTAGCTTGCGGGTCGAGATGTAGGGGTGGCAGGTCGGAAACCCCCGCTGCCAGCGGCAATACGAGGCGATTCAGTACTTCTTCCCCTTGTTTTGCAGCATCGCGAAGCTGATCCAGGGTGACCATGGCCGGCTCGCGGAACGGGGCGACCCACACGCGGCGCAGCGCCGTCAGGTGCGCGCCACAACCCAGGCTTTCTCCCAGATCCACGGCCAGGCTGCGGATATAGGTACCTGAGCCGCATTCCACGTACAGGGTAAGGGTGTCCGGGGTACGGGACACCCGTTCAAACCGATCAACCTCGACCTCACGCGGAGAAGCCTGAACGAATTCTCCGCGCCGAGCCTTTAGATACAGCGGCTCGCCGTCCTGCTTGAGTGCCGAATACACCGGAGGTACCTGAATAATCTTCCCGCGCAGCGAAGCCAGCGCGGCCTCGATAGCCGCGTCATCCAACGCAGGCACTGGCCTCCGTTCGAGCACTTCGCCCTCAAGATCTGCCGTAGTGGTCGTCATGCCCAGACGGCACTCAGCGACATAAGCCTTGCGCGAACCAAGCAAACTGCCGGCGATCTTGGTGGCCTCACCGAAACACAGCGGCAACAGCCCGGTAGCCAAGGGGTCTAGCGCCCCCGTATGGCCGCCCTTGGCAGCGCGCAGGATCGCCAAAGCCATTTGCAATGCCTTGTTCGAGCTCAATCCCAGCGGTTTATCGAGCAGCAGTATGCCGTGCAGGTCACGTGCACGGGGACGTTTTCGGCGACGACTCATAGTGAATGCAGAAACGTTTGCGAAAACTCAATCGTCGTTATCATCAGCCACGGGACCGGGCGAATCCTGACGCAGCAGATGCTCGATGCGCTCGCCCTTGTCGACCGAATCATCGTACTTGAAGCGCAGCTCCGGCACTCGGCGCAGGCGCATCTGGCGCGAAAGCGTTCGGCGGAATTCTCCTGCTAGCTCGTTGAGTACCTTCACGACCTCTTTGGACTGGGTCGGCAGCAAGGCCGTCACCCAAACGGTAGCCCAATCCAGATCACGTGTCACTTCCACGTCCGATACGCTACATGATGGCAAGCCGTGATCGCGCACGGCAGCATGCACCAAAGTGCCGATCTCGCGGCGGAGTTCGGCGCCGACGCGGTCTGTGCGTTTGAAGTCGCGGGAGGGCATAGATGAAAGCCGGGAATCGTTAATCGTTAATCGGGAATAGTGAAAAGCGGAAACTCCGAAACAAAACGAGAATCATGCGGGAATCGCTTTTAACGATTGACGATTCCCGCACGTTGTAGCGCCATGCGCTACAACGTCCTAGCCACTTCGATACGCTCAAAGCACTCGATCTGGTCACCCACTTTCACATCGTTGTACTGCTTCACGGCGATACCGCATTCCATGCCGTTGCGCACTTCGTCGACGAGGTCCTTGAAACGGCGGAGCGATTCCAGTTCGCCCTGGAAGATCACAGTGTTGTCACGCAGCACGCGGATCGGCTTGCTGCGCTTGACCGTGCCTTCCACGACCATGCAACCGGCCACGGCACCGAACTTGGAGCTGCGGAATACATCGCGCACCTGCGCGACGCCGATGATTTCTTCGCGCACTTCCATGCCCAGCAGACCGGATGCTGCCTGCTTCACCTGATCGATCACGTCATAGATGATCGAAAAGTAGCGGACATCCAGACCCGCGGTATCGATCACCTTGCGTGCCGAAGCATCCGCACGAACATTGAAGCCGATGACCAGCGCCTTGGATGCAGCCGCCAGCGTGGCGTCGGACTCGGTGATGCCGCCGACGCCGGCTGCAATCACGTTCACCTTCACGTTGTCGTTGCCGATCGTGCTCAGCGACTCGCGCAGGGCCTGTACCGAACCCTGTACGTCAGCCTTGACCAGGATGTTGAGTGTTTGCTGCTCAGAGCCCTGGCCCATCTGCGCCATGATGTCTTCAAGACGGTTGGCCTTGCTGACCATGCGCGTTTCGCGACGCTTGAGCTGGCGCTCGGCCGCGACTTCACGTGCCAGGCGCTCATCCGCCACCACCACGAAGTCATCACCGGATTCCGGCACGCCGGACAAGCCCAGTACCTGCACCGGAATGGACGGACCGGCCTCCTGGACAGTCTTGCTGGTTTCGTCGACCAGCGCGCGCATACGGCCGTACTCGATACCGCACACAACGAAGTCGCCACGCTTCAGCGTACCCTGCTGCACCAACACGGTAGCTACCGGGCCACGACCGCGGTCCAGGCTCGATTCGATGACCACACCCGACGCGGCGCCATCCTTGACTGCGGTCAGTTCCATCACTTCGGCCTGCACGGAAATCGCATCGAGCAGATCGTCGATACCCATACCCGTCTTGGCCGACACCGGCACGAACGGCGTGTCGCCACCCCACTCTTCCGGAATCACCTCGAGATTGCCGAGACCCTGCTTTACGTTGTCCGGGTTGGCGTCGGACTTGTCCATCTTGTTGACCGCGACAATCAGCGGCACCTTGGCAGCACGCGCATGTTGCACGGCCTCCTTGGTCTGCGGCATGACGCCATCGTCGGCAGCCACCACCAATACCACGATATCGGTGGACTGTGCACCACGTGCACGCATGGACGTGAACGCCGCGTGGCCTGGCGTATCGAGGAAGGTGATCACGCCCTTGGGTGTTTCCACGTGATACGCACCAATGTGCTGGGTGATGCCGCCCGCTTCGCCCGCCGCCACCTTGGTACGGCGGATGTAGTCGAGCAACGAGGTCTTGCCGTGGTCGACGTGGCCCATGATGGTGACCACCGGCGGACGCGCAAAGCGCTCGCCTTCGAGCTCGGCACTCTGCGTATGAGCGGCCAGCGCCGCCTCGGCACCCTGATCGCTGGCTTCCACCGTCTTGTGGCCGAGTTCTTCCACCACCAGCACCGCAGTGTCATGATCGATGGTCTGGTTGATGGTCGCCATGACACCCATCTTGAACAGCGCCTTGACCACTTCCGAGCCCTTCACGGCCATCTTCTGGGCGAGTTCGGCCACCACGTTGGCATCGCCCACCACCACTTCACGCACAACCGGCGCAGTGGGACGCGAGAACCCGTGTGTGCCGCTGGCTGCCGGTGAACCACCCGCACGCGGTATGTCACGCGCAGCACCCTTGCCTGGCTTGCCACGCTTACTGGAACGGCGCGCACGATCGGCTTCGGACAGATGCAGTTCACCTGCGGCAAAACGCTTGCCGCCTGGCACATCGTCGCGATCACGAACGCCGTGGCGTGTCTTGCCGCCACGACCATCCGCTCCCCCGCTCGACGCGGGTGCAGGAGTCGACGCGGGTGCAGGAGCCGGCGCCGGAGCGGCAACCGGCTTCTTTTCACGTTTGCGCGGCTCATGGATGCGCGGAAGGATCATGCCCAGCGAATGCTGGTCAATGCGCTGCACTGGCGGCGCTAGCGGCTCGAGCGCGCCCCTCAAGTCCGGTTCGGCTGACGCAACCTCAACTTCTGCATCGCCATCAGCGTTCGTTTCTTCGACAACGCGCAGCTGCGCCTCGGCAGCTGCGGCCGCCGCTTCTGCGGCGGCCGCAGCCTCCTGGCGCACACGCTCTACCTGGGCTTCGCGATGGGCTTCTTCCTCGGCACGCTGGCGCGCTTCTTCCTGGCGACGCCGCTCAACGCCGACGCGCTCGTTTTCTTCATGCTCGCGCTGTTGCTGCGATTCGTGCAATTTGCGCAGCGCATCTTCGCGTTCCGTATCCGCACTCGCTTCCTCGGCAATCACGCTGCGTTTGACATAGGTGCGCTTGGCGCGCACTTCCACGTTCACCGTTTTGGCGCTGCTCTGCGTGCCGCGACCACCTGGCGTAGCGACTTTCAATTCGCTGATCTTGCGGCGCTTCAGGGTGATCTGCCGCGGCGAGGAATCTTCCGTCTCGGCGGCCACGTCGGCCTTGCCGTGCGTGCGACGCAGGAAACCCAACAGCTTCACCTTTTCAGTGCTGCTGATGACTTGCTCCGGATCGGAGAACTTCATGCCCGCTTCGCCAAGCTGCGTAAGCAACCTGTCCACTGGCATACCCAGAACCTGGGCAAGTTGTTTGATTGTGACATCCGACATCGTGTTCTTTCTCCGCCGTTCCCGCGCTTATCGTCCGTACAAAAATACTTTGCACGGTTACCGCCATCCTTGGTGGAAACCCCGAAGGGTTCCTCGGCACGCTCATCCCGGGCGTGACCGCCCGCGGTTAGCCGCCCTTCTCCAGCTTTGCGATCATCGGCGCACGTGCGGCCATGATGAGTGCTGCAGCACAGTCTTCATCCATGCCGTCGATATCGATCAGGTCATCAACCGCGAGGTCGGCCAGATCGTCCACCGTCACTACGCCGCGCTCGGCGAGTGCATAGGCGGTGGCTTCATCCATGCCATTCAGTTCAAGCAGTTCCTGCGACGGTTGGTGCTCGTCCAGGTTTTCTTCCACGGCCAGGGCCTCCGTCAGCAGCGAGTCGCGAGCACGTGCGCGAAGCTCCTCGACGATGTCCTCGTCGAAGCCTTCGATCGCCAGCAGCTCGGCGCTTGGTACGTAGGCAATTTCCTCGACGCTGGAGAAACCTTCCTGCACGAGGATATTGGCAATTTCCTGGTCCACTTCCAGCTTGTCCATGAAGAGCTGGCGAGCGGATTCCTGCTCCGCTTCGCTCTTGGCTGCAACCTGATCCTGAGTCATCACGTTGAGCTGCCAGCCGGTCAGCTTGCTGGCCAGACGCACGTTCTGCCCACCGCGTCCGATGGCTTGGGAAAGCTTGTCCTCCGACACGGCGATGTCCATCGAGTGCTTGTCTTCATCCATGATGATGGATTGGACTTCGGCCGGAGCCATGGCATTGATCACGTATTGGGCCTGGTTTTCGTGCCACAGGATGATGTCCACGCGCTCGCCGTTCAGCTCGTTCGACACGGCCTGCACACGCGAACCACGCATGCCGATGCAGGCACCGATAGGGTCGGTGCGACTGTCGTGAGCCACGACGGCAATCTTGGCGCGATCGCCGGGATCACGAGCGCAACCCTTGATTTCAACCAGTCCCTGGCCGACTTCCGGCACTTCCAGCTTGAACAGTTCGATCATGAATTCCGGCGCGGCGCGCGAGACGAACAATTGCGGACCGCGCACTTCGGAGCGCACTTCCTGCAGATAGCCTCGCACACGGTCGCCGACGCGATGCGATTCGCGCGGAATGGTCTTGTCGCGAGGAATGAACGCCTCAGCGTTGCCGCCCAAGTCGAGGTAGATGTTGCCGCGCTCGACGCGCTTGACGATGCCAGTGACCAGCTCGCCCACACGATCCTTGAATGCATCCACCACCTGCTGGCGCTCGGCTTCGCGCACGCGTTGCACGATCACCTGCTTGGCAGCCTGCGCGGCGATACGGCCGAATTCGGCGTTTTCGATCTGCTGCTCGATGTACTCGCCGATGGCGGCATCCGCACGCTCATCGACGGCGTCCATCAGGCGCAATTGATGGAACGGCGATTCCATCTCGCCGTCGTCTGCGATGATTTCCCAGCGACGAAAGGTTTCATAGTCGCCGGAGGCACGATCGATGGAGACACGGATATCCGGATCTTCATCCGGGTAGCGCTTCTTGGCAGCCGACGCCAAGGCAGCTTCCATGGCCTGGAAGATCACGTCACGCGGCACGCCTTTTTCATTGGCAACCGCATCAACCACCAGCAAAAGCTCTTTGCTCATTGCAACCACTCCGTGAACGCCACCTGGCGCTCCATCGACAGATTGACCAGTTCAATACTCATTTCTTCTTGCCCGGTTTGCGACCACCGGGTTTGGGCTGCGGCACGTATCCGAGCGCTGTCCAGTCCGGCACGATGCGCGCGCTTTCCACTGCGTCGTGCCCAAATTCAAACATCTTGCCTTCCGCTTCCAGTGCGATCTGACTGCCTTCCACCGAGGCTACCTTGCCGCGCAGGCGGCGGCGGCCTTCCAGCGGCGCCTTCAACAGCAGTTTCACTTCCTTGCCGACGACCTTGGCAAACTGCTCGACAGTAAACAGCGGGCGATCGATGCCCGGCGAGGAGACTTCCAGTACATAGTGACCGGGAATCGGGTCCTCAACGTCGAGCAGCGCCGAGAGCTCGCGGCTGGCCACTTCGCAGTCATCGAGCGTAACTTCACGCCCTTCCCCGCTCTTATCCGCAATGTCCAAATACACGCGCAACGTACTTTGCCCTTGCGAAGGGCTGAATTCCACCCCGAGACATGCCAGCTGCAAATCAGCCAGAGCCTCGGTAAATCGTTGCGCGAGTGCTTGCGTATCCATGTATTGTGAGCCTGTTTATGGTCTCTGCGTAACCCGCGCAGAGACCATAAACAGGCCCACTGCACCATCAGAAACAAAAAATGGGCTCAAGCGGCCCATTCCCTTATCTCGCCGATGTACTGACTCTTCCAGGCTCTTTCCCTACACCTAATCATTGCCATTATGGCCCAATAAAGCGCATCGCATCCTTGCACCCAACAAAAAAGCCTCGCTAGGAGGCTTTCTTGTCTAAGAAAGATCTGGTAGCGGGGGCAGGATTCGAACCTGCGACCTTCGGGTTATGAGCCCGACGAGCTGCCAGACTGCTCCACCCCGCATCAGAGTTTGAGAATTCTAGCGATATGGTCGAATTCTTGCAAGCTTGAAATGGGCTCTTTCTCGTTTCACAAGTACGAAACACTCACCTCAACCCGCAAAAGCCTGCTTGCACCAACCCAGCAACGGGCCCCAGTACACACCCAGCACAAGCAGCACCAATGCATTCACCGACAACGCCACACGCAGGGTGAAATCCGGCTGAAGACGCACAGCAGTGCCTTCCACCGGCTTGTCGAAGTACATCACTTTCACGACGTGCAGGTAGTAGTACAAGCCGATGATGGCAAACACCGCACCAACGATCGCCAGCCACATCATGCCAGCGTGGATAGCAGCCTGCAGCACTAGCAACTTGGCGAAGAAGCCGAACAGCGGCGGCACGCCTGCCAGCGAGAACAGGCATAACATCATCAGGAAAGCCATCCACGGTGAACGCTGGTTCAGGCCCTTGAAGTCATCGATTTCTTCGCATTCGAAACCAGCCCGGCTGAGCGCAAGAATCACACCGAAAGCGGCGGTCGACATCAGCGCATAGCTGATCGCATAGAACATCGCCGAGGAATAACCTTCAGGCCCTGCATTGACCAGACCCAGCAGCAGATAACCCATGTGAGAGATGGTCGAGTAAGCGAGCAGACGCTTGAGGTTGGTCTGCACGATGGCAACCAGGTTACCCACGGCGAGCGACAGCACTGCCAGCACGGCAAGCATGAGCTGCCACTGATGGGCCATATCGCCCATACCCGTGGCCAGCAAGCGGAAGGCCATGCCAAAAGCAGCCAGCTTCGGCGCCGAACCGATGAACACGGTCACGGCGGTCGGCGAGCCCTGGTAAACGTCCGGAATCCACATATGGAACGGTGCGGCGCCCAGTTTGAACGCAATGCCGATGATCATGAAGATCAGGCCGAACACCAGCAGATGCGGCATCGCGCTGTACGGAATGGCTTCATGCAGTTGCATCAGATCAAGCGTACCGGTAGCACCGTACACCATCGACATGCCATACAGCAGCATGCCTGAGGCTAACGCACCCAGCACGAAATACTTGATGGCGGCTTCTGACGACAGCTTCGAATCACGGTTCAGCGCCACCAATGCGTACGACGAAAGCGTGAGCAATTCCAGACCCAGATAGATCATGATCAGGTTGCCGGCCGACACCAGCAGCATCACACCGATCACTGCAAAGATCATCAGCGTGTAGAACTCGCCGATGAAAAGCTTGCGATCACTCAGGTACGGCTTGGCATAGATGAATACCAGAACAGTGCTCAGCAAGGCAAAGACTTTAAGGATCTCAGCCACACCATCACGGATGAACATGCCATTGAAGGCTTTGACTGCGCCATCAGGCTGATGCGCAACCACCAGATAGATACAAACGACCAGCACAAAGATGGATGCCCAGTGGATAGTGGTAACACGCTGGTTGTCTGGCAGGAAGGCATCCGCCAGTAGGAGCACACACGCCGCGGCCACCAGATAGAACTCCGGTACCATGATGAGAATGTCGTTAAAAGTCGGCATGTTCGCTCTCGATCAGACCTTGTGAATGGCCAGCAACTGGACGAGCTGCGTAACCGAGCTGTCCATCAGATGGGTCAGCGGTTCGGGCCAGACGCCGACGATCAGCACCAGCGCGGCGAACGCGCCTAGCACGATAGTCTCGCGCCCATTGATATCCTTCATCTCAGCTACGTGGGCGTTAGTGACATCGCCCCACAGAACGCGCTTGACCAGATACAGCGTGTAGGCCGCGCCGATGATCAGAGTGAAGGCGGCGAACAGCGCAATCCATGGATTGGCGCTGAAGCTGGCCAGGATCACCATGAACTCGCCCACGAAACCGCTGGTGCCCGGCAGGCCGCAATTGGCCATGGCGAACAACACGTAGAAGAAACCGAACCACGGCATCACGTTGATCACGCCGCCGTAATCCTTGATCAGGCGAGTGTGCATGCGGTCGTACAACACGCCAATGCAGGAGAACATCGCACCCGAGACGAAGCCGTGCGAAATCATCTGCACCATCGCACCCTGCATGCCAAGGCGGGCGGCATTGGTATTGCCCTGCTCGCGCACCAGCATGAAGGCGATGAAGATACCCAGGGTGACGAAGCCCATGTGCGCCACGGACGAGTACGCCACCAGCTTCTTCATATCCTCCTGCACTAGCGCGACGTAACCGATGTAGACCACGGCGATCAAGCTCAGCAAGATCACCAGCCAAGCGAACTGCGCGGACGCATCCGGTACGATCGGCAGGCTGAAACGTAGGAAACCGTAACCACCAATCTTCAACATGACTGCCGCCAGCACCACCGAACCGCCGGTCGGCGCTTCCACGTGGGCATCCGGCAACCAGGTATGCACTGGCACCATGGGCACCTTCACCGCAAACGCGATCAGGAAGGCGAAGAACAACCAGCTCTGCTCGGTCAGCGTGAGCGGCAGCGTCGCGAGAGTGTGCAGATCCCAGGTGCCCGCCTTCAGGTACAGATAGATCAGGCCGATCAGCATGAAGATCGAGCCCAGGAAGGTATAGATGAAGAACTTCAGGGTCGCATAGACGCGGCGCGGGCCACCCCAGATGCCAATGAGGATGAACATCGGAATCAGCATCGCCTCGAAGAACACATAGAACAGCAAGGCATCGGTGGCGCAGAACACACCGATCATCAGGCCTTCGAGCACCAGCATGGCAGCCATGTATTGGTGCGGTTTGTCCTGGATCACTTCCCAGGCGCCGATGATGACCAGGATGCCCACAAAGGTGGTCAGCAGGATCAGAGCCACCGAGATGCCGTCGACAGACAACGCATAGTGCACGTTGAGCGCGGAGATCCACAGATGGTTTTCGGCCAACTGCATGCCGCCCGCATCCGCGTTGTACTGCGGGATCAAGTACAAGCTGACGGTAAAGGTGAGGATGGCCACCAGCAAGGATAGCCAGCGGGCCGTGTTGGGCCGGTCCGAACCGGCCAGCAGGACAGGCACCGCGCCTGCGATGGGCAGCCAGATCAGCAGGCTGAGCAGATGATTGAACATGAAGCCCTTCCCCTCAGTGCCCGTTTAGGGTCTTGGCGTAGCCCGCGTTGTCACGGTGCGTCCGCCAGGTGGTAGTGTGCGGCGCAGCGCTTGCCTGGCTGGCAAGCCAAGCCGCGCGTACACCGCTCGTGGGCGCACCGTGGCAACCCTTCGGGCCGGAGCTGTTCGCTCGCCGGGCTGCGTCCTCACTCAGTTGTGTATCGACATACACGTCTTCGTTCCTCCTTGCCCGACAAGCAAACAGATCCGGCGCGGGCCACGCCAAGACCCTAAACGGGCACTACTGTCCGACCAGCCAGTACCCACCCAGAAGCAGGATGAGGCCGAGGATCATCGCGAATGCATAGTGGTAGAGATAACCGGACTGCACGCGACGTACGCCGGAAGCGATGCGCCTGACCATGCTGGCCGACCCATCGATCAGCACACCGTCAATCACCGCGGCATCGCCCCCTTTCCATAGCATGCGACCCAAGGCGATACCACCACGTGCGAACACGATGTAGTAAACCGCATCGAACCAGTACTTATGGTTCAGCACGTTATAAAGCGGCTGGAACGCGCGACGCAGACGATCAGCGACAGACGGATTGAAGAGGTAGATGTAGGTGGTAATGATGAACGCCAGCACCACCAACCCGAATGGCAGGGTGATGAAGCCTTTCGCAACGGCGGAAAGCGCGTCATGGAACTCGTGCCCAAGCTCACTGAGTACATCGTTCGATTTATTAACTTTGATCGCCTGACCGAACCAGCCGCCGAACAGCATCGGCTTGGCGGTGAAGAAACCCACCAGCAAGGAGGGAATGGCCAGCAAGATCAGCGGCAGTGTAACCACCCACGGCGACTCCTTCGGGGCCTCGTGCATGATGCCGGCCTCATGATGACCATGATCGTCCTTATGAGACACATGATGGCCGTGGCCATGATGATCGTCATGCACGATGGTGAAACGTTCCTTGCCGTGGAAAGTCATATACATCTGGCGGAACGTATAGGTTGCCGTCACGAAGGCACCCGCCACCACGCAAAAATAGGCGTAATGCGCGCCCCAACGATGGGACTCACCTACCGCTTCGATGATCGTGTCCTTCGAGAAAAAGCCCGCCGTTCCCGGGAACGCCACGAGCGCCAGCGATCCGATCCACATAGTGATCCAGGTGATCGGCATGTACTTGCGCAGGCCACCCATGTAGCGCATGTCCTGCTCATGGTGCATGGCGATGATCACCGAACCGGCGCCGAGGAAAAGCAGCGCCTTGAAGAAGGCGTGGGTCATCAGGTGGAACACGGCGCCAGCGTAAGCCGACACGCCGAGTGCGACAGTCATGTAGCCCAACTGTGACAGCGTCGAGTACGCCACCACACGCTTGATGTCGTTCTGCACGATGCCGATCAAGCCAGTGAACAACGCACCGGTAGCACCGATAACCAGCACGAAGCTCAGCGCGGTTTCCGACAACTCGTACAGCGGCGACATGCGCGCCACCATAAAGATGCCCGCCGTCACCATGGTTGCCGCGTGAATCAGCGCGGAGATCGGGGTTGGGCCTTCCATCGAGTCGGGGAGCCACACATGCAGCGGCACCTGCGCCGACTTACCCATCGCACCGATAAACAACAGGATGCAAATCACCGTCGCCGCATCCCAGTGAATGTTCTGGGTGAGTGTCAGCGTCTTACCGACCAGGGTCGGAGCCGCAGCGAACGCGCTGGCGTAGTCCAGGGTGCCCAGGAAGTACAAAATCGCGCCAATACCCAGCAGGAAGCCGAAATCACCTACGCGATTGACTACGAACGCCTTGAGGTTGGCGAAGATCGCCGTTGGGCGCTTGTACCAGAAACCGATCAGCAGGTACGACACCAGGCCCACTGCTTCCCAGCCAAAGAAGAGCTGCAGGAAGTTGTTGCTCATCACGAGCATCAACATCGAGAAAGTGAACAGCGAGATGTAGCTGAAGAAGCGTTGGTAGCCGTCGTCATCCGCCATGTAGCCGATGGTGTACACATGCACCAGCAGCGAAACGAAGGTGACCACCACCATCATCATGGCGGTGAGGCGGTCGATCAGGAAGCCCACACTGGCGGTGTATTTGCCGATTTCGAACCACGTATAGATGTTGTGGTTGTAGACCGGCGCGTCGCCCGCGGTGATCTGATACAGGACGTAGAACGATAGGCCGCAGGAAACCAGCAGACCGAGAATAGTGACGCTATGCGCACCAACGCGACCGATCTGCTTACCGAGGAACCCGGCCAGCAGACAACCGACCAGCGGTGCCAGGGCGATGGTCAACAGAATGGAGGTGGAAAGTTCCATGGTTTAGAGCCTGTTTAGAGTCTCGGCGTAGCCCGCGTTGTTACGGTGCGTTCGCCAGGTGATAGTGCACGGCGCAGCACTTGCCTGACTGGCAAGCCAAGCCGTGCGCGCACCGCTCGTGGACGCACCGTAACAACCCGAAGGGCTGGGTCTGTTTGCTCGCCGGGCGGCGTCCTCTCTCAGTGGTGTATCGACATACACGCCTTCGTTCCTCCTTGCCCGTCAGGCAAACAGATCCCGGCGCGGGCCACGCCGAAACCCTAAACAGGCTCTCACCCCTTCATACTGTCGATTTCGGCAACGTTGACCGTGCCGCGGTTACGGAACAGCAGGACCAAGATCGCCAGGCCGATCGCGGATTCCGCGGCAGCCACAGTAAGAATGAAGAAAACGAAGACCTGCCCCGCCACGTCATGATTGAAACGCGAGAAGGCTACGAAGTTGATGTTGACGGCGAGCAGCATCAGCTCGATCGCCATCAGCAGCACGATGACGTTCTTACGATTGATGAACAGGCCGGCCACCGAGATGCAGAACAGGATCGCACCAAGCACGATGTAGTGTGAAAGCGTAATCACGGCTTGGACTCCTGTGTCGATGAAGTCTGGACCAGTGCAGCCTGGCTTTCAACCGGACGCTCGGCGGCCATCTTCACGACGCGGACGCGATCGCGCGGATTCACCGCCACCTGTTCGCTAGCCTGCTGGTGACGGACACCCTTGCGCTGGCGCAAGGTCAGAGCCACCGCAGCAATCACACCAACGGTAAGAATCAATGCAGCGACTTCAAACGGCAACAGGTACTGTGTATAGAGTGCCTGGCCAAGCCATGCGGTATTGGACATGCCGGCGGCGGTGGCCGGATTCTCGCCCATAGTCTGCGCGTGCATCACGCGCACGCCGATAAGGCCCAGCATCTCCACCAACATTGCCACGGCCACGATCAGGCCTACTGGCAGGTATTTTACGAAGCCCTCGCGCAGTTTTTCCTGATCGATGTCGAGCATCATCACCACGAACAGAAACAGCACCATCACCGCACCGACGTAGACCACGATCAGCGCGATAGCGAGAAATTCAGCTTCAGCCAACATCCAGATACAAGCGGTGCTGAAGAAGGTGAGCACCAACGCGAGCACGGCATGTACCGAGTTGCGCAGCGTCACCACCGACAGCGCAGCCACGACGGTGACCACCGCGAAGGCGTAGAAACAAACAAGTTGGAACACAGACGGATCGATCATCGATAGTGTCCTCAGCGATAAGCCGCATCTTGTGCGCGCGCCGCAGCGATGTCGGCCTCGAAGCGATCACCGATGGCGAGGAGCTGCGACTTAGTCACTATGTTCTCGCCACGATGTTCAAAGTGATATTCGTGCACATGCGTCTCGACGATCGAGTCCACCGGGCAGCTTTCTTCGCAAAAGCCACAGTAGATGCACTTAAACAGGTCGATGTCGTAACGGGTAGTGCGGCGCTGGCCATCGCTCGGGCGCGGAGCCGAATCGATGGTGATCGCCAGTGCGGGGCACACGGCTTCGCACAGCTTGCACGCAATGCAGCGCTCTTCGCCGTTGGCGTAACGGCGCAGCGCATGCAGTCCGCGGAAACGGTTGGACTTGGGAATATGTTCCATCGGGTAACGCATCGTGTACTTGGGACTGACCAAGTAGCGAGCCGTCAGCGCCATGCCTTTGAGCAATTCGATGAGCAGGAGGCTTTTGAAATAGTTGGTAATGCGAGACATGACTTTCTTTAGCCTCCCGTGCCGATGTGAACCCAGCCGTAGTACTTCATGCAGCCGGCGACAAACACCCACCCAATGGCAATGGGAATGAAGACCTTCCAACCCAGGCGCATGATCTGGTCATAGCGATAGCGCGGAAAGGTGGCGCGGAACCACAGGAACAGGAACGCGAAGAAGAATGCCTTGAGCAACAACCAGATGAAGCTAGCATGTCCAAGCACCGGCACACTTTCCGGGAACGGGCTCAGCCAGCCTCCCATGAACAGGAGCGAAGCCAGGAAGGCCACCAAAATCATGTTGGCGTATTCAGCAAGGAAGAACAGCGCGAAAGCCGAGCCCGAGTATTCCACATGGAAGCCGGCCACGATTTCCGATTCGCCTTCAGCCACATCGAACGGCGCGCGGTTGGTTTCAGCCACACCCGAGATGAAATAGACCACGAAAACCGGTAGCAGTGGCCACATGAACCAATCGAAGATGCCCTTGTGACCGCTCTGTGCGGTAACGATGTCGGTGAGGTTGAGGCTACCCGCCAGCACTAGCACGCAAACCAGGCACAGACCCATCGCCAATTCATACGAGATCACCTGCGCCGCCGAGCGCATGGCACCCAGCAGTGCATAGCGCGAGTTGGACGCCCAGCCGGCCAGAATGATGCCATACACGCCCAGCGAGGTCATCGCCAGCAGATAGAGCAAGCCTGCGTTGGCATTGGACAGGGCGACCTGCGCACTGAAGGGCACCACGGCCCACGCGGCCAGCGCTGGAATCAATGCCAGCAGCGGCGCCGTGTAATACAGAAACTTGTTGGCGTTGGTGGGGAGGATCACTTCCTTGCAAATCAACTTCACCACATCGGCGAAGGCTTGCAGCAAGCCCAATGGACCAACCTGGTTGGGGCCCATGCGCACGTGCATCCAGCCCAGCACCTTGCGTTCCCAGTACACGTACAGCGCCACCGTGAGGGTGAGCGGAATGACGACTGCCAGGGTCAGCAAGATAGGGATGATCAGTTGATGAATAATCTGGTCGCCCATGGTTTATGCCTTGCTCAAGGTGATGGCTGCGCCGTAAGGCGGCAGCGTCGCAGTCTGATCGTGGGCGGCTTCGATCCACACGGCGCCATCGGGCACCGTCGCATCAATAGTCAGCGGCAGCACAACACTGGCAAGCTTGACCTGATCGCCCTCACCCAACCCGTAGCGCTGCGCTTCGGCAGCATTCACGCGGATGGCTGCTGTGCGGTTGAGCGGATGCGCCTGCAACGCGGTCGCACGGCGCAGCACGGCATCGCTGCGATAGATCGGCCAGGTAGCGAGGCGGCTCAGACCCTGCACCGGCTTGCGCTCGACCAACCCCTGAGCTCCCACCGGATCGCTTTCCACGATGCCGCTGCGCAGACCAGCCAGATCGTCGAACTCAAAACCAGCCAGCTTCATCAGGCTACCCAGTGCACGCAGCACCTTCCAACCCGGACGCGTATCACCAGGCACCTTCGCACCTGCTTCAACGCTTTGTGCAAAACCGTCGACGTTGACCAGCGTGCCGTCGATTTCCGGCAGCAGGCCGATCGGCAGGATCACATCGGCGACATCACGCAGTGCCGAGCTGGCAAACGCGCTGAAGGAAACGATGTGCTGTGCGCCGTTCAGCGCGTTACTGACAACGGCGCCGTCGCCGAAGTCATGCGGGAATTCCAGGCCGTACAGCAGGTAAACCTTGCGCGGTTGCGCCAGCATGGCCTGTGCATTCAGGCCACCGTTGCCCGGCAGTACACCGACCTTGGCGAGACCTACGGCATTGGCGCCAATCGGCAGCTCGTTATAAGCCGCGCCGGTGGATTCGGCGACGAAACGGGCAATCGCGCGCAGCCACGACGCTTGCGGATGCGTCACGGCAACTTCGCCAAGGATCACCACGGCCTGACCGGACTTGAGCGCTTCGACAGCCTCGCGTGCCTTGTCGGTCACTTGCAGCGGCGCAAGCGCATCGTTGGAGATAAAGCCCAGTTGTGCAGCACCGTCTTCGATCAACGCCTTGGCGAGCACCAGTAGCGAGTCGACCAGGTAGTGCGGTGGCACCACGGCTTCGCCAGCCAGGTTGTAGTTGAAGTTGAACTCGGCCGGATTGACCGCGTACACCTTGGCGCCCTTCTTCACCGCTTGGTGGATGCGGTGGTTGAGCAGCGGCATTTCGTAGCGCAGATCGGAACCGACCAGCAGTGCCGCCTTCACCTTGTCCACGTCGGCAACCCGCATGGCGAAGGTTTGCGCGACCGCATTGTCGGCAAAGTCGAGCTGACGCAGGCGATGATCGATGTGCGTGCTGCCCAAGCCCTGCGCGAGGCGAACCAGCAGATCACCTTCTTCGCTCGTCGTCGCCGGATGCACCAGCATGCCGAGCTCACTGCCTGGCACGCTCTTCAGCGCTTCGACGGCGACGGCGAGCGCGTCGTCCCACGTGGTCGTCTGCCACTGGCCGTTGCGCTTCACTTCCGGGGCATGCAAACGATCGGCCGCATACAAGCCTTCGTGACTGTAGCGATCGCGGTCGGAGAGCCAGCATTCGTTGATGGCTTCGTTGTCGCGCGGCACTGTGCGTAGTACTTCGCCGCGGCGCGTATGCAGCCACAGGTTAGAACCGAGCGCGTCGTGATAGGCAATGGACGGCTTGGCGATCAATTCCCAAGCGCGCGCCTTGAACTGGAAGGGCTTGCTAGTCAGCGCGCCCACCGGGCAGACGTCGATGACGTTGCCGGAGAGTTCGGTTTCCAGCGCCTTGCCGATGTAGGTGCCGATCTGCAGGTTTTCACCACGGCTCATGCCACCGAGCTCGTAGGTACCGGCGATCTCGCTGGTGAAGCGCACGCAACGCGTGCACTGGATGCAGCGGGTCATTTCGGTGGCAACCAGCGAGCCGAGGTTTTCGTCGGCGATGGTGCGCTTGCGCTCGGTGTAGCGCGATACGCTGCGACCGTAGCCGAGCGCCACGTCCTGCAATTCGCATTCGCCGCCCTGATCGCAGATCGGGCAGTCAAGCGGATGGTTGATCAGCAGGAACTCCATCACGTCGCGCTGGAACTTCAGCGCTTTCTCCGAACGCGTGATGACCTTCATGCCATCGGCCACCGGCGTGGCGCAAGCCGGCTGCGGCTTGGGCATCATGCGGCCGCCCATCTCCACGTCCACCAGACACATGCGACAGTTGGCGGCGATAGGAAGCTTGCGGTGATAGCAGAAGCGCGGAATGGCGATACCTACATTGTCGGCCGCCTCGATGATCATGGCGCCCTTGCGGATCTGCGTGGGCTTGCCGTCGATCTCGATGCTCACCAAATCAGGTGCTTTATTGGCTGGCTGCGCACTCATACTGTTGCTCCGCAGCGGAAATCGGGAATCGGGAATCGGGAATCGAAAAAGCTCGCCAGCCCGCAGTCCGCCGCACTAAAAGAAGTTTGATCCGCTTCGTAGCTTCGGAAGAGCGGTGCGCTAACCACTGCCGGCTTTTTCCGATTCACGATTCTCGATGGACGATTCACGCAGCCGCTCATGCCGCAGCCCCCAACGTACGATCAACCATGGAGTGCCCATTCGCCACGTAATACTCGAATTCATTCCAGAAGTGATACAGGAAACCCTGCACCGGCCACGCCGCCGCTTCGCCGAAGGCGCAGATGGTGTGGCCTTCGATCTGGCCGGCGACTGCCTTCAGGCGATGCAAGTCATCCTGCGTGCCCTTGCCTTCGACGATGCGCGTCAGCACGCGATACATCCAGCCGGTACCTTCGCGGCACGGCGTGCACTGGCCACAGGATTCCTTGAAGTAGAAACGCGAGATGCGATGACAGGCTTTCACCATGCAGGTGGTGTCGTCCATCACGATCACGGCGCCGGAACCCAGACCGGAACCCGCCTTTTGCAGGCTGTCGTAGTCCATGGTGCATTCGAGCATGACGTTGGCCGGCAGCACCTTCATCGAGGAACCGCCCGGGATCACCGCCTTCAGCTTGTTGCCGTTGCGCACGCCGCCGGCCAGCTCCAGCAGATCCTTGAAGGAGGTGCCGAGGCGAATCTCGAAATTGCCCGGGTTATTGACGTGACCGGACACCGAGAAAATTTTCGGACCACCGTTGTTCGGCTTGCCCAGATTCAAGAACCAATCCGCACCGTTGCGCAGGATGGCTGGCACCGACGCATACGTTTCGGTGTTGTTGATCGTGGTGGGCTTGCCGTACAGACCGAAGTTGGCCGGGAACGGCGGCTTGAAGCGCGGCTGCCCCTTCTTGCCTTCCAGCGATTCCATCAGCGCGGTTTCTTCGCCGCAGATGTAGGCACCCGCGCCGAGAGCGCCATGGATGTCCACATCGATGCCGGTGCCCTGGATGTTCTTGCCGAGCAGGCCGGCGGCGTAGGCTTCTTTCAGCGCCTCTTCGAAATGCTCGAAGGGTTCGTGATGGAATTCACCGCGCAAGTAGTTGTAAGCCACCGTCGAACCGGTCGCATAGCAGGCAATGGCCAGACCTTCGACCACCGAGTGCGGGTTGTAGCGCAGAATGTCGCGGTCTTTCGCGGTGCCGGGTTCCGATTCGTCGGAATTGCAGAGGATGTACTTCTGCATGTTGCCCTTGGGCATGAAGGACCACTTCAAGCCGGTCGGAAAGCCTGCGCCGCCGCGGCCACGCAGGTTACTGTTCTTGACGATCTCGACGATCGAAGCAGGATCGGGCTTTTCGGCCAGAATCTTCTTCCACGCTTTGTAACCGTCCATTTGCAGGTAGCTGTCCATCGCCCACGGCTTGTCGAAATGCAGCGTGGTGTAGACGACCTGATGTTCCTGGGGTGCGGGTCCGACTGCCATATTAGAGCCTGCCTATGGGTTCCCAGTAGCCCGCGCCGAGAGCTGTTTGCGCGCAAGCCAAGGAAGAACGAAGGAGTGTATGTCGATACACAACTGAGTGATGACGCGGGATTGCGGGCAAACAGACCCGGCCCGGAGGGTTGTTCTGCAGCCGCCGCCATGCGGCAGCGCGCGGCTTGAGCAGGGAACCACCCTGATCTGCGCCACGCACTACCACCTGGCGGCGGCTGCAGAACAACGCGGACTGCTGGGAACCCATAGGCAGGCTCTCCTGCCTTACTTGAGGCCATCGAGAATCTCGTCGACCTTTTCGATCGTGAGACGCTCGTGGTAGTGACCATTGACCGTCATCGCCGGCGCGTACACGCACGCAGCAATGCATTCTTCTTCGCGCTTGAGGTACACGCGGCCATCAGCCGTGCTTTCATCCAGCTTGATGCCGAGCTTCTTCTCGCAATGGCGCACGATGTC
The DNA here is from genome assembly GCF_004114615.1 of Dyella sp. M7H15-1. Lineage (NCBI taxonomy): Bacteria > Pseudomonadati > Pseudomonadota > Gammaproteobacteria > Lysobacterales > Rhodanobacteraceae > Dyella > Dyella sp. M7H15-1. The sequence goes on from NZ_CP035300.1 coordinate 1,627,427, forward strand.
CTCGGCGCCATTGAGCCAGCATGAAATATTGGTGCAGATCGCAACGTTGTTGCGGCCGACCGGCGAGGTTTCCAGCATCGAGTAAAAGCTGGCCACTTCGTAGGCCCACACGGCGGGCACGTCGATGTACTTGGCGACGGCGGTGATCAGTTCGTCGGTGAGGTAACCGTGGTTCTGTTCCTGCGTCGCGAACAGCGCCTGGATCAGCGCCGAGCGTTTGCGATCCGGCGGGAACTTGCCCAGCCAGTGATCGATGTGATGACGCGTGTGCTCGGAGAGTACGACGAGCGGATCGATGTGCTTGACCTGTTCGTAGTTGCCAGTGGCTTTCATGCTGCGAACTCCGGGACTCGGAACTCGGGACTCGGGACTCGGCAAAAGCCGAGCGAGCCCACGCGTTCGAATCCAATGACAGCGTTACTAATGCTTTGAAAATAAATGACACCGGCGACTTGGGCAGCGCAGCTAACCGCTCTACCGAGTCCCGAGTCCCGAGTCCCGAGTCCCGCAAAGGTCATCGATCCACCTCGCCAAACACCAAATCATAGGTGCCGATGATGGCAACCGCGTCGGCCAGCATGTGGCCACGCGCGAGGACGTCCATCGATGACAAGTGGGCAAAACCCGGTGCGCGCAGATGCACGCGGAACGGTTTGTTGGCGCCGTCGGAAACCAGGTAGCAACCGAACTCGCCCTTCGGCGCTTCGACTGCCGTATAGGTTTCGCCGGCCGGCACGCCGTAGCCTTCGGTGAACAGCTTGAAGTGGTGGATCAGCGCTTCCATGTCTTCCTTCATGGCTTCGCGCTTGGGCGGCGCGACCTTGAAGTTTTCCACCATCACCGGGCCAGGGTTGGCGCGCAGCCAGTTCACGCACTGCTTGATGATGCGATTGGACTGACGCATTTCCTCGACGCGCACCAGATAACGATCGTAGCAGTCACCGCCCACGCCGACCGGAATGTCGAAATCCACCTCGGCGTACTTGGCATAAGGCTGTTTCTTGCGCAGATCCCAGGCGATGCCCGAACCACGCAGCATCACGCCGGTCATGCCCCACTGCTGGGCCAGTTCCGGCGACACCACGCCGATGCCGACGGTACGCTGCTTCCAGATGCGATTGTTGGTAAGCAGTTCCTCGTACTCATCCACCTTGGTGAAGAAGTCGGTGGTGAACGCATCGAGGTAGTCGAGCATGGAGCCTTCACGCCAGCTATTCAGGCGCTTGAGGTCCGCGCCCTTATGCCAGGGCGACTCTCGATATTGCGGCATCTTGCCCGGCAGATCGCGGTAGACACCGCCCGGACGGTAATAGGTGGCATGCATGCGCGCGCCCGAAACCGCCTCGTAGCAGTCCATCAGCTCTTCGCGCTCGCGGAAGGCGTACAGGAACACGGCCATCGCACCTAGGTCGAGTGCATTGGAACCCACCCACATCAGATGGTTGAGGATGCGGGTGATCTCGTCGAACATGGTGCGTATGTATTGCGCACGCTCCGGCGCCTCGATCCCCAGCAGGGTTTCGATGGCGCGCACGTAGGCATGCTCGTTGCACATCATCGATACGTAGTCGAGACGATCCATGTAACCGATCGATTGATTGAACGGCTTGGATTCAGCAAGCTTTTCGGTACCACGATGCAGCAAACCCACATGTGGATCGGCACGGACGACGGTTTCGCCGTCCATCTCCAACACCAGGCGCAGCACGCCGTGCGCAGCGGGATGCTGCGGACCGAAGTTCATCGTGTAGTTGCGAATTTCTTGCCCTGACATGATTAGTTCTCTCGCCAATGGTCAGCGGCTTCCGCTTGGGCCTGGATCAGGTTGGCGTCGTCGCGAATCACGCGCGGGACGAGCACGCGCGGTTCGATGGAAACCGGTTCGTAGATGACGCGTTTCTGCTCGATGTCGTAACGCACTTCGACGTTGCCGATCAGCGGAAAATCCTTGCGGAACGGATGGCCGACGAAACCGTAGTCGGTCAGGATGCGACGCAGATCCGGATGGCCGTCATAGATGATGCCGAAGAGGTCGAACGATTCACGCTCGAACCAGTTCAGTCCTGGCCAAATGTTTACCAGCGACGGCACCACCGGCAGCGAATCGTCTTCGCAGAACACGCGCAGGCGCAGGCGCTGGTTGAGTTCGATCGACAGCAACTGGGCGACCGACGCGAAGCGGTTCGGGATTGACACCTCGCGTGGGCGATCGGCCCAGGTGAAGCGACCCACGGCCTCACCTTCCACGCCGCGCGAGAAACCGGTGCTGGTGACATCGGTGGTGTCCCACTCCGTCTGCCCGTAGCTCAGGTAGTCGACGCCGCACACATCCACCGCTTCGGTGAAACGGAAGCCCGGTTCGTCACGCAATGCCGTGGCTACCGTTAGAAGGTTGGCAGCCGACACCACCGCAGTGACCTGACCGTACGTGACGGTGATTTTCAATTGATCGCCAAATCGCGCGTTGAGTCGCTCGGCCAGCGAGTTCGTTTGTGTATCGCTCATGACGACGCCTTTCAGGAACGCGCGATGGTGCTGGTACGACGGATTTTCTTTTGCAACTGCAAAATGCCGTGAATCAACGCCTCGGCCGTGGGCGGGCAGCCCGGCACATAGATGTCGACCGGGACGATGCGATCGCAACCGCGCACCACGGAATAGGAATAGTGGTAATAACCGCCACCGTTGGCGCAGCTACCCATCGAAATCACCCACTTGGGATCGGGCATCTGGTCATAAACCTTGCGCAATGCGGGCGCCATCTTGTTGACCAGCGTACCGGCCACGATCATCACGTCGGACTGACGTGGGCTGGGGCGAAACACCACACCGTAGCGATCCAGGTCCAGGCGTGCGGCACCCGCGTGCATCATTTCCACTGCACAGCAAGCCAGACCGAAGGTCATCGGCCACATAGAACCGGTACGCGCCCAGTTCATCAGCGCATCAACGGTCGTCGTGACCGCGCCACGCTGAATGACAGGATTGTCGCCCGCGGGACGCAAGATGTCGTCCACCACGTTCAACGGCTGCGGGTTGTGCATCACCCGATCAATGGCGGAGATCACTCCCATTCCAGTGCTCCTTTCTTCCACACGTAGGCAAAACCGATCACCAGCAGCAACAGGAACAGTCCCATTTCAATCAGTGCAACGATGCCGATCTGCTTGAACACCACCGCCCAGGGGAACAGGAAGGCGATTTCCAAATCGAAGATGATGAAGAGAATGGCGAGGAGGTAATAGCGCACGTCAAATTGCATGCGCGCATCCTCGAAGGCCTCGAAGCCGCATTCGTACGGCGAGAGCTTTTCTGATTCGGGACGACGCGGACCGACTAGCAGGCCGAGCGTGATGAGGACGATACCCATTCCAGCGGCAACCGCAATGAACAGGAGAACGGGCCAATATTCGGCAAGCACGATTTAACTTACCTCCGCACCACGGGGGTGCATCAGTGACCGTTGGGACAAACGGTCCGGAGTTCGATTCAGCGGGCTGTCCAGCCCTGTACGCTGACGTGCAGAATGCAGGTGCTCGACAATCCACAAGGCAAGCCCCAGGGATCACGATATTGTATCAGCGCGCATGGGTGGCCCGACAAGCCTTGTGTGGCGCACCATGGAATATTTCTTGCAGTGAAGCCCACAGCAAAAAGTCGGCCGTATCTGTCAATACAGACATATTCCCTGCCTCGCACGCACATAATCACGCTCCACCCGACGCCATGACATCGATGAAGGCAGTCATCACATGGTCTGCGTGGCCCGCTCCGACCCCAGGGCACCGGCCAGCAAGGCTTCGATACGACTGCGCGCAGCTTCCCCGTCGGACGACTCATTGAACTGCACGCCGATGCCCGCCGTGCGATTGCCCTGCGCGCCGATAGGTGTGATCCACACCACTTTTCCGGCGACTGACAGACGCTCGCTCTCGTCGATCAGGCTGATCAGCAGGACCACTTCATCACCCAGCGAATAGCGCTGCGCGGTAGGTGCGAACAAGCCGCCATGCTTCAGGAACGGCATGTACGCGTTGTAGAGCGAAGCCGTATCCTTGAATTTTAGGGAGATGATGCCCTGGCGGGTGGCGACCGGGTTCATGCCTGCTCCTGTCGGATGACGCTATCGGCAGATGACGGAAACACATCGTAACTAGCCCGCTGGTTACACGCAAAGGTGTTGCCTTAAGGCAACACTGACTCACAACGCTTGCCAACCCCAGTGATCAAAGATCCAGGGCGAAGGCCAATCGAGGTGGAGTTTTGCAAAAGCGGGGCCGCTGACGGATGATCCCGGCAGCCATGACAGCCGGAAACCGCCATCGGGGTCGCGAACAAGCGGGGCCTCAGACCAGCGCCAGTCCTGGGCGCCGGCCGGCGTAACGATCAGGAGTCGCAACCACGGCCTCAGCGCGGCCGGCGGTCGCCAGCGCAAACACCCTGTTCCTGCTGATAGATCGACCTGCTTATAACGCTCCGGACTGAGCGCCATGCGCCGCATGCGCTTTCCGCTCAGCACCATTTGTGTCTGATGCTCGGCCATCGCCTGTAGCTTGCGCTGCTGCTGTTCCACGCGAGTGTCGATCAGGATCGGATACGCCGAAGCGTCCGTTTTGCCATGACCATGGACCAGGTAAGCCAGCAGCAATGGGGCGGGATCGGCATGAGCCAGTGCCAGCCGGGACAGCACGTGCGCCGCACTGTGATCAGGGTGGGCATCGGTCAAGGCCGGGCAAGCCATGATGCTCGGCTCGAAAGCGTGCATGGCAGCCTGCAGGGCGGCTATCGCACCCGAAGCGTTGTCACGCAACCGGCAGGTCAATCCAAGATCGGACCAGCCTAGCGGCTGCAGTGCGGATGCCGGCAGCCCCAATTGCTCCATGGCCTGCATCACTTCTTGCCGCCGCCGCTGTCCCCAACACCGCCGAGCCACGGCGTCCATATGCAAGCGGCGCTCGATAAAGCGCTGCGGCCAGGGATTGTTATCGCCGTCGGTCAAGAGCAGCAGGCGCACCACTCCACCTGCTGCCAATACCTGCTGGATCAGCAGACCACAGCCCAGGGTTTCATCGTCCGGATGCGGCGCCACGACCATCAATCGGGTCTGCGCAGAAACGGACAAGGCCGGCATCAGCGCCAGCGCCCCAGCAACTCCAGCAACAACAGATCACCACGCAAGGGACCACGAAGGGCTTCTCGCGCACGGTTGGCCGCGTCGTACCAAACTCCAAGGCCTTCGATATCCATCGTACTGCCCAGTGGACTGGCCTGGGCCGTGGCGCGAGCGCGCATTTCATCGGCGACGACCTGGGCGGCAAACCAGAGGCGCTGTTCGGGTGCGCCATCGAGCCAGCGCCTGCCCATTTCCATGGCATCGCCCCGACCTGCGGCGAGCGCAGCAAGGTCCTTGCGAACCTCTTGGCGTTGCGTCAAAGCGCCCTCTTCCGCCCAGATCCGTGCCAGCCCCGGGTTGCCGCCAGCAGCCGCCAAAGCGGCTTGTGCATCCCGCACACCCACTTGTTGCAGCCAAGTGAGCGACGTCTCCTGCGCAGGTAACGGGAAGTCGATGCGCTGACAGCGACTACGGATCGTGGCTGGCATGCGCCACGGCTCATCGGCCAGCAGGATCAACATGGTTTGCGACGCGGGTTCTTCCAATGTCTTCAGCAAGGCGTTGGCGGCGGCGACGTTCATCGCATCGGCCGGATCGATGCTGGCGATTTGCCAACCGCAAAACTGGCTGGCCGTGGCAAGTCGTGCCGATAGCTCGCGGAGCTGATCGACCACGATCTCCGAACGCTGCACTCCATCTTTGCGCAAGCCATAACTCATAGCGACGTAGTCGGGATGCGTCCCCGCATCAAACAGCAGGCAACTGCGGCAGGTACCACAAGCTTCACCATTATCCGGATGCTGGCACAACAACCCGCGCACAAAGCGCCGCAAAAAATCGCGCTTGCCCAAACCTCGCGAGCCACATAGCAACAAAGCATGCGGCAAAGCATCACGCTGACGACGCGACTGCAAGCGCGCCCAATGTTCCGCGTGCCAGGGAGGATTGCTCATGTCGCCGCCTCGAACAGATGCGTCGTCGCCGCGATAGCGGCTTGCAACACTTTATCCGCCGACCGGCTGGCGTCGATCACACGAAAACGCTGCGGTTCAGCCTCGGCGCGATAGCGATACGCTCGGCGCACGCGTTCGAAGAACGCATCCGCTTCCACTTCGATACGATCCGCTTCGCCACGGCCAGCGGCACGGGCACGCCCGGTCGATACCGGCAAATCCAGCAGCAAGGTGAGATCGGCCTTCAAACCTGCGCAGGCCCAGTTTTCCAGCGCGGCAATGCGATCCACGGGTTGCCCGCGGCCCGCGCCCTGGTAAGCATAGCTTGCGTCGACATAGCGATCACAAAGCACCCATTGACCGACCTCCAGCGCCGGCAAGATCCGTTCGCGCACAAGCTGTGCACGCGACGCGAACATCAGCAGCAACTCACTCTCTGGACTGATATGGGGATGCGCAGGATCGAGCGCGATCGAACGGACCGCCTCACCCAGCGTTGTACCGCCAGGCTCGCGCAGTTGCAGCAAGCTCACGCCACGCTGCAGCAAATGATCGCACAGGCCCGCAAGCAGGGTGCTTTTGCCTGCCCCTTCGCCGCCTTCCAGCGTAATGAAGCGTCCGCGTTGATTCATTGGCAATGCTTCAGTTGGTAACAAGCTACGTTTTTGTTCTGCTCTTCCAATGTCGAGGCAAAGATATGCGTGCCGTCGCCCTTTGCCACAAAATAAAGTTCATCGCCCGGCGCCGGATGCAAGGCGGCCTCAATGGCTGGCTTGCCAGGCATGGCAATGGGCGTTGGCGGCAGGCCGAGCCGTGTGTAAGTGTTGTAGGGCGTATCGGTGGTCAGATCGCTTTTATGAATGGTCCCGGCATAACTGGCGCCCATGCCGTAGATCACGGTGGGATCGGTCTGCAACAACATGTTCTTCTGCAACCGGCGAACAAAGACGCCTGCCACCCGTGCACGCTCATCAGCACGGCCGGTTTCTTTCTCAATGATGGAGGCAAGGATCAGCGCATCGTAGGGCTTGGTTAGTGACGACTGGGGGTCTCGTTGTGCCCATAAGGTAGCAAGCGCTTTGGTCATGGCGTCGTGTGCGCGGCGCAGCACATCCAGATCGCTGTCGCCCTTCACGTAAGCATAGGTTTCGGGCAGGAACTGCCCTTCGGGCTTTTGATCCGGCGCACCGATTTTTTGCATGATCGCGGCATCGTCCAGCCCCTCGGCATCGTGCTTCAGCTTGTCGGCCTTGGCCAAAGCCTGCCTTATGTCGTGAAAGGTCCAGCCATCCACAATGGTGACGTCACGCTGCATCACCCTGCCCTGAGCCATATTGGTCAGCAACTGCTGCGGCGTGATACCGGGAATCAGTGCGTATTCACCTGCGTGCAACCGTCCTGCCACGTGCATGCGCTCGGCAAGCAGGCGCCAATAGAACGGTGCGGAGGTGCTCAATCCTTCCGCGCGCAGTTGGTGCACGATGTCCTTGAAGCTGGTGCCACGTCCGATGTCGATGCTTTCACCCGTGACGCTGACCCTCAGTGGCGTGATGCCAAAGCGGTTGAAATCACGCCAGAACCACATTGCCGTGCCCGCCACAACCAACAACAGGATCAGTAGCAAAAGACGCCACGATGTGCGCCCCAGATTTGCACCGCTTCGATTCATGCCTGCTCCATCGGAAAGCCAAGGTCGCGCCAGCATTGCTGCATGGCGCGGGTCACCGGGCCGGGAGCGTACACGGTATCCCCCACGGCCTGAACCGGCAGGATGCCGCGAACACTGGAGCTGAGGAAGAGCTCGGAAGCATGCAGGCATTCCGCCAGCGGCAGATCACGGACCGCACAAGCCGGAAAAGCATCCAACAACGCGGCGCGGGCCACGCCGGCGATGCCGCAGCGATCCACGGAAGGCGTGACGATCACCCCATCGATCACGGCAAACAGATTCGCAGCAATAGCCGAGATGACGTGACCACGCTGATCGCAAACCAATCCTTCGGCAATCCGTGGATCACTCCATTCAGCACACGCCAGTACTTGCTCCAGCCGGTTCAGATGCTTGATACCCGCCAGCAAAGGCTGGTCGGCCAGCCGAATCGCACACAAACGCATGCGAATGCCCTGCAGGTAGATGCCGGCGGGTATAAGTGGCGCAGGAAATGCGGCAACGATACGCGTCGTTTTGCTGACCGACGGCAATGCATAACCGCGTTCGCCGATCCCGCGCGTCAACGTGATCCGTAGCACGGCATGCGGCAGATTTTTGCTGGCTTGCAAAGCTTCCTGCCAAAGCCGCGGGGGATCTGGCGCAGGTATCCGCAAGCGCTCGCATCCTAGCAGCAGGCGTTGCATATGCCTTTCCCACAGCGGCGCATGCGTCCCGACCAGCCGAATGGTTTCAAACAGCCCATCGCCGTAACTCAGTCCACGATCCAGTGCCGATACATGCTCCTGTGGCTGGCCGTTGATCAGCATCATCAGCCGGCCACTCCCAGTGCGCGCAGCATGCCGCGCGCCTTGGCGCGGGTTTCGTCCAGCTCTTTGGTCGCCATGGAATCAGCCACGATGCCAGCGCCGGCACGCAGACTTACATCATGACCCTGCAGGGTCAGTGTGCGGATGAGGATGTTCAGATCGAGGTCGCCATCGCGATCGAGATAACCCAGCGCACCGGTGTAGGCACCGCGTGGAGCATCTTCCAGCGCCGCAATGATCTCCATGCAACGCACCTTGGGGCAACCGGTGATGGTGCCGCCTGGAAAGGTGGCGGCGATCACTTGCCCTGGCGTCACGCCGTCGCGTAAACGACCTCGCACATTTGAAACGATGTGGTGCACGTGGGCGTAGCTTTCCACCACCATCAGCTCGTTCACTTCGACCGTGCCGGGCCGGCAAACGCGACCGAGATCATTGCGCGCCAGATCGATTAGCATGACATGCTCGGCGCGCTCCTTGGGGTGCGCGGTAAGCTCGCGGATGCGCGCCAGATCGTCATCGCCGGTAACGCGCGGCCGCGTGCCGGCGATCGGCCGGGTTTGCACCAAGCCACGCCGCACTTCGACCAGGCGCTCCGGTGAAGAACTGACCACCGCCCAGTCCTTCTGCTGCAGCATTCCCGCAAACGGCGCAGGATTGGCGCGACGCAGTGCGGCGTAAAGGCTTGCCGCAGTCGGCGCTTCGGTAAAGTGTGCATGCCATGCGCGCGACAGGTTCACTTGAAAAATATCGCCGGCATGCAAGTGTTCGTGAATGCGCGCCACGCCATCCAGAAAGAGCGACGGCGCGTCTTCTTCCATGGCATCAGGCACCGTGAGCGGCGGCATCAGCGGCATGGCATCCAGATCCGCTGCCATCGCATCCAACAAGCGTTCCTGTCCCGCCTCAGCGACCAGGATGGTGCGCTCATGCACGTAATCGACAATGATCGCCGCCGGGCAACGCACTGCCTGCGCCACCGGCAAGTGTTGTGGATGGTGTAGACGCAAGCTTGGCTCGATCTGCGCAGCCAACTCATAGGCGAGCAGCAACACCCAGCCGCCGTGGAAGGGCAATCCATCGTCTGGGCCATGCGGCAAACGCTCGGCGCGCCATGCCGCATCCAATGCATCAAGAAAACGACCGGAATGCACTTGGCCTTCGGCATCGCGCACGCAACCGTCCGCAGCCAGCGTGAGGGTAGCTTGCGGAAACGCGAACAGCATGTCGTAGCGTGCATGCGCACTACCCTGCGTGACGCTTTCGAGCAACGCAGGATAGCGCTCCGGAAATGCAGCGGCCGGCGCGAGCAGATCGCGCCGGCCGGCAAACGCACGATGAATGGTAGTCACTTAGATACGACTAGATACGACGGAAAACAAGCGTACCGTTGGTACCACCAAAACCGAACGAGTTGGAGATGGCTATGTCGAGCTTCGCCTCGCGTGCCGTATGCGGCACGAAGTCGAGATCGCAGCCTTCACCCGGCTCGTCGAGGTTGATAGTGGGGGGCACCACCTGGTCGCGCATGGCCAGGATGGTAAAGATCGCCTCCACGCCACCTGCCGCACCGAGCAAATGACCTGTGACGGATTTGGTCGAGCTCATCGCCAACTGGTAGGCGTGATCGCCGAACACACGCTTGGCGGCGAGCACCTCACACAGATCACCTGGCGGCGTGGAGGTGCCGTGCGCATTGATGTACTGCACATCGGAAGGATTGACGCCACCATCCTTCAGTGCCGCTTCCATGCAACGCGCCGCGCCCTCGCCACCCTCGCTAGGAGCAGTGATGTGATAAGCGTCGCCGCTCATGCCGAAGCCCACCAGTTCGGCGTAGATCTTCGCGCCACGCGCCTTGGCGTGTTCGTACTCCTCAAGCACCAGCACGCCGGCGCCATCGGACAGCACGAAACCATCGCGGTCCTTGTCCCACGGACGACTGGCCTTGGCCGGCTCGTCGTTGCGGGTGGACATGGCCTTGGCCGAGCAAAAGCCTGCCATGGCCGTGCCGGTGGTGGCGAACTCAGCACCACCGGCGATCATCACGTCGGCATCGCCGTACTGGATCATACGTGTAGCCAGACCGATGTTGTGCGCACCGGTGGTACAGGCAGTGACACAGGCGATGTTCGGACCTTTCAGGCCATACATGATCGACAGGTGGCCAGAGACCATGTTGATAATCGAGCTAGGCACGAAGAACGGCGACACGCGACGCGGCCCCTTGTCGTGCAGCTCAATGGAGGTATGTTCGATGGTATGCAGGCCACCAATGCCTGCCGCCACGGCCACACCGATGCGCGGGGCATTTTGTTCTGTCACTTCCAAGCCGGAATCGCGCAAGGCCTGGGTGCCCGCGGCAATGCCGTAGTGGATGAACGGATCCATTTTCTTGATCTCTTTCGGCGCAATCCACTGCACCGGATCGAAACCTTTCACCTGGCCGGCGATGCGCGTGGCATACGCGGTGGCATCGAAATGCGTCACAGGACCAATGCCGCTGACGCCCTTGAGGATATTGTCCCAGGCGGTGGCGATATCGTTACCCACCGGCGAGATGATCCCCATGCCGGTCACTACCACACGTCGTTTGCTCATGGATCGAATTCCTAAGCTGGTTCAGGAAAGATCAGCCGCAAGACATCACTTTCCATACATCGCAATGCATTCCGACCTTGTACAGGTGCAACCATACGTGATCGGACGTTACATCTTGCAGAAACGAAAACTGCGCCAAGATGGCGCAGCTTCCGATATCACTACGTAGCGCATGGGACGCGCGCATCACCACGACGCAGCAGATCACTTCTTCTTGGCGTGCTCCTCGATGTACTTCATGGCATCCTGCACGGTGGTGAGCTTTTCAGCGTCCTCGTCCGGAATTTCGGTTTCGAATTCCTCTTCAAGCGCCATCACTAGCTCGACCGTGTCCAGCGAGTCTGCGCCCAGATCGTCCACGAACGAAGCGTTCGGTGTGACCTTATCCTCCTCCACGCCCAGTTGCTCGACGACGATTTTCTTGACGCGATCTTCGATGGTGCTCATGTTGCCTTTACCTCCCAAGGGGATATTGTCTGTCTTGCCAGTTTTTCACCGGCAAACTCTTCGATATTGTAGTGGCTAAGCCATTAAGCCGCCACCCGCATGCCGGGGAATACAAACCGCCACGGCACCCGCACCGACGTGAAAGCGCAGATTGTCGCCTAAAACGAGCGCCATGACGACTCCTTATCTCAATCAGCCCTAGGCGGAACCGGGTGAGTTTCAAACGAAGCGGGCGCCCTCGCCTGCAAGCCGAAGCTTGCGCTGGCGCGGCCTTTTTCAAGACCGGCACCGCTGATCAGGGCATGTACATGCCGCCGTTGACATGCAGGGTTTCGCCGGTGATGTAACTCGCCGCCGGGGATGCAAGGAAGCCCACGGCCTTGGCGATATCGCTCGCCTCGCCCAGGCGACCCAGCGCGATCTGCCCCAGCAGCGCCTGCTTGGACTCCTCAGGCAGTCCGCGGGTCATATCGGTATCGATAAAACCTGGCGCGACCACATTGACCGTGATGCCACGTGAACCGATCTCGCGCGCCAATGATTTGGAGAATGCGATGATGCCTGCTTTGGCTGCCGCGTAATTGGCTTGGCCGGGATTGCCGGTCAAGCCAATCACCGAGGCGATCGAGATGATGCGTCCTTTGCGCGCCTTCATCATGCCGCGCATCACCGCCTTGGACATGCGATAGACCGAGGTGAGATTGGTATCGATGATGGCCTGCCAGTCTTCGTCGCGCATGCGCATCAGTAACTGGTCACGCGTGATGCCTGCGTTGTTCACCAGAATGGAAACGGCGCCGAACTGCTTGGCGGTGTCGTCGATCAGCGCATCCACCGCCGCCGCATCAGTGACATTGAGCACCCGGCCATGGCCACCATGCGCAGCCAGCCGCTCACCCATCGCCGCGGCGCCCGCGTCACTGGTCGCTGTACCGATCACGGTGGCGCCCATGGCAGCCAGCTCATCGGCAATCGCCGCGCCAATACCACGGCTGGCGCCGGTCACCAGGGCTATTTCACCTTGCAGTGTGCTCATACTTTCAGTTCCCTCGGTCGTTGGTTTTTGTCAGACCCATTCGCCGCGCGCAGCATCCAGCTCGACCGGTGCACCGATCGCACGGGCTTCGACGCTCTTGTCGATACGCTTGATCAAGCCGGTCAGCACCTTGCCTGGACCGCATTCGGCCAGACGCGTTGCACCGCCGGCAATCAGCGCCTGCACGCATTCGGTCCAACGTACCGGCAGATACAACTGGCACTGCAAGGCGCCGCGGATATCGTCAAGCGTGTTGTAAGCACGCGCTTCGGCATTCTGCACCACCGGCAGCGCAGGAAGTTTCCAGGCGATCGAGGCCATGCGCTCGCCCAGCTTGTCGGAAGCCTCGCGCATCAGTGCACTATGCGAAGGCACGGATACGGCAAGCTTTACAGCCCTCTTTACGCCCAATTCGGCCAGGCGCGCCAAGGCGCGATCCACCGCTTCGGCATGACCTGCAATCACCAATTGCCCGGGCGAATTAAAGTTGGCCGGCGCCACGACCTGCCCTTGCGCAACGTCAGCGCAGACATCGGCAATCTGTTGATCGTCACCGCCAAGAATCGCCGCCATCGCGCCAACTCCCGCCGGAACGGCAGCTTGCATCAGACGGCCGCGCTGAGCGACCAGAGCGGCGGCATCGTGCAGCGACAAGGCGCTCGCACAGACCAGCGCACTGTATTCACCCAGACTGTGTCCCGACAATTGTGCCGGTTGCGCGCCGCCGAGTTTCTGCCATACCCGCCACACCGCCACGCTTGCAGCCAGCAACGCTGGCTGGGTGTTTTCGGTTCGATTGAGCCGATCTTCAGGCCCCTGTTGGCTGAGCGTCCATAGGTCGGCTCCCGCACCTTGCGAAGCTTCGTCGAAAGTGGCTTTCACTTCGCCGTGCACGGCCGCCAACTCAGCCAGCATGCCGATCGATTGCGAACCCTGGCCGGGAAAAACGAAAGCAAGCGATGGGACGTTCTGACTCATGCGTGAGGTTTTAACGGTGAACGAAACCGCGAATCTTGCCAGCAATGCGCTCCATGCGCAGCCGTATTCGGAAAAATCGACCTAATTGTCTGATCGAACACTCAATTTTCGACATCGACCCGCCCCCCCTTTTTATTCACGCCATCTTGATCGGCTCGGTGAGGAAATCCAGTTAGCGACAGATCCCGTTCCCAGTGAATCCGGAACGCCCTTTTACTTGTGCGAGTATCGGCAAGAATTTGTGATGCACGGCAGCCACAACCACCTTCCTCAATTGAACGGTCGGCTGTTCATGACCGATGGCGGCCTGGGCACCACCCTCATTTTTCACGAACACCGCAACCTGCCGCATTTCGCCTCGTTCATGCTGCTGGGAGATGCCCGTGGCAGACAGGCACTCTGGCGCTATTACGCCAGCTATGCCGAACTGGCACAGAATTACGATACCGGCCTCGTGCTAGATAGCCCCACCTGGCGCGCCAATCGCGACTGGGGCGCAGCGCTGGGTTATGACACGGACGCATTGAAAGAAGCCAATCACAAGGCCATTACCCTGCTGCTGCACCTGCGTGAGCTCTACGAAACCGAACGCAACCCGATGGTGATCGGCGGCAACGTCGGTCCGCGCGGAGACGGCTACACCGCCTGCGACAGTGAAGGCATTCGTATTGCGGCCGATTACCATCGTCCGCAGATCGAAACCTTGATCGACGCCGGCGTCGACATGATCTCTGCCTTGACCATGACCCACTCACAAGAGGCCACCGGTATCGCCCTCGCCGCCTGGGCTTGTGCAGCGCCCGTGGTGGTTTCCTATACCGTGGAAACCAACGGACGGTTGCCATCTGGCGAAACCTTGCCCGATGCGATTGCCCGTACTGACGATTGCACCAGCGGTTACCCAGCCTATTACATGATCAATTGTGCACATCCGCAGCATTTCGCCCCCATGCTGGAGCAGTGCGACAAGTGTCGTGGCCGCATTCGCGGGCTGCGCGCGAATGCATCCTGCCGCAGCCATGCCGAGCTGGATGCCTGCCAGGAACTTGATGCCGGCAATCCTGAAGCCTTGGGAGAAGCACACCGATCGCTGATGGGGCTACTACCGAACATCGCCGTCGTAGGCGGCTGCTGCGGCACGGATACTCGCCATGTCGAGGCCATCTTTCGCCATTGCGCAGAAACGCAGGCACCACAGCAGGCGCGGGCAGCGGCGTCTTATCGCTCACCGGCGGCAAAGGCCTGATCGAGATCGACGATCAAGTCGTCGGCCAACTCCAGACCCACCGAAATGCGAATCAGATCATCATCGATACCAGCGCGGCGCCGGTCTTCGACACTCATCCCCGAATGACTGGTAAAAGCCGGACGCGTGATCAACGATTCGATGCTGCCCAGGCTCACGGCATCCGCATATAAATTGACCGCCGCTACGATACGCCCGGCGTCATAACGCTCCGAATCGACATCCATACTGAGCACCCCGCCAAAGCCATCGAACAAGGAACTTGCCAACGCGTGGTAGCGATTGTCGGATAACCCTGGATAGTTCACCCGTCGCACACCAGCATGCCTCGATAAGTACTCGGCAAGGCGCAACGCATTGGCATTCTGTTCACGTATACGCACAGCCAGCGTGCGCATGCCACGGTGGAGCAAAAAGCAATCCAGAGGATTGAGCGAGCAGCCCAGATGATTGACCTTGTGACGGATATGTCGGATGTGCTCCGCACTCCCCACGATCGCCCCAGCCATGACATCCGAATGGCCATTGAGGTATTTAGTGGCCGAGTGCACCACCAGATCGTAGCCCAGATGGAGTGGACGGAAGTTCACCGGCGATGCGAGGGTGGCATCGATCACCGAAACCAACCCGTATTGGCGTGCGAATGCAACCACCGCACGGTGATCAATCACCCGCATGATGGGATTGGACACTGCCTCGGTGTAGATCATGCGGGTGTTGGGCCGCAACACCTCGCGCCATTGGCCTGGATCATCAATGTTGATGAAATCGAAAGCAATGCCGTAATCGCCCAGGTCTTCCTTGACGAAAGCATGCGTACCGCCGTAGAGGCTTTCCTGCACCAGCACGTGATCGCCGCTGCGCAGACACCCCAGCATCACCGAGGTGATTGCCGCCATGCCGCTGGCAACCGCCAGCGCAGCTTCACCCTGCTCCAGGCGCACCAGCTTTTCATGCAAAGCGAGATGTGTAGGGGTGTTGTTGAGGCGGATGTAGCGAATACCGTCGTAATCCCCATCGTTACGATTGACGAAGATTGACGACTGGAAGATAGGTGTGACGATGGAGCCGTATTCGCGCTTGGCGTTTTCGCCAGCATGAATGATGTCGGTTTGCAGACTTTGCTCGCGCGAAGATGCCACGGAACGCTCCAGTCCAAACTATGCTTCTAGCCACTATTCCCCTGAAACGACTTGTCCTTTACGGATGGGACAAGGGGGAAAGACATTCCCATCAATACCGCAATAGTGCCGATGCCCAGGTGAAGCCGCCGCCAAAGGCTTCCAACAACAGATTCTGGCCGCGCTTCACCTTGCCCGAACGTACGGCGTAATCGAGTGCCAGCGGCACGGAGCCAGCGGACGTGTTGGCGTGTTTGTCGACGGTGACGATAACTTGGTCCATCGACATGTTCAGCCGCTTGGCCGTTGCCTCAATGATGCGCAAGTTGGCCTGGTGCGGAATCAGCCAGTCCAGTTGCGACGCTTGCATGCCGGCCGCGGCGAGTGTCTCTTCCACCAACGAATCAAGCGTCTTCACAGCGACCTTGAACACCTCGCGGCCGGACATGCGGATACGCACGCCATGGTTAGGTTCGTCTTTGAAACCGACGGAAACGCCGACCGGGTTGTAGAGCAGTTCCTTGTGGCCACCATCGGCATGCAGGCAAGTCGCATAGATACCCGGCTCACTGGAGACTTCCAGCACAACGGCACCCGCGCCATCGCCAAACAGCACGGCTGTCTCGCGCTCTTCCCAATTGACCATGCGGGTCAGCGTTTCCGCACCGATCACCAACACCTTCTTCGACTGACCGCTACGAATGAACTTGTCGGCCACACCCAGCGCGTAGACGAAGCCCGAACAAGCGGCATTGACGTCGAATGCGGCGCAACCGTTCGCACCGAGGCGGTGCTGAACCAGACAGGCGGTCGATGGAAAAATAATGTCCGGCGTGGTGGTGCCAAGGACAATGAGATCCAGTTCGGATGCCTTGACGCCCGCCGCGTCGAGCGCGCGCTGCGCGGCCAGCGTGGACAGATCGCCCGTGGTCTCTCCCTCGGCGGCGACATGACGCTGGCGGATGCCGGTACGTTCACGAATCCACTCATCGCTGGTGTCGACGAACTTCTCGAGATCAGCGTTGGTCAATACGCGCTCCGGCAGCGCGCTGCCGGTGCCAAGAAGACGGGAGTAGATCGGTGCCATTGAATATCCATCAGCAAGCGGCGGTGCTTTGCGCCATCCGCCGTGCAGGTGGCGCGATACACCAAGACCGCAACGTTACGTTGCCGCACGCCAGAACGCAAAGCGGCGCGTCACCGCGCCGCCTGTCGAACTGGCCCCTGAAGCCTGTAAGGCTCGGGGAATGACTTAGTCTTCCTCGACCACCGAAACGTGGGTGTCGATCACCTTCTTGCCGCGGTAGTAGCCATCGGCCGTCACGTGGTGACGACGATGCACTTCGCCGCTGGTCGGATCGGTGGCCAACTGCACGCTGCTCAGTTTGTCATGCGAGCGACGCATGCCACGGGTGGACGGGGTCTTGCGGCTCTTTTGAACGGCCATGGTGATTCTCCAGCTTAATCAGGTCTTCTTGAGTTCGCGCAGTACCGCGAACGGGTTATCGGGGCGCTCTTCGATGGATGTTGCTTCCATCGGCGGGCGAATGACTTCTTCAGGCAAGGCGCTGTCCGGATTCATCGGCACCAGCGGCAATGCCAACAACAATTCGTCCTCGATCACATCGATCGGGTTCAGTTTGTCGTCCTCGGCCACCAGCAGCGGCTCGACCCCGGCCGGCAACGCGGACTCTTCGCGCTCGGAACGGATCAAGCCCAATCGGCTGTCGACCGTGACAGGCATGACAAACGGTTCGAGCGTACGCTGGCAGATCAGCCGCAGGGGCGCCTGGACACGAACGTCAACATAGTTCGTGCCATATTCGTCCCGACCGAAGTCGAGCGCATACGTGGCCGAACCTGCATCATCCGCCAGCACTTCGCAGAGACGAGGCATTGCGGCGATGGGCAGTGACCCCTGGAACGAACGCCGCGCCGAAACCATGCGCCAAGCGTCCACAGACTCTGGCAGTGCGGCGGACATAACTAGCAAATAATAAGTTTTCAGGCTCCGTCTAGTCAACCGTAGCTGTTCCAGCCCACCGTGCGCAAACCGCATCACGACGCTAATCACCCGGCTTTGCCTGAATCCGGAACATACGGCAGACTGCGGTCTGTCCCAGCCTGAACTGCTCATTTTACGTGAACATCTATCTCTTGTTCGGCCTGGTTATCCTGTTCATCTTGCTGATAGTTGCCTTGGGTGGCGCCTTGCTACTGCGCCGGATGACCCGGCGCACCACCAGCCTACGGCAGCTCCTGGAACTGGCCGACCGACTGGAGGCCGATCTGAAATCCTGCCGGACCCGTCTGCAACAGGCCCATGCGGTGATGTCGCTCAACCCAGACCTGCCGGCGGCCAGCGAGCAAGAAGCCAGTCACGCCGTGGACGCTGGCCTGCGGGCACTGCTTCAGCAACGGATCTGGATCCGCGACCAGTCTCCCTCTGCGACCCAGGCCGAGTTGGATGCTGCGACCCGGGACATGGAGCAAACCCGCGAACGGCTGCGCCCCCTGCTCCTAGCGCTGGGCCAAGCCCAAAGTGAGCTGGATACCGCCATGCGCGAGCACATCCGCCAGGATCCCTCGCTATGACGGCATCACCACGATAAAACGCCACGCTCTTGCGGCCGTCGAACAAGCTGAGCCTTCGTAGCGGCTGCAAATGAGCGATACGTGTGCAGAGCGAGCCAAACCATGGCGCGCGCTCGCGCTCACGCAGGGCATGCTCATCCACCACAAGCAGCACAGGTTCACCGGCGTGCCTCTGACGCAAGGCGCTTTCATCCAGCGCCCATAGCGCAACTTGCGGCGCACGCCCGTATTTGACATTCAACGGACTATCTAATGTGTAGACCGGACGTTGCCCGTCGAACTGAAAATCCAGTTCGGCGGCCATCATGAAATTGTCCGCCACCAAGACAGCCGGCTGTACGACAAGCTGCGCCTTCGCGATATCCGCGCTTTCCTCCCACCCGATGAAAGCGGTCGGGAAAGCACGTGCCGCGCCCAACCAGCTGGCCGTTGCCGGATGGGCGGCCAATCCGAGATAAGACAGGCCAACCAGTTGCGCGAACAAAGCTAGCCCGGCACCAGCCATCGCCACCCAGCGCCAGACGCGCACATCGCGCCACAACACAGGCAGGGCAGCCAGCAACGGTAGATAACCCGGCAGAGGCCAATGCACACGAAAGCGCTGGTCATCGGCAAACAAACCCGCCACGAAATACACCACGATAAACGTCAGTGACAGCAGTGCTATCACATCCCACGGACGGCCTTCATGTCTTCGACACCCGCAACGCCAGACTGTCCAGAGCAGACAGACGTACAGCAGAGGCGTGCAGGTAACGGCTTGCTCCAAAGGTTGCACAAGAGTGTCGGCATGAAAGCGCCACGGATTGCGCTGCATCAGCTGGAAAGCCAAACCGTCGCCATGTTGCTGCCAGTTGGAAATCGCCAGCGGCACCAAACCCGTTGCGGCAACAACCATCGCCAACCAGAAACCGCCACGTGTCCACTGCGCACGGCCACGTGGCGTCAGCAGGAACAAGAACAAGCCAGCCAGCATGAACATGGCAGCGCGATAATGGCTCATCCAACAGATAGCCAATGCCACACCCAGCAACAACCAGTCACACCAACGGTTGTTATCCATAGCGCGCAGCAGCGCCAGCATGGCTGCTGCGCCCGCCACTGTAAGTGGCACATCTGGCATGGCCAAAACACCCAAGCTCCCTGCCAGCGGCAAGCACAGGCAAAGCACACCCGCCTGCCAGCCGGCACGCACATCGAAAGCACGCCGACCGAAGGCCACCAGCAGCCAGGGCAGGCAGCTACCTAGTAGCAGGAATGGCCAACGCATCCCCAACACACCGTGCCCAGCCACGCTTTCGCCCAGACGAATCAGCCAGGCCGTCAACGGTGGCAGATCACTGTAGCCCCAAGCGGGATGCCGACTTTCCTGCCAATAGAACGCTTCGTCGCCAAAGGGCTGGAGCTTGGCAGCAAGCACCAGTTTCACACCCAGCAGACAGAGGAAGATCGTGACGAATGCCGCTCGCCAGCGCACAAGGCCGGCGACTACACTGGTGTCATCCCTCGTGTTTGTCCGCGCTTTGCCTAAACCCATGTCTGCCATCACTCCGCTTCGTGATGAAGCCCTGCAAAATCGATAACGAAGCACGTATTGCACGCCTCGCACGCTGGCATCGTCAACCATTGATGGAATCAAGGCGTTATCGGTTTTGATGTACTACGCCACTGTCGAACCTGCTCCTAAATCCTTGCGCACTTTTAGAAAAGCCGTACGGAATTTCCAACCGCATCGAGTGGTCTAATCGTCGCGCCACGATGTAGCATGCAATCGCCCATGATGGAGAAAAACACCATGTCTCCCCTCTTCCGAATTCTTAGCCTCGCAGCGGCCTGCGCCCTGTTGGCCGCTTGCGCCACGGTGCCCCAGCCGTTGCAGGGCAATTTCGCCAACGTCACCTCGCTGAATGCACAGCAGAGCAGCGCCAATGGCACACAGGTCCGCTGGGGCGGCGACATCATCAGCACCGAGCCCAGTCAGCAATCCACCTGCTTCTATGTGCTGGGACGCCCACTCGATAACGAGGCTCGCCCTGTTCGCAACAACAACAGCCAGGGTCGTTTCGTAGCCTGCCGCACCGGTTTCTACGATCCGGAAGTGTTCAAGCCGGGGCGCGAGATCACCATCACCGGCGCCATCCAGGGCACGATGACCCGCAAGGTAGGCGATTACGACTATGCCTATCCGCGCGTCGAGGCGGAGGTGATCTATCTGTGGCCGAAGCGCCCGGTGGTCGTGAACTATCCGTACTACGGACCGGGCTGGTACGACCCGTTCTGGGGTCCGTACTGGGGTGGCCCGTATTGGGGCTGGGGTGGCTTGTATGCCCCGGTGATTGTGGTGCGCCATCACCGCTGATCGTGCATCGATCCATCAATAAAAACGCCGGCATCCGCCGGCGTTTTTATTGACTTAAGCAGAATGCTCGATCAACCCGGCGGCCAGGTCATGCGGCGACCGGCGAGCAGATGCACGTGCAGATGAAACACCGTCTGCCCACCCTGTTCGTTGCAGTTGATCACGGTGCGATAGCCTTCTTTGTCGACGCCTTCGCGCTTGGCATAACTGGCTGCGGCCAGCAGCAGCTTACCGAGCAGATCGGCATCGGCCGCCGAGGCATCATTCAAGGTGGCAATCACCTGCTTCGGCACGAACAGCACATGCACGGGTGCTTGCGGATTGAGATCGCGAAACGCCAACACATCATCGTCCTCATAGACGATATCGGCCGGAATTTCGCGGCGGACGATCTTGCCAAAAATGGTGTCACCCATAAGCCTGCTCCTCTGTAGTCCGTTCCTGTGTTCCAGGCCGGTTATTCCATGGTTTGCCGGCTGCCGAACGCGTGCGCCAGGGTGCTGCGATCGACGTATTCCAATTCGCCACCCAGCGGAACGCCATGCGCCAGCCGCGTGGGCTTGATACCGGCAGCGCGCGCTAATTGCGCCAGATAGTGAGCCGTCGCCTCACCTTCCACGGTTGGATTGGTGGCAAGGATCAATTCCTCCACCTCACCTTCTGCGAGACGCTCACTCAACAAACCAAGCCCCAGCTCCTCGGGCCCCAGGCCATCCAGCGGCGAAAGCCGGCCCATCAGCACGAAGTATTGCCCACGGTAGCCCGTTGCCTGCTCGATCGCCGCCAGATCAATAGGTGATTCCAGCACACACAGCACATGACGATCGCGGCTGGAGCTGGCGCAGATCGCGCACACCTGAGTCTCGCTGAAATTGCGGCAGCGTGTGCAATGGTTGATCTTCTGCATCGCCTGCTGCAACACCGCAGCGAGTTTCAAACCACGCTCGCGCTCGCGCTCCAGCAAATGGAAGGCCATGCGTTGCGCGCTCTTACCGCCGACACCAGGCAGGCAGCGCAGGGCTTCGATGAGTTCGTTGAGGAGTGGGGATGCGCTCATGTGCTTTTCGTGCCCGCTCCCCAAAGGGGAGGGGAAATGGATGCGACATATCAGAACGGCATCTTGAAACCAGCTGGCAGATTCATGCCAGTCGTAATGCCGCCCAACTTGTTCTTGCTCGCTTCGGCCACTTTGTTCACCGCATCGTTGATCGCCGCAGCCACCAAGTCTTCTGCCATTTCTGGATCGTCGGCGAATAGCTTGCGATCGATCTGCACGCGACGTACTTCATGCGCACCGCTCATCACGACATTGACCAGCCCACCGCCGGAAGTGCCGGTAACTTCGAGCTTGGCGATCTCTTCCTGCGCGCGCTTCATGTCTTCCTGCATGCGCTGCGCCTGCTGCATCAACTGACCGAGTTGTCCTCTCATGATTTTTACTCCGGGTATATCAGGATTCAAAAGGTTTGATGGATTGCGGCACGACACGCGCACCGAATTCGCGCTTCAGCGCCTGCACCAACGGATCGCCGTCGATGGAGGCTTCTGCTGCCGACTGCGCTTCGCTACGCGCCACCGCTGCGCGTGCTGCCGGTGTTTGCGCGACGCCACGGTTGTCACTGATGAAGCGCAGCTTGATCGTGGCACCCATCACCTCGCTCAGGCGATCGGCGATCTGGCTCACCATCGGCTCCACGGCGAGGTGCATATACGCAGACTGCAACGCCAGCACCAACGTGTTGCCTTCCCTTCCATGCAAGGCTGAGTTTTGTGCAAGCTGACCAAGTGGGCCACGCAGATCAGCACGCTGAATCAGGATTTCCCAATCCGGCAAATCACCTGCGTCGGCAACCCGTTGCGCTGATGCAGCAGGCTCACGCGATGTTGCCGGATAGGGCACAGCCACCACTGCAGGGCTCGAACCTGGGGATGATGACGCAGGCGCCGCAGGTGCGGAAGTCATGGGTGCGCGCGGCGTCGGCAGCGCAGGCGCGCTGCGCTGTCCACCCGAGGCCGCAGCCGATGCTGCCATATCATCAGACGGACGAAACGCCAGCATGCGCAGCAGGGCCATCTCGAAACCGGTACGCGCATCGGGCGCCAGCGCCAGATCACGGCGACCGCTGGTGGCAATCTGGTAGTAGAGCTGCACGTCTTCAGCCGTCAGGCGCTCGGCCAGGCCAGCGAGCGCGCTGTCGTCGCCTTCATGGGCATCCGGCCGATAACCGGGCACCAACTGGATAAGCTGGATGCGGTGCAAGGCTGCAGCAAGATCATCCAGCACGCTGGCAAAGTCAGGCGAGAACGACGCAATACGTGCGCATTCCGCCATCAAGGCCTGACCATTACCCGCCGCCAATGCATCCAGCAAGCCAAGCACCTGCCCACGCTCGACGCTGCCGAGCATGGCCCGAACCTCATCAGCCTTCAGCGAACCGCCACCGTAGGCGATGGCCTGATCCAGCAAGGACAAACCATCACGCAGCGAGCCATCCGCGGCACGAGCCAGTTCGACCATGGCAGGATCTTCAAATTCGATATGTTCGGCACCGAGGATATGGCGCATCTGGCCGGCGATCTGATCAGGCAACAGGCGCTTCAGATTGAAACGCAGGCAACGCGAAAGCACGGTCACCGGCAGCTTCTGCGGATCGGTGGTGGCGAGCAGAAATTTCACATGCGGCGGCGGCTCTTCCAGCGTCTTCAACAAGGCGTTGAAGGCTGGCTTGGAGAGCATGTGCACTTCGTCCACCAGATAGACCTTGAAGCGGCCACGCGCAGGGGCGTATTGCGCGTTCTCGATCACCTCGCGCACATCGTCCACGCCGGTGTTGCTGGCGGCATCGATTTCAAGAAGGTCGACGAAACGGCCGGCATCGACCGCCGTACAGACTGAGCACTCACCGCAAGGATCGGCCGACTCGCCGCGTTCGCAATTGAGCGACTTGGCGAAGATGCGCGCAATCGTCGTCTTGCCGACGCCGCGCGTACCGGTGAACAGATAGGCGTGATGCATGCGCCCGCTATCCAGAGCGTTCGTCAAGGCGCGGACGACGTGTTCCTGACCGACGAGTTCGGCAAACTTGCGGGGGCGCCACTTACGCGCGAGTACCTGATAGGACATGCGATGAGGATGCTCAGAGGCAGTTGGGCCAGAATCCAATTGTGCCAAGTCGTTCAAGGCAAGTCATGCGTACTCGCCGCGGCCGCCCCAAAGGCGGCGGCCCCGCCAGCCACACCCCGGCACCCGAATCATCCGCTACCGTTGCTTCCTTCCGGACCTGGCGGGGTTTGCGAACTATCGTCGCGGAGGGACCGACGGGGCCACCATAGGGGTGGACTTTTAGGTCCGTGAAACCAACTTGCTTGCCTGTTTTAGCAAGCTGAAGCTTGATAACTGGCGGAGAGGGCGGGATTCGAACCCGCGATACGGGGATAAGCCGTATACACACTTTCCAGGCGTGCTCCTTCAACCACTCGGACACCTCTCCGGGATAAAACTCTTTTGCAACTTGTATTACCGGGCGGGATGGTTCGGCCCGTCCAGGGCCTCACCCCTCCGCGCTACGCGCTCCGGGGCCAGCCTACGGCTGTCCAAAATTCGTTCCAGACGAATTTTGTCGAACCCGCGATACGGGGATAAGCCGTATACACACTTTCCAGGCGTGCTCCTTCAATCACTCGGACATCTCTCCACACGCATTAACCACATTGCCACTGGCTTCCGGCAAAGGAGCGGAAGCATAACGGTTCGGCAGGGTCTGCGACAAGAGAGCGATTCAGCCGGCGTCTGGCCTTACCGGCCGCGGCATGGCCAAGGCGATGCGCTCGCCTGTACCTGCGACTTTGTAACCACGCGTTGCCAGTGCCGCGCCATCGGCAACGCTTCCGTAGTGATACAGCAGCAAACGCGCACGCAACTCTGCATTGTATTCACGTTCGATATCCTCAATACCGGTGTGGGAAGGATTGCCTATCAAGCCGCAGTCGTGGGCGATCCATACCTGTCCCTTTGCATAGTGCGCCAGCACTTCCGGAATGGGCCGGGTATCTCCGGTAAAGACAAAGCTTCCATCCAGGGCCAAACCGAACGACGTATCCGGCCGGTGATGACGCGTGGCAAAGACGTCGAACCACCAGCCATCCAACCAAAAGCCGCGTGTGCACGGCACCAACCGGAAAGCTTCCCAGTAGTTCACGCCACCTTCGGCCAACGCCCCCGGATAATCCGCCACGCGCATCTGCAGCCAGGGAATCAGCGCCGCATGGGCAAACACGCGCGTGCGGCCACGCAGCGCCTCGTTGAGCCACAGGCGCGTGAACAATCGCTCCATGCCACCCACGTGATCCATATGGGTATGCGTAATGTAGAGATTCCGCGGCGGCTCGCCGTAGGCAGCCAGATAGCGATCGAGCGTATCAGGGCCGCAATCGATCAGTAGCAACGGCTTGCCGTCGCGCTCAAGCACGGCGGACGAAGAACCCAGTTCGACCGCATGCGCGGCTCCTGTTCCCAAGAAGTGCAGATGCCAGTTCATGCGCTCAGCGTACGCTCATAGCCATACATCAGGGGCGTCCAGATCTTCCGGTCGAAAACCGTCTCGCCATCCGCCGCGGCGCCCAGTTTGAACAGCGAACGGCGTAAGCGTTGCAAGTTGGCTATGCGCCAGCCCTGTCCCGGTGCGCGCAGGCGGCCACGGTCGAAATCGATCAGATACAACGCAGAAGAAGCCATCAGCACGTTATGCGCGTTGAGATCGGCGTGCCAGACACCGGCGCGATGAAAGCGCGCCACCAGGGCGCCCACCTCTTGTGCCAATTCGGCATCCAGCCGGGCTTCGGCTAGGCACTCGGCCAATGTCTGCGTATGGGGGATGCGTCGTGTGATCAGGTCTGCGCGATAGTGCAGGCCAAGCCGTTGATAACGGGCCGCCACGACCCGCGGCGTTGGCAGTTCCAACCGCGCCATCGCTTGCAGCAGGCGGAATTCGGCGAAACTGCGCGTGCGATCCGCTCCTGTCCACCCATAGCGATCGCCCATCAGTGCCGCCACCATGCCTCCGCGCCGGTAGTGGCGCAGCACACATTCGCCGGCCGGCGTGGCGATCATGGCCACGCCACCACGGCCACCAGCCTGGGTGCTGAGCGCAGCCCGATCCCGCCAATAGGCGGGATCAAACCAGCGGCCGTCGACTTGTGGCGACAGGGTGGGGTCGAACAGAATCACACCTTCGGCGTCTTGGCGCAGTTGCTCGTGCATCGATGCTGCCGTGGCTCCGTCCTGATTCATTGCCCGACGATTGTAGAGTCGGGCCTCATCATCTAGATAGCCTGACTCTTCCATGTCTACTCCTCAATCCATATGCCTGCTCCGCACCTCCGCCATCGGTGACGTTACCCATGTGGTGCCGCTGGTACGTACGCTGCAGCAGGCATGGCCGCAAACATCGCTGACCTGGATCGTGGGCAAGCTGGAACGCAAGCTGGTCGGCGACCTTCAGGGGGTGAATTTCGTTACCTTCGACAAGAGTGCGGGCTGGGCCGGCATGCGCGTGGTGAAGGAAGCCCTGCGCGGACAGCGATTCGATGCTCTGCTGCAGATGCAGGTGGCCATGCGCTCGAACCTGTTGAGCCTGGGTATCAAGGCGAAGTGCCGGGTCGGTTATGATCACGCACGCGCTAAGGATTTGCATGGGCTGGTGATCAACGAGCGCATTCCCGCGCGCATCGGTGAGCATGTGCTGCAAGCCATCGGCAGTTTCTGCGAACCGCTGGGACTCAAGCAGACCGACGTGCGCTGGGATATTCCGATTGCCGAAGAAGATCATGCCTGGGCCGTTGAACAGTTGCCCGGCGATCAGCCCACGCTGCTCGTGAGCCCCACGTCCAGCCACGCCTTGCGCAACTGGCAGCCAGGGCGCTACGCCGCCGTCATGGATCATGCTGCCGCACACGCTTGGCGCGTGGTGCTGATCGGTGGCCCCTCTCCCGGCGAGCGCAGCATGGCCGATGCCGTGTTGGCCGCCTGCCACCATCCGCCGCTCGACCTTACCGGCAAAGACACACTCAAGACATTGATGGCGATGTTCTGTCGCGCGCAACTGCTGCTGACACCGGATTCCGGCCCGATGCACATGGCCAACACCGTCGGCATGAAAGTGCTGGGCCTGCACGCGGCAAGCAATCCGGCACGCTCAGGGCCTTATTCGGATCGTCGCTGGTGCGTCGACAAATACGACACGGCCTCACGCAAATACTTCGGCAAGCCAGCTAGCGAGATTCCGTGGGGCAGCAAGATCGAACGCCCCGGTGTGATGGACCTGATCGAAGTCGGCGATGTGATCGAACGCTTCGAGGCCGCGGCCGAGGCGATGGGTATCCGTACGCGTTAGCACGTCATCCCTTTTGCCGGTAATCCTGATACGACTTCTCCTCGACCAACTGCGAACCCAACTTCAGGTTGATTTCGCGCTTCACCACTGCACGCTCGTCGTTCTGGAAATACACCGAACGGGCCAGTTCGATGAAATCGGCATCGAATGTCTGCGCCTTTTCCTTCAGGCGGATGCGATCTTCGATATCCCACAGCGCTTCGTTGACGGCCAACAGGCGCGCGCGTTCCTTGTTGATATCAGTCTGCGACGCGTGATGGTTGGCCCATGTTGCATTGAGCAGGTTGAGCTCGTTATGCACATTGGCCAGCTTGGCCGGATCGGAAAAGTGGCGCGATTTGATTTCGAGAATGGTGATCTTGTCGATCAGCTCACCAAAAGATACCGGTACCTGGATCAGGCTCATGAAAACCTCACACGGAAAAATGCCGGCCCATCGCCGGAAACAGCGCTCATGATACCGCTCTGGGCCTGGAGGTTTAAGGCAACGCTGCCTTAAGCCTTTGCACCCAAACGTGCACAAAGCGCATCGTAAAAAGCTGCCGGCAGCTCTGCTTTCACCGGCACGCTCCACCAGTCCTTCTGGGCGAAAGCCTGGCATTTCACTGCATCTTTTTCGGTCATCAACACCTGCAAGCCGTCACCAAAGGCGAGATCGGCGGGCACGAAGGCATGGTGATCGGGAAAAGGATGCGGAATCACCTCCACGCTCTGCGCGGCCAGGCTCGTGAAGAAACGCTGCGGGTGACCGATGGCGGCGACCGCGTGCACACGTGCACCCGCAAAACGGCTCAAGGGTTGCTCATGCCCACCCAGCAAGGCACGCACCGTATGGCCACGCAAATGCATTGATATTTCACCAGCCATGGCTTCGCCACCATTGCAAATGCGAAAGTCCACTTCGTCGATACGACGCAAAGATTCGCGCAAAGGCCCCGCGGGCAGCAGCCTGCGATTGCCAAATCGGCGTCCGCCATCGATCACGCAGATTTCTACATCGCGCGCCAGCCGGTAGTGCTGCAAACCATCGTCCGCGATCAACACATCGCAGCCCGCATTCACCAGCAACTGCGCCGCGGCCGGTCGGTCACGACCCATCGCCACAGGAACACCCGCAGCGCGAATCAATACGGGCTCGTCACCAACCTCCGCCGGGTTTGGCCCATCGCCAAGCAGCATGGGCTCGTGCTGCATCCCCCCGTAGCCACGGCTCATTACGCCGGGCCGATAACCGCGCTGCCGTAGTGCTTCGAACAAGGCCAATGTCAATGGCGTCTTACCGGTACCACCTACCGTGAGATTACCGACCACGATCACCGGGCATGACAATCGCACCACTTTCAGCCATCCCAACCGATACAAGCTCCGGCGAATCGACACAACCGCGCCATAAAGTCCGGCCAACGGATAACACCACCAGGGCAGGCGCCCCTTGCCGTACCAACCCTGCTGGAGCTTCTCGGCCAATGTCATCGCATCAATCGGCAGCGACAGCCACAGAACGTTCGTTGAATTGCATGCGGTGCAAGGCGGCGTAGTGGCCACCTATGGCCATCAGCTCGGCATGCGTACCACGTTCGATGATGCGTCCCTGGTCCATCACAACGATCTGGTCGGCGTGTTCGATGGTGGATAGACGATGCGCGATCACCAAGGTGGTGCGATCTTGCATCAGGCGTTGCAACGCTTGCTGGATCAGGCGCTCCGATTCGGTATCGAGTGCGCTGGTTGCTTCATCCAGCACCAGGATCGGCGCATTCTTCAGGATGGCCCGCGCAATCGCGATACGCTGGCGCTGGCCACCGGAAAGCAGGTTGCCCGCTTCACCGATATGGCTATGGATACCCTTCGGCATGCGCTGAATGAATTCCATCGCATTGGCGGCTTCGGCGGCAGCGATAATGTCCTGTTCGCTCGTGCCGGCCAACTCGCCATAGGCAATGTTCTCAGCGACAGTGCCATCAAATAGCACAACGTTCTGCCCCACCCAGGCAATCTGCCGGCGCAGCGAGGGCAAGGTGTAGGACTCGTAATTGTCGCCATCCAACAGAATGCGGCCACTGGTCGGCGCATTGAAGCGCGGCAGCAGGCTGACCAGACTGCTTTTGCCACTGCCAGAACGGCCTACCAAGGCCGTGACCGTACCGGGGGCACAATGAAGATTGACGCCCGCCAAGGCTTCAAACTCGCCACGTGGATAAACCAGACGTACGTCTTCGTAGCGCAAATCGCCCTTGGTACGCTCCAACACCTTGATGCCATGATCGACTTCCGGCGGCAAATCCATCACTTCAAACAGATTTTCAGCGGCGGAAACACCCGTCTGAATGGTGGATTGCACATTGGCCAGGCGCTTCAACGACGGCAGCATCCCGCCCATGGCGGTCAGCACGGAGACAAACATGCCCGCCGAAATGCTGTCGATCACCGAGGGCCTCGAAGCCAGGAAGATCAGACCGGCCAAGCCGAACGAGGCCACCGTCTGCACGGATGCGCTGGATGTAGCGGCCGTGGCGACGATCTTGAGGTTCAAATAACGCGCGCGGCTGGTCACTTCCTTGAACCGCCCCGAGGCTTGCTGCTGGCCACCGTAAATGCGCAGTTCGCGATGCCCATCGATGGCTTCTTCCACCGTACCGGTCACCGAGCCCATCATGTTCTGGATGCGCCGGCTGATCGTGCGATAGCGACGGCTCACGAACAGGGCGATCAGCATGATCGGCGGTATGAGCAGGAACAGCACCATGGTGAGGTAGGCACTCTTGCTCAACATGACATAGAACATGCCAAGCACCGTAACGCCTTCCGTCACCGTCACCTTCAGAGCGTCCGTGGACGCACCCGCCACCTGTTCGCTGGTATAGGTGATACGTGAAATCTGATGGCCCGAATGCTCGTTGCCGAAAAATGTCGCCGGCAATCGCAGGTAGGCGGCGAACACGTCGCGCTGCATGGATTGCACCACGTTACGGCCGATATAACCGATACCGTAGTTGCTGATGAAGGTGGCAACACCACGTACCAAAAAGATGGCGATGATCCAGATCGGCATCCAGAAGATGAGATAGGGATCTTTTTTCGCAAACAGATCGTCGATGATCGGCTGCAGTTTGTTGGTGAACAAAGCCAGGCAAGCGCCATCCACCGCAAAACCAATGATCGTAATCAGGGCCACCGGCCAGAAGCGCGCGGAATAGCCCAGCAGCCGCTTGTAGGTTCGCCGGCTTTCCGCGCCCCACAACGAGACTTTCTTTTTGCCTTCGCTCATTGACCCGTTTCCGACGGCGTCGGTGTCGTGGCAATGGTGAGGTGAGTGAAGCCGAGCTGGCCCAGCGCATCCATCGCCGTTACCACGTTCTGATGTGCCGTCATCGCATCGGCGCGAATGGTGACGGTCCGGTTGCGATCGTCACCGGCCACGCGGGCAATCGACTGCTTCAGCGGATCCACGCCCTGCCCCACCACTTCGTCGCTACCCACGTAAAAATGGCCATCGCGATCCACCATCACGGTCATCGCTGGCGGTTGCATGTCGCGATCCTCCGCACTGGCCTGCGGCAGGTTCACTTTCAGGCGCGAGTGTTGCACGAAGGTGGTCGTGAGCACGAAGAACATCAACAGAGTCAACAGCACGTCGATCAACGAGACCACATTGATCTCGAAATCGTCACTGCGACGGTCGTTACCGATACGCATGGAAGAGCCTGCTCAGGGTCTTAGGCCGATGTCTTGTCGCCAGCCACTGCTGCATGACGCGGACGTGATGTAGCGACAAGTGCGGAAAACGTGAGATCGTCGAGCAGCAAGGTGGCCTGCTTTTCCATCTCCACGCAATAGCCTTCCACTTTCGAACGGAAGTAGCGGTGCAGCACATATGCAGGAATGGCCACGGTCAAACCCGCTGCCGTGCAGATCAGCGCCTCGCCAATGCCGCCGGCCATTTTGGTAGGGTCCGCCATGCCGCCCACCATCACCTGCATGAACATGCGAATCAGGCCGATCACGGTACCAAACAAGCCGAGCAGCGGACCGATCAGAGCGATGGTGCCGAGGGTATTGAGATAACGCTCCATGCGATGTACCACATGGCGACCGGTATCTTCGATGCGTTCCTTGATCAACTCGCGCGGACGAGTGCGCACGGCCAGTGTGGCAGCCAGCAACTCACCCAGCGGCGAACCCGTGGAAAGCTTTTCCAGATGAACCGGATCAAGCTGATCGGAACGTGCCCATTCGCGCACTTCCTGCGAGAGTCCGCGCGGCAGCACCGAGTTGCGTCGCAAGGTCCAGCACCGTTCCAACACGATCGCCAGCGCCACCGCCGAGCAGATCAGGATGGGCGTCATCGCCCAACCGCCTGCCATCAGAATCTGACCCAGATCACCCACAACCCACTCCCGGCCCTGCCGTCTGCCTGAAGAGGGCATCATAGCAGCGTAGTTGGAACATACCGTGCTGCGGGTGACCATTCATTCCCGCCAGTAACGGCGCTCCCGCAGGCGCCAATGTGCAGTCACTGAGGCCGGCGAAGTGGCCGGAAAATCAATTTGAACGGCACCTACCAATGCGGTATTGAACACCGGCACGTCGGCCTGCGCGTAGCGCTGGAGAACTTCGGGCCGCGGATGGCCAAAACGGTTGAGCCAGCCAGCAGAAACCACTGCCAGCTCGGGCTTGGCGGCAGCAATGAAGGCCGCACTGGAGGAGGTCCGGCTACCATGGTGTGGCACCTGCAACACCAGCCGTGGCCCCGATCCCAGGATATCTGCGAGGCGTGATTCGATCCCCGAGTCGATATCACCGGTCAGCAACAAACGGCCGCCCTTCCCTTCTACCAGCAGCACACAGGACCGATCATTGTCTGATGTTGCGACCCCGCCCCTGATCGGACTGAGCAAATGAAATCGCACGTCATCCCACTCCCAATGTTGCCCTGCCAGACACTGCTCGACAGATAGGGACATGCGATCCGGTTCGCCGCCATAGCGACGCGCCATGGGAAATGCCGCCGCGACGGCAGGTGCGCCACCGGCATGATCGTTATCAGCATGACTGACCATCAGCGCGTCCAGCCGGTCCATGCCCAGCGCATACAGCGATGGGATCACCACGGCTTCGCCCAGATCGAATCCGGACGGATAGCGCGCCCCGGCGTCGTAAACCAAGGCGTGGTGACGCGTACGAACAATCACCGACAAGCCTTGCCCCACATCCAGCACCCACGCCTGAAATGCACCCGCATCCGGTTGATGTCGCGCGGGCCAGAGCAAGGGAAGGAGTAACAAGACGCCGAACATTCTTAGTGGCACGCCGCGCGGCATGAATAGCCACGCGGCACCCAGCATCGCCAACACCAGCGACCAGGGTTGCACGGCAGGCAAAAACCAGTGCGTGCCCGGCCAGGTGGCTGTTTGTTCAAGCAGCCACCATTGTGCGTGCGCAAGCTTTCCCGCCAGCCACAACACTGGCGTTGCAAGCGGCGGGGCGATCAACAACAACAGCAATCCCATCAACGCACAGGGCACGATCACGAAACTGACGAAAGGCACGGCGACCAGATTGGACAGCGCACCGACAAGAGACGCCTCGCCAAAGAACCACAAAGTGAGCGGCAAAAGAGCTACCGTCATCACGATCTGACCCAACGTAAGCTCGCGCAGGAAAGCGCGAATACCGTGTCCCTGGGTTTGCAGGCACAAGATCAGAAAACCGACACCTACAAACGACAGCCAGAATCCCGCGTCGAGTACCGCCAAGGGATCGGCCAGCAGAATAGCGATCATCGCAAGCGCTAAGGCATGCCCAGCTCCGGACGCACGGCGGCTGCATCGCGCGAATGCAACGGCTCCAATCATCAAAACCGTGCGCACGGTCGGCATGCCAAAACCTGCCAATCCAGCGTAGGCAAAAGCCCATAGCAGCGCCGACATCGCCTGTGCTTGCACGCGTGGCCATCGCACCGCCAGTAATGGCCAAAGCCAGTAAACCAACCCGCAAAGCCATGCGCCAAATGCTGCCGCAACACCGACGTGGAATCCTGAAATGGCAATCAAATGGGAAACACCGTTAGCGCGTGCCACATCCCAGTCATGTGCACTCAAACCACCCGTATCACCCACGGTAAAAGCGCGCAGCAGCGCAGCATCGTGCGCATCACGTACTCGCGCCTGGATATCGCTGGATAGCGATCCACGCAGTCGATCCAGGCACCATAACGCCACCGCCTGCTGCTGATTGGACGGATCATCCCGCACATAACCCACCGCGGTGATGCCACGTGCCAGTGCACTGCGTTCACTATCGGCGCCACCGGGATTGATCATGCCGCGCGGACGGCGCAAGCGAAGCATCCATTGCCAACGTGAACAGGGTTCCAGCGCAGGCGGCGGTTTGCCATACCAGCTTATGCGAGCAAGTCCGCGCCAAGGTATGGGCTTGTCATTGAGCTTTGCCTGATCGATCCGGAAGAGAAAGCTGGTTGCATCAGCCTTGGTTTGGGCAAGCCCCTGGATATGGCCGGTGACGCTGAAATCTTGCCCTTCCCATTCGGCGGGCAAGCGTGCGTCCATGGCAACACCACCCCGCCAACAGGCCCATGCAAAACCAAAAAGCACGATGGCCAGCCAGCGCAAGCGCGATATTCGCCATGCAAGAAACAATGCAAGGACACATACGACAGCGACAAGCCAGCGCGGCGGCAACACTGAAAACCACTGCACGGAAAGCACGCCCGCCAACAGCGAAAGCGCTGCGACCATTGCACCCGGCCATATCCTTGCGTACGGCATATCCCTGCTGTTTTGCCTTTTGATAAAGCAAAACTAGCGCACGCGTGAACACCTCTATGTAGGAAATCCGCCCATGCCATTGAAGGTCCCGAGGCTGAGGTGAGGCACCTCTGCGCTTTGACGTTATCGGCACACTCAAAGAGCCTTAAGCGGGCTTAACCAAAAGAAGCCATCCGCTCCGATCGCCGCAGGTGAGAACTCGTAATCACATGGACTCGCCCCGCTCCGATCAGGCCACAAGGGCCAGCGGAGGAGAGTAAAACTGTCCACCGACCTGTAAAGAGCGAGGGCGAGGCCATAAATAAGCGTACTCCGGTTATCGAAGCGAGCGAATTGGCGATTGATCTGGCCAAGAACGTGTTCGAAGTGGTGGACGCCGATCGACACGGGCACGAGCTGTGGCATCGTCGCATTGCGACGCGCAAAGCCTTTGAAAACTTCCTGGCCGTGGTTTTCTTGTTGGCTCAGGATATTGAGGTTGTTGGCGGCGGCGAGGGCGACGTTGTTGCTCTGGATGTGGCTGCCGTAGGCGGTTTCGTCGTGGGTGGTGGTGCTACTGCTGGCGCTGCTGGCGCCAAGGCCAATACGTAAGCTGATGCCCTGACTGACATTCGTATCTGCCGATGCTGCCGCGCCAGCTGCGTCTTGGTAGGCGTTATACGCCTCGTAGGCGGTATAGGCGGCTTGGCTCGCATACAGCGCTTTGAGGCGGTCGTCTTCGGCGTGGTTGGCGGCTTGAGAGTGGCCGTAGACACTCTGCGTGGCGCTAGCCAAGCCCCCACCCAAACCCAGCGTGATCCCCGCTTGCTGTTGTTTGTAGCTCTGCGTGGTGTCTTGCGTGCCCAACGCCGCGTCGAGGGTGACGTCGTTGCCGACGATGGCGGTGCTGGTGTTGCTGATCACATCGCTGCCGGTGATGTGCACGCGGTTGCCGGCGGTCAACGTGACACCACCGTTCAAGCTGCCGATGACGCTGCCTTGCGGGGTGGTGTCGGTTTCGTTGGTGGTTTGAGTTTCCTTGGCTTCGCCGATCATCAGGTTCAGGCCGCTGGTGAAGACCCCGCTGGTCTTGGTGGTGCGGTCGTGCTGTTCGCTGTGCGTGTCGGTGGCGACGATTTGCGCAGCTTGGGTGGCGGATGAACCAGCACTAATCAGGTAATCGGAACGCCATCAGAGATGTATCGATAGCCTTTTCGTTGCATGCAGACCTCAAAGTAGTTCGATCTAGTTTTCATTGCATTGCGCATACGAAGTTTATCATCTGCTGGCATACTGCCTGGCCATTTTCTGGAGATATCAGCTGCCTCCTTGACCGCCGCCATATAGCGTGGGTCTTGCCGCAGCTCCCGAGAGCACCCCTGACTAGCCTCGGTGGCATCCTCATCCGTAGTGCCGGGTTTTATCCAATATCGCTTGGATGGCATCACTCTCACCACCGGATCACTAGCTCTGTATTCCCTTGATGCACATGCCACAAGAAACACGCAGCCCAATAGGGCAAGAACCATTCTGTTATTCATTGCCAATCGCCCCTTTGTTAGTGGGCGGCACATAAACGGGGATACTGTAGTTGCCTTCGCCCCATATCTTGTCCGTCAGTTTCCGTAAATCCGTAAAGTGGACCCCGGATTTGAGACACCAGTTTAGACTGTCCTCCGCGAGAGGATAACGAGCAGATGAGCGAAGGCAAGAAGCGTAAGACGCACAGCGCGGAGTTCAAGGCCAAGGTCGGCCTGGAGGCGGTGCGAGGGGTGAAGACGATCAACGAGATTGCCCAGCAGTACGGCGTCCATCCGGTGATGGTCAGCCAGTGGAAGAAGGAAATCATGGATCGGGCCGGCAGCCTGTTCGAGACCAAGCGCGGTCCCAAGCCGAACGAGGCGAGCGGTGATGACGACCGGCTGTACAGCGAGATTGGTCGACTGAAAGTGGAACTGGACTGGCTGAAAAAAAGTCCGGTCTGTGAGCATGGCGATGCGGATGAGTTGGATCGATGCGACGGACACGGCGCTGTCTATCACGCAGCAGTGCGTATTGAGCGCGGTGCCACGGGCAAGTGTGTATCGCCAACGGAGCGCGCAGACCCTACCCTGCGAGGAGGATTTGCTGTTGTGCAGGTTGATCGATGAGGCGTACACCGCAAGGCCGTTCTACGGCAGCCGGCGGATGGTCAGGACCATGCGTGCGCAAGGCTATCGGGTCAACCGTAAGCGCGTGCAGCGCCTGATGCGTGCGATGGGCTTGGCAGGCATGGCGCCCGGTCCAGCGACCCGCGTGAAGCATCCTGAGCACAAGGTCTATCCCTACCTGCTGCGTGGCGTGCCGGTCGTGCGCCCGGGTCAGGTGTGGAGCACGGACATCACCTACATCCGGCTACCGCGTGGTTTCGCTTACCTGGTCGCGATCATCGATGGGTACAGCCGCAAGGTGCTGAGCTGGCGGATCAGCAACAGCCTGGATGCCGCGTTCTGCGTCGACTGCCTGGAGGAGGCATTGAGCGTTTACGGCCGGCCGGAAATCTTCAACAGCGATCAGGGTGTGCAGTTCACCAGCAAGGCATTTACGGATGTGCTCAAACGCGAAGGTGTGCAGATCAGCATGGATGGTCGCGGACGCGCATTGGATAATATTTTCGTCGAACGGCTGTGGCGCACGGTCAAGTATGAAGACGTATATCTGAAAGGGTATTCCACGATGGCCGAGCTGATGATCGGCCTGACGAACTACTTCGCGTTTTACAATGCGGAGCGCCCGCACCAGTCCCTTGGCTATGAGTCGCCGGACACGGTGTACGCCACGAGGAATGGCGGCGGTGCGCTGATCATCGACAAGTACGGCAAGGATGATGTATCCATGTCGAAAACAGGGCAGCGCTGTTCCGCTGCGGATGAGGTTGTGGAAGCAGCTTAAACTGGACTAAAAACTGTCTTGACAGTGGGGTCCACTTTACCTGCACTTTCTGTGCATCGAAGATCGGCGCGAGCGCCTGGTTATCGAGGGTGGGATTTCGATCAAGGCCACTGAGATCAGTATTGCCATCTCGTTGAATGATCGTGCCTTGCGCAATGCCGCTGTTGGTATCGCTGCTGCTGTGGCCGCTCTGTGGCACGCCAAGCATGGGCGAACCACTGAAGCCGCCACCGGCACTGTAGCCCGCACTCACGCCCACATTACTGGCACTGTAGTTCGCTTCGTTGTGAAGGCTCTCGTAAGTGAGGCTGCCGGTATCCAGCAGGTTTTTGCTCGGGTCCGCCGTGCTGGCAATCACGCCACCAATCAAGTGCGTGTTGCCACCCACGGTGATATCGAACCCGCCGCTGCCGGCGCTGATACCACTCACATCGGTGACGCTGGCATAGTGACTGTTCACCTTACTCTGGTGGTAGCTGACGCTGCCGCCCGAGCCGTAGCCGATCACCATCTTGCCGCCCAGCTGTTGCTGTTGGCTGGCGTAGTCGTCGGTGTCTTGTTCGCTTTGGATCAAGAGGTTGCCGCCGATGGCACCGAGCACGGTGTTGCCGGTGAGTTGGGCGCCCTGGATGGTGGTGTCGTTGCCGCTGATCAGGGTGAGTGTGTCGCTGGCGTTGATGCGGCTGATCGCATGGGTGGTGCCGTTGCCGTGGGCGTTGCCTTGGCCGACGGAGCCTTGTGCATAGAAGCCGATGCCGTCGCTGCCGATCTGGATGCCGATGCCGCCGCTGGCGTTTTTGTTGCTGCTTTGCAGGCTGTGGTTTTCTTGCTGACTGAGGAGATTAAGGTTGTTTTGTGCGGCGAGGGCCACGTTGTTGCCATTGACCTGGCTGCCGATGATCGTCAGATCGCCGCCGGTGGCCGCCATGACCACGTCGCCGTTGCTTTGGATGCGGCTGCCGTAGGCGGTTTCGTCGTGGGTGGTGGTGCTGGCAATGTCACCGTCTGCGCGCAAACCTATCTGTCCGGCTACCTGACTCAGCTCCATGTCCTATCGTTCTTTAGAACGTTCTTTTGTTGATTCATGCGGCGTGAGTTTCGTACAGACCCACACAGCAAATGCCGCCAAAGCGCCAAGTACCGCTCCCACAAGCAATACCCCAAAAAATTTCTTGGATAAAATGCGATGGACGGCAATTACCCATCCGCCTTCGTAGACGCCAAGGATAAAAAATGCTAAGGGCGTCACGACAATGCAGAATACGAAGATCGCCGCAAGTCGAAACCTTCTTAAATAGTGGATTGCAAACGGGCCAAGCAGCCCACCAATAATTCCTGACCAGAATCCATCAAACACTATTTGTCCTCCCGCTTTTGCTCATGCGCCTGAACTGCACCCTGCGCGGCCATGTTCGCAACCTTGCCAGTGACAATAGTGTT
Organism: Dyella sp. M7H15-1; assembly: GCF_004114615.1. Classification (NCBI taxonomy): domain Bacteria; kingdom Pseudomonadati; phylum Pseudomonadota; class Gammaproteobacteria; order Lysobacterales; family Rhodanobacteraceae; genus Dyella; species Dyella sp. M7H15-1. The sequence continues at coordinate 1,665,884 of NZ_CP035300.1, forward strand.
GATACGGATGACTGCGCCGTCCGCAGTGAAGGCATTAGCCCATGAATTAGGCAAATTCGCCCACTGAAACATCTGTGTCGCAAACATGCCGTTCACTGCCCCCACGGTCATTGAGGCACCAAGACCAAGATAGGAGAAGCGCCGATCGAAGGCAGTGCCAAAATTTGCGTCATTCCAAATCCAATCCCAGCCCGCTCCGGCGACAGCTCCGCCGGTATATCCGGCGCCAGAAGCAATCGCTCCGGTACCCGCCGCAGCGCCTAGCGAGTACCCCTGCGTGGCAACCTGATAAGCAGCCCACGCCTCTTGCCCCCAAGCCAACGTCGCAGGCGCTGCAGCAACCGCGACAGCGGTACCCGCGCCCGCCACCGCCGGAGCAAACATCAACTGCCCATTCTGGCTGACGACGTGATCCGCATAGACCAATCCCCACTCTGATCGATGACTCAAATAATCCTGCAGGCTGATGTTCTGGTCCACTTGCAATCCCAACTGGGCAGCCATCGGATCGGTGGCATAAGCAAAAGCGTCGAGGATGTTTGCCTTGCACGTGCCGGAGAGGCTACTGGCGCTGCCGCCACAAGCGCTGATGAGTTGTTGTTCCTGATTGGCTGACAATATCTCCGCGTTGCTCTTGGCAGATTCGATGCAGACACGATCACCGTCGCATCGATTGATTTCCTTTTGCAGGTCGGTCAACTGCTGATGGGTCAGATAGTTGTACGTTGTTCCATCCAGCGCTGTCGCCGCGCCGGCACCGCCGCCTGCGGCTGCGCCTACCGCAGTGCTGGCCAGCTTCAACATCGTGGCAAATTCCGGTGATCCAGGTGTATAGCCTTGACTCACCAAATAGTCGGCCATCTTCTGGACCACGAGCTGATTGGCGGCAGCCCCCAGCACACCTTGCAGCACATTGCCACCACCTAGCGCTGCGATGCCAGCACCCACCACGCCATGCAGAATCGTTCGCTCCGGACTGCCTTCGGCCCAGCCCATCTGTCCAGCCAGGTCGCCGGCTGCTCGCATGCCCACCTGGCCGGCGACGTTGCCCAGCTCCATGTTCTCTTGCACTTTCTGCGCATCGAAGATCGGGTTTAGCGCTTGATTGTCGAGCGTGGGATTTCGATCAAGGCCACTGAGATCGGTATTGCCATCTCGTTGGATGATCGTGCCTTGCGCAATACCGCTATGCGTATCGCTGCTGCTATGGCCACTCTGTGGCACGCCCAACATCGGCGAACCACTGAAGCCACCACCAGCACTGTAACCCGCGCTCACGCCGACATTGCTGGCACTGTAGTTCGCTTCGTTGTGAAGGCTCTCGTAAGTGAGGCTTCCGGTATCCAGCAGGTTTTTGCTGGGGTCGGCACTGCTGGCCATCACACCACCGATCAGGTGCGTGTTGCCGCCCACGGTGATATCAAAACCGCCACTACCCGCGCTGATGCCGCTCACGTCGGTGACGCTGGCATAGTGACTATTCACCTTGCTCTGGTTGTAGCTGACGCTGCCACCCGAGCCGTAGCCGATCACCATCTTGCCGCCCAGCTGTTGCTGTTTACTGGCGTAGTCGTCGGTGTCTTGTTCGCTTTGGATCAAGAGGTTGCCGCCGATGGCGCCGAGCACGGTGTTGCCGGTGAGTTGGGCGCCCTTGATGGTGGTGTCGTTGCCGCTGATCAGGATGAGTGTGTCACTGGCGTTGATGCTGCTGATCGCATGGGTGATGCCGTTGCCGTGGGCGTTGCCTTGGCCGACGGAACCTTGTGCATAGAAGCCGAAGCCGTCGCTGCCGATCTGGATGCCGACACCGCCGCTGGCGTTCTGGTTGCTGCTTTGCAGGCTGTGGTTTTCTTGTTGGCTCAAGATGTTGAGGTTGTTGGCAGCGGCCAGCGCAACATTGTTGCCATTGACCTGACTGCCGATGATGTTCAGATCGCCACCGGTGGCTGCCATGACCACATCGCCGTTGCTTTGGATGCGGCTGCCGTAGGCGGTTTCGTCGTGGGTGGTGGTACTGCTGCTAGCGCTGCTGGCACCGATGCCCAGTTGCAGGTTGATGCCCCCTTGGCCTGTCGGCGTCTTGGTCGCGCCTTGCAGCCCGCCGGCCAGAGCGGTACCCATGCCATCTTCCACGGCATAGGCGGCTTGGGCGGCATACAGCGCCTTGAGGCGGTCGTCGCTGACTTGGCTGCCGCGCTCGGCGCTGGCGTAGGCACTGTTGACCGCATTGGCGACAGCACCACCCAAGCCCAGCGTGATTCCCGCTTGTTGTTGTTTGTACGTCTGCGTGGTGTCTTGCGTACCCACCGCCGCGTCGAGGGTCACATCTTTGCCCACGATCGCCGTGCCGGTGTTGCTGATCACCTCGCTGCCGGTGATGTGCACGAGACTGCCGGCGGTGAGCGTGACGCCACCGTTCAAGCTGCCGATCAGGCTGCCTTGTGGGGTGGTGTCGGTTTCGGTGTAGCTCTGACTCTCTTTGCTGCGGCCGATCATCAGATTCAGGCCGCTGGTGAAAACACCGCTGGTCTTCGTGGTGCGCTCGTGCTGTTCGCTGTGGGTGTCGGTGGCGACGCCGATATTCAGGTTGTTGCCGGCGGCCATCACGATGTCGTCGGTGGCGACGATTTGTACGGCTTGGGTGTTCACGTCATGACCGGCGGCGACGGTGACGGTGTTGCCGCTGAGCAAGCCAGAGGTTTTCGTCGTGCTGTCTTGTTGCCAGGTGTGGTTTTCTTGGGCCGCGTGGAGGTTCACGTCGTGGCCGGCAGCTAGATGCGGTTGCCGCTGGAGCCAGCGACGTTCCTTACTCGCCGCCTGACCGATGGAACTGAGCACCTCCTCGAGTGCATCATTTGTTGCCGCACTTGTACGGGCTTTCACTAGTCAACTCCTTGCCTGTCGTCATATCCATCATTGACACCGTTGCACCCGGATAGGCGCTACAAATTGCATTTCTAGCCGAGTAGATATGATTACCTTGCACGTCCATCACCATAGAGATTGGAACGCCATCCTTATTGATAGCGGAGACTCTGTATGTTCCGGATAAAGTGACACATCCTGCAAGGAAAAATGTAGTCAGAACGATGGAAATAGTATTTTTCATGCAGACTCTCCTTTTTTACGGTCAATGACAAACATCAGCGCGCGGAAATATTTTGCAAAACTGGCTATTCAATCGCGTATTCTCATCACGATGAGGCGCTGAAACCCCTGGCTTGCAAGCACGCATGCCTGAGTAGCCACCTTGGCAGACGTCAAATATTTTTCCGTCGTAGAGATAACCACTATTCGCCATACATCTGTACATAAGCGCGATTTCGTCGGGTGTCGTCGCCGCACTTATCATTCGATCTCTTACGCCATTTGGACTGGGATAGCCGCACTCAAGCATTGCCTTTCTGACAACTAGCTCATCATCACCAGGCCGCGACCATCTCTCGTATTCATAAGGATTGGGCTGAAATGGTTTGTAGCCAAAGCACGCCGTTAAGAGTGACGCAACTATCAGGGCAAGAATAAATCTTATCTTCATAGGCTTCACTACTCCTTACGGCCTGATGCAGGCATGGACATAGGCATCAGGGTGGGAAAGTCCTGCCAGAAGTTTCCGCACGCCGCATCCTTACTTGCTCCATAACAGTTATGCGAGGTGTCCTTCTGCCCTGTCCCAGCCCGGATCATCTCCCAAAGTGACGACGATCCATCAGGAATCGTGCCGCCCGTTGCAGGATTGCCGCCAATGAACCGCCCAACCGGATCGGCGATATGATTCTGCAACGTCAACACCATTCCCTGCCTTTGTGCCGGATCAGCAATAGCATCGCGATCCTGCAAGAAGCCCAAAATTTGGTCGGCTTTCGCTGCGTTATATGCCGGCCCAAAGAGGCTTACGGTCATCCCCGACAAAACGCCCTCCGCACCAGGCGTCTTGGCGATCGATTCCAAGGCGTTGCCGATGGTCATTGCCCCGCGGCTGTGCCCATCGAAATGCAAGGCGTCTTGCCCGTAGTAAAGCATCATCCACTTGGTTTCTTGCGTGGCATGGGTCAGGCCCCAGAAATCATTCTCAAGATTCTTCTGGTATCCCGCGACCAAGAGCTCAGACAGGGCATTTCCAGCCTCGGGAAACGCAATGTAGTACTGGGGGCCGTCTCCGGCACTGCTGTGCTGATCCGCATATTTGGCCGCCGCCTCGTTGCCATTGAAGATGCCGTTGTCGGCGATATACACCGCACCGTCCTTGCCGGGCTGTAGTTGCATCTTTTGCTCGTCGGTCAACTTTCGACCAGGTATAGCCTTGCCATTCTCGTCATACGCCACTTCATACACATCGGCCGACTTCACAAACATCGTGCGATACGCCTCATCGGTGAAGTGCGTACCCATCTGATAGCCCAGGCTGTTCGCCACCTGCTCCAACTCGGCGTTGGCTTGCAGCTTGCCAAGGTCTGGGCGCGCCAATGCTTGATTGTCAAGGCTGGCATCTCGACTCAGGCCCGCCATGGCTTGCTCAGCGCTCTTGCCCGTCAATGCTTGTTGCGCCTGCCCGTCCGCGATGGCGATCGTACCGTTGGCGATGGCGCTATGCGTGGTGCTGCTGTGCGCTTCGTCATCACTGCCACCACCCATCAGGTTGCCCACGACGGTCTTGCCGATCGCATATTTGCTTCCGCTGAGTACGCTGTTGTCGCTACCCAAGCTGCTGCTTGAGACTTTGCCACTGCTTTGGTTCTGGATGTCTTCATAGAGGAGCGTGCCAGTGGTCAAGCTGTTCTTGCTGGGATCGGCGCGGCTGGCGATCACCCCTCCGACCAGGTGCGTGTTGCCACCTACGGTGATGTCGAAGCCGCCACTGCCCGCGCCGATACCGCTCACATCGGTCACGCCGGCATAGTGGCTGCTGGATTTGTTCTGACTGTAGCTAAAGCTGCCACCACCGCCGGCGCCAATGACCATGGCGCCACCGATTTGCTGTTGTTTGCTGGCAAAGTCGTCGGTGTCCTGTTCGCTTTGAATCAACAGGTGGTTGCCAACGTTGGCCAGCACGGTATTGCCTGTGAGTTGGGCGCCCTTGATGGTGGTGTCGTTGCCGCTGATCAACGTCAAGGTGTCGTTGGCGTTGATGCTGCTGATGGCGTGCGAGGTGCCGTTGCCATGCGCACTGCCCTGGCCTACCGAGCCTTCAGCGTAGACGCCGAAGCCGTTGCTGCCGATTTGCAGGCCGATGCCGCCGCTGGCGTTTTTGTTGGTGCTCTCCAGGCTGTGGTTCTCGGCCTGGCTCAGAAGGTTGAGGTGGTTGGCAGCGGCCAGCGCCACGTTCTGGCCATTGACTTGGCTGCCGATGATCGTCAGATCGCCGCCTGTGGCGGCAATCACCACGTCGCCGTTGCTTTGGATGCGGCTGCCATAAGCGGTTTCGTCGTGGGTAGTGGTGCTGCTGGATGCGCTGCTGGCGCCAAGGCCAATGCGTAAGCTGATGCCCTGACCGACATTTGTGCCTGCCGATGCGGCAGCGCTGGCTGCGTCTTGGTAGGCGTTGTACGCCTCGTAGGCGGTATAGGCGGATTGGCTCGCATACAGCGCTTTGAGGCGGTCGTCTTCGGCGTGGTTGGCGGCTTGAGAGCGGCCGTAGACACTCTGCGCGACGCTAGCCAAGCCCCCACCCAAACCCAGCGTGATCCCCGCTTGCTGTTGCTTGTACGTCTGCGTGATGTCTTGCGTACCCACCGCCGCATCGAGGGTGACGTCGTTGCCAACGATGGCGGTGCCGGTGTCGCTCAGCACCTCGCTGCCGGTGATGTGCACGAGATTGCCCGCCGTAAGCGTGACGCCACCGTTCAAGCTGCCGATCAGGCTGCCTTGCGGGGTGGTGTCGGTTTCGGTGTACGTGTTGCTTTCCTTGCTGGACCCGATCATCAGATTCAGGCCGCTGGTGAAAACACCGCTGGTCTTCGTGGTGCGCTCGTGCTGTTCGCTGTGGGTGTCGGTGGCGACGCCGATATTCAGGTTGTTGCCGGCGGCCATCACGATGTCGTCGGTGGCGACGATTTGTGCGGCTTGGGTGTTCACGTCATGACCGGCGGCGACGGTGACGGTGTTGCCGCTGAGCAAGGTGCCGACCGCCAGGCTGTCCTGGCTGGCATCGTGGGTGGTGGTGGTGCTGCTGCTGAGCAGGCCGGATTTTTTGGTGGTGCTGTCTTGTTGCCAGCTGTGGTTTTCTTGGGCCGCGTGGAGGTTCACGTCGTTGCCGGCGGCGAGTGCGATGGCACCGTTGCTGCTGGTGACGTTGGCGGCGACGGTGGTGAGGTCGTGGCCGGCGCTGAGGGCGATGCCGTGGGCGGCGTCGAGTGTGGTGCCGCGCAACGATTGGTCTTGCGTGATCTGGTTGTATTGGGTGTGGCCGCTCTGCCAACTGTTGCCTTGGCTTTGGGTATCGGTGACGGCGTTGAGGGTGAGGTCGTGGCCGGCGCTGAGGGCGAGTTGATCGCCGGCTTGGAGCTGTGCGCCCTGGCTGGTGAGATCGTTGCCGGCGGCGAGCACGGCACTGCCGCCGGCGTGGAGCGTGGTGACATCGGTGTGCGTGCTCGCGCTGGCGGCGTGGGCGCTTTGCTGGCTGCTGCCTTGGCCGGCGGCGGCGTTGAGGGTGAAGTTATGGCCGGCGATCAGTTGTGCGTCGTTGCCGGCGTTGAGGGTGCTGGCGGTGGCGGTGAGGTCGTTGCCCGCCGCCAGGCCGAGGTTTTGGCCGGCGTTGACGTTAGCATGGTCGAGATTGAGGTTGTTGCCCGCTTGGGCGGTGAGGATGCCGGTGGCGCTGAGCTGGCCACCGGTGGCGATACCGGCGCGTTGCGCATCGCTGAGCGAGAGACCGCTGAGGTTGACGGTGCCCAGGCTGACGGTGCTGCTATCGGCGCGGCTGGTGAGGTTATTGCCGGCCACCAACGCGACGTTGCCGCCCTGGAGGGCGCCGGCGTTGAGCAGGTCTTGCGCGGCTTGCACGCTCAGGTTGCCGCCGGCCGCGACGGTGCCGGCGTTGAGCAGATTGCCGGCTTTCAGGCGGGCATCGTTGCTGGCTTGCAGGGTGCCCGTGTTGGTGAGCTGGTTGCTGGCGTTGATGCTGACGGTGCTGCCTTGCATGACCGCGCCGCTGGCCACGTGGCTGGCGGTGTTCTGGCTCAGATACACCACTGGCACCAGGACTTGTTCGCCGTTCACCGTTTGGTTGACCAGCCAGACCATGTCCTGGGTCAGGCTGGCGATCTGGGCGGGGGTGAGGGCGACGCCGACGCTGAGGTTGAATGACTGGGCTTCCTGCGTGCCCGCATCCATCAAGGCTTTGTATTGCTCCAACGCATCGCCGTTGCCGTCGAGGAAGCGGCGGCCCGTAAGGCTGGTGAGTTGGTCCATCACCAGCTGGGTTTCGTAGAAGGCATCGCCCAGGCGCTTCAAGGTGAGGTCACCTTGCAGGCCCAACTGGTTCAGGAGGTAGTCGCTGCCGAGGAAGCCGCTCATCGTGGCGAAGCGTGGATCGGTTTCCACCAGATACGGGCTGCCGTTGCCGGGGTGAAGGGTGTACAGGCCGTTGCGGGGCAGTTGCACCGGATAGGGCTGCTGCGGGGTGCCGACGAACGGGGCGCCGGGGGCGGGGCCGAGGTTGCCCAGGTTGCCGGGGTGGGTGTTGCCGACGACGTTGCCGGCGCCGCCGCCACCCTGGCCGCTGAGATATGGGCCGCTGCTGTTTTGTCCCAGACCCACGCCGCTGACCGGTTTGCCGTCGGCGCCGACGGGCGTGTTGCTGACGTCTTGCGCGCGGATGTCCACCGCGTTGCCAGCGCTCATCGTGGCGCGCAAGCTGGGGCCGGCATCGAGGGTCAGAAAAGGCACGCTGCCCGCCGCCAGGGTGGCGCTCGTGACGTGCTCGGCAAAGACCATCGGTGGTTGGTTGGATTCGCGGTTGGAGTACCAGCGCTTGCCGCGGTAATCGCCATCGACGGAGCGCACCAGGTCGTTCTGGAGCAACACGGTGGGGACGAAGGCGAGGTTTTGCACGGTGTCGCTGCCGACGTTGCCGCCCCCGTTGTTGCCATCCTGGCCGTTGATGATCAGATGGTTGCCGGCGGCGATCGTGGCGTTGCTGTTGAGGACGGAGCCGTTGAGGCGGATGTTGCCACCGGCCAAGAGGCGGCTTTCGGCGCTGGCGGCGGTGAGGCGGGTGATGGACAGGATGGTTTGCGTGAGCGTGTCGTAGGCGGCATCGCCGTAATAACCCAGCGGACCACAGCGCACGGCGTGGCCATTCATGCCGATGGTTTGCGCGTAGGCGTTGCAGAAGGTGGTGGCTTCGGGGTCGGTGGTCCAATCGAAGAGGGTGGTGCGGGTGGTGCGGTTGGCTTGCTGTTCGGCGGGGCTGAGCGTGTAGGTTTCCGTCTCCAGCACGCGCCGCTCGTTGGTGATCTGCTGGGCGTTGACGATGAGGTTGCCGCCGGCTTCGATGTCGCCGGAAAGGTTCGTCACCGATTGACTGCGCGTGCCGGCGGCATCGGCGGCGAGGGTGAGGTCGCCCAGGCTGTAGAGCATGGCGTCGCGGTTGAGCAGATCGCCGGTGATATAGAGATTGAGTGCATTGACGGCGGCGATCAGGCCGGTTTGGTAGGGGTTGTTGTCGGTTTGCGTGCCAAGGTCGGCGCCGTTGGTCAGGCTGGCAGCGTGGATCGTGATGGTGTTGCCGATGATGGTGCCGGTGTTGCTGACGTGGCTGGCGTTCAACACCAGGTTGTCGCCTTCGAGGCGGCCTTGGTTAGTTTGCGTGGCGGCATGGAGGGTGGTGGTGCGGCTGTTGATGTCGGCGCCGGCCTGGTTGTCCAGACTGGCCGCGTTGACGGTGAGCGCGTTGACCGCTTGCAAGGTGGCGCCGCGGGTGTTGGTCAGTGTGCCGCCCAGGTTGAAGACCACGTCGTGGTTGGCGAACAGCGTGATTGCTGATCGATGCGGCGTGGAGGGTCAACGATGCCGTGCCGTCCCCACCGCCGGCTTCGAGGCGGCCGTGGTCGTTGCCGAGGGTGCCGGCGATAGTCGCGTTGACGGACCCCAGGGCTTGCAGCGCACCGCGATTGAGGGCGTCCGCTTGCGCGGTGAGCGTGAGGTCGGTGCCGGCGTAGAGCTGGCCGGCGTTGTTCAGGCTGCCGGTGTGGAGGTTCACCCCCTGGTTGCTGCCAAGGAAGCCATCGGTATCGTTGCTGAGCGTGGTGGCGACGGTGATGGCCAGATCGCCATCCAACGCCTTGATCTGGCCGTTGCCATTGGTCAGCGCATCGGCGGCGAGGTGCGCGAGCTTGGCTTGCAGCAGGCCGGCCTGGTTGCTGAGCGTGCCGCCGAGGTTGGCTTGCAGCACGTTGGCCACCACGGTGCCGCCCGCATTGCTGAAGTCGGTGCCGGTGAGGGTGGCGTTGCCGGCGACGCTCAGCGTGCCACCGTCGTTGACGGTGGTGGCGCTGTCGAGAACCAGGTTGCCGTTGCCGACGATGTGACCCTGTGTATTGGTCAACGTATCGGTGGTGATCGCCAGCGTGCCGGCGCCGGCGTGCTGAATGGCGGCGTTTGTGTTGTTGATCACGCCCGCGCTGATGGTGAGGTTGTTCGCATTGCTGGCAAAGGTGCCGTTGGCGTTGTCCAACAAGCCGGTCACGGCAAGTGTGGTGTCGCTGTCGCCGGTTTGCAGCAGTTGGCCGCCTTGGTTGGTCAGGCTGCCGGCTTGCAAGTTCCACTGACCGGCTTGGAGGCGACCTTGTGCGTTGTTCAAGGCGTGTGCGGCCTGGATGCTTAGACGACCCGGGGTGGCGAGGTCGCCGCCGGCATGGTTGATATCACCCAGCCATGCGGTGAGTGCGATATCGCCGCCGGCGCGCGTGGTGGCGCCATGCAGATCGAGGGCACTGCCGCTCACGCTGAGCGCCCCGGAGGCGGCGAGTGTGCCGGTGGCGGCGAGTGCGCCTTGGGTGCGCAGGGTCAGTGACGCGTTGCCGCTGAGGTTGCCATCGGACTGAAGGCCCGCCGCCACCGTGCCGCGGCTCGCCAAGGTGCCGGCGGTGAGGGTGAGATCGTTGAGTGCGGCCAGGGTGCCGGTGTGGGTGAGCGTGCCGCCGACTTGCCATTGCGACGCCGCACCGGCATAGGTCGTACCGGCCAGGGTGGCATCGCCCGCTACCTGCACGGTTTGTGCGCCGTCACTGCGCAGCGTGCCGCGTTGGTCAAGTTGACCGGCGTACAGGTCCAGCGCTTGGCCGCTGTAGAGGGTGCCGGTGGATTGCAGCAAGCCGCTGCTGTGGAGCGACAGATCGTTAGCCGCGTACAGCAGGCCATCGTTATTGCTGAAGCTGCCAGCGCGCAGCGCAGCGTTGGCCGCGCTGATCCAGGTGCCGTGCGTGTTGTCCAGCAAACCTTGGATCTGGGCGGTCATGGCGCCGCGGGTTTGCACGGAACCGTAAGCATTGCGCCAGACGGCGGCTTGCGCATCGAGCGAACCGGCTTGGATCGTGCCGCGGGTGTTGTCCAGCGTGCCGGCGCTGCGCACCGTCAGCGCACCATGGGTGGCAAGCGTGGCGTTGTGATGATCGATATCGCCCGCGGTGCTGATCAAGACGATCGTGCTGCCGACCTGCGTCTGCGCATGGGACAGGTCGAGCGCGCTGCCTTGCAGGGTCATGCCGCCAGCGGCGAGGTTGCGGCCATTAGCAGCAAGCAGGTTCGTGGTGGCGACGTCGAGCGCACCGCTGCCTTGCAGGCTGCCGTCGCCAGCCACACCGGCACCGAGTGTGCCGGAGGAAACCCCTTGCTGCGCACGCAAGGTCGCGTTATTGGCCGCCGCGATAAGGTTGCTGTTGCTGAGCGTGCCGGCGGCAGTAAGGTGGATATCGCCGGCGCTGTAGAGCGTGCCGGTGTTGGTGACATCGCCGGCACTTTGCAGCGCTATGCTGCCCGCCGATTGCAGCGAACCGTGGTTGGTCAGCGCGCCGGCGACCACGCCCACGTTGCCGCCGCTGTAGAGCGTGCCAGCGTTAGTCGTGTCGCCGGCTGTTTGCACGGACAACCCACCGCCGGACTGCAGCGTGCCGCTGTTGGCCAGTGAGCGGCTGTGGATCGTGAGGTTGCCCGCCGACGAGGTCGTGCCGGTCAGTTGCAATTGACCGGCGCTGTCGATGATGAAATCGCCGCTCTGCGTGGCCAATTGACCCGCGTTACGCACGCCGATGCCCGCGTCGGTGGCGACCAGCATGATCTGGTTGGCATACATGCCGCCCAGCGCGGCCACATCCACGCCCACCACCGGGGCGACGCCATCGCCCCCGATCGCCTGGGTGGACAGATCCGCATAGCCCACCTGATTCGCGCCCGTGGCCACGTTGAGGTGATTGGCCCACACCTTGCCATTCACGGCCAGGTTGCGTGCGATCAGATCGAGGCGGTCGATGTTGGAGGCATTCAAGCCATCGCCATCGATGCTGATGGCGCCGCGCGTCGTGTGAAAGGCACTCAAGGAACCATCGCCACCGAACACCGGCACACCGGTGGTCAGCGTGGCGCGTGGCGTGTTGATGAAGCCCGCTCCCGACACACGGATGCCGTTGGGATTGGCAATGATCACATCGGCGGCGTTACCGGCCACTTCCGTATAGCCGCGCAGATAGGTCGGGTGGGTCGAGGTGACTTCGTTGACGATCACCTTGGCCGATCGGCCCGGCGGATAGTTTGGATTGCCGGTGATGTATCCACCGAACTGCGTCGGCGACACGTTGGCGGCGTTGTTGAGAATCAGCCCCGGCTGATCGACATTGAATTGCTGGTATTGGTTGTGCGACACGCCAGCGGCCGACGGCGCCACGATGTTGACCACCGGCGTGCCATGGGCCGCCGCATCGACACCGGGGCGGTGTACGCCGGCATTCGGATCGGGCGTGACTTGCGCGGCAACCAGAACCGGGGTGCCGAGCAGTGCGGCGAGCACCGCCGTGGTCAAGGCATGACGCGGCAATGTGCGAGAAGAACCCGAAGAAACACGACGCGAGATCATCATCCTGTCCTTGATGAAAAAACCAAAGCGAGCACGGGTACACACGGGGGGTTACCGTAGCAAGACCATCCGTGCGCTAACCCACGGATGACACGAAATCAGTCGTTGCCTACATCGAATTAGTGCTCGCACGGGGGGTTACCACTGCGGGGGTTACCACTGCGCGTTCGACTGCCACTGCAAGGTAACGCTCTGCTTTGGGGTCTAGCTCAGCTTAGGGGCAATGGCACTAACTTAAGCGCCCTTTAAAGTTCCTGGGAAAGTCCTGTCTCGCCGTTATTCCCGTTTTCGCGCACGACTATCCAGGAAAGGTCGAATGTCTGAAGGGGGCAACCTACGCGGATCGCATCGCAAGATCAGCTCGCGACCTTCTCGCGCAACTCACCGTTATGCAATTCCAGCGTACGATCCATACGCGCAGCCAAACGATTGTCATGCGTCACTAGGATAAAGCTGGTACCAATCTCCCGATTGAGTTCCAACATCATCTCGTAGACGTGCGCGGCGTTGTCTTCGTCCAAGTTACCGGTGGGTTCATCACCCAACACGCAGACAGGGCGCGTCACCAGCGCTCGCGCCACTGCGCAACGTTGGCGCTCGCCGCCGGAAAGTTCGGACGGCTTATGCTCCAGGCGCTGGCCAAGGCCTACGCGTTCCAACAGCGACTTGGCCTGCTTCTGCGCTTCAGCCATTTGGGTACCACGAATCAGCAACGGCATGCATACGTTTTCCAGCGCGGTGAATTCCGGCAGCAGATGATGGAACTGGTAGATAAAACCCATCGAGCGATTGCGCACCCGGCCACGCTCGGCGTCGGAAAGCCTGGAAAGCTGCCTGCCGTCCACTTCCACTTCGCCACGGGTGAGCGTATCCAGCCCACCTAGGATGTGCAGCAGCGTGCTCTTGCCGGAACCGGAGGCGCCGACAATGGAAAGCGTTTCGCCACGCTTGAGGGTGAAACTCACATCGCTAAGCACCTTGGTGTATAGATCGCCTTCCTCATAGGTTTTGGCGATATGGCTGGCGCGCAGCACGATGTCCGAAGATTCGTGGGTCATGGTCTTATTCATAGCGCAGTGCCTGCGCGGGTTGGGTACGCGATGCGCGCCATGCGGGATACAGCGTGGCAAGTAGGGAGAAGGCGAAGGTGATCAGGGCTACCCAGGTCACATCATGCCAATCGAGTTTGCTGGGCACTTCACTGATGTAATAAACGTCGGGCGACAGGAAGGTATAACCGGTGAGGTGCTCGATCCATTTCACGATGCCAGGCAGGCGCCAGGACAGCAACGAGCCAAGCGTCACGCCAAAGCCGATACCCACAAAGCCCACCAGCACACCCTGCACCATGAACATGCCCATGATGCTACGCGGCGTGGAACCCAGCGTGCGCAGGATCGCGATGTCTGCCTGTTTGTCGGTTACCAGCATCATCAACATGGAAATCAGATTGATGACAGCCACTAGGATGATCAACGAGAGGATGATGAACATCACCTTCTTCTCCATCGAGATGGCGGAGAAGAAGTTGGCGTGGCTATCCATCCAGGTGGTCAATTCGTAAACCTGACGCCCCAGAGTGTTGGCCAGTTCGCCCACCACCGAGCGGGCGTTGTAGAAGTCATCCAGTTTCAGACGAATGCCGGTGGGGCCGTCGATGCTTTTGAGCTTTTCGGCATTGCCCATGTTGATAAGGCCGAGTCCGGAATCGAACTCTTCCATACCTACCTCGAAAATGCCGCTGACCTTGAATCCTCGCACACGCGGCACAGCACCCAGTGGCGTGGCACGCAACTCCGGCACGACCATCGTGACTTGATCGCCAACGTTGACACCGAGCTGGATGGCAAGATCCTTACCCAGGATGATGTTCCAATCTCCTGATTTCAGCGAATCGAACGCCCCGGCGACCATGTGCGTATTAATGTCCGAAACCTTCGGTTCCAGCGCCGTATCGATGCCTCTCACGATGGCGCCGCTGGATCGCTGCCCTTGCAGGAAGGACTGAATTTCCACATAGGGCGCAGCACCCTTCACATGCGGATTGGCCTCCACCACCTTCAGCGCGTATTGCCAGTTCTGCACGCTTTCACCCGGCAGACCGGAGACCGTGGCATCGGAGATCGCGCCAAGGATGCGCGAACGCAACTGGTCGTCAAAGCCGTTCATCACCGACATCACCGTGATCAGTGCCATCACGCTGATCGTGATGCAGATGATGGAAACGATGGAAATGAAAGAGATGAACTGGTTACGCCGTTTGGCTCGCGTGTAGCGCAGGCCGATGAAAAGCTCGAGCGGTCGGAACATGTAAGGGTCGCTTGTGGGGTCGGGTGACAGGCCGTCCGATGACCGATGACTGTAAGATCATTCGAGAAATCGTTGGACCATGCCGCGGGCGCAGAGTGCCCGAAGCGGAGAGACGCAGCAACCGTCGAGGCTCGTCCTGCGCAATAGCCCCTCCCTTTGCTTGCGACCACAAAGGTGCCCCGTGGGATGCACAGGGCGCTAATCCTGCACCACTCCATCTTCCGCAGCGACTCGCAGCACGGCCAACCGCATACGCAACCGCCTGCGAATATCCGCATCGCTGTTATCGGGCATCAGCCAAAGCGTGAGCTTGCCGTAGCGCCGGCTGGCCAGACGAAGCAGAACCAGGCTCCCCATGGCACGGGATGAAAGCAGCGTCGCCGGATCATCGGCGCCGTCCAGGCCACGTAGCGTCCAGCCACCCTTGGCCCAACCCACGGCGTAAATCGGCAGGCGCAGACGGTGCATGGCCTGCCCACAGGCAACGACAACGACCACGATCAGCGCGCACCGCAAGAGCCACGGCGCTCCCAACAGGATAATCGCCAACAGAGCCAGCGACGCCATCAGAAGAAACAATCGCGGCACCCAGCGTGAGGGCCGGTACTCAAAGCCGATGGCGGGCGCGGATGTCATCGATGATCGCTTGCCAGTCCGCCCGCGGTGGGCGAGTATGGTTCATGACCCAATCCCACAGGTCCGGATCCTGCACGTCGAGCAGTTCGTCGAACGCCTGGCGCGTGGCCTCGGCGGCGGTCGAAAAGGAGGTTTCCAGCCAGCCACCGAACAAGACGTCAAGTTCGCGCGTGCCACGGCGGGTGCGCCATTGCAGGCGTTTGATGCGGGAAGCATCCATAGGAATAAAACGCGCGTAGCGCCTCGTTTGCCTCCTCTCCCCTTCGGGGAGAGGATTGAGGTGAGGGGCTGGGGCTCGCCCCGGATTTCTGTCGAAGCGCACTTCGACGCAACAGCAGCGCAAGATTGGCCCCTCACCCTGCCCTCTCCCCGGAGGGGAGAGGGAAAAGCCAATTACGCCGAACGACGCTCCACAATCAACTTCTTGATCTCCGCAATCGCCTTCGCTGGATTCAAACCCTTCGGGCAGGTGCGGGCGCAATTCATGATAGTGTGACATCGGTACAGCTTGAACGGATCTTCCAGATCATCCAGACGTGCACCGGTGTCTTCGTCACGCGAGTCGACAATCCAGCGATAGGCTTGCAGCAGGATCGCCGGGCCGAGATAACGATCACCGTTCCACCAGTAGCTCGGGCAACTGGTTGAGCAGCACGCGCACAGGATGCACTCATACAGGCCATCGAGCTTCTTGCGGTCTTCCGGCGACTGCAGACGTTCGCGGTCCGGCGCCGCACTCTGCGTGCGCAGCCACGGCTTGATCGACGCGAACTGGGCGTAGAAGTGGGTGAGATCCGGCACGAGATCTTTCACCACCGGCATATGCGGCAGCGGATAGATCTTCACATCGCCTGACGGGCACTCATCGATGGCCTTGGTGCAGGCCAGCGTGTTGGTGCCGTCGATGTTCATCGCGCACGAGCCACAGATGCCTTCACGGCACGAGCGGCGCAGGGTGAGCGTGGGGTCGATCTCGTTCTTGATCTTCAACAGCGCGTCCAAAACCATCGGGCCGCAGGCGGCCAGGTCGACTTCATAGATGTCGATGCGCGGGTTCTGGCCGTCGTCCGGCGACCAGCGGTAAATGCGGAACGTACGCGGTTTCTTCGCGTCTTTCGCCGGATAGTGCTTGCCCGGCTGGATCTTGGAATTCTTGGGTAGCGTGAACTCGGCCACGATTGCCTCTCCAGTCAGGTCAGAGCCTGAATATGGTCTCGGCGTAGCCCGCGTTGCCGCGATGCGTCCGCCAGGTGGTAATGCGCGGCGCAGCGCTTGCCTGGCTGGCAAGCCAAGCCGCGCGCTGCCGCATGGTGGACGCATCGCGGCAACCCTTCGGGCCGGGGCTGTTTGCCCGCCGGACTGCGTCCTCACTCAGTTGTGTATCGACATACACGCCTTCGCTCCTCCTTGCCCGACAGGCAAACAGTCCCGGCGCGGGCCACGCCGAGCCTATATTCAGGCTCTTTAATAAACGCGCTTCTTCGGCGGCACTACCTCGACCTCGGGGGTCAAGGTGTACATGTGCACCGGGCGGAAGTCGAAGCTGGTCTTGCCGTTTTCGTCGACCTTCACCAACGTGTGTTTCATCCAGTTGTGATCGTCACGATCGGGGAAGTCCTCGCGAGCATGTGCACCGCGACTTTCCGGGCGCTGCTCAGCCGAATGCATAGTGGCGACGGCCTGGCCCAGCAGGTTGGACAGCTCCAGCGTTTCGATGAGGTCGGAGTTCCACACCATCGAACGGTCGCTCACGTGCACGTCCTTGAAGGAGTCATAAACATCGGAGATCTTCTTCGAACCCGCCTTCAGCGTTTCGCCGGTACGGAACACGGCCGCATCTTCCTGCATGGTGCGCTGCATGTCCTGGCGGATCTTCGCCGTTGGCGTGCCGCCATTCGCGTGACGCAAGGCGTCGAAACGGCCAAGCGCCTTGTCCAACGCGCTGGCCGGCAGATCCTTATGCGCCAGACCCGGCTTGATGATTTCAGCGCAGCGATGCGACACCGCGCGACCGAACACCACCAGGTCGAGCAGCGAATTGGAACCAAGGCGATTGGCGCCATGCACGGACACGCAAGCCGCTTCGCCAATGGCGAACAGACCGGGTACGACCGAATCCACGTCGTCGCCCTTCTTCTGCACGACTTCGCCGTGATAGTTGGTGGGAATGCCGCCCATGTTGTAGTGCACGGTCGGCAGTACCGGGATCGGTTCCTTGGTGACGTCCACGCCGGCAAAGATGCGTGCCGATTCGGCAATACCTGGCAGACGCTCGTGAATCACTTCTGGACCCAAATGCATCAGGTTCAGATGTACATGATCCTTGTGTTCGCCCACGCCGCGGCCTTCGCGAATCTCAACCGTCATGGCGCGGCTGACCACATCGCGCGATGCGAGATCCTTAGCGCTCGGCGCATAGCGCTCCATGAAACGTTCGCCCTTGGAATTGGTGAGATAACCACCTTCGCCGCGCACACCTTCGGTGATCAGGCAACCCGCGCCATAAATGCCAGTGGGATGGAACTGCACGAACTCCATGTCCTGCAAGGCAAGACCGGAACGTAGCACCATGCCACCACCGTCACCCGTACAGGTGTGTGCGGAGGTTGCGCTGAAGTACGTACGGCCGTAACCGCCCGTCGCCAGCACCACCGCCTGACCGCGAAACAGATGCAGCGTGCCCTCGTTCATGTCGAGCGCAAGTACGCCACGGCACACGCCATCATCATCGAAGATCAAATCGATGGCGAAGTATTCGATAAAGAAAGTAGCGTCATGCGCCAGCGCCTGCTGGTACAGCGTGTGCAGGATCGCGTGGCCGGTACGGTCGGCGGCGGCGCAGGTACGCTGCGCGGTGCCCTTGCCGTAATGCGTGGTCATGCCGCCGAACGGGCGCTGGTAGATGCGGCCGTCATCGGTACGCGAGAACGGCACGCCGTAGTGTTCCAGTTCGAGGATCGAAGGAATGGCCTCGCGGCACATATATTCGATGGCGTCCTGGTCACCCAACCAGTCCGAACCCTTGATGGTGTCGTAGAAGTGGAAACGCCAATCGTCCTCGCCCATGTTGCCGAGCGCGGCGGCAATGCCACCCTGCGCCGCCACGGTATGCGAGCGGGTCGGGAACACCTTGGTGATACACGCGGCCTTGAGGCCCTTTTCGGCCAGGCCGAAGGTGGCGCGCAGACCCGCGCCACCGGCGCCGACCACGATCACGTCATATTTGTGCTGCTGAATCTTGTAGGCTTCCATCGACCTCAGGCTCCCAATGCGATACGCAGCACCGCCAACGTGCCAGCCAGCATGCTCAGCACCGCGAGGAACTTAATCGCCACCAGCAAGACGATTTCCTTCCAGCGGGTGTGTACGTAATCTTCGATCACCACTTGCAGGCCAAGCACGGCATGCCAGAAAGCAGTGATCAGGAAAGCAATCAGTAGCACGGCATTCCAGGGCTTGGCGACTGCGGCCCGGGCCGTTGCATAGTCCGAATGCAGCAGGCCCAACACCAGCACCACCAACCACAACCCGAGAATGATCAGACCGGCGGCGGTCACGCGCTGCGTCCACCAATGCCCCACGCCAGACTGGGAGGAACCCAGTCCGCGAGCACGCTTGAGCGGGTTGCGAAAATCTTTTGCATTCGTGCTCATGTGGCACCTCCGGCGATCAGTACATAAGCCCACACAAGCAGGGTCAGCACGATGCTACCGATCACCGACATCCAACTGGAGCGCACGAATTGCGGAATGGCATAACCGACGCCCGTGTCCTGGATCAGGTGACGGATGCCGTTGCACAGGTGGTAGAAAAACGCCCAGCTCCAGCCGATCAGCAAGACGATGCCCAACGAGCTGCTCATGCAGATCTTGAACTGATTGAAAGCGTCTTCGCCGGCGGCCAGCGAGAGGACACCCCAGATGATCATCAGTATGCCCACAGCCATAGCCATGCCGGTGGCGCGATGCAGGATGGAAGTCACCATCTGCACTTGCCACTTATATATCTGCAGGTGGGGTGAAAGCGGTCGTTGCGTATCTGCCATGGCGGCTATCCTGGGTGGAATCGCTAATGCCCACGTCTGCCCCTGCTTCATCGTTTCATATTCGACGCGAGATCGCGCCTGATCAGAAATCGATGCAGCGCCCGTTCTTTTCCCAGTCGCCGTAGCGCGTGGGATCCGGTACTGGTCGCCCGTCCTGTTCCTGTTCCTGTTCCTGCTTGGGCGAAGCAGGCGTGACAGCGCGCTCCGTCTTCGCGGGTTCAGGACTGGTTGCGGGTTTGGAGGATGTGTCGGGCATAGTTATCGTTAAAAGCGTAATACTTGCGGCATAGCGGCACAACCCTTTGACGTAGAGCCCCAAGCGTTGCAAGCGTTTGCCTGCGGCCTTGCACCATACGCTTATCGCCCCCATCACGACGCACATGCCGACATCCCATCTCGCCCAAGCCATTCTCCTTGATGGCGCTGACGCCACCGCCTTCGCCCAAGGTCAATTCACCAGCCAGGTTGCAGCCTTGCCCAACGGCCAATGGCAATTCAGTAGCTGGCTGGATACACAAGGACGCGTGCGCCATCTGTTTCATCTCGCACGACTGGGTGAGGAGCAACTATTGATGATTTTGCGAGGTGGCGACGCAGTGAATTTCGTTGAAGCATTACGCCGCTTCGTATTTCGCTCGCGCGTCACATTGAGTGTGCTCGAAGGAAAAAAACTAGCCACCGGCGACGCACTTCCCACACACATTGTTGATGTAGAAGATGACGTTATTCGATTAGGTTGCGGCTCTCATTCTTTGCAACTCGGTAGCGATGTTGCGGATGATGATGCATGGCAATGTGCACAACTGCGCGCTGGCTGGCCGTGGCTTCCCGTTACTGTATTGAATGAGCTGCTTCCGCCTTCTTTGTCCCTGCATCGACTCGGCGCCGTTGCACTTGACAAAGGTTGTTATCCCGGTCAGGAAATGGTTGCGCGACTGCATTATCGCGGCGGCAACAAACGCCACCTGCATCGCGTCCAACTCTCCAAAGAGGTTGCGGAAGGTGCTGAACTGCGTCGCGATGGCCGTGAATTCGTGCGATTGCTCACTGTGATCTCACACCAGAACGTCATCGAAGCCCTTGCTGTCATGACGGATGAGACAGCCAAAAAACTCACGCAAGATGCGGAAAACACTAGTGATGATGACGTTGTGATTCAGTCATTGGAGGCATGGTCAGACTGATGCATACATCATTGGAGGCACGCTCGCAATGTGAGCAAAGTGTGAATCAGGTGAATGAGACGCTTGCAAAAACAGAAAAGGCCTACTAGATTCCGGCAACACTTTTTCGGCGTCCACCAACCCACAGGATGCCGACATACGCGACGAACCGGAGGGGTCCGGATCAGCGCGACCCGGCAAAGTCATGCCGGTGGACATTTCGCCGGATGCGCGAACGAGCTGTACAAAGAGGCTTCAAGCCCGCAGCATCATTTGTCAAAACCATGACGATCGACATCGGACATGTCGATCGATTCCGCCACGTTGTCGTGGCTAGCTGCTAACGCCACAAATTTCGGCGCTAGCGATAAATCCAGGTGGAACGGTCTGCCCGCCCGTCCACCGCAACAGCATCAAGGCATGCATGTGGTGCCGCGATGTGCTGCAAGGTGGAGGCAGGTATTTATTTATGAAACTTTCCATGTTGTTGTGGCTGATGTCCGTATTGCCCCAACCGCTCGCAGACCAGACTTGTCTGGCAACCACCGTCTATCTGGAAGCACGCAGCCAGTCAACGGTCGGTCAGATGGCCGTGGCAGAAGTTGCCATGCGTCGCCGCGAACGCGGTCAATGGGGTGATACGGTATGTGATGTGGTGAAATCACCGCATCAGTTTGCACTCTCCACAACGCCTCGCACTCAGGATATCGACAACCTCACCGCCTTCCAGAAGGCGTGGGATATCGCAGGCAAGTCGATCACCAACTGGGATCTTCCCGTGGACGAGCGCCGTCTCTTCGTGCCGCGCGCGGATCACTTCGCCACCACCACGATTGCACCCACCTGGTCGCGCAACCGCAACGCCGTGACGATCGGTGATCACAAGTTCTATTCGGTCAACTGACCCACATAAACCACAAGCCCGAAAAGGCCCTCGAAAGAGGGCCTTTTCATTTCTATCACAGACATCAAATGGACGTCCAAACGTCCATCTTGAAGAAGCATGGATCAGCGTGGATACACCTGATTATTGCTAATCACGACATAGTCGCCAGGGCGCACGCCCGGATTGGGAACTTGCGTAACCGTCGCGTACTGACCGTTGTCGAGACGAACCACAATCTGCCATGCCGGCATGGTGCCGCCAGGCTGACTGTTCTGCGCCCCCACTTGGTTACCCACCACGCCACCGACTACCGCACCGCCGACGATGGCAGCGGTATTGCCACGACCATGACCAATAGTGCTGCCCAGCAGGCCGCCGGCCACTGCGCCAATCACGGTGCCAATCCCGCTATTGTTGGTTCCCTGCTGCTGGATATAAACCTGCTGCACTTGCTGCACCACACCGCAGCTCTGGCAGCCGCGGTACCCATAGGTCGTCTGGCCCTGGTAGGCCGGCTGGGTCTGACACCCGCTGAGCGCTACCATGCCCACGAACAATGCCGCCGCCATACCAAACTTAATTGATTTCATTTTCACGACGACCTCCTCGGTGAATCTATCAATGGACATCGGAGACGACGCTGACGCTCTGTTCCACCCTCACCCGATCACCGGGATCATGATCCATGCGGGTGGTACGCGTCACTCCGTTGTAAACGTACGTCACATCATACGCAACGATCTTACTGCGGGCATTCGCAACAGTACTGCAACGGCGAACCACTTCGGATTGAACGTTTGCCTGCTGATGACTTTCCTCGATCTTCTTGCCGGCATAACCGCCGCCGATGGCGCCGGCCGCTGTTGCCAAGGCGTTACCCTTGCCGCCACCGATCATGTGGCCGAGCAGGCCGCCCGCCACCGCACCGATCGCCATGCCGGCAATCTGGTGCTGGTCCTTCGGCGGCACGGTGCGGTTGATGACCTCGTCATGGCAAACCTTTTGCGGATTGCTGACGTCCTGACGTACCGGGATCACGTTGACCACCTGGGCATACTGCTCGTTGTCATGCCCCTGTTGTGGTGGCGACATCGGCTGCTCCTGAGGAGGCTGCTGACCTGGCGGTGTTGTCACGACCTGGGTTGCTCCCGAGGTACTGGTCGCAGTCGCCGCACTGTTCGCATCCGCGCCCGCCTGCCGGTTGCAAGCCGTCAAGCCAAGCGCCAACAATACCGTCAGCCCCCACCATGCATTGATCATTCACTTACTCATTCCTGTATCTCCCGTACTTAAAGCGTACTTAAAGAACAACCACAGCACTCGCTGCGCCCCCGCGATATCTTGCGCTGAACATTGAAGCGCCGGAATGCTGAATAGGCCTGGACCGAAAGGCAAAACTGTCAACCACTTCGCAGGTCAACCTGGATATACGGCGCCAAGTACTGAAAATGGAATAACAAATGGTCACAAACCATGCCAAGACTTGCCGACAGCCATGTCCACTTGGACGATGCCCGCTTCGACACCGATCGCGACGCTGCTATCAAACGCGCATGCTCGGCGGGGGTGACCGTGCAGGTCATCCCCAGCACCCGTGCCGCGAGTTGGCCACGCATCCACGCACTGTGCACCCCGGGCAGCGGACTGTTCCCAGCCTATGGCATGCACCCCATGTTCATGCACCAACACCAGCCGGGGGACGTTGCCGAGCTATCACATTGGTTGGGAACACGCCACCCTGTTGCCGTCGGCGAGATCGGCCTGGACTTCTATCAGGAAGCTCATGATGCACAGGGGCAGCGCGAACTCTTGCGGCAACAACTTGCGCTGGCCCGCGAGTTCGATCTGCCCGTCATCCTGCATGCGCGCGCCGCACTTGAGGAAGTCACAACCACCTTACGGCGGACCGGCGGCCTTCGCGGCGTGGTACATAGTTTTTCCGGCAGCCTGGAACAAGCCGAACAGTTGTGGAAGATTGGCTTCCATCTCGGCATCGGCGGCCCCATCACTTACGAACGCGCACAACGCCTGCGCCAGATCGTAGCCAGCATGCCCATCGAATACCTGCTGCTGGAAAGCGACGCACCGGATCAACCGGGCATCATGCATCGCGGCGAGCGCAACGAACCTTCCTACCTCACTGACGTGCTCTACTGCATCGCCGAATTGCGCAACCAGGATCCCGAAGCACTGGCTGCCACCACCACCAACAACACCATGCGCCTGTTCGGCATTTCCGTCGAAGTCAGTCACGCGTAAGCCATTCGCCTAGTCTAGTGTGGTGTCTCACAAGTAACGTGAAGAAATTCCGAGTGGATGTCGCCGCGAGACAAGGCGCGAGGAGGAGTCATCGTGGACACTATGGCGACGACGAGCAACGCAGGATCGCGGCGACATCCACTCGGAATTTCTTCACGTTACTTGTGAGACACCACACTAATGATTACAGATCATCGGCACTTGCAAGCGCCGAGTATTCGGGCGCATCATTTAGTTCACCAGTGAAATATGCACCAGTGAAATGTCCCTGATCGACCATATCAATCGGCTGGATGAAGGCTTTGCTGGCATCCGAAGGGCGTTACCGGAGCTGTCCAAAGATGCCAAGCTCTGCCGCCTGCTACTGTTACTGGCTGAACGCATACAGGCTGAGTTCGAGTACAAGCTCCGTCCCTACAAGCTCAACGACAGTGAGTTCCGCACGCTAGTGATGTTGTTTTCACAACCCGACGGCACTTCCACACCCGGTGAACTCTGCGAATTTACTTCGCAGGGCGCCACCAATATGACGCGCATTGCCAACGCCTTGGTCAAGCGCGGCCTAATCACGCGTGGTTCCAGCGCCACGGATCGTCGACAGGTGGTCATGCAGATCACTGCAGCCGGACGACACTTCGTACAAAAAATGCTGCCAGGCATGCTTCCGCGCCTGTTGCTCATCTTCGACGGCTTTACGCAAACCGATCGACGCCATCTCAGCCGTTTGCTGCGCAAGCTCGCCACCAACATCAGTCAACTCGAACACGAAGCGGGTGATCCGCCATGAATGCTGTTGTTTCTTCCCCTGCCCTCATGCGCCTTCGTCCGCTGACGTGGGTTGCGCTGTTGACGGTCGGCCTGGCTGGATGTGTCATACCCGCCAAAGTCCAGCATCCCGTACTGCACGATGATGTGCCGTTGGCGGGCTTGCAAGTACCTACCCGTGCGGACTGGCCAGCCAACGAATGGTGGCGTGTCTACAACGATCCGCAACTTGATGCGCTGATCGGACTGGCGATGAAACAGTCGCCGGATCTCGCTCAAGCCCACGCACGCGTGCTCACCGCCGAACAGTCGGTGCGCGTCGCTGCCGCGCAAGCCGGCCTGAGTATCCATGGCAATGCACAGCTCACGCGGCAGCGTATGAGCGATCACGGCCTGTTCCCGCCCTCCCTGCTCGGCTTCGATTGGTACAACCAGGCTGATCTTGGTGTGCAGCTCGAATACGATTTCGACTGGTGGGGCAAGAAGCGAAAATCCATCGAGGCCGCACTGGACCAGGCCCACGCTGCCCAGGCGCAACGCAGTGCTGCAGCGCTAACGCTGCAGAATGCCGTTGCCGACACCTACTTTGGCTGGCTTGCCGACGAGAGCCGACTCACACTGGCAAAGCAATCGGTAGCCGTACAGCAGCGCCTGCTGCAGATCGCCCAGTTGCGCGTGAAACAAGGCGTGGATCTTCCCGACACCGTGCAACAAGCGCGCTCGCAGCTCGCCGCCATGCAGCAGTCACAGGTAACACTGGAAGGTTCGATCGAACTGCGCAAAGTGGTATTGGCCGCACTGGCCAACGTTTCGCCGGCCGATTTGCCGGCGCTCGAGCCGCACACCCTGCCAAGAATCGAAGGTGCGCTCCCGGATGATGTGCGTCTGGACCTGATCGCCCGCCGCCCGGATATCGCCGCCAGCCGCTGGCAGGTGGAAGCGGCCCTGAAACAGACTGATGTGGCACGTGCCGAATACTTCCCCGACGTCAGCATCAATGCGATGGCGGGACTATCCAGTACCAACCAGGGCTCACCCAACATTCCCGGCCTGCTCAAAGGTACCACCGGCGATCTTGGCAATTTGTTCACTGCCGGAAGTCGCGTGTTTGGTATCACGCCTGCGGTGCACCTGCCGATCTTCGAAGGTGGGCGGCTGAAAGCGAACTATGGTGCCAGCCGCGCACAACTTGATGCATCCATCGCGCAATACAATGTCACCGTGACCGATGCAGCACGCGATGTCGCCACCCAAGCCGTCATCGCACAACAGATCGCAGCGCGCCGCTCCAAGCAGGAGGCGCAGGTAAAAGCCAACCAGGCACTGCTTGCGACAGCACAAGCCCGCCAGGCACACGGCACGCAAGATGCCCGTGAGAGCCTGGCTGCAGAAGCGCAGTGGCTGCAGCAACGCGACCAAGCCGTCAGCCTGCATGCGCAAGCACTCAGCACCGACCTTGCACTGATCAAGGCGCTGGGCGGCGGCTATCACTCGGATATCGAACCTACTACTAGCGACAACCGGGCAGTCCCCGCTGCCACCTCTTCTACCGCATCCACTTCGAATCTCGCCGGAGCCCCCAACCATGAGCGCCTCTGATATCTCCAAGGATGCCAACGACAGCGGCCTTGCCGCGAAGGATCCCGCCAAGCGCAGTCGTGCCCTGTTCATGGTCGCCGCCGTGTTCGTGCTTGCCGCGCTAGGCTGGTTCCTGCTCTGGTTCTTCGTACTCTCCAAGCGCGAAAGCACCGATAACGCGTATGTCGGCGGTAATCAGGTTGCGTTGTCCTCGCAGGTGTCCGGCACGGTCGTGGGCATCCTCACCGACGACACGCAGCATGTGGAAGCCGGGCAGGTGCTGGTGAAACTGGATGGCACCGATGCCGATGTACGCCTGCGCCAAACCAGCAGCGCGCTAGCCCAGGCTGTGCGTCAAGTACGCGAGCAGACCGATACGGTCAGCAGCGCGGATGCCACCGTCGCCGCGCGTGAAGTGGATTTGCGCAAAGCACAGGCCGACCTGAAACGCCATCTGCCCCTGGTTGCCGCCCAGGCCGAATCGCCTGAAGTCGTACAGCACATACGCGACGCGGTAGCGCAGGCACAAGCGGCATTGGATACCGCCAAGGCGCAGGCGAATGCATCGCGCGCTTCGGTCGAAGGCGTCGATATCGCCGACAATCCAACCGTGCAACAGGCACGCGCCAACTTCCGCGCAGCCTGGATCGCGGCGCAGCGCAACACCATCGTCGCGCCGGTCAGCGGCTATGTCGCCCAGCGCAGCGTACAACTAGGCGCCAGCATTACACCCGGCCAGCAGTTGATGACCATCGTGCCGCTGCACAATCTGTGGATCGATGCGAACTTCAAGGAAAACCAACTACGCCATATCCGCATCGGACAACCGGTGAAGATCACTACCGATATCTACAGCGGCGGCACGGAATTCCACGGCAAGGTGATCGGCCTGGGGGCGGGCACGGGCAGCGTGTTCTCCCTATTGCCGGCGCAGAACGCCACTGGTAACTGGATCAAGGTGGTGCAGCGCGTGCCGGTGCGCATTGCGCTGGATAACGACGAACTCGACAAGCACCCGCTACGCGTGGGTCTGTCCACGGATGTCACGGTGGATATCAGCAACGATCAAGGTCCTGCGCTGGCTGCGGCTGCGCAGCAGCCGGCAGCGGAAACGTCCGTGTATGACCAGGTTGCCGCGCAAGCCGACGCAGAAGCTGAAAAGATCATCAGCGCCAATCTCGGCGCTTCTCACTGATACCTGCCCGGCGAGCCCATCATGGCCGTTACTCCCGATAACGCAGCACCACGAAAGCCCTTGCACGGCACACCACTGGTGCTGCTAACTGTCGCCGTCGCGTTCAGCACCTTCATGGAAGTGCTGGACATGACCATCGTCAACGTCGCCGTGCCACATATCGCCGGCAGCCTTGCGGTGAGCCCCAACGAAGGCACGTGGACAATTAGTTCCTACTCGCTCGCCAGCGCGGTCATGCAGCCGCTGACCGGCTGGATCGCACGACGCTTCGGCGAGGTGCGTACCTTCGTCACCTCGGTACTGTTGTTCGTGCTGTTCTCGATGCTTTGCGGCATGGCCACCACCATGCCGATGCTGGTGTTCGCCCGCCTGATGCAAGGTGCAGGCTCGGGTCCGATGGTGGCGCTATCGCTGACCTTGCTGCTCTCCAGCTACCCGAAGGAACGCACCGGCATCGCGCTCGCCATGTGGTCCATGACGGTGGTGATCGCGCCGATCTTCGGCCCGATCCTGGGCGGCTGGATCACCGACAATTTCTCCTGGCCGTGGATCTTCTATATCAACGCACCGGTGGGCGTGCTCGCCGCCGTCATTACCTGGAGCCTGCTGCATAAGCGCGAAACCAAGACAGTCAAAACGCCGATCGATACGGTCGGGCTGGTGTTGCTGATCGTCGGTGTGGGCTGCCTGCAATTCATGCTGGACAACGGCAACGATCACGACTGGTTCAACTCCACGCTGATCCTGTCGCTGGGCTTGATCGCGCTGGTGTGCCTGACGTTTCTAGTGGTATGGGAAATCCATGCCAAACATCCAGTGATCGACCTGTCGCTATTCAAGAAGCGCAACTTCACCGTTGGCGTGATCAGCCTGTCGCTAGGCATGTTCGCCTTCTTCGGCATCAACGTGGTGTACCCATTGTGGTTGCAGACCACGCTCAACTACACCGCCACCTGGGCCGGTCTGGCCGCCGCGCCGGGTGGCGTGCTGGCTTTCGTGCTGTCGCCGATCGTCGGCCGCAACATGCACAAGATCGACCTGCGCATCCTGGTGACTATGGCGTTCCTAATCTTTGCGGGCACCTCATACTGGTTTTCGACTTTCGACAGCGCCGCGTCTTTCGCCGCCCTGATCGTGCCGCGCTTCGTGATGGGGTTGGCTATTCCCTGTTTCTTCATTCCGCTGAACCAGATCTACCTGTCCGGGCTACAGGCGCACGAAATCGCCAGTGCATCAGGGCTTTCCAACTTCTTCCGCACCCTCGGCTCCAGCGTCTCGACCGCCGTGATGGTGACCCTCTGGCAGCACCGAGGTATCTATCATCACGCCTCGCTGACCGAATACGTAAACAACAGCACTCCCGCCCCCGGCGACTTCCTGCACAAACTGTCGCACCTGGGCCTAAGTGCCACCCAGCAGCTCGGCTATATCAACCAGATCGTGGATCGGGAGGGGTATACGCTGGCCGTCAACGATGTGTTCTACGGCTGCGCCATCCTGTTCGTGCTGCTGCTGCCCGTGCTGTGGTTCTCCCGACCACCCTTCGGCAGTGCTGGCGGAGGCATGGGGCATTGAGCGGCCCTGGCCTAATGCTGCACCCTTCAGTGCAGCATAAAAGCTGAACGCAGACTGGTGCGGCGCAATACCTTCTGCTAGTTTGTGCCGCATGGCACAAACAACTCGCATCATCAAGAAGTACCCGAACCGCCGGCTCTACGATACGGAGATTTCCAGCTACATCACGCTGGAGGAAGTCCGTCAGTTGGTTCTGGATAACGAACACTTCGAGGTCCGCGACGCTAAGTCGGGCGAGGACCTGACCCGCTCCGTATTGCTGCAGATCATCTCTGAGCACGAGGAGAAGGGGCAACCGATGTTGTCGCCCCAACTGCTGAGCCAGATCATCCGTTTCTACGGTGACTCCCTGCAAGGGTTCATGGGTCCGTATCTGGAGCGCAGCCTGCAGGTCTTTCTGGACCAGCAGCAACAGTTCCGGACCCAGCTCAACAGCCTGATGGGACAAACCCCCTGGTCGCTGTTGAACGATCTGACGCAGCGTAATCTGGATGCCTGGAAGTCGATGCAGAGCGGCTTTCTGGACGCCGCCTCGCAGGCAACGCCGAGCGCCGGCCAGCCGGGTCAGTCTGGCCGCCCCGGCACCACCACCAAAAAAGCCTGATCCCGGGCAAGCCTGCCTTCGCGGTCACGCCACCGTTGCAGCACAACACGTGCTGCCGCGCGGCATGCTCTGGAGAGTCATACGTGATGACTTCGTCAACGTCCGCATCGCGCATCGCCGTTGTCACTGGCGGTATCGGTGGCATCGGTACCGAAATTTGCATGCGCCTGGCTGATGCCGGACGGCAAGTTATTGCGGTTGACCTCGCCACGCGTGGCGAACGTATCGAAGCCTTTCGCGAGCAGGTTTCCACTTACCGCGGCGCCATCCGCTTCGAACCCTGCGACGTCAGCGACTTCAAAGCCTGCGGGGGCCTAATCGAACACATCGAACGCCACATCGGCCATGCCGACATCCTGGTGAATGTTGCTGGCATCACCCGCGATACCAGCTTGCGCAAGATGGATCCGCAGCAGTGGCACGACCTGATGCGCGTCAACCTGGACGGTGTGTTCAACATGTGCCGGCACGTGGTCGAGGGTATGACGTCGCGCAACTTTGGCCGCATCGTCAACCTCAGTTCGGTGAATGGGCAAACTGGCCAGTTCGGTCAGACCCATTACTCCGCTGCCAAGGCTGGCGTGCATGGTTTCAGCATGGCTCTGGCCCGCGAAACCGCGCGCAAGGGCGTCACCGTCAACACGGTTTCGCCGGGCTATTGCGACATGCCGATGGTGGCTGCCGTACCCCACGACATCCGCCAGCAGATCATCTCCGACATCCCAGTAGGCCGGCTGGGCACCCCCTCGGATATTGCCCGCGCCGTGGTCTTTCTCACGGCTGACGACGCCAGCTATATCACCGGCGCCAACCTGCCGGTAAATGGCGGGTATTTCATGAGCTTCTGAACGTTTCAGGCAAGCTTAACGTACTTGCAGTAAACCGCTAGTTGCGGAACAGTGACGGGCTTCCTCCCACGGTGCGCGGCATGACTCGGCAAGTTATCACCCTGATCGGCGGCGGTTTGGTCGGCGCCCTGCTCGCCCAACTGCTGGCCAAGCGTGGCCTTGAGGTGGAGGTTTTCGAAAAGCGCCCCGATCCACGCCAGGTCGGCTTCACTGCGGGTCGCTCGATCAATCTGGCCCTTGCCGAGCGTGGCCTGCAGGCACTTCGCCGCGCGGGGCTTTCCGACGATGTGCTGCAACGTGCGGTGATGATGCGCGGCCGCATGGTGCACCCGCTCGAAGGCAGCTCCGGCCTGCAGCGCTACGGCGTCGACGACAGCGAAGTGATCTGGTCGGTATCCCGCGGCGGGCTGAACATGTTGCTGCTGGATGCCGCGGAAGCGGCTGGCGTAAAACTGCATTTCGGCCAGTCGCTGGTGAGTGCCGACTTTGACGCGCGGCGCATCGTACTAGCGGATGAAAACAACCGCCTGCACCCGCATGACACTCCCGTACTGGTGGGTGCCGATGGTGCGGGCTCCACCCTGCGCCATGCGATGAATGATTACCTGCCGCTAGGCATCCGGGTCGAACCGCTTGGCCACGGCTACAAGGAACTGGAAATCCCACCCGCAACGGGCGCCGAGCGCTTCGCGATTGAGCCGCATGCACTGCACATCTGGCCACGCGGCGGTTATATGTGCATTGCGCTGCCCAATACCGAGGGTAGCTTCACCGTTACCTTGTTCCTGCCTGCGCATGGCCCGCATCCGAGCTTCGATACCTTGTCGGATTCCGCTGCGGCCGCAGCCTTCTTCCGCCAGAATTTCCCTGACCTGCTACCACTGATCCCTGACTTTGCCGAGGATTACGACAACCATCCGGTCGGCACCCTCTCCACGCTGTATCTCGACCGCTGGCATATCGACAACCGCTCACTGTTGATCGGCGATGCGGCGCATGCCATCGTGCCGTTCCATGGTCAGGGCATGAATTGCGGCTTTGAAGACACCGTGGTGCTGGCTGACCTGCTGGCCGAATCCGGGCACGATACCGGCGACGCGTTCGCCGAGTTCCAGCGCATCCGCCAGCCTAATGCCAATGCCATCGCCGCGATGGCGCTGGAGAACTACATCGAGATGCGCGATTCGGTGGCCGATCCGCACTATCTCGCCAAGCGTGAACTGGGTGCGCGACTCGCCGAGCGCGCGCCGAAACATTTCATGGCGCGCTACCGCATGGTCACCTTTACGCACCTGCCCTACGCCTATGCGTACGAACGCGGCCGCGCGCAGGACCAACTTCTCGAACAATTGCTGCGTGGATCGATCAGCGCCAACGACGTGCAACTCAATGCCGCCATTAGCACGCTGGAGGCCACGCTGCCCCCGCTACCCCCATTACGCCATGGATAATTCACTGATCGACGTCTATCGCAGCACCGACTATCGGGTACGCCTGGCCCAAGGCGGCTGGGTTTCCATCCAGGTCGATGCCGCGCTGCCAGTTTCCCTGCACCCACTCATCGAGGATCGATGCTGGGCTTTCATTACCGCGTGGAATCCCGACTCGCAGGCGCAACCGCGCGCCCAGAATCGTGTGGCGCAGCAAGCCTTGCTCACCGCCTTACGCAAACTGCCCCGCACGATCTGTATTCGTCCAGGCCTTGGCGTGGGCGATGCCTGGCGCGAGACCAGCCTGTTCGTGGTCGGTCCCAACCTGGCCGATATCGACGAACTGGCACAACAATTTCAGCAAAACGCCTACGTGCATGGGCTGGGCAACGGCTATGCGCGCTTGCGCCTTGGCAGTGACAGGCCACCGCATGGACAAGCAGGCTAAGTCCTCCTGGAATGACCTCCAGCTCATCAACCAAACCACTACTCGAAGCCTGCTCCCTGGCCTTTCACCGCCAGGACGAACCCGTCTTCGGCCCACTGGATTTCACGCTCGATGCGGGTGAACTCACCCTCATCGAGGGCGACAACGGCAGCGGCAAGACCACCTTGATGCGCATCCTCACCGGCTTGCTGCGTCCGGAAGAAGGTGAGCTGTTCTGGCGTGGCGAGCCGCTCACCTGGGACCGCTGCAGCGGCGAAATCGTGTTCCTTGGTCACCAGTTAGGACTGAAAGCCGAACTCAATCCGCGTGAAAATCTGCGCTTTGCTATCGGATTGCATGGCCATCGCGAACACAGCCATATCGATAAAGCACTTGCCCATGTCGGTCTCGCCGGTTACGAAGACGACCCGGTACGCAAGCTTTCCGCTGGCCAGAAAAAACGCGTGGCGCTGGCGCGGTTGCTGCTGATTCCCGCCGCACTATGGTTGCTCGACGAACCCTACGCCAACCTCGATCGCATCGGCATCGAGCTGGTCAACGGCATGCTGGAAGCGCATATCGCACACGGTGGTTCAGCGCTGGTCACCAGCCACGGCGCCGTGCAATTCCATGGCGGCGAACCGCAGCGGATCCGTCTGCATGACTGATCCGCGACGACCTAGCCTTAAAGTCTGTCTATGGCCTCCGCGTAGCCCGCTCCGGGAGCTGTTTGCACGCAAGACCAGGCGGAACGAGGGCGCGTATGTCAATACGTAACCGAGAGACAACGCAGGATTGCGGGCAAACAGACCCGGCCCTTCGGGTTGTGCCTGAGCAGTCGCCAAGCGACAGCGCGCAGCTTGACCAGACAGCCAGTCTGGCCTGCGCTGCACACCGTCACCTGACAACTGCTCAGGCACAACGTGGGCCACGCGGAGGCCATAGACAGACTCTTAGTGCCTGCATGGCGGTGTTGCGCCGCGACCTTACCCTAGCCTGGCGCCAGCGCGGCGACATGGTGTTGCCGGTGCTGTATGCGCTAATCGTCACGTCGCTGTTTCCGTTCGCGCTCGGTCCGGAAGACACGTTACTGCGTCGCATCGCCGGCGGCGTGGTGCTAGTGACCGTACTGCTGGCAATGCTGCTGGCGCTGGATGCCATGTTCCGCAGCGACATCGAAGACGGTTCGCTGGAACAACTGATACTGGCACCGCAACCACTGGCGCTGATGCTCGGCATGAAAATCCTGGCGCATTGGCTGGCGACGGCCGTGCCACTGATTGTGATCGCGCCGCTGCTGGCCGGCATGCTGCACCTGCCGCCGCCCGTCATCCCGATTCTCGTGCTAACCCTGCTACTGGTCACTCCGTTGCTCAGTCTGCTCGGTGGCATCCTGGTGGCGCTCACGGCCGGAACGCGGCACTCTGGTATGCTCCTTGCGCTGATGCTGCTGCCGCTGTGCGTGCCGGTGGTGATCTTCGCCGCCGGGGCTTTGGCAGCCGCGCAAGACGGGCTGCCGTGGATCGCCCCCATCGCATGGTTAGGCGCCGCACTCATCATGGCCGTCGTGCTTGCCCCGCTGGCTTGCGCGGCCGCACTCCGTATCGCGCTGGACTCATGAGGAACGATCCATGCCTGCGTATCGCCGCATAACAGCCGCCAGAGCGCAACCTTTCGGAGTGAATGGACAACTCATTGTCTCGTGCCGTTGCCACCCCGCGCCTCGGCATACACTTCATGTTTGCCGTGCCTTTGCTCGCGCCGCTCGTCGCCTGCAAGGACAAGACGGAAACTCGGATTAAGCCACTGACATGACCCACTGGATCCCGCTGTGGTTGCACAAACTGAGTTCGCCACCGGTGTTCTACCGCTTTGCGGGCACGCTGCGCCCGTGGGCGATCGCCGTGGCGCTGATCCTCGGCTTGGTCGCCCTGTACGGTGGCCTGGTACTGGCGCCACCGGACTATCAGCAAGGTGATGACTACCGCATCATCTTCATCCATGTGCCCTGCGCCTGGATGAGTCTGTTCATCTACGCGGTAATGGCCTTAGCCGCCTTTATCGCCCTGGTTTGGCGCATCAAGCTGGCCGAAGTGGCAGCGATGGCATCGGCGCCGATTGGCGCAGCCTTTACCTTCATCACCCTGGTGACTGGGTCATTGTGGGGTGAGCGCATGTGGGGCACATGGTGGTCCTGGGATGCGCGACTCACTTCGGAACTGGTGCTGCTGTTCCTGTACCTGGGCGTCATCGCCTTGTACCACTCCTTCGAGGATCGCCGGCAAGGCGCACGCACCGCGGCCTTCCTGGCACTGATCGGCATCATCAACGTACCGATCGTGCATTTCTCGGTGAACTGGTGGAACACCCTGCACCAAGGCTCCACCATCCGCCTGCTGGGCCCCTCGACCATTGCCCCATCGATGATCTGGCCGTTGCTGATGATGATGATCGCCACCAAATGCTATTACATCGCAAGCCTGTTCGGCCGCATGCGCACGGATCTGCTGGCGTTGGAAAGCGGCAAGGACTGGGTGCGTCAGATTGCCAAGAATGAGGGGCGCGCATGAGCGACTCGCTGCAATCGTTCTTCGCCATGGGCGGTTATGCCGCTTACGTATGGCCAGCTTACGGCGTGTTCTTCGTGGCACTGCTGGTCGACTGGCTAGCATCGCAATTTCGTCGCCGTCGGCTGCTGCGCGAATTGCGCAGGCGCATGGCACGTCAGGGCGCTCGCAAAGAGCGTGGCTCTACTCCCTCTCCCCTTCGGGACGCGTAGTGCAAGTGCAACCATGAACCCTACACGCCAACGCCGACTCACCATCATCATCGCCATACTCGTCGCCATCATCATTGCCTCGGCGCTGACCGTCTACGCCTTGCAGCAAAACATGAACTACCTGTTCACGCCAAGCCAGGTGCAGGCGGGCGATGCCACACACTACAAAACATTTCGCCTTGGCGGCATGGTGAAGCAAGGCTCGATCCAGCGCAGCAACGACTCACTCAAGGTCACCTTCACCGTGGTCGACGCCGGCAGCGCGATGCCGGTGGAATACAACGGCATCCTGCCCGACCTGTTCCGCGAAAACCAATCAGTGATCGCCACCGGCCATATGGACAGTGCGCGTTTCATCGCCACTGAAGTACTGGCCAAGCACGATGAAACCTACATGCCCAAGGAGCTGAAGGAGGCGATGGCCAAGGCGCATGCGGGGAAGAAGATTGATGGAGCCGGGACTGGGGACGATGAAGCCGGGACTCGGGACTCGGGACTCAGGACTCAGTAAGAGCGGACTACGGGCACACTTATGCACCTTCGATATTCAACCAATTTCCGCGCAAAATCCGAGGCAACGGGATGCGGCTTCGCCGAGTCCCGAGTCCCAAGTCCCGAGTCCTGGCTCTCATGACCCCCGAACTCGGTCAACTCGCCCTCATCCTCGCGCTGATGTTGGCATTAGCGCAAAGCATCCTGCCGCTGATCGGCGCGTGGCGCGGCAATCGCGCACTGATGGCCGTGGCGCGGCCGGCTGCTATCGGGCAAACCGTCTTTGTCGGACTCGCTTTCCTCATTCTGGTATGGGCCTTCCTGCACTTTGATTTCTCCGTGCAATACGTAGCCAACAACTCGAACCTGCAATTGCCCTGGTATTACCGCATCGCCGCCGTGTGGGGAGCGCACGAAGGTTCCATGTTGCTGTGGGTGCTGATCCTCAACCTGTGGACGATCGCACTGGTGTTGTTCAGTCGATCATTGCCGGAAGTATTTCTATCGCGCGTGCTGGGCGTGCTTGGCATCATCTCGCTCGGCTTTCTGTGCTTCATCTTGTTCACGTCCAATCCCTTCGACCGCCTGCTGCCGATGCCGCCCGATGGCGCGGATCTCAATCCGATCCTGCAGGACCCTGGCATGACCTTCCATCCGCCCGTGCTTTACATGGGTTATGTGGGTTTCTCGGTGGCGTTCGCGTTCTCGATGGCAGCGCTGCTTGGCGGCTCGATGGAACAAGCCTGGGTACGCTGGGCGCGACCGTGGACGAATGCAGCGTGGGGTTTTCTTTCCTGCGGCATCGTCGCCGGTAGCTGGTGGGCGTATGCGGAACTGGGCTGGGGTGGTTGGTGGTTCTGGGATCCGGTGGAGAACGCCAGCTTCATGCCGTGGCTAGTGGGCGTAGCGCTGATTCATGCGCAAGCGGTGACGGAAAAACGCGGCTCGCTGCGTGCGTGGACGATCCTGCTTTCGCTGTTCGCCTTCTCACTATCGCTGCTTGGCACCTTCCTCGTGCGTTCGGGCATTCTCACGTCCGTGCATGCGTTCGCTTCCGATCCGCGCCGCGGCACCTTTATTCTCTGCTTCCTTGCCGTCGTGGTGGGTGGGTCACTGCTGCTGTACGCGTTGCGCGCGCCGAAGGTCGCCGGTGGCAAGGCCTTCGCGTTGATCTCGCGTGAAAGCGCCATCCTGATCGGCAACCTGATGTTTACCGTGGCCGCGGCCATGGTGCTGCTTGGCACCCTGTTCCCGCTGCTGGGTGATGCCTTGAATCTGGGCAAAATCTCGGTCGGTCCACCCTACTTCGGCCTGCTGTTCCCGTTGCTGATGTTGCCGGTGGTGCTGTTGCTTCCGTTCGGCCCGTATCTGCGCTGGGGCAGCAGCGATGCGTCGCTGCTCAAACAAGTGCTGGTACGCGCGGGTCTCGCCGCAGCCGCCTGTGCGGTGTTGGCGGCGTTCTTCGTGCAAGGTCAACTCAAGGCCATTGCTGGCATTGCGAGCGCGATGTGGGTGGGTGTTGGCGTGGGGTTATATATCGTGAAACGTTGGCGTGACATGCCGCGCGGTCGTCGCTATCCAGCTGAGATGACAGGCATGCTGCTAGCGCATTTCGGCGTGGCGATTTTTCTTATCGGTGTGCTGCTGTCCGAATCGCTGAGCGTGACGCGCGACGTGCGTATGTCACCCGGACAGACGGTCGTGGTCAGCGGTTACGAATTCCGTTTTGATGGCGTCACCCAAACCACTGGCCCGAACTGGGAAGCCGAGCAAGGCATCGTCACCGTGACACGCAACGGCTCGACCGTGGCCGTGATGCATCCACAAAAACGCACCTATGTGCGCGAACAGGTGCAGACCGAATCGTCGATCGATCCTGGCATCACCCGCGATCTGTACGTCGCGCTGGGCGAACCGATGGACCCAAATCACGTCGAAGGCGCGTGGGCGCTGCGTTTGTATACCAAACCGTTTATCCGCTGGATCTGGGGCGGGGGCCTGTTCATGATGCTGGGCGGGTTTGTCAGCGCGACGGACCGCCGCTTTCGCGTGAAGCGCGAGGTAAAAGCAGCATCGACCATCACCCCACTCGTGCAGGAGTCGCAGGCATGAGCCGGCTGCTGCCCTTCTTCGGTTTCCTGCTGCTGACATCTCTGCTCGGTTTCGGCATCTGGTGGAACAGCGCGCACGACCCAAGCGCCGTGCCATCGCCGCTGATCAACAAACCCGCACCGACTTTTGCACTGCCCAGGCTGGATGCCCCCGCAGATACGGTGACCAAGGAATCGATGCTCGGCAAACCCTATCTGGTGAATGTATTTGCAAGCTGGTGCTTCGCTTGCGGTGAAGAACATCCCGTGCTGATGGCCGAATCCAAAAACCTGGGCATTCCGGTGGTGGGTTACGACTACAAGGACGATCCCAACGACGCCAAAGCCTGGTTGGCCCAGCACGGCAATCCGTACGACATGGTGATCACCGATCAATCCGGCCACACGGCGATCGATTTCGGCGTGTATGGCGCACCGGAAACCTTCCTGATCGATGGCAACGGGGTGATCCGCTATAAGCACATTGGCCCGTTGACACCGGACATCATTGCGCAACAGCTCAAGCTAGCCATTGCGGCGCTGGAAAAGGAAGCGCCGTGATGGGCAAAACCCTGAAAACATGGTTGATGTTTGTGTTGATCGCCATCGCTAGCGCAGCGTCGGCGCAGGCCATCGACCCGCTTCCGTTCCGCGATCACTCCGAAGAACTCCGCTTCCAGCACCTCACCAGCGAACTGCGTTGCCTGGTCTGCCAGGACGAAACCCTAGCCGACTCCAACGCCGACTTTGCACGCGACCTGCGTCACAAGGTGTTCGAGTTGATGCAGCAAGGCAAGAGCGACGCCGAGATCAAGCAATACCTGGCGGACCGCTATTCCGACTTCGTGCTTTACGACCCACCGCTGAATGTCCGCACCTGGCTGCTCTGGTTCGGGCCGTTGCTGATCCTGATCGCAGGAGGCTTCGTGGTGGCTTATACCATCCGCAAGCGCAGCCGTACCGGCACGCCTGCCGCATCGACCGACAACGGGGACGATTGGTGAAATCCGCTTTCTACATAGCCGCCGCAGTGATGATGGCTGTGGCGCTGGCACTGCTGCTGCTTCCCCTGCTGAAAAAAGGCCGCCATGCAGAGTACCCGCACAGCGTATTCGTGCTGATGCTGTTTATCGCTCTGGTCCTTCCCATGGGTACGACACTTCTCTATCTGAAAATCGGCACGCCGTCGACCCTCGATGGCGTGCCAACGCAGGCGCAAACCGCAATCGACATCAACACCGCACTGGACCAACTGCGAACGCACCTGGCCAGCAACCCCAATGACGCCCAAGGCTGGGGTTTGCTGGCCCAGACCGACATGGACATGCAGAAGCCGGAGCAAGCCCGCGATGCCTTCGATCACGTGCTGAAACTGGCACCGAACGATACCGCCGCCATGGTCGGCTGGGCGCAAGCCAGCGCCGCCGCGAGCGAAAACCACTCGCTGCAAGGCCGCGCCCGCGATTTGCTGGTGCGGGCGATAAAACTGGAACCCAACAATCAGCGTGCCATGTGGCTGCTCGGCATCAGCGATTATCAGCAAGGCCGCTACGCCGACGCCGCCGCCACCTGGCGCATTTTGCAGCCGCAATTGCAACCGGGTTCCAGTGTTGCCCAAGCGGTGGCGCAACAAATCGCACTGGCTGATGCGAAGGTCGGCGGCAAACCCGCCGCGGCATCAAGTACCGACACGCCGCCATCGTCAGCCAACACGCAAAGGCCCACCTTGCCGGCGAAGAAGGACCCGTCATGAACGACGCCCGCCAATACTTCAACCTGCCCTCGCCTTTCGCGATGAAGCGTGGCGGCACGTTGCATGGCGCGCATGTCGCCTACGAAAGCTGGGGCACGTTGAACGCGGCGCGCAACAATGCGGTGCTGATCTTTACGGGCCTCTCTCCCAGCGCCCATGCAGCTTCCAACGACACCGACCCTTCGCCGGGCTGGTGGGAAGACATGCTCGGCCCCGGCAAGGCCATCGACACCACGCGCTGGTTCGTCATCTGCATGAACTCGCTCGGCAGCGACAAAGGCTCCACCTGTCCGGCGTCGATTGATCCCGCCACCGACAAACCTTATCGCCTGACTTTTCCCGACCTGTCGCTGGAAGATGTCGCCCATGCCGCGCACGCAATGGTCAGCAGCCTAGGCATCGACAAGCTGGCCTGCCTGATCGGCTGCTCGATGGGCGGCATGAGCGCGCTTGCGTACATGGTGCTCCACCCTGGCAGCGTGCGTACGCATATCAGCGTGGACACCGCACCACAAGCACAGCCTTTCGCCATCGCCATCCGCTCATTGCAGCGTGAAGCCATTCGCCTCGATCCGCACTGGAACGATGGCCAATACGACGGCACGCACTATCCCGATATCGGCATGAGCATCGCGCGCAAGCTCGGCGTGATCACCTACCGCTCCGCCATGGAATGGAACGGCCGCTTCGCCCGCATCCGGCTCGACCCCGAGCAACGCGAAGGCCAACCCTTCGGCTTTGAATTCCAGGTGGAGTCGTATCTCCAAGGCCATGCGCAACGCTTCATACGTACCTTCGATCCCAACAGCTATTTGTACCTGTCACGCGCCAGCGACTGGTTCGACATTGCCGAATACGGCAACGGCAGCATCCTCGATGGCCTCAAGCGCATCCAGATCGAAGAGGCACTGGTGATCGGCGTCAGCACCGATATCCTGTTTCCACTGGAACAACAGGAGCAAATTGCGGAAGGACTGGAAGCGGCGGGTGCGAAAGTGGAATTCGTAGCACTGGATTCGCCACAGGGCCACGATGCGTTCCTGGTCGATATCGAAAATTACAGTCGCGCCATCGGTGGTTTTCTGTCACGCCTGTCGTTGGGTTAGCACGCGCAGGCAAAGCACATGTTCGCGAACCAGCGCTTCCAGTTCCCCTGCGCCCCCGGTTTCGGGCGGTAAGCTACAATCACCATCGCTCCCATGGATCCCAAGAAGGCTAGCAGAGTCGCCTTACCCAGGCTTCAGCCGGTTTGTTCTTCCATATGGGTTATCCGCCAACCCTGGATATATCGAGACTGCCATGCTCACTACGGAATTCCCCGGCTGCCAGAAACTTATCAACGCCATTGACGAAGCCATTTCCAAAGGCGCAACGACCGCCATCACCGACAGCCTGCGCAATAGCCTGTGCAAGCTGATTCGCAACAAGGAAATCGTGCTGCCCGACTGCGTATTCGAGACCGCCGAGAACCGCTATGCTCGCCGTGAGCTTTACCACAGCGACGAACTCGGCTACTGCGTGGTGGCCATGACCTGGGGCCCTGGCCAAGGCACCCCCATCCATGACCACTGCGGCATGTGGTGCGTGGAAGGTGTGTGGAGCGGCGCCCTGGAAGTGGTGCAGTACGAGCGTCTGGCCGACAAGGGCGACCTGTGCCAGTTCCAACCTGTCGGCTCCATCCAGGCCGGCCCCGGCTCCGCCGGCAGCCTGATCCCGCCCCACGAGTACCACACCATCCGTAACCCCAGCGACGACACCGTGGCGGTCAGCCTGCACATCTACTCCGGCAACATGACCCATTGCGCCGTTTTCCAGCCCAAAGGCCAGGATCACTGCTACGAGCGCTTCGACCGCCCATTGAGTCTCGACCCAGTGAACTGAAACCGGCATAATAGTCGTTCGCTCACGTGCCGGTGTGGCGGAATGGTAGACGCGGTGGACTCAAAATCCACTGGCAGCGATGTCGTGTAGGTTCGAGTCCTATCACCGGTACCAATGACGAGTTTCAAGTAGTAGCAGCAAAACTCAGGTAAGCCGAGAAGCCCGCATAAAAGCGGGCTTTTTCATGCCTGTAGCGTTGCAGGCGGTCGCATGGAATCGCAGGGAAGCTGACGGTATCTGTCGGTACATCTGACGGTATTTGTGTAAGATGCCGCCGAAGAAACGAACAAAGTACCGTCATGCTGACTGATACCGCCGTACGCAAAGCCAAACCCGCAGCTACCGCACAGAAGCTCACCGATGGCGGCGGGATGTATCTGCTGCTGAAGCCGGATGGCGCGTGGTATTGGCGGATGGATTACAGGTTCGACAGCAAGCGCAAGACTCTTGCGCTGGGAGTATATCCCACCGTGACCCTCGCCGATGCTCGGCAACGTCGTGACGATGGTCGCAAGCTGATAGCGAACGGTGTCGATCCCAGCGAGTC
Source organism: Dyella sp. M7H15-1 (assembly GCF_004114615.1). Classification (NCBI taxonomy): domain Bacteria; kingdom Pseudomonadati; phylum Pseudomonadota; class Gammaproteobacteria; order Lysobacterales; family Rhodanobacteraceae; genus Dyella; species Dyella sp. M7H15-1. Next base: position 1,707,217 of record NZ_CP035300.1, read on the forward strand.
TCGGAAGACCGCCAAGAAGATGAAAGCAACGGAAATCGCTACGGCTGCGGAGACTTTCGAGAAAGTAGCCCGCGACTGGATGGCATGGCGTGAAGCGCAGGGTGAGACCGCTGAAACTACAGCCAACAAAGATCGCTGGCGGCTTGACCTAGATGCCGCCATTTGGTGCATTCCCGGCGAGCGCATGAAGATGAAAGCACCGCACATCGCGCCACTGTCGACGCAGGCCGTCGACCACAAACCGAAATTTGCACCGCTGATTCGCGGAGGCACTTCGAGTCACCTCGAATTGGCTCGCCCCCATGCCACCCGACACAGACAGATCCGCGCAACCTAACCACTGGCTGCGCCTCAAGCATTGAAGGAATGAACGCATGACACAGAAAACGAACCCCGCGCCTGCCCTATTACGCCTCCCCGCCGTCTTAGCCCTTGTAGGGGTAAGCAAAGCCACCCTTTACCGCTGGGCGAATGCGGGGATGTTCCCGCAGGCCCGTGCGCTTACACCTACTCGGAGCACCGTGGCATGGTCCGCTGCCGAGGTGAATGCATGGATACTAGGCAAGCTGGCGACAAATGACGGTACTTATGACGGTACTTTTCAAATAAAATCACCACATGCCGCGTAATTATTAGATTAATGAGTCCTATCACCGTACCAGCGAAAAAAACAGGCACTTAGCCTGTTTTTTTCGCCCGAAATTCGGTTCCATGTTGATCCGAAATTCCATTTAAAGATGTCCGCGCCGGTACACTCTGTACAGTGGATGGCCCCGAAACTCCCCTCGATCATGATTGCGCAAAACCTGTAGCGTCCGAGTGCCTGGGACATACCAGACCGCTCGTTTAAAGCATCCGATTACACATATCCGAAACATCCGATGAATGATCCCCTCTCCCTCCGGGAGAGGGTGCCGGCAGGCGGGTGAGGGTCCGTGAAGCGAGCGATTCAGTGCTCGCACAAGTGTTTGTTTTCGCGCGATGACCGCACCCTCACGCCCTACTCACCCGGCCTGACATCGAAAAAAATGTGTGTAATCGGATTCGTTTAAAGTTCATCGTGGTGCGTGAATTTCTTGAACTCTTGCTCGGGCGCGGAGATCTCAAAAATACTATTTTTCGGAACTTTATTCACTGGAAGTTTTAGATTTTCTTCCTGCCGACGTTTCTCAAGCTTTTCGATATCATCGTTTATCGAGTCGTTTATCGCGTTTATCGAACCAGTCAATTCCGTAAGGGCACTATCCCAGCCTGATACGTCGATTGTTTTGGAAGCGTTGTTAGCCTCGACGGTAGCCTTGAATTCGCGGGATGCATGGTTAGCTTCGTCGATCACAGTAGAATAGTTCTTCGAAGCCAAGTCACTCGGGTTAAATGATTCATTATTTGAACCACGGCACAGTGCAGTGGCCGCAATAACCTGTAATGCTGTTGCCTTTAAAGCGTTTTTGAGCACCTGGTGGGCTATAGCTAGATTGCTGGGGGCTATATCCCGCTTAACCGCTTCCGACAATGCGATAAGTGATTCATTAAGATCTTTGAGATTCCTACTGCTCTCCGTTATAGAAATTCCCAATCTATCAAACTTCATAGGTGGGCGTACATGGCCCCTGAATATTGAATTAGTGACTTCATTCGCAGCGTGGTTGTATTTGTCAAGCGCAACGCTTACCGCCTCAGAAGGCCGAGCCTTTGAGCCTTTTGTTGATTTGGAGAGCGAATAAGAGATCGCAGAATCAGCGTCATGGCAGAGGCTTTCAACATAAGTACCCACAGCCTTTATTTTTTGGTGCTTGGTCCCGAAGAGCTCGTCGGTTCTATCTGTCTGAAGCGAAGGACGACAGTAGGTTGATGTGATTTTAGGTTCCATTTCTGATTTCAATCGTGGGTTATGTGAGAGGAAGTGATGGGCGCAGCGTCAAGCGAGCGAGGTTCCTATAGCCATACCATTATCATCAAATGACAAGCTTGACAGCTTCATCGCCGCACCAAATTCCGAAAGTAGTCGCTCAGAACCGTCTTTAGTCATGGATATAGCCGTGTTACAGGATGAGTTGAATCTCATGCGCCCGTCACGAAGAAATCGATTACGGCGCACCCTTACTCCTGATTCCGTGACCTCCCAACGCGCAGTGCACATGGCCTCTGGGTTTGCGAGTGATCTTTGACTCATCCGGCGGGTGAGTGGGTGATCTCACGCAAAGCAAGTGGGCATGCGGGGTGCGAGTCAGGAGCCCACGGAATCAGGTTACTATAAGAGCTTCTTTTATCCAGGCACTCAGGTTTTAGCCTGATATTTGGAAGATAAGTCAGTCGGTAACTATTCACCTGATTCCGTGACCTCTCCTCGGCACGTAAGCGCTCGCTACCCGGCGTCCTTGATGCCCCCATGTGCATGATGTAGATCAGAGCGCATCGGCTTATCGGCAAACAGCGTCTTCCAGACGCGTGGAGTCAGTTCATGGACGCGCGCCTGCGGATGCTCGCCCACGCGCTGCAAGACATCGACCAGGTAGTCGTAGGGATTAACGTCGTGCAAGCGACAGGTCGCCAGCAAGCTTTGCACGATGGCGATCTGCTGGGCGCCCAGTGCCCTACCCGATCCAGCGGATACTGGCTCAGTAATGCCCCGAGAACGGAATCATCTTGCGCAGCAGTGACGGTGAGTGCGGCCAATGTGGATCCTTCAGGTACGGATGATCCGGATAGTTGAGCGCCAACACTTTGCGGACCTGATCAGCCTGCTGCTTCTGATTGAGGCTGAGGTAGCTGCGGCACAGTATGGCCAAGGCATCGCCGGCCTGCGGCGACTCCTGATAGTGCTCGATCACGTACTGGGCACGATCGGCCGATGCTACATAGGCCTTCTTGCGCAGGTAGAACTTGGCTACGTTGATTTCGAACTGAGCCAGCACATTGCGCAGGTAGATCATGCGCTGACGGGCATCCGTAGCGTAGGCGCTGTCCGGGAAGCGGCGACTGAGGTCAGAGAAATCGTCGAAGGCCCTCAGGTTGTAGCCCTGATCGCGACGTGCCTGGGCGCCAGTGCGTTCGCTGGCAAAGGCGCGCTCGATGACACCGCTGGTGCGATCAAAGTTGATCAGGCCACGCAGGTAATAGGCATAATCCACATGTGGATTGAGTGGATTGGTCTTGATGAAGCGGTTGACGGTGGAATACGCATCATCCGGCTTGTTGTTCTTGTATTGCGCATAAGCCAGTTCAAGCTGGGACTGCTCATTGAACGGGCCTGACGGGAAACGGGCGATCAGACGCTGGTAGGCTTTCTCGGCCGCCGAGTAATCGGAATGGATCAGATCGTTATGAGCCCTGGCGTAAAGCAGCGGCAATGGCAGGGTATCGAGCGGGTCGCCCTTATGCCCGAACCACGAGCAAGCGCTCATCGTCAAGGCCAGAACGAGCACCATCAATACTTTAAGGGCAGATGTCGGGGCGACTGGCAGCTTGGTTACGCGCATGAGTAAGGGGTTCAGATGTTTGAGCGAAAAGGGATGATAGCTGATAGAGCCGGGACTCGGGACTGTGGACTCGGGACTCGGCTGAGCAGCATCGGTGGCATGGTGTTCTTCGGCTTCAACGATCAGCGGGGAGCGGGAAGATCGTTGGAAGGCTTCGGTCTGCGGGTTCCTCCCCAAGTCCGGAGTCTCCCGTTTCGAGTCCCGGCCCTATGACGACCATCATTCGTCATAGGGCCGTTGTCCCCCTGGCGGCCGCAGGTCGGAGGTTCGACCAGACCCTGGCCTTGATGTTCCCGGACTACTCCCGTTCCCGCCTCACCGCATGGGTGAAGGCCGGAGCAGTCACCCTGGATGGCGCCCCGGCAGCGCCGCGCCACTTGTTGCGCGGCGGTGAACGGGTGCAGCTGGAGGCCGAGCTGGAGATCGAGGTTGCCAGCTCGCCTGAGGACATCGCTTTGGACATCGTCCACGAAGACGAACACCTGCTGGTCATGAATAAGCCCGCTGGCCTGGTAGTGCACCCTGGTGCGGGCAACGCTGCCGGCACCGTGCTCAATGCCCTGCTACACCACGATCCGAAGCTGGCCGAACTGCCGCGTGGTGGCATCGTGCACCGCCTGGACAAGGACACCTCCGGCCTGATGGTGGTGGCCAAGACCCTGGCCACCCACACTGCCCTGGTGGACATGCTTTCTCGACATGCGGTCGAGCGGCAATACGAAGCCATCGTGCTGGGCACCCTGATCGCCGGCGGCACCGTCGACGCGCCCATCGGTCGCCATATGACCGACCGCCTGCGCCAAGCCGTGCGCGACGAAGAAGACGGCAAGCACGCCGTCACTCACTATCGTCTGCGCGAGCGCTTCCGCGCGCACACTCTGATCCAGTGCAATCTGGAAACCGGACGCACCCACCAGATTCGCGTGCATCTGGCGCATATCGGACATCCGCTGGTCGGCGATCCACTGTACGGTGGCGGTCTCCGCTTGCCGAAAGGTGCCACGGCGGAGCTCGTTGGCGTATTGCGCGGGTTTCGTCGGCAGGCATTGCACGCGGAACGCTTGGCATTTGAGCATCCGGCGGACGGAAGGTTCATGCAATTCAAGGCGGCTGAACCCTTGGATCTTGAGATACTCATCAGGGCGCTCAAAGAGGATGCAGGGTGAATACCATTGTGACGACCAAAGGAACGCCATGGCGGTTCTTGCCTTTGCTTTGTCTTTTGCTTGTGCTCTTGCTTGGATTGTATTTGCGTCTTGGGACTGCGACGGGTACACAAGTCGATCGACCCATTCGTAACGATGCGAAGGATTACGTTGCCTATGCGTGGAACTTGAAAATATCCGGTGTTTATTCTTCAGACCCCTCCGCGCTTATCGGGTCATCTGTTCTAACGCCTCAGCCCGATGCGGCAAGACCCCCAGCTTATCCCTGGTTATTGCGCACTATGATGGGTGCGCGATTGGATCGCTCATTTTTATCGAGGGTCTGCTATGCCCAGGCTTGGATAGCTGAAGCGACATTGTTGTGTGCCACGCTGCTGGCGATGGAATTGGTCGGCGTTTGGGCCGGTTTGATCCTTGGGTTGCTAGTAGCACTGAGTCCTCATCAGAGTATCTATGTAGCCTATCTACTGACAGAGACCACTTTTGGAGGGGTGGTGGTGCTGGCAACGGGGGCCGCGGTGCTTGCGCTTAGATCTAATCAGCCACACTGGAGGCTGATGTTCTCTTGCTGCGCTGGAATTTTATTCGGACTGAGTTGTTTGACCAGGCCGACACTCGATCAATGGCCATTTGCATTGGTTTTTATGCTGCTATGGCCTTCAATCCGACGCTTTCGGGGTGAAATTATTGCTCTTGTATTGGGCTTCATCCTCATGATGTCCCCATGGTGGCTGCGTAACGAAATCACGCTGCATCGAATGTCTGATCCCGGAAAGATGATCGAAACCTTGCACGACGGCAGCTATCCGAATTTCCGCTATGAGGATCGGCCTGAAACATTTGGATATCCTTATAGTTTTGATCCAAATACCCCAAGGGCTGTATCAAGTTTGTCAGGCATTTTTGAAGACTTGCGCATTAAATTTACGAGCAATCCCGTTGAAATGGTTAACTGGTATCTGTTCGGAAAGGTCGCTTATTTCTTCCATTGGTCTCCACCAGACGGCTGGGCCGATATGTTTACCTATCCGGTGTTGCGCTCCCCTTGGCTTACATCGACAATATTCATTATTATAACTTCCGTGATGCTAAGTTTATATACGCCACTGATTATTTTTGGCTTGCTTGGAACCTGTGTGGCGTTTTTGTCGCGGACCAAGATTCTATTTGGATCGGTAAAGGCAGATGGTATTCGTTTTGTTGCCTTGTTACACCTTTTTGCTATCGGCGTACATGTGATGGGTGCGCCTTTTGCTCGCTATAGCGTTCCATTTAGGCCAATAACTTTTCTGCTAGCCATATTTCTTATGGTATGGATCTACCGGTCCTATTACGTAGGGAAACAATCCTCCGTGGTCGACACTGTCGACAATGCATGAGGTGCGAGTGGTATATCCAGGCAATTTTGAAATGCCTCCGTGGTTTTTGCATAATGTTGCCTATTTATGAGCGGATCCTGGATTTTTCCTGACTGGCCCTCGCCAGCCAGAGTGCATGCGACCGTCACGACACGCGATGGTCCGGGTATATCTCAGCCCCCTTTCGGCCAGTTCAATCTCGGTTTACGCAGTGGCGAATATGAATACACGGTGCGTAGCAACCGGGGCGCTTTACGCCAATCGCTGGACCTGCCCGCCGAGCCACGCTGGTTACGGCAGGTACATGGCAAGGTTGTAGCCGATCTTGGTCTACTGCCTAGTTCGGATGAACCAGAGGCGGATGCCGCGGTTTCACACCTGCCCGGAACAGTGCTGGCGATTCTCACTGCCGATTGCCTACCGGTGTTGTTCTGTACCCAGGACGGCGCCACCATTGGGGCGGCACATGCAGGATGGCGAGGCTTGGCAGCGGGTGTGCTGGAAGAAACGGTGGAGCAAATGCAGCGGCCTTCGGCTAGCGTGTTGGCTTGGCTAGGCCCGTGTATTGGCGCACTTTCTTATGAGGTGGGTGATGAGGTGCGCAAAGCATTCGTGGAACATGATGCGACTGCTGAGGAAGCTTTTGAGGCGACGCGTCCAGGTCATTGGCTATGTGATCTGGCCATGCTGGCGCGGCAGCGGTTGAAGGCGGCAGGGGTCCGAGGCATTTATGGCGGCGGCTTCGACACCCGCGTTGACACGCGTTTTTATTCCTACCGCCGCGAAGGCGCCCGTGGCGGACGCTTCGCCAGCTTGATCTGGCTGGCGCCGTAGGTTGGGGTGAAAACCCCAACATCGGGATGCATGTACGCATGGACGATGTTGGGGTTTGCACCCCAACCTACGCGGACTTAACGCCCCCGCTGAGCCAAACTTGAATCATTCCGTCGTGTCCGCATCTCTTCCGGCAGTGGCGGTCTGTCCGCCAAACCTTATTTGGGGATACATCGATGCGAACGGACAAACTTACCTCGCGTTTTCAACAAGCGCTGGCCGATGCGCAATCATTAGCGATTGGACGCGACCACAACATGCTCGAACCGGTGCATCTGATGGCGGCCCTGCTCGACCAGCAAGGCGGTTCGACTGCGCCGCTGCTTACCCAGGCCCATGTCAACGTGCCGGCGTTCCATCAGCGCGTTGTGGAAATGCTTGAGCGCTTGCCGAAGGTCCGCGGGCAGGAAGGCAATATCCATGCAGGCAACGATCTGACGCGCCTGTTCAATCTCACCGACAAGCTTGCGCAACAGCGCGGCGATCAGTTCATCGCGAGCGAACTGTTTGTGTTGGCTGCGCTGGAAGACAAGGGCGAACTAGGCGCGGCACTGAAAGCCGCGGGTGCCACCAAGGCGCATCTGGACGCCGCGATCGAAAAGCTGCGCGGCGGTGAAAAGGTGCAAAGCGAAAACGCCGAGGATCAACGCCAGGCGCTGGAAAAATACTGTGTCGATCTCACCGCACGTGCCGAAAACGGCAAGCTCGATCCGGTGATCGGCCGCGACGAAGAAATCCGCCGTACCATCCAGGTGCTGCAGCGTCGCACCAAGAACAATCCGGTGCTGATCGGCGAACCGGGCGTGGGCAAGACCGCCATCGCCGAAGGTCTCGCGCAGCGCATCGTGAAGGGCGAAGTGCCAGAAGGCCTGCGCGATCGCCGCGTGCTGGCGCTCGACATGGGCGCGTTGATCGCGGGCTCCAAGTTCCGCGGAGAATTCGAAGAGCGACTGAAAGCGGTGCTCAACGACCTGGCCAAGAACGAAGGCCAGATCATCCTGTTCATCGACGAGCTGCACACCATGGTCGGCGCCGGCAAGGCCGACGGCGCCATGGATGCCGGCAACATGCTCAAGCCCGCGCTGGCACGTGGCGAACTGCATTGCATCGGCGCCACCACGCTGGATGAATACCGCAAGTACATCGAAAAAGATGCTGCGTTGGAACGCCGCTTCCAGAAGGTGTTCGTGGGCGAGCCTAGCGTGGAGGACACCATCGCCATCCTGCGTGGCCTGAAGGAACGCTACGCCGTGCATCACGGCGTGGAAATCACCGATCCGGCGATCGTTGCCGCGGCCACACTGTCCAATCGCTACATTACCGACCGCCAGTTGCCGGACAAGGCCATCGACCTGATGGACGAAGCCGGGTCACGCATCCGCATGGAAATCGATTCCAAGCCGGAAGAACTCGATCGCCTGGAGCGCCGCCTGATCCAGCTCAAGATCCAACGCGAGATGCTGAAGAAGGAAGCCGACGAAGCTTCCAAGAAACGCCTCGCCGATCTCGACATGGATATCGGCAAGCTAGAACGCGAATTCTCCGACCTCAACGAAATCTGGAAATCCGAGAAGGCGGCGTTGCAGGGTGCCACCAAGATCAAGGAACAGATCGAGCAGGCCCGCCAGGAACTGGAATCCGCGCAGCGCCAGCAAGACTACGCCAAGATGAGCGAAATCCAGTACGGCAAATTGCCCGAACTGGAAAAGCGACTCGCTGCGGCGCAAGCGGCTGAACAGCAGGAATTCAAGCTGGTGCAAGATCGCGTCACCGAGGAAGAAATTGCCGAGGTGGTGTCGCGCTGGACCGGCATTCCGGTCAGCAAAATGTTGGAAGGCGAGCGCGACAAGCTGCTGCATATGGAGGAGTCGCTGCACCAACGCGTAGTAGGCCAGGATGAAGCCGTGCGTGCGGTCTCCGACGCGATCCGTCGAGCACGTGCCGGTCTTTCGGATCCGAATCGCCCGTATGGCTCTTTCCTGTTCCTCGGTCCGACCGGTGTGGGCAAGACCGAGTTGTGCAAGGCACTGGCCGAGTTCCTGTTCGACACGCAGGATGCCATGGTGCGCATCGACATGAGCGAGTTCATGGAAAAACACTCCGTGAGCCGTTTGATTGGCGCACCGCCGGGTTACGTCGGTTACGAAGAGGGCGGTTATCTCACCGAGGCCGTGCGGCGCCGTCCGTACAGCGTGATCCTGCTGGACGAAGTGGAGAAAGCGCATCCGGACGTGTTCAACATCCTGCTGCAGGTGCTGGACGACGGCCGGCTGACCGATGGCCAGGGCCGCACCGTGGATTTCCGCAACACCGTCATCGTGATGACCTCCAACCTCGGTTCGCAGTTGATCCAGGAGCAGGCCGGCGATTCGGAAGCTGACTACCTGCAAATGAAGGCATCGGTGCTCGGGGTGGTGCAGGCGCACTTCCGTCCGGAATTCATCAATCGCCTGGATGAGCTGGTGGTGTTCCGCCCGCTGGAGAAGAAGCAAATCCGCGCCATTGCACGTATCCAGCTCGCCTATCTGGAGAAGCGCCTGGCCGAGCGGCAGTTGAAGCTGGACATCGGCGACAAGGCGCTGGATCTGCTGGGCAATGTTGGTTTTGATCCGGTGTATGGCGCGCGTCCGCTCAAGCGCGCAATCCAGCAGCAGCTCGAAAATCCGCTGGCGAGGGACATCCTGGAAGGACGTTTTGCAGGCGGCGACGCCATCGTGGTGGAGGCCGAAGGCGGACGTCTTTCATTCCATAAGGGCTGATTGAGTCAAAGGGGGAGGTCAACCCGCAAGCAACAAATTGGTGAAAGGCTTGCGGCTCTTCCAGCGATAGCCGTCGAAGTCTCGAGCGTCGGTGGAAAGAATCCGGCCTTCGCCGAGTTCCTCGGCGAGCACGATGAGCGATGCATCGGCCAGATCCATCGGCAGATTCGCATAACGCTGCATCAGCGTTTCGATGCGATGCAAGGCTGTCTCGGGCAGGTCGGTGACGGTAGCGGCGCCGCGCGCAATATCTCGCACGAAGACGATCGCCTGTGCCGGATGCACGCGGTGCGCAATAAGATGCACCACCTCGGTCAGTACTGGCCAAGTGGTAACGAAGCCTTCCGCCGAGTATTTCTTCGCGGCCTCGACGGCGCGTTTGTGATGGCGGTCGCGGCGGCTTCCCAGCGCGATCCAGAAACCAGAATCCGCAAGAATCATCGCTTACCACCGGTTTTGCCTCGGTTGCTTCGGGATCGCGCTTTCTTTGCCGAGTAAGGCGGTGCGGGCTCGTTGATGACGTATGGAAGTTTCTCTTCGAGCGAGGAGGTCAGGTAGTCCTTGTAGCGACTGGACAAATCGACCGGTGCATCGAAACCGCCGATATAACCGGAGGCTTGCATAAGCTCGAATGCGTTCGGGCGTGCTTTGGCATGCCGCGCGTAGTACTCGCGTAGTGCGTCGCGGAGCAGATCGGAGGCGTTGTGGCCGCCTTCGCCTTCAGTTAATTCAATGAAGCGCTGGGCATCCTCGCCAGTGAGGCGGGCATTGATGCGGATGGACGCCGTATTCATAAGCAGTGCCTGTAGTCGAGCTGTCATAAACGTATGACAATCCAGCGATGAATGCAACTGCGTGGGACTAAGTCCCCAGGTTGGGCAAAGCCGGGGTGACGATCAAGCACGATTATCTATTGGAATTGTCATCCCGGCTTGCCAGTCTTCCAAGCCCACGATGCCAGATCGAACGACTCATCGAGGCACGTAGGCATCGTAATGCCCCGGCGTCTGCCGGATCACCACGGTGGTTCCTCCCAACTGTCCGGCTCGCGCGGAGACCATAGCGTCGTTCCGCCCCTGCTGCACCACCACGACATCCAGATGGACGCCGTAAATATTCTCGATTTCGGCCACCACGTTCGCCGCGATATCGCTATCGGCATTGATCCAGCCACCCTCGGCGCCCGCCCGCGCGGCGACGTAACTTGCCATGTCATGGACTTCCGCCTCGGATTGACCGGTAAGTCCCATCAACACCGAATAGACGAAACACAGCGCGCCTCTGCCGCCATTGGCAAGAAGTTTGAGCCCGTGCCCCTGCATTCGCCTGCGCTCCGCCGTCACTCCAAGCTCGACAGGCAGGGCCGCAGCGCGATGCCGCGGTGCAATTTGATGTGCCATGTACCCCTGATTACCCTGCTGCGCACCGTTGCCCGCAACGTTCTGGAACGCCTGATCCCACCCCGGCGCGATACGGTTGAGGAAGGCATGCAACGCGTCCTGCGCAACTCGGCTCGCACTGGCCGGCGGCCGGACTGCACGCCGCCTTCCGTCGCCACGCCCTTTCGACGTCGAGCCCTTACCGCTCTCCTTGCTGCTCTTGCTGCCGCTCTCCTTGCTGCGCTTCCTGCTGCCCTGCTTGAAGAACTCGATATCTTCCTTGCTCGGCAAACCGCCAAGCCGTTCCAGCGTTTCCTTCAATTTCTTGTGGCTCTCCAGGCCCGCTTCGATGTTGGGCGGAAGCGGTGCGATTTCCCAGCCGACGGAGAGCAAACTAGCAAGCACTTCCTCCAGGTTGGCGAAATTGATCCGCTGCTCCTTCACGAATTCATAGACGGTGGGGAAACGCGCCACGAAACGCACCTTCGAGCCGTACTTTTTCCGTGCGGCCTTCCAATCCAGCGCCTTATCACCGAGTGCGGCCGCCAGTTCCTGCCAGAACTCGATCAGCGCCAACGACATGGCCAGCCCGCAACCACGGCAGGACGAGCGATTCAGCACCACCGTTACCAGCACGGCGTCATCGCGGCTTTCTGCCGACTTGACGCCCTTCGAACCCGCAGTGTCCTTGATGCGCTTGATCAGTCGCGCCTTCAATGCATCCCACGTTTCGGACAACAACAGGGATTGCTCCGCATGACTTTCCGTACCCTTGATGGTGAATCCCCTGCGGCTTCCCATAAGCAGCGGCTTTACGGCCTCCGCGGTTATCTCGTCGTTCCTCACCTTCCTCTTCAAATCCTCCAGGCTTTCTGCCAACTTCCCACTGCGCTCGCGGCCAAGATGGCTGCCGAAAAAGATCAGTTCCTGTTTGCCGCGCAGGTTGTCCGTCGACTTTCCGAGCATTTCGGCCACTCTTCTTTTGCTCTTGCGAACGGCCCGGGTATTGGGTTGGCTGTTGAGAGACGATGGAATGATCGTATTGCCCTCGAAGGCGAGCATGTTGGTATTGCGCGGATTGATGACGTCTTCCACGTGCAGCGCATCGGAGTGGTCGAGCGCCTGCTGGTAAAGACGCAGATGCTTCTTGTAGAGATCCTCGAAATCAAGCTCGCCTTCCGACTGCTCCGAGTCTTCGTCGCTGAAGATGTCCTCCACGGCTTCGCGCTTTGTCCTGCGCTTCTTTTTGGGTTGTTTTTTCCTCTTTTCCTCTTCATAGAGTTCTTTGAAGATGGGGCCACCCTCTTCGTAAGGCGCCCGCGGATACGTCTCCAGATAAGCGGGGTAGAGGCTGCGATTCGCCGCCCTGCTCATCGTCTGGACAAACGTGACGATGGCGACCTGATCCTCCTTGGAAACGGGATCTTCGTTCTCGATGGCGGCCTGCAGAAACGTGATGATTTTATCGAGGCTCAACTCGCCCTTCAGTTTGCGCACCCGCTGAATGCATGCCGATCCCGGTACAACAGGCGCGCAAGGCCATTCTGCTGCGGGCATCAGCGGCCCTTGCATCGCCCTTGCCCCCATCACATCCGCCTCCTGCTCCAGCGCCGCATCTTCATTGATGCGCGCACCGCCCTTCATCTGCATGGTGGGCGTGACGCGCTGCTGCTTCTGCTGCACCACGTGCCAGGCTTCGTGCGGCAGATGCCGCTCCTGCCCCGGTGCCAGATGAATCTCTGTGCCTTGTGTGTATGCCAGCGCGCTCAGCGTCGACGGCTTGCGCGAATGGCGATGCACCACTACGTCGCTCATGTCCATGCCCGACAGCGCTTCGATGCCTGCGCGCAAGGGGGGCGGCAAACCATGGGGGGCTGCGGACGGCGGCGCAGCAGTGGCCGGCGACGGTGCACCGGCCATTCTCTGCACGGGTGGAGCCGCCATGGTGTATTGCTTCGGCGGCTCGTTGCGATGGCGCCATCCTTCCCGTGCATAGCGTGGCGGTTGCACGAAACCTTGCAGTCCCGCGCCGCGATGCTCCTGGAACACCGGAGCGGCGTCGTTATCAGCCGCATGTTCGGCAACCTGCTGCGTTTTGTTCGAGAAAGGCTTGTACATGACCGATTCCATCACCATGCCGGCATCGCCGCAGCAAGCATCGGGCACCGCTGCAAAGCATGTCCATTAGGGCTTTGGTCTTAAGACCTAAGACGGTTCTGCACCCTCGCACGGGCGCGGTAAATTGCATGCATCGTTTTCCCAGCATGTATCCACCGCTACCCGGCATGTACGGCACGCCACTGCCATCGTTCCCACCGCTGTTCCCGCCGCTTCAATCGCCAACCTTGCGGCGGGCAAAACTGTCAGTTGCTTCCACCAACTCATGCGTAATCCCCGGCTCAAACGCCGAATGCCCCGCATCCTGCACGATATGCAAATCAGCCTCCGGCCAGGCACGATGCAAATCCCACGCACTGCGTATCGGGCACACCACGTCATAACGCCCTTGCACGATCACTGCCGGAATCTTGCGGATGCGATCGACGTTGCGCAGCAACTGGTCGTCATGCTCGAAGAAGCCACCATTGACGAAGTAGTGGCATTCGATACGCGCAAATGCCAGCGCAAACTCATCTTCACCACTGCTGCTGATATACGCCTCATCCTGGTACAGGAAGCTGGTGGCGCCCTCCCATACGGACCAGGCACGCGCCGCATCCAGACGCGTCTTGGCGTCCGAACTGGTCAGGCGGCGATGGTAGGCGCTCATCAGGTCGCCACGCTCCACTTCGGGAATCGCTAACAGGTAGGTTTCCCAGGCATCGGGGTAAAGCGCGTCGCAACCTTTCTGGTAGAACCATTCCAGCTCCCAGCGACGCAGCATGAAAATACCTCGCAGGACCAGCTCGCTCACCTTGTCCGGATGTGTCTGCGCATAGGAAAGCGCCAAGGTCGAACCCCAAGAACCGCCGAACACCTGCCAGCGATCGATTTCCAGATGTTCGCGCAAACGTTCGATATCACTGACCAGATGCCAGGTGGTGTTGTCGGTCAGTTCCGCGTGCGGGGTGGACTTGCCGCAACCGCGCTGATCGAACAACACCATGCGATACACCGACGGATCGAAAAAGCGCCGGCACTTGGGGTTGGTGCCGCCACCGGGGCCGCCATGCAGAAAAACCACCGGCTTGCCGACTGGGTTGCCGCACTGCTCGTAATAAAGCGTGTGCAACTCGGAAACCTTGAGCTGGCCGACGTCGTACGGCTCGATTTCGGGGTACAAGGTGCGGCGATTCGCGGACATGGGTGGCTGCCTGATGAGTGTGGAAAGACACATGGTACGGGGGAGCTGCGTACCTGAGTAGTTGGGGTACCAACCCCAACATGGTCACGCCTGTGCGGACAGCGATGCTGGGGTTTTCACCCCAGCCTACAGAAACATCTTGCCAGGATTGAGAATGCCATTCGGATCGAACACGCTCTTCACGCCGCGCATCAAGGCAATTTCTTCGGCACTGTGCGTGCTTTCCAGATAAGGCCGTTTGACCAGGCCAATCCCATGCTCGGCGGAAATGCTGCCACCATGCCGTTGCAGGGTTTCCGCCAGCAGCTTCGTCACGTGTTCGCATTGCGCGATGAAATCCGCGTCGGAAAGCGCTTCTGGCTTCAGCACGTTGATATGCAGATTGCCATCGCCGATATGCCCGAACCACACCACTTCGATATGCGGATACTCGCGCGCCAGCAGCGCCTGGATCTCATGCAGAAACGCCGGCACCGCGCTGATGCGCACGGAGATATCGTTCTTATACGGCTTATGCGGCGCCAGGCTTTCGGTAATGCCTTCACGCAACCGCCACAGCGTCGCGGCTTGCGCTTCGCTTTGCGCGATCACGCCGTCGCTGATCAATCCTTGCTCCACGCCCTGCTCGAATGCCGCGAGCGCCGCTGCCTGCGCGTGTTCGTCGGGCGCATCGAATTCGGTGACCACGTAGTAAGGATGTTCACTATCCATGGCACGCTGCGCGCCGTGTGCAAGCACGTGCCACAAGGCTACATCGGTGAAGAATTCAAACGCCTGCAAGGACAGATGCGCGCGGAACGAGGCAAATACCTGCATCAGCGCGTCCATGTCCGGTAGCGCCAGCAGCATCACCTGCGATGCGGGCGTGGGATCGGTCAAACGCAGTGTCGCTTCCACCACGATGCCCAGGGTACCTTCCGAACCGATCAGCAACTGCCGGAAATCGTAACCGCTGGAGTTTTTGATCAAACCACGATTGAGATCCAGCCATTCACCGTTGCCCGTCACCACCTTGAGACCGGCGATCCATTCGCGTGTATTGCCATAGCGAAGCACCCGGATGCCACCTGCATTGGTGGCAATGTTGCCACCCATGGAGCAGGAACCGCGGGCGGCGAAGTCCACCGGATAGATCAGCCCATGCTCACGCGCGGCCGCATGCACGGCTTCCAGCACGATACCCGGCTGCACCGTCAGGGTGCGATCCACGGCGTCGAAATCCAGCACGCGATTCATTCGCTCCAGGCTCAGCACCAGTTCCCCGTGCGCCGCCACCGCCCCGCCCGAGAGGCCCGTGCGGCCACCGGAGGGCACGATGGCCACCTTGTGCTCGTTAGCCCAACGCACGATGCCCTGCACTTCCTCCACCGATGCCGGCAGGGCGATCGCCAACGGCGCCGGCGTCCAGCGCCGAGTCCAGTCGCGACCATAGTGCTCCAGGTCGCCCGCATCGGTAAGCAAGCGCAGGGCAGGCAAACGGTGGGCAAGGTCGGCGAGGGCTGGACGGGTCATGACGGCTCCGAAGCGAAGGCCCCAGCGTGCCAGTGCGTAAGTGGTTCGTCCAGCGCTGCATCGCGGCAAAATCTGGCATAGTGTTTGGACTTCCAAAATCCAGTCTGCCATGAAGACCTCGTACCCCAAGCAAGACATCAAGGTGCTGTTACTCGAAGGCGTCAGCCGTACCGCGGTGGAAACCTTTCAGCGCGCCGGCTACAGCCAGATCGAGCACCACGCCAAATCGCTGCCCGAGGACGAGTTGAAAGCGCGCATTGCCGACGCGTATATCATCGGCATCCGATCCCGCACCCCTCTCACCGCCGACGTGCTGAAACACGCCAAGCGTCTGATCGCCGTGGGTTGCTATTGCATCGGCACCAATCAAGTGGAACTGGGTGCAGCGGCCAAGCTTGGCATTCCAGTCTTCAACGCGCCCTATTCCAACACCCGCAGCGTGGCGGAGCTGGTGATTGCCGAAACCATCATGCTGCTGCGTGGCATTCCACGGAAGAACGCGCTGTGCCATCGCGGCGGCTGGACCAAATCGGCCGCTGGCAGCTTCGAGGTGCGCGATAAGGTGCTCGGTATCGTCGGTTACGGCCATATCGGTACGCAGGTTGGCGTCCTTGCGGAAAGCCTCGGCATGCGCGTGATCTTCCACGATATCGAATCCAAATTGTCATTGGGCAATGCGCGCGCCGCAGCCAGTCTGGACGATCTGCTTGAGCGCGCCGACGTCGTCACGCTGCATGTGCCGGAAATGCCCTCGACCAAACTGATGATGGGCAAGACCGAACTCGACAAGATGAAGAAGGGCTCGCTGCTCATCAATGCCTCGCGCGGCACCGTGGTCGATATCGACGCGCTCGCCGAGATGTTGCACAACGAACATGTCGGTGGTGCAGCCATCGACGTGTTCCCAATGGAACCCAAAGGCAACGATGATGCGTTCGTGTCGCCACTGATCGGGATGGACAACGTTATCCTTACTCCGCATATCGGCGGCAGCACGCTGGAAGCGCAAGACAATATCGGCATTGAAGTGGCCAGCAAGCTGGTGCGCTACAGCGACAACGGCTCCACGCTGTCCGCCGTCAATTTCCCGGAAGTCACTTTGCCCGAACATCCACGCAGCCGCCGCCTGTTGCATATCCATCGCAACGTGCCAGGCGTGCTTTCGCGCATCAACGAATTGTTCTCCGTCGGCAATATCAACATCGATGCACAGTTCCTGCAGACCAGTGCGGACGTCGGTTACGTGGTCATCGATGTGTCCGCCGATGCGCAGCAAGCTGCATCGCTGAAGGAAAAGCTGGCGACGATTCCGGGAACGCTGCGTACGCGCGTGCTTTATTAAGGCAACGCTGAATAAGTATCGCCGTCGTCACCAGCCCTGTCTGTTCGTAGGCCATAGGGCCGACGGCGAAGGTAGACTGGCTGTCTATCGAGACGGCGGACCGAAGGCATGCGGACAGACAGGGCTGGCCCCAACATGTTGAATTTAAGATGATGGGGTGACACCTGGAAGGCCCACAGGGTGTGCCGCGCGGCTTGGCAAGACGGCCAGTCTTCCCTGCGCCACGCAACACACCCTGCGAGCCTTCCAGGTGTCATGACGACGGCGATACTTATTCAGCGTTGCCTTAACATCAAAATATGGGAGAGTTCTATGACACGCTGGTCATGGGGTCGCCGCATCCGCGGCGGATGGTTGGGGTTGGGCATTTTAGGGATGATCAGCCTGCTGGGCGCCTGTCATCACGATCAAGGAAACAAACCCGCATTACAGGGGGAGCCTGCGGCAAGCAGCTCGGCACGTGCCTCGGCGAATCAGCCTTTTGCGCTGCTATCGGCCAGCTCCCAGACCACCGATTCACGTACCGCGATCACCCTGCACTTCAGTGCGGCGCTGGCCTCGGCCCAGCCATTCGACCAGCAGATCGCCGTGGCCGGCCCCCATGGTGAAGTGGTGAACGGAAGCTGGAGCCTGCAGGAAGGGGACAGCAAGACCCTTAACTTCCCGTTTGTATCGCCAAACCAGCATTATTCCGTGGTGTTGCATGCCGGGTTGATGGCAACCGATGGGCGCACGCTAGGGCGCGAGATCAAACGCGATGTCTATTCCGGCAACCTGCAGCCAGCGCTCGGATTCGCCTCGACCGGCAGCGTGCTGCCGGCACGTGGTTCGCGCGGCCTACCGGTGGTGTCGGTGAATGTGCAGGATGCGGATATCGAATTCTTCCGCATCCACGATGACGCGCTATCCAACCTGTTCTGCGCGTATCCCCATAACAAGCACCGCGACAACTATGAGCTGCAGCACGAGCCCAACACCTGGGACCGCTGCGAACACAGTGACCGCGCCAAGCTCGCGATGACGGACATGGGCGATTCCGTCTACGCCAACCATTACACACTGGGTGGCGCGCAGAACGAACGCACCGTTACCTATATTCCTATCCAGGATGCGCCACAGCTTGCCCAGCCGGGCGTCTATATGGCGGTCATCAAGCAGGGGGGCACCTTTACAGGTGGCTATGACACAGCCGTGTTTTTCGTCAGCGACTTGGGCTTGCATCTGCGTGTCTACCGTGACAACGCGCTGCTGCACGTTGCGTCGTTGCACGATGGGTCGCCGATCAGCAACGTCGCGATTGAAATCGATGGCGCCGACGGCCTTGCCAAGCTCAAGGCTACGACCGACGGCGATGGCAATGCCTTGATCGCCTACAAAGTGAATCCCGCCGATGTGCTGATCGCCCGGCACGGCAAGGATGTGTCGGTACTGCCGTTCAACAAACCGGCGCTGGATGTTTCCAATTTCGACATCACCGGCCGTGTCGAAGCACCGTTCGAAGTGTTCGCCTGGTCCGGGCGCGATCTGTATCGCCCCGGCGAAACCCTGCACGCATCCGCCCTGCTGCGTGACTACGACGGCAAGCCGATGAAATCGCAGGCGCTGTTCGTGCGCCTGAAGCAGCCAGACGGGCGCAGCCTGGTCGACACGCGATTGGAGCCGAAGGATCTCAACTACTTCGAGTTGAGCCAGGTGATTGCGGACGATGCACCAACCGGCCTGTGGCAGCTCGAATTCCGCCTTGACCCGGCCAGCAAGCAGGCCGTGCAGGCCTTCCCCTTCCACGTCGAAGAGTTCCTGCCCGAGCGCCTGAAAGTGGATTTGTCCAGCCCGCAGGCACGGCTTGCGCCGAACGAGCCGTTGAAACTGGCCGTTAGCTCCAGTTATCTCTACGGCGCCCCCGCCGACGGCAACCGCTTTACCGCCAAGCTGCTGGTGAAGCCGGAAGTGCATCCGCTATCGAATCTACCGGATACCTTCTTCGGCAATCCGCTGACAGAGGTATCGAAAGAGGCGAAGGATGTCGTGGATGCCAAGCTCGATGCGCAAGGTCATCTCAAGGACGATATTAGCCTGCCCGATGACGTGAAACCGGTCGCACCCTTCACGGTGACCTTGTCAGGCAGCGTGTATGAAAGCGGTGGCCGCGCTGTTACGCGGTTGTTGAATCGGGTCTATTGGCCTGCCTCCGAACTGGTGGGTGTGCGCCCACTGTTTGATCCCATCCAGGGCGCGGAAAGTGAAGGTCATGCTTCGTTCGAAATCCTGCGCGCCAATGTGGATGGCAAGCTGGTCGCCGGTTCGCACCTGAAAGTACGCCTGCAACGCGAGATTCGCGATTTCTACTGGTTGTACGAACATGGCGACGACTGGAAGTCGAACGCCAACGTGCAATTGCAGCAGATCGATGAAAAGGACATCGACGTCGCCGCGGGTCAACGCGTGCAGGTCGACTTCCCGGTGGAATGGGGCGGTTATCGCCTGGAAGTCTATGATCCTGACACCAAGCTCACCGCGGTTTATCCCTTCTTTGCTGGCTATAGCTGGGACGACGAGAACCTCGGCAAGGAAGCACGCCCAGACAAGGTGAAGCTGGCGCTGGACAAGGCGCGCTATCGTGCTGGCGATACCATGCAGGTAACCGTCACGCCACCGCACAATGGCCCTGGCGTGTTGCTCGTCGAATCCGACCATTTGCTATACACGCAAAATATCCAAGCCACGGCTGGCGCCACCTTCTCGATCCCGGTCACCAAGGATTGGGAGCGGCACGATGTGTACGTCGTCGCGCTGGTGTTCCGCGGCGGTGATGCCACCGAGCACACCACTCCGGCACGCGCCATGGGCATCGAACATGTGACGATGGATCGCAACGACCGGCGCATTCTGCTGAAGCTCAGTGCACCCAGCATGATGCGTCCAGGCAATCCGCTCGACGTGACGGTGCAGGCCGATGGGCTTTCGGGCCAGCACGCCTATGTCACGCTGTCTGCCGTCGATCAGGGTGTGCTGAACATCACCAACTATTCGGTACCCGACGCTTGGGCATGGATGTTCGCCAAGCGTGCGCTGGGCGTGGATGCCTACGACCTCTACAGCCGCGTGATCGAAGCGATGGATGGCGCTGAAGCCAAGCTCCGCTACGGCGGCGACATGAGCGGCAAGGGCCTGCCGCATGCCGCGCGCCTGAATCCGCGCGTGCAGATCGTCGACCTGTTTGCCGGCCCAATCGCCTTTGATGCACAAGGCAAGGCAACACTGCATGTGCAGGTACCAGACTTCAACGGCAGCCTGCGACTGGCAGCGCTGGCGTATACCAACGAGCGCTTCGGCAATGCCGATGGCAACGTCACCGTACGCGCCCCGCTGGTAGTCGAACCCAGCACACCACGCGTGATGGCAGCGGATGACAAGGCGCAGATCAGCATCGATCTGAAGAACCTGTCCGGCAAGGACGGCATTGCCAAGATCAGCGTGAAAGGTGGCGACCTGATCAAGATCGATAACGCCACGCGCGACGTGCCACTGAAAGACGGCGGCAGCACCACCCTGCTGATGCCGGTCACCGCAGGCGGCGGCGCGGGTGTGGCCACCCTCGACATTCATGCGCAGCTCAACGACTACCAGGTGGATCGCCACTTCGAGTTTGCCGTGCGTCCCGCGTGGCCGGAACAGGTGACCACCGTGCCGATGGTGATCGAGAACGGCAAACCCGCGCATCTGGACGGCTCGCTGACCGGTCTGATTCCTTCCACGGTACGCACCCTGCTCACCCTCAGCACATTGCCTCCGCTGCCCTACAGCTCGGCCCTGCGCGATCTGCTCCGTTATCCCTACGGCTGTATCGAGCAGACGACGAGCAAAGGTTACGCCGCACTGTATATGGATCAGAAAACCGCCAAGGCGCTGGGCAGCGAAGGCTTGAGCGATCACGCACGGCAAGCGGCGGTAGAAGGTGCGCTGGCGCGCATCGCCTCGTTCCAGGCCAGCAACGGGCACTTCAGTTTCTGGGGCGGCACCAGCCCGATCGAAACGTTCATGACGCCCTACGTGGTCGATTTCATGCTCGACGCGCGTGATGCCGGCTTCGCCGTGCCGCAGGACGTACTGCAAAAATCTCTGCAGCGCCTCAGCGATGATCTGCTCGCCGGCGGCCACCCCTACTTCGATTACGAGTACCACGATCACCTGCGTATCGCCGACGAAGCGTACTCCGGCTTTGTGCTGGCAAGGGTCAATCGCGCGCCGCTAGGCACGCTGCGTGCGATCTTCGACAACGACCGGCAGAAGCTGGTAGGTCCGCTGCCACTGGTACACCTGGGTATCGCACTCAAGCTGATGGGCGACAACGAGCGCGCGCAAAAGGCCATCGATGAAGCCTTCGCCTGGACCAAGGAACGCCCCTGGTATGTGGGGGACTATGGCTCGGAACTACGCGACCTGGCAACCATGGTGGCGCTCACGCATACCTACAGCATGAGCAAACCCGAGTACGATGCGAAGCTGATCAACTGGGCGCGCAATGCAACAGCCAACGTCCGCTCCACCCAGGAAAAGATCCCGTACTACCACTGGTCGTGGTCCTACCTGAGCACCCAGGAACAGGTCGCCATCGCTCGCGTGGCGCATGCCTTCGATGCGGCAAACAATGCGCCACTCTCCGCTTCGTTGGTGATCGGCGGCAAGACTGAGCAGGTTCCTGCGGATAAATTCTTGTGGACACGCCATCTCACGCCAGCCGAACTTGCCGGCGGGGTCAGTGTGCAACCGGATAGCAAGGCCACGGTCTTTGCCAGCTTCGATATCGCCGGCATTCCCACCAAGGCGCCCGCCGCCGATGCCAGCCAGGTCGATGTACGCCGCGCGTACTTCACCACCGACGGCAAGCCGTGGACAGGCGATACGTTGAAGGAAGGCGACACACTGATCGTCGAACTGACCATCGAGGCTCGGATGAATATGCCTGATGCGCTGGTTACCGACCTGTTGCCAGGTGGTTTGGAAGTGGAGAACCTCAACCTCGCTGGCGCGCAGCAGTGGTCTGGCGTGGTGATCGACGGTATCCATCTTGATCAGCACACGAGTGCGGCCAATATCGTGCATGAGGAATATCGTGACGATCGCTACGATGCCGCACTGCACCTGGAAAAGGGTAATGCAGCGCATGTGTTCTATCTGGTGCGTGCCGTGACGCCGGGTACGTACACGGTGCCGCCGCCGCTGGTGGAAGATATGTATCGGCCGGCGGTGCGTGGCATCGGGGCGATACCGTTGACGCAATTGAAAGTGGTTGAGCCTTAAGCACGATGTGTCCCTCCCCCTGCCCGGCAGCTGTCTCTTGATCACATCTTTTAGTTTGCTATTTGCTGCGAATAACCGGCAAAACGAGACAGACCAGTCCCCTCTCCCCTCCGGGGAGAGGGCTAGGGTGAGGGGCCAGGCTTGAGCGAAACTCCATGGCTACACGAAAGCTCCGCTCTTTAAAAGGTCAAGATGAATTCTCGCTTTCGCGAAAACTCTTTACACCAGCGAAGCTGATCAACAACGGCCGTGAGAGTTACACCCTTCTTGCGTGTTTCACTATGAGCCATCCAAAAGCCCCCCAAACACGCATCGCCCGGTGCTTTCGTTGGCTGTTGCCGACTGTCATATCGATCGCTTTGACGGCACTCATTCTCGATCGGCTCTTCCCACTGCACCTCCCCGCCCCCGACACTGGCAGCACTGTCGTCCTCGCCCGCGACGGCACGCCACTGCGTGCCTTTGCCGATAGCGACGGCGTCTGGCGTTATCCGACCACCGCGCAAAAAGTCTCACCGCTCTACCTGCAAGCCCTGCTCACCTACGAAGATCGCTGGTTCTACCGTCACCCGGGTGTCAATCCTTACGCGTTGTTGCGTGGCGCGGCCGGCGCCCTACGTCATGGCCGTATCGTTTCCGGCGGTTCGACGCTGACCATGCAGGTTGCACGCATCATCGAGCCGATCCCGCATACCTTCATGGGCAAAATCATGCAGATTTTCCGGGCGCTTCAA
This sequence comes from Dyella sp. M7H15-1, assembly GCF_004114615.1. Lineage (NCBI taxonomy): Bacteria > Pseudomonadati > Pseudomonadota > Gammaproteobacteria > Lysobacterales > Rhodanobacteraceae > Dyella > Dyella sp. M7H15-1. The sequence continues at coordinate 1,730,385 of NZ_CP035300.1, forward strand.
CTTGAAATACATCTGAGCAAAGCACAGATCCTTGGCCTGTATCTGGATCACGCGCCATTCGGGGGACCTATTCAGGGCGTGGAAGCGGCATCGTGGGCCTATCTTGGCAAACCCGCGAGCAAACTCTCGCATGCCGAAGCCGCCCTGCTCGCCGTGCTGCCGCAATCACCCAGCATGTTGCGTCCGGATCGTCATCCCGATGCAGCTTGGCACGCACGCGACAAAGTGCTCAAGCGCATGCGCGACGAAGGTGTGTGGACCGACGCGCAGATTCGCGACGCACACATCGAGCCGGTAGTAGCCCGTTCGCTACGCGCACCCTTGTCCGCGGCGTTGCTCGCGGAACGTTTGCACCGGCAGCAGCCGCAGGCCAGGCGCATCGTGACGACCATCGATGCGAACTTGCAACGTGCCGTGGAGGATCGCGTCAGCGACTATCTTTCGCGCCTGCCGCAGCGCACCTCCGCAGCCGTGCTGGTGGTCGACAATGCCACGCTCGAAACGCGTGTCTATGTCGGTACCGCCGAGTTTGCCGATCCACTGCGGCTTGGTCATGTCGACATGGTGCGTGCACCACGCTCGCCGGGCTCGACGCTCAAGCCGTTCCTGTATGGGCTGGCGCTGGACGATGGATTGATCACCTCGCAAAGCCTGCTGGTCGATGCGCCGCAAGATTTCAACGGCTACAAGCCTGGCAATTTCGACGAAAGCTTCAGTGGACCGGTGAGCGTGGCCGAAGCCTTGCAGCGTTCGCTCAATGTGCCGGCGGTGGATGTGCTCGATCATGTCGGCCCTCATCGCTTCGTGGCGCGCCTGGCCAATGGAGGTATCGATCTAGGCTTGCCACAGGGTGCGCCGCCGAACCTTTCCATCATCCTCGGCGGTGCATCGACACGACTGGAAAACCTGGTAGGCGCGTACACGGCTTTCGCCAACGGTGGCATCGCCGGTACGCCACGTTATGTGCCGGAACAATCCAAACAACAGCGCCATCTGCTTTCGCCCGGCGCCGCGTGGATCATTCGCGACATTCTTTCTACCAATCCTGCCGACGTCGAAGGCGCACCGCTAGATGGCACCGTCAACCGCCACGCCACCGTAGCGTGGAAGACTGGCACCAGTTACGGCTATCGCGATGCCTGGGCGATTGGCGTGACCGATAGCTGGACGGTTGGCGTGTGGATTGGACGCCCGGATGGCACGCCATCGCCGGGACAATACGGCGCGGTGACCTCACTGCCACTGATGTTTGCCGTGGTCGACATGCTGCCGAATGACCGCACTGCCTTTCATGCACCGCAGCCGCCGAACGTACAGCGCGTGGATATCTGCTGGCCGCTGGGTGGTGCCGCGACAACGACGTCGCCCGCATTGTGTCGCCAGCGACGCACGACTTGGTCACTGGATGGCGCCATTCCACCGACCTTTGCCGAGCGCGACATCACGGCGTGGTCGGCAGGCTTGATCACGCTACGCATCAATGCAAAAGGACAACGCCTCAGTGCAAGCTGCCACGGGAAAGACGAACACAACGTGCAGATTGCACGCTGGCCAGCCTTGGCCACACCGTGGCTGAGCACTGATGATGCCGCGCGCTCTAGGTTGCCGCCGCTTGCACCGGGCTGCGCACCGGATTCGCTTGACGTTGCCAACCCAATTCGCATCGCCGGACTTACGCAAGGGGCGCGCTTGCGGCAGGCGCCCAACAGCGCGCAGCCGCTGCGGGTGACGCTGCAGGCGCTGGGAGCAACGGGGGAAGTACAGTGGCTACTGGATGGACGCTTACAGGGCAGCAGCGTGGGTAGTGCAACGATACGGCTTGCGCTGCCGCAGGCGGGAGACCATCAAATTACGGCGCTGACGCGGGATGGAGCGTTTGCGCAGTTGGCGGTATCGGTCGATAAATCCTAGCATGTCCACCGCATGAACCCTTTGATCTCCTTTGCGAATTGGTCGGGGCGGCGGGATTCGAACCCACGACCCTTTGCCCCCCAGGCAAATGCGCTACCAGGCTGCGCTACGCCCCGACTGATCCAGCAAAGAAAAAAATTGTAGCAGTTCCGGTATGGTCACCGGAAGGCCGGACTTATTCAGCGTTGCCTCAACGCCGTAGCAAGGCCAGCACTTCTTCCAGCTCCATGCGCACTTGGCGCACGATCTGGTGCGACATGCTTGCCTCCATCCGTGCCTGCGGGCCTTCCAACCGGGCGCGAGCGCCGGTGATGGTGAAGCCTTCGTCGTAGAGCAACGAACGAATCTGACGGATCATCAATACGTCGTGGCGCTGATAGTACCGGCGGTTGCCGCGGCGCTTGACCGGATTGAGCGCAGGAAATTCTTGCTCCCAGTAGCGCAGCACATGTGGCTTCACCCCGCACAACTCGCTGACTTCACCGATGGTGAAGTAGCGCTTGGCAGGGATGGCGGGCAGTTCGGTGTTATTCCCCTGATCCAGCATAGCCCTCGACTCTCACCTTGAGTTTCTGTCCTGGTCGGAACGTCACCACCCGACGGGCGGAGATCGGAATCTCTTCGCCCGTCTTGGGGTTGCGACCCGGCCGCTGGTTTTTCTTGCGCAAGTCGAAATTGCCGAATCCTGACAACTTCACCTGTTCACCACGTTCCAACGCTTCGCGAACCACCTCGAAATAGGCGTCCACGAACTCTTTGGCTTCCCGTTTGTTAAGGCCCACCTCGAGGAAGAGGCGCTCGGCCATCTCCGCCTTTGTCAGCGCCGCCATCTTACCCTCGCAATTTCGCCTCGCATGCAGCCCCCAACGCCGACACCACATTTCGTACGCAGTTGTCCGCGTCGTCGTCAGTAAGGGTGCGTGAAGCGTCCTGCAAAATCAAGCCCATAGCGAGACTCTTTCGGCCTGCTTCGACCCCTTTGCCGCTATAGCGATCGAACAGGCGCAACCCTACCAGGGCACCACCTAAGCTACCTCGTACGGCGTGTTCAACCTGTGACCAGCTCACCTGCTCGGGCACGTCGACGGCGATGTCACGGCGGACTACGGGGAAACGGGGCACCGGCTGGGCCTTGGGCAGACGGCGGCCAAGCAGCGGCTCAAGGGCCAATTCCAGCACATGAACGTCCGGCCCCAGGTCCAGGGTCTTGGCCAGTTGCGGATGCACGGCGCCAAGATAGCCAACCGTCTGGCCGTCGCGCGCCACGCGCGCGCCACGCCCCGGGTGCAGCCAGCCGGGCAGGCCATCGGCATGCACCGACCAGCACTGCGGCTCGCCGCCCCATGCGATCAGTGCGTCCAGATCACCCTTGAGATCGAAAAAATCCAGTGGTCGGGCTGCCTCGCCCCATTGCTCGGCCCGGGCGTTGCCGCAAGCAACGATGGCTAGGCTCGGGGTTTCCTCGGGTGGGTCGCCCGCCGCAAATACGCGACCCAACTCGAACAGGCGCACGCGCTCCTGCTGGCGTGCGCGGTTGTGCGACAGCGCCTCGATCAAACCAGGCAGCAGCGACGGACGCATGACCGCCAAGTCGGCAGAAAGTGGATTGGCCAGCGGCACCAGCCCTTCACCCATGCCCCACTTCTCCAGCAAGGCGTGGCTGACAAAGGCCAGATTGATCGCCTCGTAGTAGCCGCGCGCCGCCATTTGCTCGCGCACGGCCAGCTCATTGAGACGTGCCTCCGGCTCGATGGCCAGCGCTAGCTCGCCCGCCGGGATATGCGTGGGGATGCGGTCGTAGCCGTAGATACGGGCCACTTCTTCGACCAGGTCTTCTTCCCGTTCGATATCGAAGCGACTGGTGGGCGCAGTAATACGCCAGCCTTCGGCAATGGTTTCCACCTGCATGCCGAGGGCAGTGAAGATGCGTGCGACTTCGGCATCGGCCACCTCCATGCCGAGCACGCGCTTGAGGCGCGTGCGGCGCAGTGCGACCGCGGCCGGCTTTAGCAGGTCGGACGGATTTTCGGCCACCAGCACCGGGCCGGCCTTGCCGCCGGAAATCGTCAGCAGCAATTGGGTAGCGCGCTCCAGCGCGCGGCGCGGCAGTTCTGGATCCACACCACGCTCGAAGCGGTGCGATGCGTCGGTGTGCATGCCTAGCTTGCGCGCGCGGCCCATGATGGCTGCCGGAGCAAAGTGCGCCGACTCCAGGAAGATGTTGTGCGTGGCGTCGGTGACACGCGAGTCGTAGCCGCCCATCACACCTGCGACCGCAAGCGCCTTGCTCTCGTCGGCGATCAGCAAAAATTGATTGTCTCTGCCAACACCAATCAGTGCGTGCTTGTCATATTCATCGCCATAGCTATCGCCGCTGTTCTGCAAGAAGCTCGTGTCGAACTTGACCGTCGTGACGTCAAGCAGTTTCAACGTTTCTCCGGCGCGCGCATGACGCACCACGATGTCGCCCTCCAGCGTGTCGTTGTCGAACGCATGCAGCGGCTGACCCAGTTCCAGCATGACGTAGTTGGTGACATCTACCACAGCGCTGATCGAACGCAAACCAGCGCGACGTAGGCGTTCGGCTAACCACAAAGGCGTACGTGCAGCGGGATCGATACCTTCGATAACGCGGCCGAGGTAACGTGGTGCATCGACGCCCGCTTCGAGGCGTATGCCACGGCGCGCACTGCCGGTGACTGCGACATCGGCTTGCGCAGGTACTTTCACGTGACTACCAAACAACGCGCCTACATCGTGTGCAAGGCCGACCAACCCGAGGCAGTCTGGGCGATTCGGCGTGAGCTTCAGTTCGATGCTTGCATCGGGCAAACCCAGAAAATCGGCCAGCGGTTTGCCGACCGGCGCATCGGAGGGCAGCTCCAACAAGCCGGACGCATCGTTGTCGATGCCCAGCTCCTTGGCCGAACACAGCATGCCAAACGAGTCGACGCCGCGCAGCTTGGCTGCCTTGATGGCGATACCACCAGGCAAATTCGCACCGACCGTGGCCAACGGAACCTTGATGCCGACGCGTGCGTTCGGTGCACCGCAAACGATCTGCAGCGGCTCGCCGGCGCCAGCGTTGACCTCGCATACCTGCAGGCGGTCAGCTTCCGGATGCTTTTCGGCGCCGATAATTTCGGCCACCACCACACCGTCCAAGCCTTCACCCAGCGACGTGAGCTCTTCCACTTCCAGCCCGGCCATGGTCAGCGCATGTGCAAGCGAAGCACGGTCCGCCTCGATCTCGACCAGCTCGCGCAACCAGTTTTCGGAGAATTTCATGGCTGCACCTGCGGGACTCGGGACTTGGGACTCGGGACTCGGGCGAAGAGCTCCCACCTGGAATGTTTCATGCTCGTGGCTCCAAATAGCTTCAAGGAACCCATCGCTCCGAACTGGCCACGCGGCGGCGCACTTGGCGCTCTACCGGGTCCCAAGTCCCGAGTCCCGAGTCCCGCCAACACATCAAGCAAACTGCTTCAAAAAGCGCAAATCGTTCTCGAAGAACGCACGCAGGTCGGAGACGCCGTAGCGCAGCATGGCGAAACGCTCTACACCCAGGCCGAAGGCAAAGCCGGTGTAACGCTCCGGATCGATGCCGCAATGCTTCAGCACGTTCGGATGCACCATGCCGCAGCCAAGCACTTCCAACCAACGCGTACTGCCGTCTTCGCCGCCTTTATCAGGATCGGTCCAACAGATGTCCACTTCGGCACTAGGTTCTGTGAAGGGGAAGTAGCTGGGGCGGAAACGCATCTCGAAATCGCGCTCGAAGAACGCACGAATGAATTCGGCCAGCGTGCCTTTCAGGTCGGCGAAGCTGGAGGTTTCGTCCACCAGCAGACCTTCGATCTGATGGAACATCGGTGAGTGCGTCTGATCCGAATCGCTGCGGTATACCTTGCCGGGCGCGATGACGCGGATTGGCGGCTGGCGCCCTTTCATCGAACGGATCTGCACCGGCGAGGTATGCGTGCGCAGCAAGCGCCCATCGCCGAAGTAGAACGTGTCATGCATGGCGCGCGCCGGATGGTGCGGCGGAAAATTCAGCGCTTCGAAGTTATGCCAGTCGTCTTCGATTTCCGGACCGTCGGCACGCTGGTAGCCGAGGCGCGCAAAGATCGCGGCAATGCGCTCAAGTGCGCGAGTGATGGGATGAATGCCGCCACGTTCGCCGTCGCGGCCCGGCATGCTGATGTCGAGTTTTTCGGAAGCAATGCGATGATCGATCTCCGCCTGTTCCAACGTTTGCTTGCGCGCAGAGAGTGCGTCGTTGAGGCGCTCTTTCAGGCAATTCACTTCAGCGCCGCGTGTCTTGCGTTCTTCCGGCGAGAGCGTGCCGAGTGCTTTCAGCGCAGCAGTAACGATGCCGCTTTTGCCGAGCAAGCTCACGCGCAACGCGTCGAGCGCGTCGAGCGTGTCGGTTTTGTCGATGTCGGCCAGCGCCTGGGTAGCGCGGGTGTCGAGGTCTTCCATTGTTTTTCCCCGGGAATCGGAAATCGTCAATCGTCAATCGTCAATCGTCAATCGTCAATCGGACGAGCAAAAGCTGGTGCGCTTTTACGATTCACGATTCACGATTCACGATTCACGATTCACGATTCACGATTCACGATTCACGATTCACGATTCACGATTCACGCCAAAAACAAAAACAAAAACGGGGAGAAGGCTTAAGGCCTTCTCCCCGCTTGATTCACATCATTTCGTCAGTGCTTGACGATCAAGCGGCCAGACTGGCCTTCGCTTTTTCCGCGATGGCCCCAAACGCCTTGATGTCATGCACGGCGATGTCGGCCAGCACCTTGCGATCAACGGTGATACCGGCCTTGGCCAGACCGTTGATCAGGCGGCTGTAGGACAAGCCGAACTGGCGAGCAGCCGCATTGATACGCACGATCCACAGGGCGCGGAACTGGCGCTTCTTCTGCTTGCGGCCGATGTAGGCGTACTGACCGGCCTTGATGACGGCCTGGTTGGCAACACGGAAGACCTTGCGACGGGCGTTGTAGTAGCCCTTCGCGCGACCGATGATTTTCTTGTGACGACGACGGGCGGTAACGCCACGCTTTACACGAGCCATGGTTTAGTCCTCCGCCTTAGAGATACGGCAACATGCGTGCTACACCCTTGGTGTCGCAAGCCTTGACGTGATTGGTGGCGCGCAGATTGCGCTTACGCTTGGTCGACTTCTTGGTCAGGATGTGCGACTTGAAGGCGTGACCGGCCTTGAACTTACCGGACGCGGTCTTGCGAAAACGCTTCGCCGCCGCGCGGTTGGTCTTGATCTTGGGCATGGAATGCTCCTTGATGGGGCTTGGCCCCTGGTTTCTAACTGATCTGGCGGCAGCTTCGAGGGCTGCGCTTTCCGTCCTGCCAGGATCGGTTCACGACCCTTCCTTGCGGATCGAACCAACGATCTTACGCGTAAATCCTCGACGTGACTAGCCCAAACCTTGACCAGCCCACGATTGCTTAACGTTCCGGCGGCGACGCCCCAGACCCTGCGGCCGGATGGGGCATGCGACTGGGCGGCAACTCATCTGACGAAGCAGCGCCCTTGCCATTCGGTTCGATCACGATCGTTTTGCGAACTTCTGCCACGATGTCACCTGCGCCGTTCTTCAGGTCAAGCCAGATGGGGACGGTGACGCGGCTAGTCAATCGACGAACCTGGCGCAGCAAAAGGCCCGATACGCGGTAACGTATCGGGCCCGATGAGTGTTTCGGGACCTTACTTCTTCTTCGGCCCAATCATCATCACCATCTGCCGCCCTTCCAGGCGCGGAAAGGATTCGATGATGCCGTTCTCGCCCACGTCATTCTGGATGCGCTTGGCGAGATCCTGACCAAGGTCCTGGTGGGACATTTCGCGGCCGCGGAAGCGGATGGTGACCTTAACCTTGTCCCCTTCCTCAAGGAAGCGAAGCATGTTACGCAGCTTGATCTGGTAGTCGCCCACGTCCGTCACCGGACGGAACTTCACTTCCTTGATTTCGACCTGCTTTTGCTTCTTTTTGGCGGCCTGGGCCTTCTTCTGGGCTTCGAACTTGAACTTACCGTAATCCATGATGCGGCAGACCGGCGGATCGCCATTCGGCTGGATCTCGACCAGGTCGAGCCCTACTTCCTCGGCGGCGCGCAGCGCCTCGTCACGAGTGAGGATGCCAAGTTGTTCGGAATCCGGGCCGATCACACGCACACGGGGTACGCGGATCTCATGGTTGCGGCGGTTGCCCTTAGTTTCTGTGGTGGCGATACCACTATCCTCCAGAAGATGTTTTCAATTTGGCCGGGCGGCGTCAGCGCCGCGTCTCGGTCTCCAGACGTTCGATGAAGCTGGCAAGCGACATGCTACCCAAATCTTCACCCGAACGGGTACGCACAGAAACAGCCCCCGATTCCTTTTCGCGATCACCGACCACAAGCAGGTAGGGCACTTTCTGGAGCGTATGTTCGCGGATTTTATAGCCGACCTTTTCATTGCGCAAATCGGCCTTCACGCGGAAGCCTTTGTCGACAAGGGCTTGTGCCACCTCGCGAACATAGTCGACCTGGGCATCCGTAATACTGAACACCTGCGCCTGCACCGGCGCGAGCCAGGCGGGCAGATGGCCGGCGTGATGTTCGATCAGGATGCCGATGAAACGTTCCATGGAGCCCACGATGGCCCGATGCAGCATCACCGGGTGGCGGCGCTGGCTGCGCTCGTCCACGTACTCGGCGCCGAGGCGCTCGGGCATCATGAAATCCACCTGCATCGTGCCGACTTGCCAGGCACGGCCGATGGAGTCCTTCATGTGGTACTCGATCTTCGGTCCGTAGAAGGCGCCCTCGCCCGGCAGTTCTTCCCATTGAACGCCGGCCGAGTGCAACGCGGCCCGCAAGGCATCCTCGGCGCGATCCCACACGTCATCACTGCCGATGCGCTTGTCGGGGCGCAGTGCAATCTTCAACGCAATGTCGTCGAAACCGAAATCGGCATACACCTTCATGGCCTGGCCGTGGAATGCTGTCACTTCCGATTCAATCTGCTCTTCCGTGCAGAAAATGTGACCGTCGTCCTGCGTGAAGGCGCGCACGCGCATGATGCCGTGCAGCGCGCCGGAAGGTTCGTTGCGATGGCAGCCGCCGAATTCGCCATAGCGGATCGGCAAATCGCGGTAGCTGTGCAGGTTGGTGTTGTAGATCTGCACGTGGCCCGGGCAGTTCATCGGTTTGAGCGCGTAGGTACGCTTTTCCGATTCCGTGAAAAACATATTTTCCTGGTAGTTGTCCCAGTGGCCGGACTTCTTCCACAGGCTTACGTCCATGATTTGCGGGCCGCGCACTTCCTGATAGCCGCTGCTGCGGTACACGCCGCGCACATATTGCTCCACCGCCTGCCAGATGGCCCAGCCATTCGGGTGCCAGAACACCATGCCGGGCGCTTCTTCCTGCTGGTGAAACAGGTCGAGCGCCTTGCCGATCTTGCGGTGATCACGCTTCTCGGCTTCTTCCAACTGATGCAGGTAGGCTTTCAGGTCCTTGTCGTTGAGCCAGGCCGTGCCGTAAATACGCGTGAGCATCGCGTTGTTGGAATCGCCGCGCCAATACGCGCCAGCCACCTTCATCAGCTTGAACGCACGCAACTTGCCCGTGTTCGGCACATGCGGACCACGGCACAGGTCTGTGAATTCACCTTGCGTGTAGAGCGACAGTTCTTCGTTGGCCGGAATGCTTTGGATGATCTCGGCCTTGTATTCCTCGCCCAGGTCACGGAAGAACGTCACCGCGTCATCACGCGACTTCACGCTGCGCGTGACCGGGAGCTGTTCCTTCACGATCTTTTCCATCTCCGCTTCGATCTTGATCAGATCATCGGGCGTGAACGGGCGCTCGTAGGCGAAGTCGTAATAAAAGCCGTTGTCGATCACCGGACCAATCGTCACCTGCGCACCGGGAAACAGGCGTTGCACGGCCTGCGCCAGCAAATGTGCCGTGGAGTGGCGAAGGATGTCCAGCGCTTCGGGGCTTTTCTCCGTAACGACTTCGAGGCTGGCGTCGTGCTTGATCGGGAAACTGGCGTCCACCAACGTGCCATCCACCTTGCCAGCAAGGGTGGCCTTGGCCAGACCGGCGCCAATGGAGGCGGCCACGTCCTGCACTGTGACGGGATGGTCGAACGGGCGCTTGCTGCCGTCAGGTAGCGTGATTTCAATCATGGGAATACACCTGCCAACGTCACTTCAATGAGACGTCGTTTTTTGGGGAGTCCGGCCACGGATGGCCGGTTTTGCCTATGCCCGCCTGGACGGCGGGCAAAAATAAAGAGCGCCACGCGCCCTTTATTTGTAATACAAGGCGTGGCGGGTTCAACGTTGGAAGCAGGTAGTTGCCATGTCGCACACTCGACCGGCGCCTGGGCGCGGGCCACCTTGTCTCCGTTGGATAATCTACAAACGCTAGTTCAGCGCATCGCAGGTGTCAATTCCGGGTAGCCCAACCGTTACAATGAACACCCCACGCACGTCATCCCGGCGCAGGCCGGAGACGCTTTACAACAGCGAAGCTGGTCACCCAGCGTCTTCCCGATGGCAAGACACCAGGCCCAGACTGTCCTGTAGCGGCGAGCAGCGACAACCACACTTTCGGAACATAGATAGATGCGTATTCTCGTCACCGGCTCGGCCGGCTTCGTCGGCGCCGCCTTTACGCAACGCCTGCTGGCCCGTGGCGATGAAGTACTCGGTATCGACAACCACAACGACTACTACGACCCTGCCCTGAAAGAAGCGAGGCTGGCGCTATTCGCTTCACACCCACGCTACACCCATCTACGTGCCGACCTGGCCAACGCAAAGGCGATCAGCCAGGCGTTCAGTGATTTCCAGCCACAACGCGTCGCTAGTCTCGCTGCCCAGGCTGGCGTGCGCTATTCGCTGAAAAACCCGCAGGCTTATGTGCAAAGCAACCTGGTGGGATTCGTGAACGTGCTGGAAGCGTGCCGCCACAACAAGGTGGAGCATCTCGTATATGCCTCATCCAGCTCCGTCTACGGCGCGAACCGCAAGATGCCGTTTGCCGTGGAAGACGCAGTCGATCATCCCGTCAGCCTCTACGCGGCCAGCAAGAAAGCCAATGAACTGATGGCGCACACCTACAGCCATCTTTACAACCTTCCTGCCACTGGCCTGCGCTTCTTTACCGTGTATGGACCATGGGGCCGCCCAGACATGTCGCCGATCCTGTTTGCCGACCGCATCGTGCGCGGCGAAGCGATCGACGTGTTCAACTACGGCAATCACAGCCGCGATTTCACCTATATCGACGATATTGTCGAAGGCGTGATCCGTACGTTGGATCACGTTGTACAGCCAGATCCCACGTACGATCCGCTGCAGCCGAATCCCGGCACCTCCAACGCCCCCTATCGCGTCTACAACATCGGCAACGACCAACCCGTACAACTCATGCGCTTCATCGAACTGCTGGAACAAAACCTGGGTCGCACGGTGGAAAAACGTCTGCTGCCGATGCAGCCTGGCGATGTACCCGATACCTGGGCCGATGTCTCAGCCTTGCGGCGCGATGTGGGGTATGCACCGAATACGTCGATTGAGGAAGGGGTGGCGAAGTTCGTGCAGTGGTATCGCGAGTATCACCAAATTGCGGCGTAGGTTACTCAAAACGGCTTGGCAACCGCCAGAAATATTACGCCAAGCAACAGCAACACCGGCAACTCATTGAGCAAGCGCAGCGTACGCGCCGAAGGCAAGGCGCCGCCTTTCGCGCTGCGCTTCATCATGCGGCCACTCCATATGTAATAGACCAGCAACACCGCGACCAGAGCCATCTTGGCGTGCAACCAGCCCAATTGCCTCCAATGCGGCAAGATCGTCGGGAACATATACGAACCGAGCCAAAGCGTGAGGCCGAACAGGAAGGCCACGCCGAACATCATGCCACCGAATCGGTATAAGCGCAGGCCCATCAACTCCAGTCGCGCCTTCACCGCCGGCTCGCTGCCTGCTTCGGCAATATTCACCAGGATTCGCGGCAGATAAAACACGGCAGCCACCCAAGCCATCACGAACAGGACATGCAGGCTTTTGATCCACAAATAGGTCATGACGACTCGCACGAAAGAGGCACGTGCGAGATGGTACGTGGATTGGATGTTTGCGTCAGCGGTTGCGGCTACACGTCACATGGGATGTAGGTTGGGGTGCAAACCCCAACACCGTCATCCGGATCGACAGGGCGACGTTGGGGTTTGCACCCCAACCTACGTGCCATCCACCACCGGCTCCACCACTCCAGTCCCCACCACCCGCGCCATGATCAACTTGCCCGTCGCATCGTTACGCACGCGCACCAGCGCATCGTGATCGGCTTTCTGCATCACCGTGCCCATCGTGCTGATCTGGAACTGCGGCTGGCGCGACACGATCTGCACCACCTGCCCGCGACGCACGCCTTCGCCGTTTTTCAGAAAACGCATCTGTACCACCTGCCCTGCCCGCAATGGACGTTGCGCCGCACGGCCGGCAATGTCGTCGACCTTGAGCGTGGCATCGGGCAACAACACAATATCGGCATCGACCCGTTTCAAGTCGTTCTTGTCGATGGTCTTGCCGGCAGGTATCGCCGCAGCCACGGCAAGCGCCTTGGTATGCACAGCGGCGCGCACGGTATAGGTTTCAGCCGTGCCATCAGGGCAACGCGCAGAGAAGCGCAAACGGGACATCCGAGCGGTATCGACCGGCAACACTTTCAACGCCTGCCCGCATGACGGCGCGGGACGGCGATTAGGCAACACCACCACATCGACCCGCGCATCCGGCCACTGCTCCTGCTTGACCCGATCCGCCAGCCAATTGTGCGCCGCGCGTGACACGACGTCTTCCACCTCGCCCGCCAAGGCGCCATGCACCGGCAGGGCCAACAAGGCTGCCACGATCAGGGCAGGTATTGGATTCATAAACGCTCGATTCACGTAAGCATGCCGAACATGCTGCGCATTATGAAGTGCTCATCGCACTTGCAACGCTCAAGGTCTTTTTAGATTCCTAAGCAGCCCGCAAGCGTCCACCTACCATCGCCCTCGTTCGAAAACCGTACTGAGGAAGAGCCGCACGATGGGACTGAATATTGAACAAGCGCTGGGCGTCCATCCGGCCGCATTGAAGTTACGTGCGGAGCGCACCAAGATCCTTGCTTCCAACCTTGCCCACGACAGCACGCCGGGTTACCAAGCGCGCGACATCGACTTTCGCGCCAGCCTGCGCGATGCGATGAACGGCCAGTCGCAGGGCCTGAACTTCGATTCCGATCGTGTGATGTATCGCGTCGCCAACCGCGCCTCGCAGGACGGCAACACCGTGGAGCTTGGCGCGGAGCAAGCCGAGTTTGCGCAGAACGCCATCGATTTCCAGACCAGCCTGACCTTTCTCAATATGAAGTTGAAAGGTCTGGCCACGGCCATCAACGGGAACTCCTGATCATGAGTTTTAAAAGTATCGCCCAGATCGCAGGTTCCGCCATGAGCGCGCAAACCGTGCGCCTCAATACCGTGGCGAGCAATCTTGCCAACGCCGGCACCGCCGGCACGGAAGACAGCGCCTATCGCGCACGCAAACCGGTATTCGCTTCCGTTTTCGACGGTGCCGGTGCACGCGTGCAGGTGCTCGATGTGATCGACAGCAACGAGCCGCTCAACGCGCGGCATGAGCCTGGCCACCCGATGGCCGACGACAACGGCATGGTCTATTACTCGAACGTCAGCCCAGTCGAGGAAATGACCGACATGATGGCCGCCTCGCGCGCCTTCTCCACCGGCCTGGAAGTGCTGGCACGGGTGAACGGCATGCAGCAGGAACTGCTGAAAATGGGGCAGAGCTGATCATGCAAATCAACAACGCGATCCACAACGCCAACGACAACTCGATAACCGGCAACACACCTCAGAGCAACGGCGGCGGCAGCATCTCCGACATGTTCACCACCTTGCTGGTAGCGCAGATCCAGAACCAAGACCCGCTGGCGCCGACGGACGCCAGCCAGTTCGTGACCCAGTTCGCCCAGCTGAGCCAGGTGGAAGCCATGCAGTCGATGGCCAGCCTCACTGCCGCCGCCGCGGCGCTGCAGGAAAGCATGCTGGTCGTCACGCTCGGCTCACAGGTGGGTTCGCACGTGATGGTGGCTGCCGATGCGGTACATCTGGACGGCGATACCGTTAAAGGCGGCTTTGTACTCAGCGACCACGCCAGCGACGTCACCCTGGTGCTGACCGGTCCGGATGGCAGCGAACATCGCATCGAGCTGGGTGCGCGCGAGGCCGGCGAAGTGGATTTCGAGATCGATCCGGAAGCACTCGGCCTGCCGCCCGGCAAGTACGCCATGCGCGTGGACACCAATACCAACGAAACCGTCCGCACTGAAATCCAGGGCGAACTGCAAAGCGTGCGCCTGGGTGCCGATGGCCGCGTGATCCTGATGGTTGCCGGCATCGGCGAAATCGCCACCAGTGACATCACGCGCTTCCTCGGCCGTGGTGTTAGTTAGTGCGTTGACCTTTTAATAAAACTCAGGAATCACCATGAGCCTCAATATTGCCCTGTCCGGCATCCAAGCCATCAACAGCCAGCTCAACTCGATCAGCAACAACATCGCCAACAGCGGTACGTTCGGCTTCAAGTCCGGTCGCGCCAACTTTGCCTCGTCTTACATGTCGGGAGCGCCGCAAGGCGTGTATGTTGGCTCCACCACGCAGTCGATGAGTATCGGCGGCAACCTGCTCGCGACAGGCCGCAGCATGGATGCGGCGATTCAGGGCCGTGGTTTCTTCGTCAGCCGCGACGCCGACGGTTCCATGATGTATTCACGCGTCGGCATGTTCGATGTGGACAAGCATGGCTTTTTGGTCGACGCCTTTGGCCGCCACGTTCAAGGCTACGACCCAAGTGGTAACGGCAATATCGGCGACATCACCGTACCGACCGGCGCGATCGGTGCCGAGGCCAGCGGCACGCTGGATTTCGCCGGCAACATGTCCGCGGATTGGGAACAGCCGGAGGTTCCGTTCGATATGGACGACCCAAGCTCCTACAACGGTATGCAGGTGACGCGCGTATTTGACTCGCTCGGCCGCGAACACACGGTCACCCAATATTTTGTAAAGGGTGACGGCAACTCCGTCCAGGTGTACTACGCGATGGATGGCAACGAAGTAGGCATGCCGACCACCTTGCGCTTCGATACCAACGGGAAACTGACCAGCACACCCAACCTGACCCTGCCGCTGGGCACCCCCAACGGCGCGTCGCCCATGTCGCTGAGTCTCAATTACACCGGCATGACGTTGTATGCCGGCACGATGACCACGACCACTAATCGCGCCGACGGCTATCCCTCCGGCCAGGTCACCGGCGTCGCCTTGGCGGATGATGGTTCGATCCAGGTGCAATACAGCAATGGCGTAAAGCTACCCGCCGGCTTGCTCGCCATCGCCACGTTCCCCGACGAACTCGGTCTGAACCCGATCGACGGTTCGGCCTGGCAGGCATCGACGACGTCCGGCGAACCGATCTACGGCACCGCCGGCTCCGGCCTCGCCGGCAAGTTGCACGTGAGCGCGCTGGAGCAATCCAACGTGGACATGACGGCTGAACTGGTCAACCTGATGTCGGCGCAGCAGAACTATCAAGCCAATTCCAAGGTACTGAGCACCGAAAACGACATGATGCGCAGCTTGATGCAGGCGCTCTAATGGACGCTTTTATCTACACCGCGATGAGCGGCGCCGACCACGCACAACGTTCGCTGGGCGTGCGCGCCAACAATCTCGCGAACGCGCATACCGCGGGCTTTCGCGCAGATACCGCCGTATCAGAAACAACGACCGTGAAAGGTTACGGCTACGACTCGCGCCATCAGGCACGCCTGGCCGAAAGCGCGGTGGTGCATGCACCTGGCCAGCTCAGCGAAACCGGTCGTTCACTCGACGTGGCGATCCAGGGCGAGGGTTACTTCGTGCTGGATACCGATAGCGGCAGCGCGTACACCCGTGCCGGCAGCTTGCAGATGGATGCCGACGGCGCACTCACCAGCAACGGCCACAAAGTACGCGGCGAAGGCGGTCCGATCGTCTTGCCGCCGCACAGCCAGGTAAGCATCGGCAACGACGGCAGCATTTCCGTGCTGCCGCAAGGCCAAACCGAGTTGCAGGTGGTCGACAAGCTGCTGCTGGTGAAACCCGACCCCGCCGATCTGCTGAAGAACGAGCAGGGTCATTTGATCACGCGTTCCGGCATGGATTATCCGGCCGATGACAGCGTGGCCGTTGCGCCTGGCCATGTGGAAGGCAGCAATGTATCGGCGGTGGAAGAAATGATGCAGACCATGCAACTCACCCGCTCCTTTGAAATGCAGATGC
The DNA here is from genome assembly GCF_004114615.1 of Dyella sp. M7H15-1. Lineage (NCBI taxonomy): Bacteria > Pseudomonadati > Pseudomonadota > Gammaproteobacteria > Lysobacterales > Rhodanobacteraceae > Dyella > Dyella sp. M7H15-1. The sequence goes on from NZ_CP035300.1 coordinate 1,746,718, forward strand.
GGATGTTCAAGGTGGCGGATGAGATGGCGGAAGGTGGAAATCGGCTGATGCGCTCCTGACCTGTAGGTTGGGGTGCAAACCCCAACAAGACACCTCCGCAAATCACCACATTGGGGTTTACACCCCAACCTACGACATCGAGAACAACGTCATGAATCACGCACTTTGGATCAGCAAAACCGGCCTGCAAGCACAAGATACACGCCTGCAAACCATCGCCAACAATCTCGCCAACGTAAACACTGTCGGCTTCAAGCGCGACCGTGCCGTATTCGAAGACCTGTTCTACCGCACCGAAATGCAACCCGGTGCGCAGACCGGCGACAACACCACCGCTGGCGGCGTGCAGATCGGCAACGGTACGCGTGTGGTCGGTGCACAGAAAATCCACACCAGCGGTTCGGTGCAAGTGACGGGCCAGGCACTGGATCTGGCCATCGTCGGCAACGGCTTCTTTCAGGTGGAAATGAACAACGGTGAGACCGGCTACACCCGCGCCGGTCAGCTGCGCCTCGATCAAGATGGCCGCCTGACCAATGCGCAAGGCCTGCCGCTGATTCCCAACATCAATATTCCGCAGGAAGCGACCTCCATCACCATGGGCGAGAACGGCGTGGTGTCGGTGATCACGGCAGCCAATCCGAACGGCACCGAAGTCGGCCAGATCACGCTGGCGAGCTTTATCAACCCGGCCGGCTTGCTGGCACAAGGCGACAACCTGTTCCAGGAAACCGCCGCCAGCGGCGCGCCGACCGAGGGCGAACCGGGTATCGAATCGCTGGGCAAGATCAAGCAAGGTTCGCTGGAAGGTTCGAACGTGCAAGCGGTCGAAGAAATGGTGGAAATGATCGCCGCCCAACGCACCTATGAAATGAACACCAAGGTACTCACCGCATCCGACAGCATGATGCAGAGCCTGGTACAGGCGGCACGCTGATGAGTCCACGCATCCCTTTCCTTATCGTTGCGCTGATGGCGCTATGCGGCTGTGCAGGGATGCGCGTCAACCCGACCACACCGGATGTCGACGACATGCCCGATTCCGCCTTCGACATCAGTCGCGGCCAGGCCGGTGGCGTGATGGTGCCGAACTCGGCGTGGTCGCTCACCTCCGACAACCGCGCCTTTCGCACCGGCGATCTGCTCACCGTGGTGTTGCAGGAATCCACCCAGGCCAGCAAGCAGAGCGGCACCAGCATCGGCAAGAACAGCAACATCGGCGCGAAAGCCGGCAAGATTCTCGGCAACACCATCCCCACCGAAACCGACGTCGGCTTCAAGCGCGATTTCAGCGGCAACGGCAGCAGCTCGCAACAGAATGCGCTGAAAGGTTCGGTGAGCGTGATCGTACAGAAAGTGCTGCCGAACGGCCTATTGCAGGTGCGCGGTGAAAAGCGACTGACGTTGAATCAGGGCGAGGAAATCGTACGTCTTTCCGGCTACGTGCGTGTGGCCGATATCGACACCAGCAACCGCGTGTCGTCGCAGCAAATTGCCAACGCGCGCATTCAGTATTCGGGCAAGGGTTCGCTTGCCGATGCCAATCAGCCCGGTTGGCTGACGCGTTTCTTCAATAGTCCGTGGATGCCTTTGTAAGCCTGATCGGGGAATCACAACCATGAAGCGTCTATCAACCACCATCATCCGTCGTCCCGGCGAAGGCCCACTGCTGCCCAGGCAAGATCATGCTGATCGATGGAATGTCGTTTATGCCAAAGGTTTCACAGCATCAATGCATGCGGAGACTTGCGAAACATCTGATGGGCGAACCCCTCTCCCTTCGGGAGAGGGTTCCGGCAAGCGGGTGAGGGTCCGGGCGAAGCGCGCAATTCAATTCTCGCGCAAGTCTTTGTTTTCGCGCGCTGGCCGAACCCTCACCCCAACCCCTCTCCCGAAGGGAGAGGGGCTCACTCCATGCTCGTCTTTAGCCACTCGTACTGGGCACAATCTTCCCCGGCCTTCGCCGGGGCAACGGTTCCTTGTAGCACTTTGGTTTTTGGCACTGTCCGCCATGGGAAGCGCCCACGCCCAATCCCTCGGCCAACTAACCAACGTCGAAGGCATACGCGAAAACCAGCTCACCGGCTACGGCATCGTGGTCGGTCTGGCCGGCACCGGTGACGGCAGCCAGGCCAAATACACCAGTCAGTCGATCAAGAACATGCTCAACCAGTTCGGCGTACGCATGCCGGACAACGCTCAGCTGCGTGCACGCAACACCGCGGCGGTGATGGTGAGCGCCAGTTTTCCGCCCGGTTACCGCAAGGGTCAGCAGATCGACATAACCGTTTCCTCGCTCGGCGATGCCAAGAGCCTGCGTGGCGGCACCCTGCTGATGACGCCACTGCGCGCGGCCGACGGTGATATCTACGCACTCGCACAAGGCAACCTGGTGATTCCCGGCGTAGCCGCCAGCGGTCGCACGGGCTCCAGCGTCACCATCAATACCGCGACAGCCGGCCGCGTTCCGAACGGCGCCACCATCGAGCGCGAGATCGCCAGCGACTTCGCCGATGCGCCGACGCTTCGCCTGAATCTCAAGCGCCCCAATTTCCAGACCGCCACGAATATCGTCGATGCGATCAACCGCAACTTCGGCGCATCGATTGCCGCCACGGAAGATGCTACCTCCGTCGAAATCGCCATACCCGGCAACGCCGGCAGCCGCTCCGCCTTTATCGCACACCTGAATCGCATCCAGATCGAACCAGGCAACGACACGCCGAAGGTCATCTTCAACGCACGCACCGGCACGGTCGTGATCAGCCAAGGCGTTACCGTGAAACCCACAGTGGTCTCGCACGGCACGCTCAAGGTGACCATCGACGAGAACTTTGCGGTGAGTCAGCCTGAAGCGCTCGGCAACGGCCAGACGATGGTCACACCGCAATCCTCGATCAACGTATCGGAAAGCGGCGCCCACACCTTCCAATGGAAGAACGGCGCCAGCCTGCAGGCCATCGTCGACACCATCAACAGCATCGGCGCCACGCCGGACGACCTGATGGCGATTTTGCAGGGCCTGTCCGAAGCGGGCGCGCTGAACGCCGAACTGGAGGTGATCTGATGAACGTTCTGCCCTTTCAAGGCATACAGAATTCATTTGAACTTGGCGAAACCGGTATTAAGCCGGGCGATGCTGGGTATCGCGAAAAACTGGAGCGGGTAGCGGAGCAATTCGAAGGCATGTTTATCGCGCACTTGCTGAGCGAGATGCGCAAAGCCACCGAACAGATGAATCCGGATAGCGCCAGTGCCAGCCACAAACCGGGCGCCGCGTTGATGGATGAAGCCTATCGACGGGTGGCGGATGACATTGCCAGGCAGCGTGCGTTCGGCATTACCGACAGCATTGTGGCGCAGATGATGCCGAACGACGCCGCGCCCTGCTCCCTCTCCCCTCCGGGGAGAGGGCTGGGGTGAGGGGCGAATCTCGCGAAAAGGTTAGTTCTTTGCAACATTCAAACAGAAAAATTTGCACGCACCAGAAGCGTCCCGCAAGTCCCGCCCCTCACCCTCTCCCCGGAGGGGAGAGGGGACTGGCTTGCGGTGCGACCAAACCACAAGCACCCCCAAGAAACGGATCAAAACCATGAGCATCACCCACATCGGCATGTCCGGCCTGCTCGCCGCCCAGGCTGGCCTGGGCATGTCGGCACGCAACACCGCCAATCTGCTCACCGCCGGCTACTCTCGGCAAGGCGTGCTGCTCACGCCACGCGTGGTCGGTGGTGGCGTGGAAATCGGCGCTTTCATCCGTTTCACCGACAACTTCAAGACGCAGGCGCTGTGGAGCAGCAACGCACCGCTTGGCCAATATGCCGTGGGCGAGTCCTACTACCGCCAATTGGAAGAGGTGATGGGCCTTGGCGCCGGTAGCGTGAAAGCCGGCATCGACGGTTTCTTCGGTGCACTGGACGAAGTCAGTACCGATCCCACCAACAGCGCACTGCGACTGCAGGTGATCTCTGCCGCCGATGCGATGGCCAAGAGCTTCAACAGCCTGCGCCAGGCCATGACGCGCCAGCTCGACACCGCGCGCCAACAAAGCATGGCCACCGCCGATCAAGTCAACATGCTGTCCACCACCATCGCCGATCTCAACCGCCAGATCGAGCAGGCTCACGCCAGCGGCAGCGTGCCGTCGGAGCTGCTCGATCAGCGCGACCTGGCCGTCGACAACCTCTCCAAACTGGTGGACGTGCAAGTGCTGCAACAGCCCAATGGCACGGTGGACGTTTCCATTGCCAACGGACCGCCGCTCGTCGCCGGTGGGCAGGTCGGCAAACTCAATGTGCTGCCCCATACGGATGGCACGTTCTCGCTCGCGCTTGAACTGGCCGGCACCCGCTATCCGCTGGACGGCTCGCGTATCGGCGGCGAACTCGGTGGCCTCGGCAAGTACGTGGAAGATACGCTGCTGCCGCAGATGGATGCCAACAAGCAGCTGGCCGAAGAACTGGCCACGCGCATCAACAACCAGCTCGCCGCCGGTTTCGGCACCCACGGCGAACCGGGCAAGCCGCTGTTCGACTTCAACCCGACCACCGGCACGCTCAGCATCAACCCCGACATCACCCAGGCCGACCTCGGCTTCTCCGCCAACCCCGACGAACCCGGCAACAGCGACAACCTGCTGGCGGTGATCGAACTGCGCAAGGAGCGCATCACGCTGCCCGGTGTGGGCGAAGTGTCGATGGGGGATGCCTACACCATGCTGGTCGGCAAGCTCGGCTCCGCCAGCCAGCTCAACCAGAACGCGCTGGACCGCGCCACCGAAATCCGCAAACAGGCCGAGATGGATTGGCTGGCGGTGAGCGGCATCAGCATGGAAGAGGAAACCGTGAAAATCTCCGAATTCCTCAATATGTACAACGCCAATATGAAGGTGATCTCGGTCGCCAACGAACTGCTCGATTCCACCATCAAGATGCTCTGACGGGAACGTGACGATATGCGTATCACCAACGGCTTTTTCGGCAACACCATGTTGCACTCGCTACAGAAATCCAACGGCAAGGTCGCCGATCTGATGAGCCAGATCAGCAGCGGCTATCGCGTACAACGCCCGTCGGACGATCCCATCGCGGCGGTGCGCCTGCTGCTGCTCGACCGCGACCAGACCATGATCGGCCAGTACCGCAGCAACATCGGCTCGCTGGGTATCCGCATGCAGCAGAACGAACTGCGACTGGACAGCATGCTGCGTTCCGTCCACTCCGCCCACGACCTGATGATCCGCGCCATTGACGGCAGCAACACCCCGGAAGACCTCAACGCCATGGCCGGCAGCCTGCGCACGCTACGCGATAACTTGCTGACCGAAGTCAACGCGACCGACAACGAAGGCAATTATCTTTTCTCTGGCACGAAAACCGACACGCCTGCGATCAGCTACGATCCGGATGCGCCGCTCGGTAGTCGTTACACCTTCACCGGCAACACCGACCAACAACAGGTGGTGATTGGCCAAGGCGTGACGGAAGCGGCCAACGTGACCGCCGACGACATGGCCGATATTTTCAACCAGCTCGACCAGGCCTTGGCCGTGCTGGAAGATCCCAATGTCGACGTCAACGATCCCGCGACCCGCACCATGCTTACCGCGTGCCTGGATGCCATGAACCATGGCATCGGCACACTCAGCACCAAGATCGCCGTGCTCGGCGGCGCGCAAACCACGCTGACCCTGATGGATGAAACTCATGCTGCGATGGCCGTTTCCAACGGCCAGGCGGCGCAGATGCTGGGCGAACTGGATTACGCCGAAGCCTACGATCGGCTCAACAACTATGTGATTGCGGTGCAAGGCAGCTATCAGGTCTACAGCCGCGTGATGCAGCTTTCACCGTTCGACGTGATCTTGCGTTGATCCCGCCATGAATGTGCAGCTGTCCAGCCCTGGGATCGGTCATGGCACATTGACCAGTGCAGGCAAGGCCACACCGATCGATTCGGTTTCGCACAACATCTCGAAAGGCGCATCGGCAAATACCGCCACACAGCGCATCAGCCTTGCGCGGCGTAGCGAATTCGCAGCACGCCAGGAACACATCAACCGTCAGGTGACGCACGCGCAGCGTTCCATCGCATTCCTGGATCAGACGCTAGACAGCTTGCAGGAGTTGAAAGCTTCGCTGAGCAGCAGCGTCGCCCGCCGCGCAACGACCCAGGACACACTCGAAATCAGCCTAGCCCGCGTGCAGGCGCAATGGCAGACCCGCCATGGCGCCACCGGTGGTGCGCTTGGGCCGGATCTGAGTTTCCATGATGACGGCGCAGCGCAGCAAAGCTTTCAAGTGCGCTCGCTGGACATGAAGTCCCTGCAGAACGAACGCGCCGAAATACTCACCGTTTATCCGCGTGGCGCCGGCAAGCCTTCGGTATCGGTGCTGGTCGACGGCCGCCATCGCTCCGATCGCGAATGGGCACGCCGCATGGACCACGCATTAGCAGCCAGCGGCATCAGCGCTCGTATCACCGATGAGCGCGAACTGACCTTCACCGCGCGGGAAAGCCGCTGGATCGAACTACGCGAACAACTGATGATTCAGGGCAATGGCCATCGTTTTCCCGCAGGACGCCCTGCGCGCGCGACTGCCGAAGCAACAACGGTGGCGATTGAGCCGGCAAACTGGCAAACCGGAACGGCTGCCGAGCGTCGCACCACCCTGCGTCAAGTCGTACAAGCTATCGATCATATCCAGATCGTACGCGATGGATTGAATCACGTGTTGAAGCGTGCCGGCACCATCTTGCATAGCGACAGCAATGTCCTGGCATCAAGCGATGCTGCGCAAACCGCTGCCACATTCGACGTTGCACTGACCCAAGCCAACGACTTCCAGCGCTTCAGCACGATCAGCGCCGCATTGCGCGGGCTCAACGGACATCGCGTGCGCACCGTTACAAACGGACTTGCATAGCCGTCGCTAACGGCGGTGCCTGACAACTCTCTCTTCACCTCGACTTCCCATCTATCGGCGTATGAGGGGGACTTCGCCAGCACCGGACCAAAGGGGAATGGAATGATGGGCCATTCATGGAAATCGCTGTTGCAAAATGCAAGTGCGCATGAAGCGAAACCTATGTTCGATTCTCTGCTCGGGCGCAGGATCGCGCCATGCGTGCTCTCACTGCTCATTCTGAATGCGTTGCAAGCCGCGCGGGCACAGGAAGTGGTTGCGGTGAATGGCGAGGACGTAAGAGTCCCGACAGGGGCCTCGTACTCCACCACGGCCAGCGGAATGCCGGGTATCGTGCTGTACGCCTCCGGCACCCATCCGTCGACAGGTTCGCCTAGTACGATCACGGCGACGTCCACCGCCATTTTTACGATAGGCAATGGAGCCTACGGCGTCGATGCTGAAAACGGCGCGCATGTCATGCTCATGGGCGATAACTTGACGGGCCTGTTCGTCATCAGAACCAGTGGCAACAACGCATCGGGCATCCTGGCCACGGGGGCCGGAACCACGGTCGACGCCACCGATGTCAACTTCGCCACGTCCAGTCTGAATGCGCGCGGATTTGACGCCTATGATGGGGCGACGGTGAATGTCAACTATTGCGCGATCGTGGTCAATGCCGGATCAGGCGTCGATTCGGAAGACGTGGGTACCGTCGCCAATATCGCGGGCGGCAGCATCACTGCCAACGGCGTGACAGGCAATGCGATGACCCTGCGCAACGGCGGCACCATCAACGCATCCAGCGTGCTAGCAACCGGCACGGGACAATACTCCACCGCGCTGTCGTCGTATTCGCAAGGCACCGGCATCGTCAACCATGCCACCATCGTCAACAGCATGCTGACCTCGGAGCAGCAAGGTAACGCCATCGATATCTTCGGCGGCACCACCGACGTGACACTGAAAAACACCGATGTCGATGGCGCCACCGGCACGGCGATGGACGTGGAGGATGTCGCCGGCTCGCCCGGCAATGCCACGCTCGATGCCATCGATTCCCGCTTGCTCGGCAATATCAATGTCCAGAACAATCTCTATCCAGCGGGGGGATCGAGCTTCGTCAATGTCGAGCTGAGTGCCGGCAGCGTGCTTCGAGGCTGGGTGAACGATGTCAATGCGCTGACCATCGATGCGAGTAGCCAATGGATGATGACAGCCAACTCCCGCATCAACGGTAATCTCTTGAACGACGGCAGCATCGTCTTCCTGCCCGGCGGGGCATACAAAACATTGACAATCACTGGCTCGTTCTACAGCCCCGGCCCCGGCAGCATCACGCTCAACACCACCCTGGACGCCAGCGAAACCAGCTCGGACAAGATTCTGCTCGACGGACCGGATGCCAACGCGGCGATCGGCGCGCATGCCCTGGTCATCAACGCATCGGGTAACGCTGCCCTCACCCAAGGCAACGGCATTCTTGTGGTACAGGCAGTGGATGGGGCCATCACGTTTCCACGTGCGTTCGTGCTGAACGATCCCGTGGTGCGTGGCCCTTATGAATATGAGCTGTTCCGCGGCACCCTGGACGGCAGCGCGCCGGACAACTGGTATTTGCGCGATGCATTGCCCACGCCATCGCCGAGCCCAACTCCAACTCCAACTCCAACCCCAACCCCAACTCCAACTCCAACTCCAACTCCAACTCCAACTCCAACTCCAACTCCAACTCCAACTCCAACTCCCACCCCGGCCCCAACACCTGCGCCGCCACCTACACCCCTGCCGGAAAGGCCGCTCTATAACCGCGAAGCCTCGCTGAACACAGCACTGCCTTCCGCCATGCTGCAGTTGGGCCGCGCGTTTCTTGGCTCGCTAGACGAACGCGTGGGCATCCAAAACGTCGGTGATGCATCGGCTCCATCCACAGGCCAGACCGATCCTGTCGTGTGGGCGCGCGTGCTTGGAGAAAGCGGCAAACAATCGGGCAGTGGTCTCTCCGGCAATGGTCCATTGTTCGATTACGACCTCGCCGCGGTACAGGTAGGTGCACACCTCTATCGAAACGGTTCCGACGGTGCTCCGCACGACGATGCGGGCGTCTATGGCTCGTTCGGCCATCTGTCCTCACAGGTCATCCATGATGATCTGCTGCTCGGCCCCATGACCGCCGGCACCAATCGCCTCGATGCAGCATCCGTCGATGTCTACTGGACGCATTACGGCAACGACGGAAGCTATCTGGACGCCGTGCTGCAAGGCATCTGGTACGACTTGGCACGCGCCAGCTCCAGCGAGAACGTTGAAAACCTGTCGACTCGCGCAGCGGGGTTGGGTACATCGTTCGAAGGCGGATGGCGCAAATTCGCTTTATCACCCGCTTTGACGTTGCAGCCACAAGCACAGGTGATCTACCAGCATCTACGCATCGACGACAGCAGCAACGATTTCGAAACGGTGCGATTCGGCAACGTCGGCTCACTGGCGGCGCGTATCGGCGTGCAACTTGCCAATGCATCCCCTACCGGTACGCTAGGTGGGCTGAACTGGTGGTTTGACTTGAACGCGTGGCACGAATTTTACGCCGATCCACGCACCACTTATCCCACGGGCAGTGGAGACGTATCTTTCCACTCTGATCTGCAAGGCACGTGGTGGGAATTGCAATGGGGCATGCAAGGGCGCGTGTCGCAGCACGTCAACGTATATGGCACGCTCAATTACGATGCCGGCGGCAATGCCGGACGCAGGGAGACCGGTGCAAATATCGGCATCATGGTGCATTGGTGACATAGGCTTGTGAGCAAGGCCAGAGGCGCGTAATGTGGCCGCCTCGCATCTGATGTGGTTTTGTTTTGCAGCGCGCATAGCGAGACCGCTTCAACCGTCAGTCGTCACTTCCATCCGGACGTGATCGGATACCTCCGTTCACGCCCAAACGCACGCGTGGTAACACGCGGCCCCGGCGCAGACTGACGTCGCTTGAATTCGTTGATCAACACCCATCGCACCACGCGATGCACGGTGTTTTCATCGAAGCCCGCGGCAATGATCTCTGCCTGCGATTGTTCGTCTTCGATGAAACGAGTCAGGATCGCGTCGAGTTCGTCGTAGGGTGGTAGCGAATCCTGGTCGGTCTGGTTGTCGCGCAATTCGGCCGAGGGTGGGCGTTCGATCACGGTTGGCGGAATGATCCAACGGTCCGCTTGCCCGGTTTTGCGCGCCTGCGCCTGATTGCGCCAGCGCGAGAGCCGGTACACCTCGGTTTTGTAGACATCCTTGAGCGGTGCATACGCGCCACACATGTCGCCGTAGAGCGTGGCATAGCCAACCGCCATTTCGCTCTTGTTGCCGGTCGCCAGCAGCAGGCGGCCATGCTTGTTGGACAGGGCCATCAGCATCACGCCGCGCGTGCGCGATTGCAGATTTTCTTCGGTGGTATCGGCTGGCTTACCGCCGAACAAGGGGTTCAGCGCTTCGATGAAAGCGTTATATGTCGGCTCGATGCCAATAACGTGGTACTCCACGCCAAGCCTTTCGGCCTGCTCGCGCGCACCGTCCAGCGACAGTTGCGAGGTGTAGCGCATTGGCATCATCACCGCGGTGACGCGCTCGGGGCCGAGGGCATCCACCGCCAGCGCCAAGGTCAGCGCGGAGTCGATACCACCGGACAAACCCAGCAACACACCACCAAAACCATTCTTGTCAATGTAGTCGCGAACGCCACGCACCAGCGCGGCGTAGAGTGTCGCCTCGCGCGAAGCATCCATGACGGTCGGCCAATCCCGCGCATGCAGGGTACGCGTTTCCGGATCGAAATCAGCCCACAACAAGGCATCAACGAAAGCCGGGGCGCGCGCGGCAATACTGCCATCCGCACTCACTAGCAGGCTACCGCCGTCATAGACAACTTCGTCCTGGCCACCGACGAGGTTGAGATAGATCACAGCGCAGCCGGTTTCCTGTGCACGTGCAGCCAAAACCTCTTCGCGTGCCGACTGCTTGGCGGCATCCCATGGGGACGCATTGATCACCACCATCAGCTCCGCGCCGGCCGCCGCAGCCTTGGCGGCCGGTTCGGCCTGCCAGATGTCTTCGCAAACCAGATAGCCGACACGCACACCATCCACGACAGCCATCGCACTGGTGCGACCAGGGCGGAAATAGCGCTTGTCGTCGAACACGCCATAGTTGGGCAGGATCTGCTTGTGCGTGATCTGCGCGATCTCGCCGCCATGCAGGAACGCGGCCGCGTTGTAGACCTCGCCCTGGCTATGTGGAAAACCGACGATCGCGGCCAGCTCGTTGGTGCTGGCGGCAAGCTCTTGGATGGCATCCTGGCAGGCAGCAAGAAAGCTGGGGCGCAGCAGTAGATCTTCGGGCGGATAGCCGCTGACCGCCAGCTCGGGAAAAACCGCCAGTGATGCACCACCTTCGCGGGCGCGCGCCATCAGCTCGCGGACCTTGGCGGTATTGGCGGCGACAGCGCCGACGGGGAAATCGTATTGGGCCAGCGCCAGGCGAAGAACGGCCATAGGTGTTGCTTATCCAAGTTCGACTGGCACTAGATGATGGTAGTGAATAAGCCTCTACACAAGGGCAGCGGGACGCCTCGATCAGGGTTTCACTATCATCTGGAGTGACGAAATTTTTGGGACCCCGGCGTATACCCCCAACGCGGCCGTTAGCCTCAGAGCTTGGCGTCGAGCTTGATCCAAAGTGTGCGTCCTGGCTCGTTCACGCGAGTCGTATTGACGTAACCGGCTAAGCTCGCAGCGGCTGCATTCACGTGCTCGGCGTATGTCTTGTTGAACAGGTTGTCGATGCCTGCGCTGAGCGTAAAGCGTCGATCGATACGATACGCACCGTTAAACGAAAACACGCCAAAGCCAGCACTAGGTCCCAAATCCTGCCCTACGATGTTGCCCTCGTCATCGGCGACGCGATGCTGTGCGGTGGCCAGGCGCCATAACGCGCCGATGGACCACTGTGTCGCTTCGTACGTCAGGCCCCATCGCGCCTCGAAGGGTGGCATCTGTGGCAGCGGACGGTTTTCGGTGAGGTTCTCACCCCATGCATAGGACACGGTGACGTCAGCCTTCCAATGGCTAGTGAAGTCGTAATTCGCACCAGCCTCGCCACCGGCGATGCGCGCCTGCACATTGCTGGCATAGTCCACACCCATGGACGTCATGGGGTAATGCATCAGAATGAAGTCATTGACTACTCCAGCATAGGCCGACACCCAGGCTTTCACGCGGTCGCCGTGGTATTGCATGCCAATGTCCCACTGCGTGGTGCGTTCGGGTTGGAGCGCACGGAAACTGTCGAGCGTGCCCTCCACGTGCTGACCAAACAGTTCCCAGTAGTCGGGAAAACGCTCGACGTGGCCCATGCCGGCGTAGAACGTTGTAGGCGAGCGGCTCAGGTCGCTCTCGTAGCGCACGAAGCCTGAGGGCAACGTATCGCCCCGATCCGCAGCCGTTTGCGCAGGCATCATGGCCATGGCGTCTACGCCGCTCATGCTTTCCATGTGCTCCATGCCTGCCATGTCTTCTAATGTGTAGCCGCGCGTCTGCACACGGTCCACACGCACCCCCGTTACCAGACGTTGCGACTGCGCGAACGACCAGCGTGTCTCGGCGAATATTCCAATATCCTGCATGCGCGCATCGCGCATGCGCGGCTGGTCTTTGTAATAGCCCATCATGCTTCCCGGCGGACCGCCCGCACGATGGGTGTGCACGCTCACCGAACCATCCACACCTGCCTGCAATTCCAGCGCGTCACCCCAGCGCCAAGTACCCGTCGCACGGCCCCCGGAGGTGCGGCGATCCACGTCTGCCGCCATGGCCATGGGCATCATGCTGGCGGGATCAGGGGTCCGCAGCGTGTAGTTGTCCATCACGTGATCGGCGTAGTTGGTGTACGCCTGCACCTCGAGCTTTTCCCAATGAGTGGTGAGGTGCTCCTGCGTCCATTTGAGCGCCGTGCTTTCGCGCAAGAACTGGACGCCATCCATGCGGCTAAAGGCATACGCGGCATCGCCATTGCCTTTGCCGACCGTCAGCTCGATGCGCGTTTGGTCACTGGGCGTCCAGCCGATGGTGGCGTCGGCGTTCCAGCGATCGTACTGAGAATGGACCCGGTTGCCGTCGCCGTCCTTGTAATCCTGTGAATGCGTGTGGTTGGTACTTATACCGATGTATCCGGTGCTATCGCCCGCGCGCAGATCGAGGTTCTGGTCGCTGCGTCCAGCGGAGCCAAACAGGAGGCTCGCATCACCGCTGAGAGTGGGTTGCGTATAGCGCTCGAAGTTGCGGTCGAACAGCACCACACCCGCGGAATTGCCGGGACCATACAGCACCGTTTCCGGCCCCTTGATAAGGGTGACGCGGTCATACAACTGCGGCGCAATGTAGGCGGTGGGGGGGTCCATGCGCGATGGGCAGCCACCGGCGATCATGCCCCCGTCCACCAGGATATTCAGCCGCGAGCCACTCATGCCGCGCAGCAACGGATCGCCATTGCTGCCACCTTTGCGGATGGTGGAAAACCCGGGAATGCTTTTGAGGAAGTCCGCACCGTCGCTGGCCGGCACCGGCTGGCGTGGCTGCTTAGGATCCGTGACGACGATGAGCGGACTGTCCTGCATGGTGGCGGTAACCACCACCGGCGTCAGCGTATGAGTGTTCTTGTCAGCATTGTCGTCGGCATGTGCCGTGCCTGTGAGAGCCAGTGCCACGGCACATGCCAACGCGCATGGCGATAAGAGGCCAGCGTAAAACGTGGTCATAGTATCTGATCCTTAGGGTGCGGTCGGCCGCCATCTGCCAGATATTCATCGGGCATGGCAGGGCGTATGCACGCAGGCGAACCTAGGGATGCTCTGATCTATTCCACGTACCCGTCACCGCACTGTATGCGCGCAACGCCTCGCCCCAGTGTCTCGACAGACGGCTACAGTCTGCCTTCACCGCTGCGTGCATACAGTGCGGTGACGGGTACGTGGAATAGATCAGAGCATCCCTAGTGCACGATGCACGTATGCGCGCCGACCCGCATGAGTCGGGGAGTAATGTGTTGATCCTGGGAATCGCCGCTCAGGAGACGGCGCGATGCTCAAACGATGCGGGTGGTCCGCGCGCAAGTCTGCGCTGTACTACCGCAGCCGCGATGCGTCGACCAACAGGTTGTACGACAAACACGAACGCCAACGGCATCGACGGCACACAGAGCACCACCGTGTCGCATAACATTGTGCCGTGCGATATGAGCACGCAGTAGCCGCAGGCATCCATCGTGTCACGGTGGCGGTCCCTAGGCGAATGTGGCGTGGTATGAGCGTGCTCGCTGCAGATGCCATCCATGCCCATGGACAAAGCCATGGCGTTGCCAGAAATGATGCGAGAAATGCAAGGTGCGAATACCAGCAGGCACATCGCCAGCATGGCGAGCCAAGCGACTGATTTGTGCTGGGCGCGTCCGCGATGCATGCCAACCCCTACAAAAATTTGCGCCATGATGCCACAAGAATGTGGCTTAGGATTGGATGCTGTGACAAATCGACACGCGAGCACGGCATCTCATCACAACGGAATTCAGCGCCTGGCGATGCGCGCGCGTTGCGGCCTGTTGCGACCACCATCCGTCGCCATGGGCGCGCACGGCAGCCGATTGCATGGTGGCCACGATGAAAAGTCGAGCTAGATCGAATCAGGCGCGATCGGCACCATAACCGCCAGCCACGCCCTTGCTCACATAAGCCACGGCATCGTGCGGATGTAAGCTTTCCTGGTGCTCCAAGCGGACGTGAAAATCGGCGATGCTGTCATCGGCATCCAGTGCGCGCTGAATACGACGCGCGGCGTCTTCACAGAACATGAGGTTGCTGCCGTTGGCCAACGCAAACGCCTGTTCGTCTTCGCGCTTCACCGCGGTTTGCACCGGCGTTCCCAGCGATTGTTCGACACGGTTGAGCAGATCGATCAGGTTCAGCGGCGCACCGTCGACAAAACGCACCAGCAAGCGCGCCACGCTGCGCTGCGCGTGCGGTGTGGCGACGATACCTTTCTCGCTGCCGAGCCAGGCAAACACAGCCGCGTGATCCAGCGGCTTGCCAGCATCGAAATCCCTGGCGAATTGTTCTTGGATCAATTGGCGTGACAACGCGGCTGACGCCGGACAGGTGGAGGAATAGACCACCTCGGTACCCAGCTCGAGACGAAAACCGTCCTCGCACAGGCTAGCCTCGATCGACACCGGATAAGTACGCCAACCGCTGTTGTCACTGCGCAAGGCCGCACGGCGCACGAGTTGATCAAAGCGGATGCTGACGCGGGCGCGATCGGAAAGATCCTTGTGCGATTCGAGAAAAGTGCGCAGCAGGGATTCGAGCATCGCTGCATCGACCGTCTTCGAACTCAGGCATTCATCCACCAGTAGGTAGAGGCGCGACATATGGATGCCACGGCGATCCGGCCGGGTGAGGTTCACAAAGGCACCTACCTGGGCGCTGGAACGCTGCGCATTCCCGTCACCCGCATCGAAGCGTACCGGCACCTCGATGCCGTCCATGCCTACCCAGTCCATCGCGCCAGCTAGATGCGGCTGTGCCTGGGTGGCGACATCAGGCATCAGACGAACGGTGTTTTCATGGGCGTGCATGGGGGTTGACTCCATAAGCCGGCGATCAAGCGCCGTGAGGCCCATATATCTTGGGGCAGCTTCACGCGTCGCAACAAGCTCGGCAAAGAAACGCTGCGTTTACCCGGACAACTGACTCTGCCAACGTCGGGCCGCTTGCCAGGCGCGCAACGTGGGCAGGAAGCCACTGTCCGGCCCGCCCTGCCGCAACACGGCCAGGGGTTCCCCTGTACGCGCGGCCTTGCGCACCAGGCGCTCGCCCTGCCCGGCGTCCAATGCCCGGAACACACTCAATGGTCCTGGCAGGCGCGCTGCATCAGCCCATATCGACTTCAAGTCGTCCAGTTGGGCTTTGATCGCCTGATCCCGCACTTCGCTGCGTTCGCGCAGGTTGGCGCGGCTGAGGTTGAAGCGGGCCAGCCGAGACATCGGCAGTGGCAGGCGGTCGCGCTCGACGTCGTCCTGCAGGCGGCGCAGTGCATAAAGCAGATGGCTCAAGGTCGCTATACAGGCGGCGCGTTCAGGCGAGGCTGCATCGCCATACCACCAGACCGTTTCCAGCTCGGCTAACGCACCATGCAAGGCGGAGGCAGCATGGAGCTGGGCGGCAAAATCCACCGCCGTGCCTTCTTCCAGTTGCGCCATCGCAGCCAGCACCGGGGCCAGCCAGCGTTTCTGCGGTATGACATGGGCACGGCCATCATCAAAGAGCACGCGCGTCAGAGGATGCCGGCCACCGCTGACGGCAGCGCTACTTAATTCCTCCGCCCACCAATTGAGCTTGGTGGCGGCCACGTGTGGCTCACGAATACCGTAAGCCGCGGAAAGCAGCTCCTGCTCCAGCGCCGCCAGCGCGACATGGCCGGGATATTTGCTCGGCTCAACGAAGACCAGCGCCATCCGCTGCTGCGGCTGCACGGCAAGCCACTTGTCGATGTAGCTCTGCAAGGCACCGTGGAAGACGACCTCTTCGCTCACACCAAAACCTGCAAGGCAAGCAATTCGGCGAGCTGGCGCGGATGTTCAACCACGGCATCGGCGCCCCAGGCATGCGGATCGCCGCCATCGAGATAACCCCAGTGCACGGCGACCGAATAAAGTCCCGCATCGTTGCCGGCCTGAACGTCGCGACGATCGTCGCCGACGAACAGGCAATGCGACGGCTCCAGTCCCGCGCGTTCGCATGCCAGCCATACCGGCGCCGGATCGGGCTTGCGCACTGGCAAGGTATCACCGGAGATCACGGCGCAGACGCGCTGGCTCCAGCCGATATGGCGGACCAATTCGTCAGTGAGATATCCCGGCTTGTTGGTCACGATGCCCCAGGCCAATCCACCCACCTCGAGCGCTTCAAGTAGCGCATCGATGCCTTCAAACGGACGCGTATGACGTGACATCATCGAGTGATAAAGCTCGAGATAACGTGGCGTGCGCTCCAGCAATTCGTCATCGTTTTCATTGAAAGCACAGCTCAGGATGGCACGCGAGCCGCGCGAAACCACTTCCCGCACCATCGCATAGGGCGGTACGGGCGCATCCACTTCAGCGCAATAAGCAACAAGTGCAGCATGCAGGTCCGGCGCACTGTCCAGCAGCGTGCCGTCGAGATCGAACAATACGCCCTGCAGCACCTTGGGTAGCTGTTTCATGCGGCCTTGCGTGCGCAGAGAAGGTAATTGACGGCGGTAAAGCGGCTCAGCCATGCCTTGCGGTTGAGCGGGTTGTAGCCCAAGCCGCTGACATCTTCCAGCTCCAGACCCGCCTGGCGCAACAGGCGGGCCAGCTCGGACGGCTTGAGGAATTGTGAGTAATGGTGCGTGCCGCGCGGCAGCATGCGCATGATGTACTCCGCACCAAGAATCGCCGCACCGAAAGCGACCGGCGTGCGATTGAGCGTGGACATGAACAGGCGCGCGCCAGGCTTGAGCATGTTCGCCAGATCCTGCACCAGTGCAGCGGGATCGGGGACATGTTCGATCAACTCCATGCAGCACACGGCATCGAAACTATTCGGCTCGGCCATCGCGAGTTCCGCCGAAGATTGCTTGCGGTAATCGACCTTGAGATGGGATTCGTGCAGGTGCAGCCGCGCAATCTCGATCACCTTCAGGCCAAGATCGACGCCGACGACGTCCGCACCGGCACGCGCCAGCGCTTCACTCAGCAAACCACCGCCACAACCCACATCGGCAACCTTGGCGCCGCGCAAGCTCACCCGCGACGCTACGTAATCGAGACGCACCGGATTGAGATCATGCAACGGGCGCGATTCGCCGTCGGGATCCCACCAGCGCGCCGCCAGCTTGTCGAAACGGGCGATTTCATCGTGGCTGACGTTTGGTGCGGCCTGGGTCATGGTGAAAGCTCCAACTGATTCGCTGAATTTAACGCGCATTCCATTCGTAAATTATCCATTAAGCAAGATCCAACGCAGCGATGCGCTCGCGCCATGCATGGGTGCGCGCCATCATACCGGCCACATCCATATCCACCAGTTCTCGTGCGGCGAGTTTGCGCTTGCCGGCAATCCACACATCGCTCACTTGATGCCGGCCGGCCGCGTACACAAGCTGCGAGATGATGTGGAACAGCGGCTGAGTTTCAATGTCGCTGAGCCGCACGGCGGCTAGGTCGGCCTGCTTGCCGACTTCGATCGAACCGACGCTTGCGTCCAGGCCGATGGCTTTCGCCGCGTTAATCGTTGCCGCGCGCAGTGCATAGCCCGCATCGAAGGCAGCGGCATCTTCCGCAACCGCCTTGGCCAGCAATGCCGCGGTACGCATCTCGCCGAACATGTCCAGATCGTTGTTGGAGGCGCAGCCGTCGGTGCCGATGGCGACGTTTACGCCTGCCTTGCGCAGCTTTTCTACCGGGGAAAAACCCGAAGCCAACTTCAGATTGGACTCCGGGCAATGCACCACGGACACCCCGGCTTCGGCGCAAGTGGCGATTTCATCATCGGTAAGCTGGGTCATGTGTACGGCAATCAGGCGATCATTGATCAGACCTAGCTTTTGCAAGCGCTGGAACGGACGCAGGCCGCTCTTGTGGCGCTCCTCTTCCACTTCATGCGCGGTTTCGTGCAGGTGCAAATGCACGGGAATATCCAGTTGGTCGGCCAGTACGCGAATGCGTTCGAATGATTCGTCCGACACCGTATAGGGTGCATGCGGCCCGAAGGCCGTGCGAACCAGCGCATCATGACGAAAGTTGTCGTGCACCTCGACGGCGCGCTCGAAGTATTCATCTTGTGTGCGTGCCCAGGCGGTGGGGAACTTGATCACCGGCAAGGCAATCACTGCGCGGAACCCCAACTTGTGGTAAGTCGCGCCAATGGCATCGGGGAAGAAGTAGTTCTCGTTGGCACAGGTGGTGCCGCCGCGAATCATTTCGGCGACGGAAAGCTCCACGCCGTCGTGCACGAATTCGGGGCCAATCACCTTGGCCTCGACCGGCCAGATGTGCTGTTGCAACCAGACCATCAGCGGCAGGTCGTCGGCAAGGCCGCGCATCAGGATCATCGGGTTGTGGGTGTGCGTGTTGATGAGACCCGGGATCAGCACATGCTCGCCCAGTTCAACACGTTCGCGCGGTGCGTATGTCTTTTGCGCGTCGGCAATCGGCAGGATAGCGACGATGCGATCAGCATTCACGGCTACCGCGTGATGCTCCAGCACCATGTTGTGCGGTTCAACCGGAACGACCCAGCGGGCCTCGATAAGGAGATCGACGGTCTGCGGGGCGTTCTGGCTCATCGTTATTCGCCTTGCTGGAGAGAGGATATGAAGTGGGGCGGCACATCTTACGATGCCCGCCCCACTTGGATGGCCGTCTAGTGCCAGATGGATTCGTGAGTTGCACACAAAAGGGGATTGTGCGTTTGGCACGACCCGTTGAAACAGGACCTCCGCCTGCGCCTGTCTCTTGATCACATTTCCTTAAGCCCGAGATGCTCGTTTTTTCGCTTGTCGTTCCGGCGCAGGCCTATTGCTGTCCGGGGAAAAAGTGTGAACGAAGTTCGCGCGCCTATTTCGCGTGCTTCGCACGGCATATTTACACTGGATCCCGGCCTGCGCCAGCTCGTCACTTGATGCGCTTGGTGTATTCGCCGGTGCGGGTGTCGACTTCGATGATTTCGTCCTGATTCACAAACAACGGCACGCGTACCACGGCACCGGTTTCCAGCTTGGCTGGCTTGCCACCACCGCCTGACGTATCGCCACGCAGACCTGGGTCGGTTTCGACGATCTTGAGCTGGACGAAGTTCGGCGCCTGGATCGAGATCGGGCGACCGTTCCACAACGTGACCACGCACTCTTCCTCGCCCTTCAGCCACTTGGCCGCATCGGACATCGCGGTGGCGTCAGCCTGGTGCTGCTCGAACGACTCCTGGTGCATGAAATGCCAGAACTCGCCATCACTGTAGAGGTACTGCATATCGGTATCGACCACGTCCGCACCCTCGTAGGAGTCGCTGGACTTGAGCGTCTTTTCGGTGGTGCGGCCGTTGAGCAGGTTGCGGATCTTGATACGGGTGAAGGCCTGCCCCTTGCCCGGTTTAATGAACTCCGCCTCGGTGATAATGTAGGGATCGCCGTCGACGATGATCTTCAGACCGTTCTTGACGCCATTAAGGTCGTAGGTGGCCATGCACTTCGCTCCAATAAGGAAAACCGCTGCCATCAGCGGCTAAAATAGATAGTTTCAGGGGCCACAGGCCCGCATGCAGCTCTCTATGATAACCGTAAGCCCCAGCACCCGCATTACATCGTCCGCCCCACCCGATTGGCGCCGGCTCTGGCGCGATGCGATCACCGACAGCCGCGAGCTGCTTGATTTGCTCGATCTAGGTCACCTGGCCTCCCGCCTACCAGCCGCGGACGCGGGCTTTGCCTTGCGCGTACCGCACGGCTTCGCCACGCGCATGCGCAAGGGTGACGCGAGCGACCCACTGCTACTGCAGGTGCTTCCGCAATTAGCGGAACTGGACCTGGTGCCAGGGTTCGTGACGGATGCCGTGGGCGACCTGGCTTCCCGCGAAACGCAGGGGGTCCTGCACAAGTACCAGGGCCGAGCCCTGCTGATTGCCAGTGGCAGTTGCGCCATCCATTGCCGTTATTGCTTCCGCCGACACTTCCCATATGGCGATGAGATAGCTGCGTCGAACCAGTGGCGTCAGGCCCTGGAACAGGTCGCTCAGGACAAGTCAATGAACGAATTGATCCTTTCCGGTGGCGACCCGCTGGCACTGGCCACCCACAAGCTCGAAGAACTCAGCCGAGGCTTGGCCGACCTGCCGCACGTCATCCGGCTGCGCATCCATACCCGCCTGCCAGTGGTGTTGCCCGAACGCATCGACGGGTCATTTGTCGAGTGGCTGAGCGCATTGCCTTTGCAGAAGGTCGTGGTGCTGCACGCCAATCACGCCAATGAGTTCGATCCCGCCGTGGATGCTGCCTGCGCAAGTTTGCGCGACGCGGGCGCCACGCTGCTCAACCAGTCTGTGCTCCTGCGTGGGATCAATGACACCACCGATGCCTTGGTAGCGCTGTCCGAGCGCATGTTTGCCGCTGGTGTGCTGCCCTATTATCTGCACCAGCTCGATCGTGTGCGGGGTGCGGCACATTTCGAGGTTGCAGACGACAAGGCGCAAACGCTGATCGAGGATATGCGCAGTCGCCTGCCCGGCTATCTCGTGCCCAAGCTGGTCCGCGAAGTGGCGGGCGACCCGTCAAAGCGCCCGCTCTGACGCCGTAAGTGATTGACCTAGTGGTGTCTCACAAGTAACGCGATAGGTAGCACGACGCCCCATGAAGACAGACGCCGTTATCAAGATCCTCTTCATCGAGAATTCGGTCGAGGACGCGGAACAGATCATTACGTTATTGCGCAACGCGGGCATTGCCGTTCGCCCCGCTCGCGCAACGACAAACGAACAGATTCATGCGGCGCTGGAGGAACTTGGCCCGGATCTGGTGCTGTTCAACCCTGGTGTGCACAGCTTGCCATTACGCAGTGTGACCCAACAGATCGATGCCAGCGCGCGCGACATCGCGCTGATTGCGTGCGTTGCCAAAATGGACGACCAGGGCATCGCCGACTTGTTTCAGAACGGTGTCCAGGGCGTCGGCTCGCGCAACCAGCCCAAGCATCTGATCACGGTCATCAAGCGCGAATTCGATGCGCTGAACACGCGTCGGCAGGTGCGCCGGCTGGAATCTGCCCTGCGTGAGTCCGAGCGCCGCTGCGATGCCCTTTTGGATTCCTCCAACGATCCCATCGCCTATGTGCACGAAGGCATGCACGTACGCGCTAATCGGTCCTATCTAGATACCTTTGGCTACGCTGACGATGAGGAACTGCTCGGCCTGCCGGTGCTGGACCTGATCGGTCCAGCCGATGCCAACGCCTTCAAGAACCTGCTGCGCGCGCTGTCGCGCGGGGAAAAAACCGAGTACCAGCTTGAGCTGAATGCACGCCGCGCCGATGGCAGCACCTTCCTAGCCACAGCCGAGTTTGCCCACGCCACTTTTGAAGGTGAAACCTGCCTGCAGATCGTGTTCCGCCGCCAGCACGGCGATCCGTCGCTGGTGGCGCAACTACAACGCGATGCCATCACTGGCCTTTACAACCGCACACGCACCCTGGAATGCATCGACAACGCAGTGGCTGCCGCCAATGAAGGGCGTAAGGGTCAGAGCCTACTGCTGATCGAGCCGGACAACTGGACGCAAATCGTGAACGGTATCGGCCTCAGCAAGGCAGATGAACTACTGGCTGCTTTTGCGCAGCGCGTCAGTATGCAATTAGATCAGAAAGATATTGCGGGCCTGCTTGCGGATCACACAATTGGCGTCATCCTGCACACAGAAAGCGATGAAGCAATCCGCGAATGGATCGACACACTGCAGCAGGTCATCTCGCGCGAGATTTTCGACCTCGGCACGCAATCGATCACACTGACCACCAGCATCGGCGGCAGCCTGCTCGGCGAGAAGAATGCCAACACCGATATGTTGCTTAACCAGGCCAGCCAAGCCTTGCGCAGCGCGCAGAGCCAAGGCGGCAATCGCATCGAGCTACATGATCCGGCGGCCCGCGAAAAGGCCGATGCCGAGCGCGAAGGCAACTGGCTTGGCCTGCTGCGTCAGGCCCTGACACAGAACGAGTTCGTGTTGTACCACCAGCAGAGCATCAGCCTGCAGGATGTCGAAGGCGATTATTCGGAAATTCTCTTGCGCATGAATGGTCCGCAGAGTGAAGTGCTGCCCGGCTTCTTCCTACCTATCGCCGAGAAGCACGGCCTCAATGCCGAGATCGATCGCTGGGTGCTCAATCAGACCATCAACGCGCTGAAATCCCGTGAAAAGCTGGACTTCCCTACGACGTTCTTCGTCAAGCTCACACCCGATTCGCTGCAACCACAAGCCAATCTGTTGCCATGGCTAGATCGCACGCTGAAGCAGGCCAACCTCAAAAATGGCCGTCTGGTGCTGGAAATGACGGAAAGCAAGGTCGTGACCCTGCTGCGTCCTGCACAGACATTCATCACCGGCTGGAAGCAACTCGGCGGCTTCTTTGCGCTGGAGCAGTTCGGATCGGGCCTGAACTCCTTCCAGTTGCTCAATCACATCGATGCTGATTATCTGAAAATCGATCGCAGCTTCATGGCTAATCTTCCCCAGCATCCAGAGAATCAGAAGAAGATCACCGAGATCTGCCTTCAGGCGCACGAATTGAAGCGCCTGACAGTGGCCGAGTGGGTGGAAGATGCAGCCAGCACGTCGATGTTGTTCGCTTGCGGCGTGGACTTTGTGCAGGGTAACTTTCTGCAGGAGCCGCAGCGGCTGGTGGTGAATGTGTAACGGCATCAGGGCCTGACGGCTGTTACGCTCTTGTCCCCCATGGAACGTTTATGACAGAAGCCGGCGTCAAGCAGCACTTCCTTGAGCCTCTCACAATGCCCCCATTAGCCCTTGGGGTTCAGCGGGCCGTGGTTTTCTATCCATGCGATACCTCCCGCGAAACGGAACGGCGCCAACAAGCGTCCAAGAAAAGCAAAAGCCCCGCGGATCGATCCTTGGGGCCTTTTTGCATAGCTATATGCTGATTACTCGGCGGTGGAGGCACCGATGTCTTCTTTGATACGAGCAGCCTTGCCTTCCAAACCACGCAGGTAGTACAGCTTGGCACCACGCACTTTGCCCTTGCGCTTCACCGTAACCGATTCGATGGTCGGGCTGTGCGCCTGGAATACGCGCTCCACACCGGTACCGTGCGAAATCTTGCGCACAGTGAAAGCCGAATGCAGGCCACGGCTGCGCTTGGCGATGACAACACCCTCGAACGCCTGCACGCGTTCGCGGTTACCTTCCTTCACCTTGACGTTGACCACCACGGTGTCGCCAGGGCCGAACTCCGGCAGCTGGCGGGTGATCTGCTCGGCTTCGAACTGTTCGATGATCTTGTTCATGACAACACCTGTCTTTGTTCAATGATTGCGGTCTTCGTTGGCCGCATCGTTTTGCCGCGCCTGCATCTGTTGTGCATATTCGCGGCGGAATTCATCCAACAGCGCACGGGATTCCTTATCCAGCGCGCGCTGCGCCAATAAATCAGGACGTCGCAACCAAGTCCGCCCCAGCGCTTGCTTCAGACGCCAGCGGCGGATGGCCGCATGATCGCCGGAAAGCAACACCTCCGGTACGTCGCCCAGCGCATCGTGCACCGGCTTCGCGTAATGCGGACAATCGAGCAACCCGTTCGAGAACGAATCCTGCTCGGCCGATTGCGCGTCGTTCAACGCACCATTCTGCAAGCGGCCTACGGCATCAATAATCACCGCGGCGCCCAGCTCACCACCGGACAGCACATAATCGCCGATGGAAAGCTCCTCGTCGACTTCGTGCGCCAGTAGACGCTCGTCCACACCTTCGTAACGTCCGCAGAGCAAGGCGATGCGCGGCAGCTTCGCCAACACCTCCACCCTACCCTGCGTCAGCCGCGCTCCTTGCGGACTGAGGTAAATCACGTGCACCGGACCTGGTGCAGCCTTGCGTACCGCCTTAAGGGCTGCCCGCAAAGGCTCGATCAGCATCACCATGCCGGGACCACCGCCGCAGGTGCGGCCATCCACGGTACGGTAATTGTCAGTGGCGTAATCGCGCGGGCTCCAGGTTTCCACCTGCAACAGCTCACGCTGCTGCGCGCGTCCTACCACACCAACAGCGGCGCACTGACGCATGAAGTCGGGAAACAGCGTGACGACATCGATGCGCATCCAGGCCCTCAATCTTCAGAATTCAGGGTCCCAATCCACCACCATGCGTCCGTCGGACAAATCCACCGAACGCACGTAAACACCCTGGACGAAAGGAACAAGCCGCTCGCGCTCGCCATCCCTTACCACCACCACATCGTTGGCGCCGGTTGCGAACAGGTGGCTAATCCGTCCTAACGCCACGCCTTCCGTGGTAACGACCTCAAGACCTTCGAGATCGACCCAGTAATATTCATCCTTATCAGGCTGCGGCAGCAACTCACGGGCGACATAAACATCTTGCCCCACCAGAGCGGCTGCGACGTCCCGATCATCCATCCCCGGCAACTTGGCCACGAGGCCTTTGCCTTGGGGATGACCTTTGATACCCACAACCTCCGTTTCCTGACCCGGCACCAACGAGAGCAGCCAGGGCTGATACTTGAAGATCTGCGCGCGGGGTTCGGTCCAGGATTCAACCTTGAGCCAGCCCTGCACGCCATACAACCCGACGATGCGTCCGACCAGGACGCGCCGACCGGCTGCCATCATGCTCAGGCAGCCTGCTGCTTGCCGGCTTCCTTCACCAACGAGACGACCTTATCGCTCAATTGGGCGCCCTTGGACACCCATTCCTGAATGCGTGCCACGTTCAGCTCAAGGCGCTTGTCCTTGCCCGAAGCGACCGGATTGTAGAAACCCACGCTCTCGATATTGCGGCCATCACGAGCACTGCGCGAGTCGGTCACAACGACGTGGTAGAACGGACGGCCCTTGGCGCCGCCGCGCGAAAGACGAATCTTGACCATAGTAAAAGCTCCAGAGTTGCCGGCATGCCCGGCAAACGCGCCCTGGGACGGGCGCGGTAAACGGGACATTTTAATGAAATCTGGGGAAAAAGAAAGGGTACTGGGCGCAGGGAATCGTAAATCGTCAATCGGGAATGGTTAAAAAGCGGGAATTGCCTGCCCAGCGCATCCTGCTCTTAACGATTGACGATTTCCGATTGACGATTTCCGGCTCTCAGCGCATCGGCGGGAAGCCACCACCCATGCCGCCCATACCCTTCATAGCGCCACGCATCTGCCGCAGCAGGCCCTTGGTGCCGCCTTTGGAGAGTTTGGACATCATTCTTTCCATCTGTATGTATTGCTTCAGCAAGCGGTTTACATCCGCAGGCTGTGTGCCTGAGCCCTTGGCCACGCGGGCGCGCCGGGAGCCATTCAGCAGATCTGGATGGCGGCGTTCTTTCTTCGTCATCGAACTGATGATCGCGACCATGTGTCTGATCTCGCCATCGCTGACATTGGACTTTACGTTCTCAGGCAGACCAGAGACACCCGGCAGCTTGTCCATCAAGCCAGCCAGCCCCCCCATGTTGGTCATCTGCTCAAGTTGATCGCGCATATCATTGAGATCGAAGCGCTTGCCCTTCATCACCTTGGTGGCGAGCTTCTGCGCTTTTTCCTGGTCGACCTTGCGCTCCATTTCCTCCACCAGCGACAGCACGTCACCCATGCCGAGAATGCGCTGCGCCACACGATCAGGATGGAACGGCTCCAGTGCGTCAGTCTTCTCGCCTGCGCCGAGGAATTTGATCGGGCGCCCGGTGACATAGCGCACCGAGAGCGCAGCGCCGCCACGCGCATCACCGTCGGTCTTAGTCAGCACCACGCCGGTAAGCGGCAACGCCTCGCTGAAGGCCTTTGCGGTGTTGGCGGCATCCTGGCCGGTCATCGAGTCGACCACGAACAGAGTTTCGATCGGCGTGACGACGGCGTGCAGCGCTTTGATTTCCTCCATCATCGCCTCGTCGACGTGCAGTCGGCCGGCAGTGTCGATCAGCAGCACATCCATCACCTCCTTGCGTGCCGCCACCATCGCTGCCTTAGCGATATCAACCGGATCCTGGCCACCTTCGGACGGGAAAAACGTCACACCAACCTGCTCGGCCAGCGTACACAATTGCTCGATCGCCGCCGGACGATAGACGTCGCAGCTCACCACCATCACGCGCTTTTTTTTGCGCTCGGTAAGGAAGCGCGCCAGCTTGGCCACGGTGGTGGTTTTACCCGCGCCTTGCAAACCGGCCATCAGCACCACCGCGGGTGGCTGCTGGGCGAGGTTGAGTTCGCTGTTCGCCGTGCCCATCACCGCTGTCAGCTCGTCACTGACCACTTTTACCAGCGCCTGACCAGGCGACAGACTCTTGAGCACTTCCTGCCCTACCGCACGCACCTTCACACGCTCGACCAACGCTTGCACCACGGGCAAGGCCACGTCAGCCTCGAGCAGGGCAATGCGCACCTCGCGCAAGCTTTCGCGAATGTTTTCCTCAGTCAGGCGGCCGCGACCGCGCAAGCGGTTGACGGTGGTAGAGAGGCGTTGGCTGAGCGTCTCGAACATGATGGACTGGACCTTGGGATTGACCTTCAAATATACCAGACCCGTGAAAGCCGTCCGGGATGGCTTCTATCCCCGATTCACCAGCAGTCCCGCCCGCAAAATGGCCAATGCGTCACATCCGGGACCAAACGCAGGGACGATTCGCCACGTTCATCCTGTCCAAGCTGTATGCGACACTTGCAGGCCATGCTGCCCGCACTCTCGATCTTCGCCATCCTCTGCTACCTGTTCGCCAGCCTGCTGCTGGCGCGGCCGCTGCTTGGCCGAAGCTCCAGCGCACCCGCTGCATTCGCTCGCCCTGCATTGGCTATTGCCACGGTGGCGGTTCTTGCGCATGCCAGCGGATTGCTGGCCATGCATCGTGGCGCTCTGGATCTGCACTTCTTCGCAGCGCTGTCGCTGGTGGCTTGCGTGATGTCAGCACTCACTTTGCTGGTAAACCTCACCCGCCCGGTTGCTACGCTTGGTGTGATCGTGTTTCCACTTAGCGCCCTGCTGCTTTGGGTCGACAGCTTCCTGGCGCCGCCTACCATGCCAATCTCGATGGACTGGCATATCAAGCTACACGTTACGGTGGCCTTGTTGGCCTTCTGTGTACTTGCTATTGCCGCGGCGATGGCGATTTTGCTCGCTGTGCAGGAGCGTGCCTTGCGTCATCGCCAACTGGGGCCGTGGCTAAGTGCGCTTCCACCACTCACATTGACCGAATCGCTGTTGTTTCGCCTGATCGGCGCCGGCTTCACGCTGCTATCGCTGACTCTGCTTACGGGCACGCTATTTGTCGACAATCTGTTCGGGCAGCATCTAGTGCACAAGACCGTGCTGTCCATCATTGCGTGGCTGGTCTTCGGCACCTTGCTGTACGGCCGCTGGCGGCATGGCTGGCGTGGGCGCAGCGCGGTGAATCTCACCCTGATCGGCATGGGGGTGCTGGCGCTGGCATTTTTCGGCTCGAAATTCGTGCTGGAAGTGATTCTGCGCCGCGCAGTGGATTAAGGATGCTCTTTCTATTCCACGCACCCGGCATGACGTGCAGAAGGCCCGCAGGCTGTGTTGCGTGGCGCAGGGCAGACTGGCCGTCTGTTCAAGCCGCGCGGCACAGCCTGCGGGCCTTCCGCACGTCACCCCGTCCTTTAGATTCAATATGTTGGAGCGGAATAGATCAGAGCATCCTTAAGGCAGCGCTGCCTTAATCAGCGGCAAGCATCGATGGCTTGCGCCAATCGCTCGACCCCGATCACTTCCATCTCGCCAACCCTGCCCTTCTTGGGCGCATTGGCCTTCGGCACGATGGCGCGCTGAAAACCATGATGGGAGGCCTCCTTCATGCGCTCCTCACCGTTGGGCACCGGGCGAATTTCGCCGGATAAACCCACTTCGCCGAAGGCAATGGTTTTCTCCGGCAAGGGGCGATCGCGCAAGGACGAGAGCACCGCCAGCAACACCGGCAGATCGGCAGCGGTTTCCTGCACACGAATACCACCGACGACGTTGACGAATACATCCTGGTCGTACGCCGCTACACCGCCGTGCCGATGCAGCACGGCCAGCAGCATGGCCAAGCGGTTTTGCTCAAGGCCCAAGGCGACTCGCCTGGGATTGCCGAGCGAGGATTGATCGACCAGCGCCTGCACTTCCACCAGCAGCGGACGCGTACCCTCGCGCGTCACCATCACGGCGCTGCCGGAAGTCGGTCCGCTATGTGCGGACAGGAAAATCGCCGAAGGATTGGGCACCTCGCGCAAGCCCTTCTCGGACATCGCGAATACACCCAGTTCGTTCACCGCACCAAAGCGATTCTTGAAGGCTCGCAGCACGCGGAAACGACTGCCGGATTCGCCTTCGAAATACAACACGGCATCGACCATGTGTTCGAGCACGCGCGGGCCGGCGATACCACCTTCCTTGGTGACGTGCCCAACCAGGAAAACCGAAGTACCGGTCTCCTTCGCGAAACGCGTAAGCTTGGCCGCCGATTCACGCACTTGGCTCACCGAGCCCGGTGCAGCGGCCAGCAGATCGGTCCAGATCGTCTGGATGGAGTCGATCACCAGCACCCGTGGCCGCGATGCTGCGACTTGATCGAGAATGCGCTCGATGCAGGTTTCGGCCAGCGCGTGCAAAGGCTGCAGGGGCAGATCCAGTCGTTGCGCGCGCGCAGCCACTTGCGCCAGCGATTCCTCGCCGGTGACGTAGACGCTGGGCAGTTTTTCGCCGAGTTTGCCGAGCATTTGCAGCAGCAAGGTGGATTTGCCGATGCCGGGATCGCCGCCAATCAGCACCACCGAGCCGTCGACCAGGCCACCGCCCAGCACACGGTCGAATTCGCCGATACCGGTGAGCGTGCGCGACTCGGCAGTTACCAGCACATCAGTCAGCGGGGTAACTCGCGCCACACCATTGGCGACACCCGCATAGCCACTTTGCCTGGCCGCCCCTACCGACTTCTGCGCCGGCTGCACCACGAACTCCGACAGCGTGTTCCACGCGCCGCATTCCACGCATTGGCCCTGCCATTTGTTGTGTTCGGCACCGCAATCGGCGCAGACGTAGGCGGTTTTGGCTTTGGCCATGGCGTTAGATGCGGGAGTTCAATGGGAAGAGCTTAGCTTGTGGTGGTCGCAGGCGGCGAGACAACGGTGACGATAGATTCGCCCGCCATATCAGGCTCAAGGCGTAAGCATTCAGACGTCAAGTAATCGCTGAGCAAGTAGCGATCGCATATCGCGCCGGCCATCAGCAACGACATCAATAAAAACCTGCTCGCCCAGAACGCGGTAGATAATTCGCCACGGCTCTCGGATGAGCTGGCGATATTGCGTCAAGCCCAAGCCCATAAGCTCACGGGGACAACTACCACGCTCAGGCATGCTGGCTAGCGAATCAACCACCTGCACCAATTCATCCAGCATCTGCACCGCCCGAGCGACACTATCGTTGGCAGCGATGTAGTCGTAGATGGACTCTAGGTCGCGTTCCGCCCCAGCTCCAATCCGTACTTCGTAGCGCATTATGGACCCTCTGATTTATTCCTACGTACCCGTCACCGCATACAGTGCGGTGACGGGTACGTAGGAATAAATCAGAGGGTCCTTAAGGTGATTTGTACTTGGCTTTAAGCCTGGCAACCACCTCTTCGATCGGAGTGGTACGGCCCGCCTCGACGTCCTTTTGCCCGAGAGCCAGTATCTTCAACAATGCCAGGGTTTCTTGCGTCTTCTCATACGAGAAGATGTCCTGAATCACCGCCTTGGCCTCACCGTTCTGGGTGATGATCATCGGCTCGTGCGTCTGGGCGAGCTTTTCCAGCACTTCGGCCGCGTTGGCCTTCAAGTAGCTGATCGGCTTGATTTGCGATGCCAGGCTCATGGTGACGACCCTCCACTGGATTGAATGGACTAAATATAGTCCTTTAACAGTCCTGACTCAATGTTCGTCTTCGACGAACAACACTCGCCGGGTCATCCCGCAGGTCAGGTCATAGCTGATGGTGCCGGCCTGGGCGGCGATGATTTCTACCGGCAGCCCCGGTCCCCACAGCGTTACCCGATCGCCCACCTTGGTCTCCGGCACCTCGCGCAGATCGAGGGTGATGAGATCCATCGATACGCGCCCGATCAACGGCACGCGCCGGTCGCCCACCAGCACCGGTGTGCCGGCAACGGCGCTGCGCGGGTAACCATCTCCGTAGCCGACGGCAGCAACGCCGACCGGCATATCCTCCGGGCACTCCCACAAACCGTTGTAGCCAATGCGTTCGCCGCGCTTGATCTGATTGATGGCGATCAGACGCGTGGACAGCGTCATGGCTGCGCGAAAGCCGAAATCTGCACCGCTTTTGCCTTCCACTACGGAAAGCCCGTACAACAGACCGCCCGTGCGCACCCAGTCGCCACGTGCATCCGGCCAACCGAGAACGGCCGCGGAGTTGGAGAGCGAGCGCGGTCCGGACAAGCCCGCCGTCGCCTGCTGGAATCGCTCGATCTGTTCGCGGGTGCGCTCGCCGTCGAACACCTCCGACTCCGCAAAGTGAGTCATCAAACCAACGTCCGGATCGATGCCGGCCATGCCGATCAATTGCGCGTGCACGGCCGCCGCGCGCTCGGGTGCAAAGCCCAGCCGATGCATGCCGCTGTCGACTTTCAGCCAGACTCGCAGACGTCCACGCATCGGCGACGCTTCGGACAACCCATGCAGTTGGCTTTCATGATGAATCGCCGCATCCAGGC
Source organism: Dyella sp. M7H15-1 (assembly GCF_004114615.1). NCBI lineage: Bacteria > Pseudomonadati > Pseudomonadota > Gammaproteobacteria > Lysobacterales > Rhodanobacteraceae > Dyella > Dyella sp. M7H15-1. The sequence goes on from NZ_CP035300.1 coordinate 1,778,169, forward strand.
CCAAGCGCTGCATTTCGGCGATGTCACCAGCTTGGTCGGGACCGGACAGCACCACGATGCGCTGCCGATGCCTGGCGGCGCGCAAACGCAAACCATCACCGAGAGAAGCCACCGCGAACGCGTCCGCCGCGCCGTCCAGCGCACGGGCGACACGCTCCAGGCCATGCCCGTAGGCGTCGGCCTTGACCACCGCCATGACCATGGCCGGCGACGCCAGCGCGCGAATCCGCTCGAGGTTATGGCGCAGTGCACCCAGATGGATAGTGGCAACAGTGGTACGGCTCATGGTTCCTGATGTGCTCTGAAAAGCGGCTTCCATACAGCAAAAACGCCTACCCGCGGCATCATAGGTTACCCACCGGCGAGCGGCGGATCAGGACATTGTGATGGCAAAGCGCGGGCAGCAATCGCTTAGAAGTGCCCGGTGTAGGTATCAGGGCTGTAGTTTTCGAACTTGGTGTAGTGCCCCAGGAAGGTCAGCTTCACCATATCGGTGGGACCGTTACGTTGCTTGCCGATGATGATTTCGGCCAGGCCCTTGTCCGGCGATTCCTTGTTGTAGTACTCGTCACGGTAGATGAACATGATCACATCGGCATCCTGCTCGATAGCGCCGGATTCGCGCAGGTCAGACATCATCGGACGCTTGTCGGCGCGTTGTTCCAGCGAACGGTTCAACTGCGACAGTGCGATCACTGGGACGTTGAGTTCCTTGGCCAGGCCCTTCAGCGAGCGGGAGATTTCCGAGATTTCCGTCGCGCGGTTTTCCTTGTTGCCCGGCACCTGCATGAGTTGCAGGTAGTCGATCACGATCATGCCCAAGCCGCCATGTTCGCGCGCAAGGCGGCGCGAACGCGAACGCACTTCCACCGGCGAAAGACTTGGCGTGTCATCAATGAAGATTTTGGCCTCTGACAACAGCGCAATCGCGTTGGTGACACGCGGCCAGTCTTCTTCGGCCAGATCGCCGTTGCGTAGATGCTGCTGGTGGATACGGCCAACGGAGGAAATCAAACGAAATGCCAACTGGGATGCGGACATTTCCATCGAAAATATCGCGACCGGTTTTTTCGCACGCAGGGCACAGGCTTCGGCGATGTTGACCGAGAACGCGGTCTTGCCCATCGATGGACGCGCCGCAACGATGATCAGGTCCGAAGGCTGCAAGCCGGAAGTGAGATTGTCCAGATCGGCAAAACCGGTGGAGATACCGGTGAGCTGGCCGCGATTTTGATAGCGCTCGTGCAGGATGCGAAAAGCATCTTTCACCGCCTCGCGCATCGAAACCGTGTCTTTCTTACCACGTGCACCAGATTCGGCAATGTGGAACACGCGCTGTTCGGCGGTTTCCAGCACCTCCTGCACGCTCTTGCCTTCCGGCCGATAGCCATCCTCGGTAATCGAGGTACCCGCATCGATCAACTGGCGCAGCACGGATTTCTCGCGCACGATTTCCGCGTAAGCCGCAATATTCGCGGCACTCGGCGTGCTGTTGGCCAGCTCGACCAGATAGCCGGCGCCCCCCACCATCTCGGCCAGGCCATTGGCCTCGAACCAGTCGCCAAGGGTCACCCCATCGCACGGCATGCCTTTGTTGGCCAATTCGGTGATGGCGCGCCAGATCAGCCGATGGTCGCGGCGGTAGAAATCTTGTTCGCCAAGCTTGTCCGCGACCTTATCAAGCGCCTCCGGAGCCAGCATCAAACCGCCAAGCACCGCCTGTTCCGCATCGATGGAGTGCGGGGGAACCCGCAGGGCTTCGATAGCGCTGTTGTTATTGCCGGATTTGCGTTCAGTCACGAAGGACATGGACATTCCCTGTAGCAAGGAAGGTGCACAAAACCATGTAGGCAGGCACAAGCTGCGAGCATACGCGGCGTAGTCTCAAGGGACGAGACAATAAGTCTGTGGATATCTTGTGGAAGTGTGGGGATAAAGCTGGGAATCGGGAATCGGGAATCGGGAATCGGGAATCGGGAATCGGGAATCGGGAATCGAAAAGCAGAGAGGCACCTGCGTCAATGCACAAGTGCCTCTCGACTTTTTTTATGACTTCAAAATGCGCGGCAAGCGAAACAGCTATGACCTCGCCATGATTCGAGTCCCGAGTCCCGAGTCCCAGCGCTTAAGCCTTCTCGGCGACCACGATCACCTTGATCGCACCCTGTACGTCGGCGTGCAGGCTGATCACCACTTCAAACTCGCCGACGTGGCGGATCGGGCCTTCGCCCTGGATCACCTCGCCCTTATGGATGTCGTGACCTGCAGTCTGCAAGGCTTCGGCGATCTCGCGCGGACCGACCGAACCGTACAACTTGCCTTCGGGGCTAGCGTTGGCGCTGATGGTCACCGACACGTCAGCCAGCCTGGCCTTGCGCGAATCAGCGTCGGTCAGCAGCTTGTTGGCCTTGGCTTCGTATTCAGCTCGGCGGGCTTCGAAAGCCGCTAGGCTTTCAGCGTTGACACGCGCAGCCTTGCCCTGCGGCAGCAGGTAGTTGCGACCGTAACCTGGCTTCACCTTGACCTTGTCGCCAAGCTTGCCGAGGTTGCGCACGTTTTCAAGAAGAATCAGTTCCATGGGTTAATCCTCAATTCGTTAGCACCGGTGTGGCTCGATGCAGCCGTGGACGGTTGTCCGAAATCGTCTAGCGATCTCTCCCATTTGGAGAGGTCTGGGGTGAGGGGATGCGCTTGCCTTGGACGTTATTCGAAGCGTGCTCCGAATAAATGTCTTGGCGAGGCTGCCCCTCACCTCGGCCCTCTCCCCAGAGAGGGAGAGGAGGAAAAACACAACCTCAAACGTCGTGGTTGTCGGTATACGGCAGCAGCGCTAGGAAACGGGCGCGCTTGATGGCCGTGGCCAACTGGCGTTGGTAGCGAGCCTTGGTGCCGGTGATGCGGCTGGGAACGATCTTGCCGTTCTCAGTGATGTACTGGCGCAGCGTGTTGAGATCCTTATAGTCGATCTCTTTGACGTTTTCGGCCGTGAAGCGGCAGAACTTGCGGCGGCGGAAGAACTTGGACATGGGTCTGGGCTCCTAATCAGTCTTCAAGATCAACATCGTCGCTGTCGACGCGACCCACACGGCGGTCATCGCCATCGGCGGCGTCGTCACGGCGGCGGGAAGACTTGGCATCGTCCTTTTCCTTGCTCTTCAGGATGAAGGATTGCTCGGTCTCGGCCTCGTCGCGCTTGACGACCAGGTGGCGTAGTACGGCATCGTTGAAGCGGAAACCCGATTCCAGCTCGTTCAGCACGGTCTGGCTCACTTCGATGTTCAGCATGACGTAGTGAGCCTTGGCCAGGTTCACGATCGGGTAGGCCAGTTGGCGGCGTCCCCAATCTTCCAGGCGGTGGATCTTGCCGCCGTCGGCCGTGATCAGCGTCTTGTAGCGCTCGATCATCGCCGGAACCTGCTCGCTCTGGTCAGGGTGGACCAGAAACACTACTTCGTAATGACGCAAGGTCATCGGAGAAACTCCTTATGGATGCGACCCTTGTGGGTCAAACAGCCTCCCGCCGGTGCGGTGAGGCAAGAGACTGTCTGCGCCTGTTTGGTGCAGACAGAAGCGGAATTCTAAGGGAAATCAATCATTCAGCGCAAGACGCTGAATGATTGGAAAAGGAAAAGCAGCACTCAGCCGACCGTAAAGCTCTCGCCGCAGCCGCACTCGCCAGTGGCATTGGGGTTGCTGAACACGAAGCTGGCGTTCAACCCCTGCCTCTGGAAATCGATCACAGTGCCATCCACCAGCGGCAGACTCTTGGTATCCACGATCACTGGCACGCCGTCGACCTGGAGGATCTGGTCGTCAGCGCTGGCTTTATCAGCCAAGTCCACCACATAAGCGAAACCCGAACAGCCGGTGCGCTTTACACCAAAGCGGACGCCGGCAGCCGCAGGCGACTGTGCGAGAAACTGGCGCATGCGTTGATTGGCGGACGGGGTAATCGAAATAGTCATAACGACAACGGTTCTGATTCGGCACTTGGGGCATGCATGGCATGTCGCAGTGCGGGCAAAGCCTACATTATCATGCTTGCTTACCCTCACGCCCTTAACAAATGGGCGCATTCCCCAGGAGTTTCAATCCATGACGGTGGTCAGCGTCAAACAGGCTCTTTCCGGCAAGCTCGAAGCCGGCAGCAAGGTAACCGTACGCGGCTGGGTGCGCACCCGGCGCGATTCCAAAGCTGGCCTGTCCTTCGTGAATATCAGCGACGGCTCCTGCTTCGATCCCATCCAGGCCGTGGTGCCCGCCACCGTGGGCAATTATGAAACCGAGGTAAAGCACCTCTCTGCCGGCGCCGGCGTGATCGCCACCGGTACCCTGATGCCCTCCCAGGGCAAGGGCCAGGCGTTCGAACTCCAGACTGATAGCGTGGTCGTGACTGGAATGGTCGACGATCCGGAAACCTACCCGATCCAGCCTAAGCAGCATTCAATGGAATTCTTGCGCGAAGTGGCCCACCTGCGTCCGCGCACCAACCTGTTCGGTGCGATCACGCGCGTGCGTCACACAATGATGATGGCGATCCATCGCCATCTCACCGAGCAGGGCTTCTTCTGGATCAACACGCCCATCATCACCACCTCGGATGCCGAGGGCGCGGGCGACATGTTCCGCCTGTCCACGCTGGACCTGGCCAACCTGCCGCGCGATGACAAGGGCAAGATCGATTTCCGCAAGGATTTCTTCGGCCGCGAAGCCTTTCTCACCGTATCCGGCCAGCTCAACGTCGAGGCGTACTGCCTGGCCATGAGCAGGGTCTATACCTTCGGCCCGACCTTCCGCGCCGAAAACTCCAACACGCCACGCCATCTGGCCGAATTCTGGATGGTGGAACCGGAAATCGCCTTTGCTGACCTCCACGCCAATGCCGACTGCGCCGAGGCTTTCCTCAAGGCGATCTTCAAGACAGTGTTGGAAGAACGCCACGACGACATGGCGTTCTTTGCAGAACGCGTGTTGCCAGATGCGATCACACGCCTTGAGAACTTCATCGCCCAGCCGTTCGCGCGCATCGATTACACCGAGGTCATCGACATCCTCAAAAAGTCCAGCCACAACTTCGAATTCCCAGTGACCTGGGGCGTCGATCTACAGACCGAGCACGAGCGTTACCTGGCCGAGAAGCACGTCGGCCGCCCAGTGGTGGTCATGAACTATCCCGAACAGATCAAGGCATTCTACATGCGCCTTAACGACGACGAAAAAACCGTCGCGGCCATGGACGTGCTCGCTCCGGGCATCGGCGAAATCATCGGCGGCAGCCAACGCGAGGAACGCCTGGACTACCTCGACCGCCGCATGACCCAGTTTGGTCTCGATATTGCCACCTACGACTGGTACCGTGACCTGCGCCGCTATGGCACCGTGCCTCACGCCGGCTTCGGTCTCGGCTTCGAACGCCTGCTGGTGTATATCTGCGGATTGCAGAACATCCGCGATGCCATCCCTTACCCCCGTGTGGCGGGGAGTGCCGAATTCTGATCGACATCCGCTATGCGTTTCCGACTGCTACTCACGTTTGCCGCCATCCTGCTGCTAGGTGCTTGCCATAACGTCAAGTTGCCCAGCTTGCCGAACATCCTGCCGGAAAGCCCGCCAACCAAGACGTTGGCGGACGCCAGGAAAGAGCTCGACCAGGCGACGCCCTGTTGCACCAGCTTCGCTGACTTCTCCTTCCAGAATCAGTTGCCCTGGACGCCCCAGCAGTTCGTGCTGGACAGCGGCAGCCAAGTAGCAGCGATCAACGGTGCGCATAGCTACTTCTTGAGCTTCAAACTGCCTGCCGATGCCAAGCTGCCGTACAAGATCGCTCTGAAATCCGAGCTCAACGGCCGCGCGGCGGGCAACAGCAGTTACCTGTTTGCACCCACCATCGTGCAGCTCAACAACGCCTTCCAGCCGATCGATACGCAAGATGTGAAGCTATGCGAATACATGGGCTGGAGCAGCAGCGACAGCGGTGCTTTCGGCAGCGTCACCGTGACCGACAAGCGGGCGCGCTATGTCGTGGTGTACAGCTCCGGCAAGCAGCAGACCAACAACACGTATTGGGAGCAGTCAGCCAGTACCTTCTCCACCACCAACACCGCCACGCCGGCTGCGGTCACCGTGGGTGTCAGCTACAAGATCCAGCACGGTCCAGACGGCACGATCTGGGTTGGCATGATGGACAAGACGTACGCCGAGGCCGTGAACAAGGCGGTATGTGGCAAGGCTCCGCAGGGTGATGGTGTGCTGCATACCCTTCGCAACGATATCCCCGTCCACTTGAGCTGGAGCGGCCTTTGATTCTGTTGGCGCTCTACATCGGGTTGTTGCTGATCGGCCTTGCCTGCTTCATTACGCATGCCGTCTTGCCGTTTCGTATTGCCAAACATCTGCGCCTGGATTATCCGCAGCACTGGAAAGTGATCGTGGACACCGGCGCGGGCACCCAGGCCGCGCACGGGCCACAACTGTGGCTGCGCATGCAGCACGTGCTGCGATCGCCGGCCATCGCAGCGATCGACGATGTTTCGATCACGCGCCTGTGGTGCACCTGGCGTTACAGTCAGTGGATCGCCTGGGGTTGCTGGATCGCGGCGCTGGCACTGCAGTGGCATAGTCGTAGCTAACATAAAGTTCCAAGGAGATCGCATGGATTTGAATCTGAGTGGCCGTCATGCACTGGTGTGCGGCGCATCCCAAGGCATTGGCCGCGCCACGGCCATCGAACTCGCCGAGCTTGGCGCCGATGTCACCTTGCTCGCACGCTCGATCGATCAGCTCAAAGCCGTAGCGGAAAGCTTGCCACGCAAGCACACCGCGCAGCGTCATGACTGGCGCAGTGTCGACATGCAAGACACCCAAAGCCTGCAAGCCACTGTGGCAGACATCGTTGCGGCACGTCCGGTACATATCCTGATCAACAATACCGGCGGCCCACCCGGCGGCCCCGCACATAGTGCGGAGCCGGCCGCGTTTGAAAGCACCTTTCGCCAACACCTCATTGCCGGACAAGTGCTGGCGCAAACGGTGCTGCCAGGGATGCGTGCCAGTGGTTACGGGCGATTGGTGAACGTGATTTCCACTTCGGTGAAGGAACCCATCGCCGGGCTCGGCGTGTCCAACACCGTACGCGCAGCAGTCGCCGCCTGGGCGAAAACCTTGTCCGGTGAACTGGCTGCCGATGGCATCACGGTCAACAATGTGTTGCCCGGTTATACCCGCACAGCGCGACTGGATGGACTGCTGGCGGTGCAATCGCAAAAGAGCGGGCGTAGCGAAGAGGAGCTAGCGAAAGAGATGGCCGCCGCAGTTCCCGCACGTCGTTTTGGCGAGCCAGGGGAAGTCGCGGCGATGATCGCATTTCTGTGCACCCCTGCAGCCGCTTACGTCAATGGTGTAAGCATTGCGGTGGATGGCGGGCGCACGAAGGCCTTGAGTTAGTGATTACACAAACACATACAGCACCGTCCGGTGCATTCCCTCCCCGCAAGCTCTAAGCTTGCAAGGATGCCAACCACACGCCTCGCCAACCTCATTGACGGTCGCCTGCAGGCGCCACTGGACAACCGCTGGCTCGACATCCATGAGCCCGCTACCGGCGCGGTCTTCGCGCATTGCCCAGACTCCACCGCTGCCGATGTCGACGCCGCCGTACAAGCAGCACACAAAGCCGCGCCGGGTTGGGCCGCAACGTCTTCGGAACAGCGAGCCCGCCTGCTGCATCGACTGGCCGACCTGATCGAAGCCAGGCTGGACGAATTTGCGGCACTGGAGTCACGCGACAGCGGCAAGCCGGTTGCGTTGGCGAAACGCCTGGATATTCCGCGTGCCATGTCCAATCTGCGTTTCTTCGCGGCCGCCGTGATGGCGTGGGATAGCGAATCGCACGCGATGGAAAGCGGTGCGATCAACTACACCCTGCGTCGTCCGCTCGGTGTCGTGGGCTGCATCAGCCCGTGGAACCTTCCGCTGTATCTGTTTACCTGGAAGATCGCGCCAGCTTTGGCCAGTGGCAACGCCGTGGTGGCCAAGCCTTCCGAAATCACGCCCTGTACGGCGGCACTGCTTGGTGAGCTGAGCATCGAGGCGGGCTTTCCACCCGGCGTGCTGAATATCGTGCAAGGTCGCGGCCCGACCACCGGCCAGGCAATCGTCGAGCATCCGGCCGTCAAGGCGGTGTCCTTCACCGGTAGCACACGTACTGGCGCCAGCATCGCCGCCACCGCTGCGCCACAATTCAAGAAAGTATCGCTGGAATTGGGTGGCAAGAATCCCGCCATCGTTTTTGCGGATGCCGAGCTGAACGACGAGAACCTAGACACCATCGTGCGCTCCGGCTTCGCCAATCAGGGGGAGATCTGCCTGTGCGGCTCACGCCTGCTGGTGCAGCGCTCAATCTACGACAGCTTCCGCGAGCGCTATCTGGCGCGTGTGCAAGCCCTGCGCGTCGGCGATCCGCAAGAGTCGTCCAGCGATCTGGGTGCACTCGTGTCGCGCGAACATTTCGACAAGGTGATGGGTTGCATTGCCAAGGCGCGCGAGGAAGGTGGCCAGGTGCTTACGGGTGGCCACACCCTGACACCACCCGGCCGTTGCGCCAAGGGCTGGTTCGTCGCCCCCACCGTGATCGATGGCTTGCCGAACAACGCCGCCACCAACCAGCAGGAAATTTTTGGCCCGGTTGTCACGCTGATTCCCTTCGATGATGAAGCCGAAGCGATCGTCATCGCCAACGGCACCGGCTACGGACTCGCCGCTTCGCTATGGACGACCGATTTGTCGCGCGCCCATCGCATGGGCGCACAACTGGAATTCGGCATTGTGTGGATCAACTGCTGGCTGCTGCGCGACCTGCGCACACCATTCGGTGGCAACAAGCAGTCCGGCGTGGGTCGCGAAGGCGGTGCGGAAGCGCTGCGCTTCTTCACCGAGCCGCGCAATATCTGTATTCGTTACGAGTAGGTTGGGGTGTAAGCCCCAACGACCCCATCCACATCCGTGCAACACCATGTGTTGGGGTTTGCACCCCAACCTACGCGAGAGATTCACACCTTGACCAATCCACTGCAAGCGCTGATCGACAGCAATCGCCGCTGGTCGGCGACAGTAACCAAAGCCGACCCACACTTCTTCGAGCGGCTCGCCGAGCAGCAATCACCCAAGTATCTGTGGATCGGTTGTTCCGATTCGCGCGTACCTGCCACGCAGATCGTAGACCTGCCGCCCGGCGAGATCTTCGTGCAGCGCAATGTCGCCAACGTGGTCTCGCATAGCGACCTCAATTGCTTAAGCGCCATCCAGTTCGCCGTGGATGTGCTCAAAGTGGAACACATCATCGTCGTCGGCCATTACGGCTGCGGTGGTGTGCAGGCAGTGCTGGACGAACGCCGCCTGGGCCTGGTGGACAACTGGCTGCGCCACGTAGGCGATGTGGCACACAAGCACGTCGACATGCTCAACGCGCTCAGCTCGATGCCCTTACGCAACACGCGCCTGTGCGAGCTCAACGCTATCGAGCAAGTTGTCAACGTCTGTGCCACTACCATCGTCATGGAAGCCTGGGAACGTGGGCAGAAGCTTTCCGTGCATGCGTGGTGCTACAGCCTGTCCAACGGACACATGCACGACCTGGACATGCACGTGAATTCACGTGAATCCCTGCACCCGAACTACAAACAGGCGTTGCAGCAGGTGATACGCCGCGCGGGAGAACAACGATGAGCGACGTGGTACGCACCGATGCCGCACCAGCCCCCGTTGGCGCTTACCCGCATGCGCGACGCGTAGGCGACTTGCTGTTTCTTTCAGGCGTGGGGCCGCGCCAGCCCGGCACGAATGCCATCCCAGGCAATGTCCATGACGCACAAGGTAAGCTGGTCAACTACGACATCGAGCAGCAATGCCGGCAGGTTTTCGCCAACGTCCGCGCCGTACTGGAAGCAAGTGGTGCACGTTGGGAACATCTGGTCGATGTCACCGTATTCCTTACCGATATGACACGCGACTTCCCTGTCTATAACCGTCTCTACGCCGAATACTTCAAAGGCGTGGACGCTTGCCGCACCACGCTGGGCATCACCGCATTGCCCACGCCCATTGCCATCGAGCTGAAGTGCATCGCGGCGCTGCCATCGTCTTGCGCTTCGTAATCCGTGCACTAAAAAACCCGGCTGGCAGAACCAACCGGGTTTCTCGGTATACCGAACCGTATTACAACGATTACTTCCCAGCCGTGCTGTTGGAAGCAGGCTCGCCGCTGGAAGCGGGTTCGCTGCTGGCAGCCTTTTTGGTGTGCGTCTTGTGCTGGCTGGTACCGGACTTCGCCTTGTGATGCTTGGCCGGAGCAGCGGAGGTCGACGGAGAAGCCGGAGCAGCCGAAGACGTATCCTGGGCGAACACCGAACCAGAGAGGGCCACACCTGCAACAAGCAGAGAAGCAATCGCAAGTTTACGCATCATGATCATGAGCCTCGAGATTTTTGATTGTCACGGACCCGGCCGGAACCCGGCTCACGCGGGCGGCGTGACGGGCGTAACAATGCCTCGGTCTCGGCATACCGGAACTGAACGGAATGAAGAAAATCACGCGACTTGCTCATAAATTGAGCAATCAACTCGAACTAGGCATGCCCAGCCATCTTTTGCCGGAATCAGCTCAAGCACTGCCGCAATAACTTGCGAAGAATATCCTGTACCAGAGCCGCCTTGGTGGCATCCCAGGCGAAGCTGTCCTCGTCCATATACCGGCATTGGGACAGCTCAAGCTGCACCGCTTGCATCCCTTCCTCGGGCTTGCCGTAATGTCGGGTGATATAACCGCCCTTGAAGCGCCCGTTCACTACGAAGTCGTAGCGGCGTTGAGCCTCCATTACGTGGGTGAGGTTCCGCTGCAGATCGGAGCCACAACTGACCCCGTCGGCGGTACCCAGGTTGAAATCCGGCAGGCGGCCCTCGAACAGCATCGGAACATGGCTGCGAATGGAATGCCCTTCCCACAACACCACCTGGCCATGTTGAGCCTTCAACCGGGCCATTTCCTCGACCAACGCTTGGTGATAGGGCCGCCACCAGCAGTCGATCCGTTGCTGGATTTCCTCGGCACCCGGCTCCTGCCCGTCCAGATACAGCGGCTCGCCATCAAAACCGATGGTCGGTACCAGCCCAGTTTCGCGTCGGCCCGGATACAGCGCTTGCCCGCCAGCGGGGCGATTGAGGTCGATCACATAACGCGATGCCACCGGCTTGAGCACACTGGCGCCTAGCTCTTCGGCCAACGGCTCGTAAAGCTGCGCCACATGCCAATCGGTATCAGGCGAACGGCGAGCGGCCGAATGCAGACGTGCAGCCAGTTCGTCGGGAATGTAGCTACCGTTGTGCGGCAGGCTGATCAGCAGCGGAGCGCTGCCTTGTTTGAGGGTGAAAGTATCCATCCCCGAAGTTTGACCCGTCTGCGCTCAATGCAGCAATAACAGCTCTTCCGCTGCCGTGGGGTGAATCGCAATTGCTGCCTTCAGATCGCGCCAATACAGACCCTTCTGCAACGCTACCGCAAAGCCTTGCAGCAGTTCATCGCTGCCAGGCCCCAGCACATGGATCCCCACTACCTTGCGGTCCTCGCCCACGCAAACCAGTTTCACCATGCTTTGCTCGGTGCGTCCCGCCACCATCAGCAGCAAAGGCGTATAGCGACCGCTGTGCACACTCACCGCATCACCATAACGGGCATGCGCTTGCTGCTCGGTCAGGCCGACTGTGCCCATGGGTGGCTCGGAAAACACCACACTGGGAATGGTGGTGTCGTCGAATTTTGCATCCGCACGGCCATTGACCAGCCGATCGGCGAGTGCGCGCCCAGCGGCTACCGCTACTGGCGTCAACGCTTTGCGGTCAGTCACATCTCCCACCGCATAAACACCCGGCACGTTGGTGTTCTGGCATGCATCGACAAGCACATGCCCCTCTTCATCGCGGGCCACGCCCATCTCTTCCAATCCCATATCGCCGCTATGGGGCACACGACCGACAGCCCATAGCACGGCATCGTAGACCCCGTGTTCGGCGCCGTCACCCGTTTCCAATGTCACCTCACCAGGCTTGCCGCGTGCTGCTTTGATCTGTGTACGGCGAAGCATACGGATACCTCGTGCCTGCATCGACGCGGCCAGCGTTTCGACCAGCTCATGATCGAAGCCCGCCAGCAGATGTTCGCGCACAAACACATCCACCTTGCATCCCAAGCCATGCATCAGGCAGGCAAACTCCACTGCTACGTAACCACCGCCGACGATGGCGATGTACTTCGGCGGCGCATCCAGGGTAAAGATGTCATCCGACAGCATGCCAAGCTCAAAACCCGGAATATTCAACCGACGCGGACGCGCACCGGTAGCGATCACGATGTGCGATGCGGAGCACTGCAAACCTTGTTGGGTGGTGACGGTATCCGTTGATACGAAACGCGCCACCTGCGGCACCACATGTATGCCCGCCGTATCCAGCCGTGTCGCATAACGTTGGCGAATGCCGGCAATGTACCGATCGCGCAGTTGGCGAAAGCGCGCCCAATCCAGCGACATCGGTGCGACATCAAAACCGATGTCGGCAGCCAAGCGATGCATCTCGGCGATCTGCGCGGCGTACCACATGGCCTTCTTCGGCACACAACCGCGATTGACGCAGGTACCGCCCAACGCATCCGCATCGAACAGCGCCACGCGTGCACCTAGCCGCGCACCATGCTGTGCAACGCTCAATCCACCCGAACCCGCCCCCAGCACGATCAGATCGAAGCATTCGCTCATCATCATCTCCTTGGCGGGACTGCAAAGTGCCGCAACCACAGCGTGCCTCAACTACAACACGCCTCCATTACAAACGGAACCGCGCAGGCAAATACAGTGAAGGATCGATGGCGGGTGTCGTACCGCCAAGTTGCGCGGCGACCAATTCACCGGTCGCTGCCGACATGCTGACGCCCAGCATGCCGTGCGCCGTCGCCAGATGCAGGTTCGACCAACGAGTACTCGGACCAATGATTGGCACTTCATCCACACTCATCGGGCGCCAGCCCCACCACTCTTCCTGCAATTGCGGCCCTTCCGGCTCACGCAGGCCAGTGGCTGCACCACGGCGCAAGGCTTCGATGCGCAGACGATTGAGCCCTTCGGTGTAGCCGGAAAACTCCATCGTGCTGCCCAGACGAAAACCGCTTTCCCAAGTCGTGACACACACCGATACGTCGCGCAGCACCAGTGGATGGCGTGGGGCAAGCTTCGGGCGAGTATAAGTCAGTGAATAGCCCTTGCCCGGTTGCATCGGCAAGCGCAGACCAAGTTTCTGCCCGAGCTGTGGCGACCATGCACCCAACGCGAGCAATACGCGATCACCTGCAAAATCGCCTCGACCGGTACCGACGCGAACAATACGTGCTGCATCGGTATCGAAGCGTTCGACCCTGGCTTCGGTTTCGATCACACCGCCGCGCTCACGCACCAAGCGCGCCAGCTCGGCTACGTAACGATCCGGTCGCAAGCACGCGTCGCCGGGATGGAACAAGCCGCCCTTCACACCGGGCTTGAGTGCCGGCTCCATGGCCTCGACGTCATCGCCACGCAGGCGCTGTACGGAAATGCCGAGGCGTTCGAGCACCTGCACGTGATGGTGCTCATCCTCGGCCATTTGCCTGGACTGGCGATACACGTACATCACACCGGATTCGACGAATTCGCAATCGAGCTTCTCGTGCTGGATCAGCTCGCCCAACAGATGCCGTGAACGCTGCAGGATAGCTGCCCGCGCTTGCGTGGCACGCTCGAAATCACGCCAATTGCAATGCCGTGCAAAACCCAGCAGCCAACGCAGGCGCGGGCCATCGAAACGGGGATTGAGGTAAAGCGGCGCGTTGGCGTGAAACATCGAACGCAGGGCGACGCCCAGCATGCCCGGCATGGCTAGCGGCGTCGCATGGCTGGGGGTGATCGTGCCGCAATTGCCATGCGAGCTGCCGCAGCCGGGCATGCCTTGCTCCAGCACGCGCACGCTTGCGCCGCACTGCAACAGATAAAGCGCACAAGAGAGGCCGACAACACCGCCACCAAGGATCAAGACATCACTGCGGGAAGCATACATCGCGCCATTGTAGCGAGGCCCGGGCCGGAGCTTACAAGGATAGGGAATGGGGCTTGCCCCGAATGGCGCTTACTAAGCCCCTCTCCCTTCGGGAGAGGGGTTGGGGTGAGGGTACGGTCGGAGTGCAATAACAAACACTTGTGCAAGAAACGATCACCGCGCTCCACCCGAACCCTCACCCCCAGCCCCTCTCCCGAAGGGAGAGGGGCGTGTTCCGCGCATTGCAATCGACGAGCAAGCGCTTATGTAAGCGCCATTCGGGCCTGCCCCCCTCGCGGCATCCCCAAGCGAGCAGTCGTTGCCCAGTAACCGGCGTTATGGGTACTTGCGCCAGACCCAACATCGTCGCACGCTGGTGTCGCGCAACCACGGGTCCCCACTCCGATGCGTACGGCGATAGCGATGTGCCTATGTTGCACCACCGCGCTACTGGCATCCATCAGCCTGCGCGCGCAGCCTCCTGCACCGGCAAGTTCCGCACCATCGAGCACGCAGATACTCACACGGTTCGGTGCCGCGCCAAACGGCCTGGTTCGCTACACCTACCTCACCTCCGTGATCCCCCTGCTGCAGAGCGACGACAAATCGCTCGCACAGCAGTTGCTGGCCACGGTGGACAGCGAATTGGGCCTGTATAACGAGGCGGTGATGGCGTTCCCGTTCGACAACCGCATCGCGCCCCCACGCTCCATGCCATTGCCGAATGTGGATGACTGGCAGGGTGTCGACGCGGCCGACGCGGTGGCGCAAGCGGCTGCCACGCGCAACATCGTGATGGTCAACGAAGCCCATCACGATGCGCACACGCGCGAACTGACGCTGGCTTTGTTGCCGCGCCTGCGGGCACTGGGCTTTCGTTACTTTGCCGTCGAAGCACTCAGCGACAAAGATACCGACCTGATGCAGCGCGGCTACCCCACCGACAAGTCAGGCAGCGAATACCTGATGGAACCACTCTATGGCGAAATCATCCGGCAGGCGATCCGGCTCGGTTACACCATCGTGCCGTATGACTCGGACAGTGCGGACATGAACGACCGCGATGCCGCCGAGGCGCATACGCTTTACGAAAAAGTGTTCGCCAAGGATCCGCAAGCGAAGCTGTTCGTGCACGCGGGTTATGCACATATTGACAAAGCGGCCGGCAACCTGGACGGCGATATCCAACCCATGGCCATGCAGCTCAAACGCCTGACCGGACATGACCCGCTAAGCGTGGATCAGGTGCAGTTTCGCGATGTGGCGGTAGGCGGTCTCGATTTCGGCTTTTACAGCACGATGATCGTGCGCTTTATGCCGCAAGAACCGATCGTGCTGCGCAATCGGCGCACAAACGCGATCTGGACCTCCGATCCCACACGTCACGACATCACTGTCATCTTGCCTCCTGCCGCTGAACGCGATGTGGATATCAACGGTGAGATGAAGACGGAAGTATTGGTCCGTAAAGTCGTGTTTCCGCGCTTTCCCTTCGACGTAAACGAAAGGCCGGATTGGTTGTCGCTAGGGCATAAACGCACGCCGTTCCGCATCGATCTCGATGTGTGCCACGGACAATTGCCCTGTGCCGTTGACGCGTATTACCCCCATGAACCGGACACATCCGTCCCGGCCGATCGCTATACGTTTACCCATTCCCATTCGCATAACGAACTCTACCTTTATCCGGGGCGCTATCGCCTGCGTGCCTGGAATGCCAGCGGTACCACGCTGTCGGAGCAGACGATCGACGTACCCGCACTCTAATGTGGTGTCTCCTCACTCGCCTTCTTGGCACTCTTGCTCAGAAGATCGTAAGCACGTCTGCTTCGCCCAATGATCCAAGTTAACGAAAAGATTGCAAACAGGCTCTTAGGAGGGAAAATGCTATCCGCATAGGAATGCGGTTTTCAAAGACCACTGTGACCACACTGTGACCGGCAACTACGCAACAACGTCGGTAGAGACCACTGTCCGGCGCGGGCGCCCTGGGTCATCGCACTTTCTTCGTTGTTGTAGGGGGCATCATGTCAAAATTGCGAATGGTGCTGAACGCCCGCTCCTCTAATTTCTTTGCGTCCTCCTCAGACCCGTGGGCCCTGTGGTAGTCCGCCGCCAACAACTTCTCGAGGCAGTTGTTGCTTATTTTGCTTCTGGGGCTTAGATAGCGTTCTTCCACCCAATCCTGGCAATTGTGTTTGACGGCCTCCACATATGCATCTGCTGTGGAGTACCGAAGGGGGTGTCCTAGTGGGAGTTGATTTGTTGGCTCGCCTGAGCGAGCCCCCGGGGGGGCAATTGTTTTTTCGGCGGCGAGCTTGCGCTGGGGATTCAGGTATTTTGAGAGGTCTTGTACGCCGGAAGGCAGGAGGGGGGTCGACACGGAGGTTGTTGCCTGGCTGGGTCGACTCGCATTTAGGGACATTAGGCCCTTTTCCTTTTCTACGAGTGGCGTAATCACCTGTTGTATTTTCTCGGCGTTCGTCAGACCGCACCAGTTCCCCGAAAAAAATCTGCTGACTGCAGCTTGAAACCTCTCGCCGCCATTGCTGTATCGCCGTTCTACTGTAAGCTCACCGGTTAAGGGCACCGTCAAGGTGTAGTTACGGCCGTTATATGCGATGTTGCTGACTTGGTTGCCTGCGGCGTCAGCCATGGTGTTGGAAACGTCAATGCCTGCCTTTATGAGGGTGGGGTTTATCCGCAAATTTATCAAATCGTGCATGGTCGTGACGCAGCTCTGGCATGGGGGGTAATTGTTGGTTTTGATCTGGTGATGTTCCAGTGATCCGTCCCAGTATCTCTTCACTAAACAACGCTGACGATCAGGTGTTTACCTGAAAGGTTTATGCATCCAGGACACCCACGCGTTGCAGAAAGATGCCGTCTCACTGACACGATTCGATAACCCCGAGCAACTGCCTCTCGTAGCCCATCCGCTGCAAACGCTCGGCACGCAGTGCCGTCATCTGGCCCCAGACGTCGCTACCCAGTGGCAGCGCATCTATCACCCACGCAGAAGATGGAGAAGAAGGGGACATCCAGCGGCAAGTGAGGGACCACCCGCTCGGGGCGAAGAGTGCTCCGCCGCGTCCTACGGCGAGGTGCCATGCTCTACATCCCGCCGGATGCCAATCCACCTCGACTCCCGCCTACCACACTAGGCTTCCCTTGAACTCGCCAAGGCCGCCAGCACCAGGCAGCCCGATGCCGCCACCGCCTGCCGCTGGTAGGGCTCTTCAGCCAAGCTCCTCTAGTTCCTGAGAACTTCCACCCAAGCCATTGATTTGATATAACCTCGACGCAAACACCGCCGAGGTTTTTATATGCCCCTGGCCAACATGGGCGATACCGACGAACACCGATCGACCGGATATAGGTTGCGCCAAGCCGCACTGATCGGCCTGTTGTTGCTGCTGACCGCCTGCGCCAGCTCGCCACGCCGCGAGGCCACCTTCAAACCCTCGCGCTCGGGGCTTGCCGACGAGCCGGCGCGGGCGCCAGAAAACGCGATCGGCACCGCCAACGATGTGCTGTTCCGGGCCATGGCCCTGGTCGGCACCCCCTATCGCCATGGTGGCAACACGCCGGCGGGCGGTTTCGACTGCAGTGGCCTGGTGGACTACATCTACCGCAACGCCGCCAACATCTTGCTGCCGCACAGCTCGCGTGACATGGCCTCGATGAATGGCGCCAAGGTGCGCAACATGAACGAGCTGATCAGCAGCGACCTGGTGTTCTTCCGCATTGGCGGCGATATCGGCCATGTGGGCGTCTACGTCGGCAAGGGACGCTTCGTGCACGCGCCGAACAGCGGCGGCACGGTACGCCTGGACGATATCGATGGACCGTACTGGCGCGATCACTTCGCCTACGGCAAGCGCCTGCTGGACTGACGGGGGGCACTATCGATCACCTGGGATCTCGCCTACGATCCACATCCATTCCCTGCGGAGGCATGCAAGCATGCGCATGCAAACAATGGTTCTGGCATTCCTGTTTTCGTTGTCCTGGCCGCTGTGGACGGAGGCCGCCATGCCAAGCGACGCGTCCCTTGGTTTCGCACTGCTCAAAAAGGTCAGCGCCGAGCATCCCGACAGCAACGTCATCATTGCCCCACGCAACATCCGTACGGCACTGGCAGCCGTGGCTACTGGCGCAGAGGGCCAAACCGAGGAGCAGATCGTCGCGCTCACCGGCGAGTACAAAGACATCGACAACACCTCGCTCGGTTCTGCCCAGTCGGCCATGGATATCTGGGTGGCGCCGGTGGAAAAGCTGTTGCCCGCTTTCGCCGCCGGCCTGCCTGGCGTGCACGTGCAAAGCACCCGCCCGCAGGCAGCGCCTGCCGCTATCAACGGCTTTGTGAGCGCGCATACCCACGGCATGATCACGCATGTGCTGGATCAGGTGCCAAACACCGGCATCGTGTTGACCGCGGTGTTGTACTTCAAGGGCATCTGGCAAAAACCCTTCGACAAAAACAACACGAAACCAAGGCCATTCCATGTCACTCGCGACAAGACGGCCGACGTCGACACGATGTTCCAGGCCAGCGAGTTCGACTACGCCGAAAACGACAGCGGCCAGATCATCCAATTGCCTTATAGCGGCGATGATCACTTGGTCATGACGGTATTTCTGCCCAAGCCAGAGGCCAGCGTTCAGTCGTGGCTTACCACCATCGACGAAATATCCTGGAAAGCGATGCTTGGCGCACTGCATCGGCAATCCGGCTCGTTGCAGATACCCAAGCTGAAATCCACGTTCTCGACCACGCTGGGCGATGAATTGAAGGCGCTCGGCGTGCGCCGCGCCTTTGCCAACGACGCGCAATTCAACGGCATCGTCGAAGGCCGCAACCTGCAGATCAGCGAGATCCTGCACAAGACAGCGTTCGCCATGGATGAGGTTTCCACCGAGGCATCGGCGGCGACTTCGATCATCCTTAGGGCCGCCGCCATGCGGAGACCGCAGCCGCCGTTTTCGATGATCGTCGACCGGCCGTTCTTCCTGACCATCGGCGACCGATCCAATGACCGCATCCTGTTTGTAGGGGTCGTCAACGCACCGTAGGTTGAAGTGCAACCCCCAGCCCGCTCACCACAAGCGAGACCCGTCCATGAACAAGCCCAGCAAAATTCTGTACACCGCTACTGCCACCGCCAAAGGTGGCCGTGAAGGCCATATCCACAGCAGCGATGGCGTGCTGGATTTCGACCTGAAGGTGCCGAAGGAACTCGGCGGCCCGGGTGGCCAGGGCAGCAATCCGGAGCAGATGTTTGCCGCCGGCTATGCCGCTTGTTTTGAAGGTGCGGTGCGCTATGTGGCGCGCGAAAAGAAGGTCACTTTGAAAGAAGCTTCGGTAACCGGCCACGTTGGCATCGGTCCGCGCGAGCCGACGGGGTTCGGCATCACCGTAAAGCTGGAGGTGAGCCTGCCCGATATGGATCACGCCGCGGCGCAGGAGCTGGTGGATATTGCCCATCGCGATATCTGCCCGTATTCGCACGCTACGCGCGGCAATGTGGATGTGCAGATTTCGCTGGTTTGATTTCCAAACACCAACGGTTGCGTAGGTTGAGGTGAGCGCATGCGAACCCCAACCATTCCCGTCAATCAGTGCGCTCCAGCCCCCGGCGGATGCGCATGACCATGCTGAATTTCTTCCTCGGTCGCGTCACGCACCTCCTGGATCGCCACGTCGAAGTTCAGCGTCTTGCCGGCCATCGGATGATTAAGGTCCACGTCGATCGCGCTCATGCCGACCTTCAGCACTGTCACCGCGCGCTGACCACCCTCTTTGAGCGCCAGCATCGTCACCATGCCAGGCTTCAAGTGCTTGACGTGGTGGAAATATTTCTTCGACATGCGCTGAATTTGGCCTTCCTGACGCTCGCCATATCCTTCAGCCGGAGAGAGTTCCACCTGCAGCGTATCGCCGGCAGCATGATCTTCCAGCGCCTTCTCCAACCCGGGAAAGAGCTGGCCATGGCCCAGCAGAATCCACAACGGCCGCCCGCCCTCGTCGTGCGAGCTTTCAAGCTTCTCGCCGTCCACGGCAAGCGTGTAGTGGAACGCGATGACCTTGTCCTTGCCAGCCTTCATTGCCTGTCTCTCGGTAGAAGCGAAAGGGAGCGATTCTATCAGCTACGCGGCTGGCCGAACCCGACTCCACGCGCCTCCGGCCCCAGCCACACCAGCAGCACCAGCAACAGCGCCACGGCACTGATCCATAGCGACATCACCAGCGGCAAGCCCAGCCCATTCTGGCTGGCCAGCCAGGACTGCGCCGTGGCTGTGCCCGCCGCGATCAGGTTGCCCATCTGGTAGGCAAAGCCAGGCAAGGTACCGCGCACCGCATCGGGCGACAGTTCGTTGAGGTGGGTCGGCACCACCCCCCAGGCACCCTGCACCATCACCTGGATCAGGAACGCGCCGAGCCCCAGCAGCACAAAGGAACTGCCATACGTCCACAACGGAATCACCGGAATGGCGAGCAAGGCCGATATGATCATGGCGCGGCGGCGACCGATCTTTTCCGACCACGCACCAAAGCAAATACCTCCCACCAAAGCGCCAAGATTGAGCAGAGCCACCAGTAGGAACGCCATGCTCGAACCGGTAGGCAGATGCAGGTTCACTTCTTCGAACGTGTGATACATGTCCTGCGAGCCATGGCTGAACATGTTGAACGCCGCCATCAAGCACATCAGGTAGATGGCGAGTTTCCAGTGACCGCGCATGGCGTCAAACAAACCTTGCTTGTCGTGCTGCGCCTGGCGGGCTTCCCATGCCGGCGATTCCGGCACCTTGCGGCGGATATACAGCACCAGCAATGCCGGCAGCGCGCCGACGACAAACAGCCCGCGCCAGCCGATGTGATCCACCAACAGCCAGTTCACCAGGGCGCCAAGGAAGAAACCGCAGGGGTAGCCGCTTTGCAGCAACCCCGATACCAAACCGCGCGACTTCGGCGGAATCGACTCCATCACCAGCGACGCGCCTATGCCCCATTCACCACCCATGGCCACCCCGAACAGAAAGCGCGTGGCCAGCAAAACGGTGATGGTCGGTGAAAACGCGGTGGCCAGCTCGAACACCGAAAACAAAATCACGTCGATCATCAACACCGGCCGGCGCCCGTAGCGATCAGCCAAGCGCCCGAACAAAAAAGCACCCACCGGACGGGCCGCCAAGGTCAGCCATACGCCTAGGGTGACCAGGGTGTGATCGACACGAAACTCGTTCGCGATGCCAACGATCACGAAAGTGAAGATGAAATAGTCGAAAGCATCGAGCGTCCAGCCCAGGAAACTCGCCAGCACCGTATGCCGCTGCTCGTCGTTCAACTCGCGCAAGGCTGAAAGGACGGACATGCCAAATTCCCGATAAACGAATGCACGAGGCTATCACTTTCGACCTCGAACGCCGATGGCGAATACACCCTTCGTGTATACTCCGCCCGCGGGTACGCCCGTCCGGGCGAGGCGTTTTCCCTAACGCCCCCGTTATTACCTACCAAAACAGCAACGCGGTTCTGCATTAAAGCTCCGGGTTGCACAGGAGCATTTCATGTCATTCGAGTCGCTGGGCCTGGCCCCTGCGTTGCTGCGTGCGCTTGCCGAACAAGGCTACGCCGAACCCACCCCCATCCAGGCCGGAGCCATTCCGGTGGTACTGGAAGGCCACGATCTGCTGGCCGCCGCACAGACCGGCACCGGCAAGACCGCTGCCTTTTCGTTGCCCCTGCTGCAGCGCATGTCGAATAGCGCGCCCGCCGGCACGCGCCGTCCGCGCGCGTTGATCCTCACCCCCACACGCGAACTCGCCGCGCAGATTCATGGGAACCTGCGCGACTACGGCAAGCATCTGCGTACCAGCAGCGCGGTGATCTTCGGCGGCGTGAGCATGGGACCGCAGGTGCAGGCACTGCGCCGCGGTGTGGATATCGTCATCGCCACGCCAGGTCGTCTGGTCGATCACATGCAGCAGCGCACGCTCGACCTGAGCGGTATCGAGGTGCTGGTGCTGGATGAGGCGGATCGCATGCTCGATATGGGCTTTCTGCCCTCGCTGAAGCGCATCGTCGGCGCATTGCCCAAGCAGCGCCAGACGCTGCTGTTCTCCGCCACCTTCGCACCGGAAATCAAATCGCTGGCGATGCAGTTCATGCAATCCCCACGTGAAGTATCGGTAACACCGGCCAACAGCGTGGCCACGACGGTCAGCCATCAGGTGTATCCGGTGGATGGTCCACGCAAGCGCGACCTGCTGTTGCACGTGCTCAGCGAGGACAGCCGCCGGCAAACGCTGATATTCAGCCGCACCAAGCATGGTGCCGACAAGCTGGTGCGCTACTTGGAGCAGTCCGGCCTGCACGCTGCCGCCATTCACGGCAACAAGAGCCAAAACGCGCGCACCCGCGCGCTCGCCGATTTCAAGAGCGGCCGCGTTACCGTGCTGGTCGCAACGGATATCGCCGCGCGTGGTATCGATATCGATCAGTTGCCCATCGTGATCAACTACGACCTGCCAATGGTGGCGGAGGATTATGTGCATCGCATCGGCCGTACGGGTCGCGCGGGTGCCGAGGGCGTCGCGCTGTCGTTGGTGAGCCACGAGGAATCTGGCCTGCTGCGCGATATCCGCAAGCTGCTCAACCAGGACATCGCCATTGTCGAAATGCCTGGTTTCGAACTTTCCGCGCCGCTGCGCCTGGATGCGCATGCACCACGCCCCAAGCAGGGACAGCGCCAGCCGCGTCCGCAACGCCAGGGTGGTTCGTCGCATCGTCCGCACGGGCATGCTCAGCAGAACAATGGTGGTGGCGAGCATGCGATGGGAAATCGCAAGCGGCGCTCGCGTGGTCGCAGGCCTGCGGCGAAGGCTTAAGGCAACGCTGACAAACGGTTCTTCATGCTCTTGTTCCTATAAATGCATCAGCAGGGATGCTCTGATCAGAGCATCGCAAGGTATGGCCGCTGCGGGCTGTTACAATAGTGCCCATTCTCCTGCATGCCTTCGCGCATGCCCCGTCGAGGTTTCCCATGTCGCCCCCGTCCCCTGACTCCGAACCAGCCTTCGCTGGCTTCTCTGCGCTTGCGCTTACGCCGGAAGTGCTGCGCGCCCTGACCGACGTGGGCTACGAATCACCTTCGCCGATCCAGGCCGCAACCATTCCGCCGTTGCTGGAAGGGCGCGACGTATTGGGACAGGCGCAGACGGGTACCGGCAAAACCGCCGCATTTGCGCTGCCGATCCTTTCGCGCATCGAAATGCGTCCTGGCAAACCACAAGCGCTGGTGCTAGCACCGACGCGTGAACTGGCTATCCAGGTTGCAGAGGCATTCCAGCGCTATGCCGCGCACATGCCCGGTTTCCAGGTGCTGCCGATCTACGGCGGACAAAGCTACGGCCCGCAATTGCAAGCGTTGCGTCGCGGCGTGCATGTCGTGGTCGGCACGCCGGGGCGCGTGATCGATCACCTGGATCGCGGCACGCTCGATCTCTCCGAACTGCGCTTCATCGTACTGGACGAGGCCGATGAAATGCTGCGCATGGGCTTTATCGACGATGTGGAAAAGGTGCTGCAGGCCACACCGCCACAGCGCCAGGTGGCATTGTTCTCCGCCACCATGCCGTCACCGATCCGCAAGATCGCCCAGCGGCATCTGAAGGACCCGGTCGAAGTCACCATCAAGGCAGCCACCACCACCGCGGCAAATATCCGCCAGCGCTACTGGTGGGTAAGCGGCATGCATAAGCTGGATGCGATGACGCGCATTCTGGAAGCAGAACCCTTCGACGCCATGATCATCTTCGCCCGCACCAAGCAGGCGACCGACGAGCTGGCAGAAAAACTGCAAGCACGCGGACTAGCCGCAGCGGCCATCAACGGTGATATCGCCCAGCCGCAGCGCGAGCGCGTGATCCAGCAGCTCAAGGACGGCAAACTCGACATCCTGGTGGCTACCGACGTCGCGGCCCGCGGCCTGGATGTGGAACGCATCAGCCACGTGCTGAACTACGACATTCCCTATGACACCGAAAGCTACGTGCATCGCATTGGCCGCACCGGCCGGGCCGGACGCAGCGGCGAAGCGATCCTGTTCGTGACCCCACGCGAGAAGGGTATGCTGCGCGCGATCGAACGGGCTACGCGCCAGCCGATCGAAGAGATGAAGCTGCCTACTGTCGAAGCAGTGAACGATCGCCGCATCTCCCGCTTCAAGCAAAACATCAGCGACACACTGGCAGTGGGTGGCCTAGGGCAGTTCCAACAGCTTATCGAGCAATTCGAACAGGAACACAACATTCCGGCGATCGAGATTGCCGCCGCGCTGGCACGCATCGCCCAAGGCGATCGTCCGCTGCTGCTGGAGCCGCCAGCAAAACGCGAACACTCGCGCGAGCGTGAAACACGCCCCAGTCATGGACATGATGGTGACAGCCGGCGCCCTGCCCGCGAACCGCGCTATCGCGACGGCGATCAGCGCGAGTTCGCGCCGCGCCAGACACGTCCGCACGCCACGGAAGCCGGCAAATGCACTTATCGCATCGAAGTAGGCCATGAACACGGTGTAAAACCCGGCAACATCATTGGCGCCATCGCCAATGAAGCCGGACTGGAAAGCCAATACATTGGCCGCTTGAGCATTCGTGGCGACTACAGCCTGATCGATCTACCCGAAGGCATGCCCGCGGAAATCTTCCAACACCTGAAGAAAGTGTGGGTGAACCAGCAGATGCTGCGCATCAGCGAATGGGATGGCAACGACGACAGCGCCGGCGAACGTCCACCGCGCAAGCCGGACTTCAAACCGGCACATGCACGCGGCCATGGTGGCAAACCGCGTCCGCATGGTCATGGTGGCGGTAAGCCACCGCGGCGAAAGTGAGTCTGCTCCGCCATTGAGCGCTGGGAAGACTCACAACCCGACAACATGTGTTGCTGTCGTCTGAAAATTGAATACTCATGTCGCCACCCTCTGAGCATGGCGGTATAGTGGAATTTCCAACGATTCCCGATCGCGTCACGCGACAGGAGAACAACCACGGGACTAGCATTGCGTTAGCTATGGACATCAATGCATTCCGAATCCATATCGATGTAGCCAGATCCGTCATACATCCAGGTTCTTGAGCAGTAGTCTCCGGCTGTCATCTGTTTTTTGGGGTCCGGGTTGTTCCATGTGCAAGTAGGGCTGGTGGCATAGGCGGGAAGGTTGAATTGATCGCAGTTCGCGATAGTGCCATTCGGTCCATATATCTCTATATGAAGCTCTGTCAATTCATAGTCATCCCAGTTGATGCCGGTGCCGCTTATGCTATTGATCTCAAGGCCGGCACCAATGACTTGGGTGCATTGTTGGATTGCGTAGAGAGGGTTTGGATTGCAATCGCTGGCGCTACGGGGAATCACGGTCATCCCATGACCAAAGGCGCCCTCTAAGCTATTGTTGTATTGCGTGGATTGTTCCGGAATGACCGTTTGAGCTATGGCTGTAGTCATTGGCAAGGCAAAGCTCGCTGCTAGTGTTGCTATGCCGGCCGCCAGCCGGACTTGTAATGCGGATGGAAACTTGTTTGATAAAAGCATGATCACACTCCTCAGATAGTAAAAGGATGATCTTTTTGAATAAGTGCCTGATCGTGCGACGATCCTTGATGCATTGCGCTTGGTGTCACCGTGCGAATTTGTACAGTGAACGCCATTTCCAAGCCGTCACTGACGTGTCGAAGCATCCGTCATCTCCCTGTCCCCCTTTCGGATACTTCTACGTACGCGCTGATCGCCTTCTTGGACGGCCAGGCGGAATCGTGCCGAGGAGGGGTCACGGAATCAGGTTAGTGCCATTACCCTTAACAGCTCGCGCGCCGGCCTTTACAAAACCTTCTTTGGACCGCCGCCCTGATTCACGCCTTCAGCTTCGGGTCTGCCGGAAGAACGGCGCAGCTTGTACTCGTCATACCCCACATAAATAGCACCTCCCAAAGTCATCAAGGCCAGCAGATACCAGGTGATCAGGTAGCTGAGATGATTGTTCGGGAAGTTGATAACGGTCGTACCGCCTTGCGGCCATGAGTGTGCGGTGGATGCTGACCCTGCAGGCGCCACGTCCTGATCGATGAAATACGGCGCAACTTGCGTGAGTCCACGCGCCGCGGCAATGACCGACACATCACGTGTATACCAGCTATTGTGTGCCGGATCGTTGCGACGGAACAACGTGGATGGCTCGGACATGCGCAGCAAGCCTGTGATGGTGGTTTCGCCCACCGGTCCCGGCGCACAATGACCATCGCGCCCACACCAGTCTTCGGGCACAAAGCCGCGATTAATCAACACCAGGGAGCCATCGGTCAAACGCAGCGGTGTCACCACCCAATAGCCGCTGCCGTCGTCGGAAGCTGCCCAAATCAAGGTTTGGCGGTCATGAAGAAACACGCCGGTTGCCTGCACGTGTCGATACTCGTCATGCTCGGCATTCACTTGCGGCCATTGGTCGTGGCTGGGCGGCGCAATCGGCCGCGCATGCACGCGTTGATCGACGCGAGCGATGAGGTCGCGTTTCCAGGCGAGGCGCCGCACCTGCCAGTTGCCCAATTCGACGAAACCGACGAACAGACAGATGGCAAGGATTGCAAGCAGCGTCAGGGCAAATGGACCACGAGGGTCGCGTGTGATGTCTTCGGCATCTGGGGGAACCATGCGCCTAATCATCGCATGTCACATAAGGCAACGCTGAATAAGTATCGCCGTCGTCATGACACCTGGAAGGCCCGCAGGGTGTGTTGCGTGGCGCGGGGAAGACTGGCCGTCTTGCCAAGCCGCGCGGCACACCCTGCAGGCCTTCCAGGTGTCACCCCATCATTTTAAATTCAACATGTTGGGGCCAGTCCTGTCTGGTGACGACGGCGATACTTATTCAGCGTTGCCTTAAGGCAAATTGCGTGGATCCCGCATCATCGACGGCATCATGTTGTTGTTGAGATGGAACATGATCCAGATAGAACCGCTCAGGGTGATCACCACCAACACGATGGTGAAGACCAGCGCCAGCATATTCCAGCCGCCTTCCGACTTGGCGTTCATGTGCAAGAAGTAGACCATGTGCACCACGATCTGGATGCCGGCCAGGAACAGGATCAAGGCATCGGCGGGGCCGGATTTCGCAAACGCTCCGCTCATCACCAACCAGAACGGGATGATGGTCAACAGCGCCGCCAGGCCGAAACCCGTGAGGTAGCCTTTTAGCGTGGCGTGAACGTCGCTGACGCCATCGTGCTCGTCGTGATCGTGCTGCACCTCGGCCTGCTCGCTCATGGCAGCGCTCCCATCAGATAGACGAAGCTGAAAACGCCTACCCACACCACGTCAAGAAAATGCCAGAACATGGACAGACACATCAGCCGGCGCTTGTTAGCAGGGATCAGCCCTTTCTTGCCCACTTGCACCATCAACACCACCAGCCAGATCAAGCCGCAGGTCACGTGCAAGCCGTGCGTACCGACCAGGGTGAAGAACGAGGAAAGAAAAGCGCTGCGCTGCGGCCCCGCCCCAATCGAAATCAGGTGCGCAAACTCGGTCAGCTCCAGGCCAATAAACCCGGCGCCAAGCAACCCGGTCACCACCAGCCACGCCATCATCGGGCCGCGCCGGTTTTGCTTCATTTCCAACACTGCGAAGCCATAGGTGATCGAAGAGAGCAACAGCAACGTGGTGTTGACCGCCACCACCGGCAACTCCAGCACCTGCGCCGCCGAAGGACCTCCAGCGTAGTCGCGACCAAGCACGCCGTAAGCCGCGAACAGGCACGCGAAGATCAGGCAATCGCTCATCAGGTAAAGCCAGAAGCCGAGCAGCGTACCGTTCTCGACGTGGTACTCGCCTTCCACATGGAACTTCAAGGGTTCCGGCGAGTCGCTCAGGGTCATCGTGGTATTAGACACGGGCGAGCAGCTCCGTGCGAGTCGCTTCGACCTGCGCCACTTCTTCCGCTGGAATGTAGTAGTCGCGGCGATAGTTGAACGTGTGGCCGATTGCCGTGGCCAGCAGTGCCACGAACGAGATGATCGCCAGCGGCCACATGTACCAGATCATCGCGAAGCCGAACACCGTGCTGATGCCTGCCAGGATGATTCCGGCCCCGGTGTTCTTCGGCATATGGATCGGCCGGAAACCACCCAGCGGCCGCTGATATTTGTGCTGCTTCATCTGCCACCACGCATCGCTGTCATGGATCAGCGGCGTAAAGGCGAAATTGTATTTCGGTGGTGGCGAAGACGTGGACCATTCCAGCGTACGGGCATTCCACGGATCACCGGTCTTGTCGCGCAATTGCTCACGCCGCATGAAGCTAACCGCAAACTGGATCAGCATGCACATGATGCCCAGTAGGATCAGGAACGCGCCGAATGCCGCGATTTCGAACCAGATCCGCAGCGACGGATCGTCGAAATGGCTGAGCCGCCGCGTGATTCCCATCAGGCCCAACACGTACAACGGCATGAAGGCGAAGTAGAAACCGATCAACCAGAACCAAAACGAGCATTTGCCCCAGAAGGGATCAAGCTTGAATCCGAACGCCTTCGGGAACCAGTAATTGATCCCGGCGAACAAGCCGAACAACACGCCGCCAATGATCACATTGTGGAAGTGCGCGATCAGGAACAGGCTGTTATGCAGCGAGAAATCCGCAGGCGGCACCGCCAGCAGCACGCCGGTCATGCCACCGATGGCAAAGGTCACGATAAAGCCCACGGTCCATAACATCGGCACTTCAAACGAAATGCGTCCGCGATACATGGTGAACAGCCAGTTGAAGATCTTCGCCCCCGTCGGGATCGAAATGATCATGGTGGTGATGCCGAAGAACGAATTGACGCTGGCGCCCGAGCCCATGGTGAAGAAGTGGTGCAGCCATACCAGATACGCCAGCACCGTGATCACCACCGTCGCGTAGACCATCGACGCATAACCAAACAGGCGCTTTTGCGAAAAGGTGGACGTAACCTCGGAAAAGATGCCGAACGCCGGCAAGATCAGGATGTAGACCTCCGGATGGCCCCAGATCCAGATCAGATTCACATACATCATGGCGTTGCCGCCAAGCACGGTGGTAAAGAAATTGGTGCCTGCGTAACGATCCAGCGCCAGCATCGCCAGCACCGCGGTAAGCACCGGGAATGCCGCCACGATCAGCACATTCGTGCACAGCGCCGTCCAGGTGAAGATCGGCATGCGCATAAAGGTCATGCCCGGCGCGCGCATCTTGATGATGGTGGTGAGCAGATTCACGCCGGACAACAAGGTTCCGACACCGGCTATCTGCAAGGCCCAGATGTAGTAATCCACGCCCGCATCCGGACTCGACACGATGCCGGACAGCGGTGGATAAGCCAACCAGCCCGTGCGCGCGAACTCGCCGATGAACAGCGACATCATCACCAGCACGGCACCGGATACGGTCATCCAAAAACTGAAGTTATTCAGAAAGGGGAAAGCCACGTCACGCGCGCCGATCTGCAACGGCATCACGAAATTCATGATGCCAGTGATCAACGGCATGGCGACGAAGAAAATCATGATCACACCGTGCGCGGTGAAGATCTGGTCGTAGTGATCCGGCGGTAGGTAGCCCACGTTGTGACCGAACGAGATGGCCTGTTGCGCACGCATCATCACCGCATCGGCAAAGCCGCGCAGCAGCATAATGATGCCCAGGATGATGTACATCACGCCGATCTTCTTGTGGTCAATGCTGGTGAACCATTCGTGCCAGAGATAACCCCATAGCTTGTAGTAGGTGATGATGCTAAAGAGAACGATCCCCCCTAGCGCCACCACGATGAATGTTCCCACCACGATCGGCTCGGGTAGGAACTCGTGCCATGTCAGACGACCGAAAATCAGATGGGTAAGGTCGGGATGCATCATGGACACCCGTTATTGTGAGTGGGTCGTTGGCATGGCTGCCATGCCGCTCATATCATGGCCGGAGCTCATCGCTCCTTCTTCGCCGCCCGGAGCTGCTGCCTTGTTATCCACGCAGACGCTGCCGGTCGGTACGCAATGACCCATGATGGCCATGAACAAACCCGGCGCCACGCCGTCGTAGTACCGCACCGGCACTTTCTCGCTGGGCTGGGCCAATTTCACGTATTCATCACGACTTAACTCGCCGCCGCCGGCTTTCACCTTCCGCACCCATTGGGCGAAATCAGCGTCGCTCAGACCGTGGAAGACGAAGTTCATGTGAGAGAAGCCATCGCCGCTGAAGTTCGCCGAAAAACCGTCGAATTGTCCAGGCTTGTTGATCACTCCCTGAAGCTGCGTTTCCATGCCCGGCATGGCGTAGATCTGGCCGGCAAGCGCTGGGATGAAGAATGAGTTCATCACCGTCGAGGCCGTGATCTTGAACTGGATGGGGCGATCCACCGGCGCGGCCACTTCGTTGATCACCGCCATGTTCTGCTCGGGGTAGATGAACAGCCACTTCCAATCCAGCGCCACCACGTCGACCTCCAGCGGCTTGGCGTTGGCAGATATCGCCTTGCCAGCCGCAATACGGTCCAGCGGGCGATACGGGTCAAGCTTATGCGTGCTGACCCAGGTCAACGCACCGAGCGCAATGATGATCAGTAGCGGCGCGGCCCAGATTAGCAACTCCAGCATGGTGGAGTGATCCCACTCCGGATCGTAGTGCGCCTTTTTGTTCGACGCGCGGTAATGCCAGGCGAACAGCAAGGCCATGATGATCACCGGCACCACGATCAACAGCATCAGGATCAACGAACTGATGATCAGATTGCGCTGCTGCAGCGCCAAATCACCAGCGGGCGACATCAGCACGGTGTGGCATCCCGACAGCGGGATAAGCCCAAGCAGAAGCAGTCTTCGGAGAGCCTTCATGGACATGACCGGCGACGCAACGGAGAAAAGAGGGGTACTGCTTGCGCAAACAAGGTACGCCGAATGGCGGGGCGCATGCAATTGTTCTGATCACTTTCGTGTGCAACAACCGTCGCCGCACACTCCTGCCCATCACGAATAGGCAGAAAAAGTACTTGAATTTGTGCGATATGCGAAAGTGAGTGCAAAGTGATGCGGCGATTTGCCCGCCCTCACACGGGGGATGCCGCCATAACCACGCACATCCCGCGCCAGAACTATCGCCGCCACTCTAGCCATCGCGCCGCGACAGTGCCATGCTGTATCCGACGTACCTCCCTTGACCGAGTAACGACGATGTCGACGACGTTTGAGGATCAGCGCGAACCAGGTTTCAGCCACGAGGACATCGGGCGCATCCATGCGCATGCCAAGGTGGCGCCAGGCGAGATCGCCATCGGCGTGGTGATTGGACGTACCTCTGAATACTTCGACTTCTTCGTGTTTGGCATCGCCTGCGTACTGGTGTTCCCATCGGTATTCTTTCCCTTTGCAAGCCGCCTGGACGGCATGCTGTTCTCCTTCGCGATCTTTTCGTTGGCGTTTATCGCCCGCCCGATCGGCACCACACTGTTCATGTCCTTCCAGCGTCGCTGGAGCCGCGGCACCAAGCTCACCATCGCCCTGTTTCTGCTCGGCAGCGCCACGGCGGGCATGGCGTTCTTGCCCGGCTATGCGGTGATCGGTCGCTGGGCCATCGGCCTGCTTACCTTCTTCCGCTTCCTGCAAGGCATTGCACTGGGTGGCTCGTGGGACGGTCTGCCCTCCCTGCTCGCGTTCAACACTCAACCGGAAAAGCGTGGCTGGTACGCCATGCTGGGGCAGCTCAGCGCACCGATCGGCTTCTTGATCGCCAGCGCACTATTCCTGTTCCTGCATGAAGAGCTCAACCAGGACGATTTCATCGACTGGGGCTGGCGCTACCCCTTCTTCGTCGCCTTCGCCATCAATGTAGTGGCGCTGTTTGCTCGTCTGCGACTGGTGGTCACCGAGGAATACACCCGTGCGATGGAAGAGCGCGAACTGGAACCTATCGGCATCTTCGACATGCTGCAGCGGCAGGGTTACAACGTGTTCCTTGGCGCGTTCGCCGCACTAGCCAGCTATGCATTGTTCCATCTGGTTTCCATTTTTCCGCTGTCATGGATTTCGCTCGGCACCACGCAATCCGTCAACGAAGTGCTGGTCGTGCAAATCGTCGGAGCGATCGTCGGGATTCTCGGTATTATTGCATCGGGCATCATTGCCGACCGCATCGGGCGACGCACCACGCTGGGAACAGCCGCCATGTTGATTGGCGTCTTTGCACTATTCACGCCCTGGTTGCTGGATGGCAACAAGGCCGCACAAGATGCGTTCATCCTGATTGGCTTTCTGTTGCTGGGTTTGTCATATGGACAGGCGGCGGGCAGCGTCACGTCCAACTTTGAAATCCGCTTGCGTTATACCGGTGCAGCACTGACGTCCGATTTTGCCTGGCTGATTGGCGCGGCGTTCGCACCGCTGGTGGCGCTTGGCCTGTCATCACGCTTCGGGTTGGTCGCTGTAAGCGTGTATCTGCTGTCGGGCGTGGCATGTACTTTGATCGCGTTGCGCGTTAATCGTGCACTGGCTGATCGGGAATAAGAGTCACTAACTATTAGTAAGTATCCCCCGGCAAAGCCGGGGGCTTTATTGGGTGAGCCCCTCAAAGGGGCGATAACAGCGTGAGCCGCCTGAAGGCGGCGGGCTACACGCCCAGCTTCATCTGGTCGTAACGTTCATCCTCTTGCTCTTGGTTTCGGATGTATGCCCTCACCATCGCTTCGTCCAAGCCCACCGTCGAGACGAAATAGCCTCGTGCCCAAAACGACTCCCCAGTGAAGTTTCGATTCCGTCCTCCGAACTTGCGCGCAATGGTGATGGCACTCTTACCCTTGAGGTAACCCACCACGTTCGACACTGCATACTTCGGCGGAATGCTGATGCACATGTGAATGTGGTCGCTCATCAGGTGGCCTTCCACAATCTGCGATTCCTTGTGCGAAGCCAACTCGTGGAAGACCTCGCCCAAGTGCTTGCGTAACTCTCCAAACACCTGCTTCTTTCTCCGCTTGGGAATGAACACCACGCGGTACTTACAGTCCCAACGGGCATGACTCAAGCTTTGATACTCTTTCATCGTGAACCTCGTCTCTTGGTCGAGATTTCAGGTTCACTACGACCGCCGTATAGGTCAAACCTTGGTGAGTCCCCCGGCAAAGCCGGGGGCTTACCTCATTCTGAGTTAGGCGATTTACTTCACACCTGTATCGCAACACAACACATGCATGACATGACCCCTTGACAGAAGGAATGGGGGCATATAGTTTACAAGGCAACCAAGTGGACCATTCATGGGTGAAACAGCAACCATTTCTGAATTGTCGTCGCATCTTGGCTACTGGATGCGGTTTGTCTCCAATCACGTGTCGAATTCTTTCTCACGAAAGCTCGAGAGCGAAGGAGTGACTGTTGCTGAGTGGGTACTGATGCGAGAGCTCTATGATGCTCATTCCATGTCGCCGAGCCATCTTGCGGATAGGCTGGGAATGACGCGGGGAGCAATAACTCGGCTAGCAGACCGATTGATTGGCAAGTCACTCGTCACACGTAATGCCCATCCGGAAGATGGGAGAGCGCAGATCTTGGCTTTAACGCGTCATGGCCGCAAACTCGTGCCGAAATTTGCTTCAATAGCTGACGCAAACGATATCGAGTTTTTTGGGAAATTACCGCCAAATGATCGCGAGTCGCTGATGCGTATTCTCATAAAAATTGTCGACCAGCATGAGCTCAAGATTGTGCCCATAGATTGACCATAGGTTTTCTAAATTTTCTCAAGGGAAAGCAATGAATATCCGTTCCATCGTTGAAGAATGCACCAGAAGCTCCGAAGATGACAGTATTAATTTTCCGGATCAACTCAAGAAACTCGCTGCAGCCGGAGTGGAGGGGTACTATGCGGACCTTCGAAACTCGAAAAGAACTTATTATCTGTCTGACGGCGAGACCATTGAAGTATCGACTGCCAAAGTCGGAGTTCCAGTGACTACGACGTTCAATGCAAAAACCGTAGGGGAAGCCATCCGGTTGTCGCAGTCTGGCGCACATACCTATCGGGAGTTCTGCGAGAAGGTCATGAAGGCAGGGTGTGCGAGCTATCTCGTTTCGCTATTGGGACGTAAAGTGGTGTACTTGGCCCGGTCCGGTGAAAGTCATGTTGAATACTTCCCATCCGGAAAGTAGATAACTTCCTCATCGTCTACTGCTTACTTGAAGTCTGGAATCATT
Organism: Dyella sp. M7H15-1; assembly: GCF_004114615.1. Classification (NCBI taxonomy): domain Bacteria; kingdom Pseudomonadati; phylum Pseudomonadota; class Gammaproteobacteria; order Lysobacterales; family Rhodanobacteraceae; genus Dyella; species Dyella sp. M7H15-1. Next base: position 1,812,547 of record NZ_CP035300.1, read on the forward strand.
CGACTAATCCATGGAAACGTCGTCAGTCAATCTTGAGCCTCCTTTATTACCATCGCTCACGCAAGGTAATGCTCCCGAGTTCAAGGATTCTCTCGCTAATTGAACGTTTGCTCGCGGATGAAAATCGTTTTGTCCAGAAGGCAATAGGATGATCTCTGAGAGAAATGCTAATCCCCTTCCGAGAAGAAGCCATTGATTTCATTCAACGTCGTGTACAGGAATTATCGCCGATTGCATTTTCGGAAGCCACACGCAAGCTTCCTTCCAAGCTGCGCAATGAGTTCGTAGCTGGTCGTCGATTAGCGCGCAAGCGCAAAATGCCGACCAGCATTTTAACGTAAAATCAAGGAGTCAATCATGACATTAGACGAAGCAGCAGATCACTGCGAACAGGCGTGGAGTTCCTATGCAAAACGTCACGGCATTCGCCGAGATTTCAACGCGTTTTATTTGCTCAAGATGCAAGAAGAACTCGGCGAACTCACCAGGCGGTATCTTGAAATGACAGGCGGGGAATATGCAACAAAAGACGGCGATGCACTCAGAAAGAAATTCGAAGGCGACTGTGCGAGCGTAATTGGCAACGCTCTGATTCTCGCACGGCACTTCGGTGTTGATATTACGTCGAAGATCCTCGAAAAATTTCCAGCCGAATAAAGCGGCTCGAGAGTGCCGAGTTCTTGCCCCTCCTTTTCACAGTCTCGGCTCAACGATCGTGAGCGTCGGTCAACCGCTCGATAATCCGATCCAGCTCGCTAATCGTACACCGTAATGCAAGTATCACCATCTGGGTTTGTGGTTCCTAACTCCGTGAGCTCCTGACTCGCACCCCGCATGCCCGCTTGCTTTGCGTGAGATCACCCACTCACCCGCCGGGTGAGTCAAAGATCACTCGCAAACCCAGACGCCATGCGCACTGTGCGTTAGGAAGTCATGGAATCAGGTGGCTGTAAGCCGGAACCGCAGATTTATTCCACTTATTTTTGAGACACCCCATTAGCGGCCACCCCACAAAACTCGTCCACAACAGCCTCGTATGCCTGGATTGCTTTGTCATGGCCTAATCGCCGGGCCACATCAAGCGCCGACACACCATACTTATGTTTTACTTTGAGCATATCGGCGAGGGAATAGGCTAGAGCTTCCTCTGGTACTAGCCTGAGTAATTCCCCATATGCCTGGATCGCCTCGGCATGGCCGTTTTGCAAGGCGAAATAAAGCCCCGACGTACCATCCGGACCTTTTGCTTTAAGCAATGTGATGATGTGCCAGACGAGGGTTTTTTCAGGCACTTGCTTGAGTAATGTCCCGTATGCGCGGATCGCCTCAGCACAGCCACATTCCAAGGCTATGAAAAGCCCTGGTATTTTGATCGGACTTTTTGCAGCGAGTAGTTTTACTTGCCTTGCCGCATCTAACCTAGTGAACTTCTCAAACAGCTTGACCAGCTCCCCCGCGAGGTTATTTCTTAACAGGTGCCACATCACTATTGGTGAGAGTTCTTCATAGCGACAGGTCAACGCCATCCCTTGGCTTATTTGCAACGGCGACTGCTCAGGTGCCTGACGGCTGCACACATGCACCATCACACAGTCTTCATAACTATCAAAATAGCGCTGGTAGTGCGGATCATGTTGACCATCCCCGTCGATATATTGTCGTAAGGTCTGGGTGTTTAACTTGTCTATGTTATCGACCTCGCAACGCACGGTGGTGTCGGTAAAGTTGGGATCATAAAACTTCACGACATAGATTTTTTTCTGGACATCCTGCGGATGCTGTTTCACACGCAATCGAATGGCCATCGCATGATTGGTCGACGTGACCATAAGGCTACGCACACCGGCGCCGTTCTGCGACTCGTTTTCTATTTGTTGGAATTGATCCTTCAGCAACTTACCCAAATCATCAGTCTTGATCAGGTATGCTTCTTGAGCATCTCGCAGCATCTTTTCACAATCGGCTTCGGTCCCACCTGTTTTCACATGTTGAGCGATTTGATTGACAGAACTGAAATGGCTTAAATCGACTTTGCCAGCTTCGTTATGCAAGCTGTCGTAGATATATTGAGCCGCTAAGTGGCGGCATTCGATGTATTCCCGCTGTATGCCGGGTACTCCGGGAAAGGTAGCCTGACCGTTTAGGCGAGCTGGCGGGTATGTATGCTTTTTAGAGCATGTCGTCATAAGATTCTGAGCCACATGACGAGGCAGCGAATTTGCACAGCGGCAAGGAAAGAGGACAGATTCTTCGCGTAGCGTGTCGCCACACCACGCCACTGTTTCAGGTACAAAAACGCATTCTCAACCAGGTGGCGATGACGATACAGGTACGTGTCGTAGTCGCGCGGCTCTTTTCGGTTTTTACGTGGCGGAATATGCGCCTGCATGCCTTGCTCATGAGCCTGCTCAACAATGGCATCACTGTCATAACCTTTGTCGGCCATGAGATGCTCAGCAGGAATGTCTTTGATCAGTTCCGCAGCCTGCGAACAATCTGCCCGGGTACCCTCTGTAACAAGAATTCGGACTGGCATACCATGCGCATCCACGGCCAAATGTATCTTGGTGTTGCGCCCCCTTTTGTGAGACCTATGCCCTGATTGCCGCCACGAGCTCCCGCTGCATGAGGATGAACCTTGCAGTGACTGGCATCGATCATCAGCCACTCAAAGTCCGGCTCATCCATCACACGTTCCAACAGACCTTCCCATGTGCCGTTATCGCGCCAGCGACAAAAGCGCCGATGGGTATTCTTCCAATCGCCGTACTCGGGTGGTAAATCTCGCCACGGCGCTCCGGTGCGAAGTATCCAGAACACTGCGTTGATGAATTGCCGATTATCTTTGGCTACACGCCCCCATCGGCCCGCTTGACCCGGCAAATGGGGTTCAAGCAAACCCCATTTTTCATCGGAAATGTCATGGCGTCGATAGGCTGCAGTCACAGAGGATTCCATCCAGCAAGATTCGATGGCGGGTAGTTAACCATATTTCAACACCTCATGACGACAGGCTCTAGACAGATACGGCATGCTTTTATCAAACGGCCAGTCCGGTCGTTGCACCTTGGCGTTATGGACAGGGAACGCCGCATAATGTCCGCGAGATGGACCAATGGTGCAGATCCTCATCGCACCTTCGCCTGAAGCGGCCATCCGAACTGAGCCGCCGTTCACTGTCAGCTCCTGGCCTGTTAGCGTTAAGTGTGTATCGCCGGTAACAACCACGACGGCACCGTTTGGCATGTGCACGACGGCACCTTCCTCCGCGTTAAGCTGTGCACCATCTTTGAGCTTCGCGGTGGCGCTCGTACCCGCGGTGACGTATGAACCCGGATACACAGTGACGATGGACTCGCCCTGCGCATTAACCGTCGCATCTTCGTACGCGTATACCGTGGCCCCGTCGAAGGCGTCCACCGTTGAGCCTGAATTTGCCCATATGGTCGCCTCATCTTGCGCCGTGACATCGGCGCCTAGTTCGGCCACAACCTTCGCGCAGTCCTTGACAAGAGTTGGCCCCTTGACGGCCCTGTTATCATGGCCCCCTATCGTCTCCCAGGGAATGATGTCTTCCTGCGAAGCTGTTGAATCGGTTGAATCGGTTTGCGGGGAAAACATAAACGGATTGATGCCATTCATGTGTTCATTCCTCGATTAGGTGGTGGATGCCTGAGTTCCAGGCCACGCGTACCTACAGTAGAAAACACTAAAGGTTGGCACCGTTTAAAACGGATCCTGCCCCTGAATCACAGACACTCAATTAAACGACATATTGAAAACTACTCCACCGTGACGGATTTCGCGAGATTACGTGGCTGATCCACATCCGTGCCACGCAACACAGCGACGTGATAAGCCAGCAATTGCAGCGGCACGGTAAACACAGCTGGCGCGATGAATTCGCCGCTACCGTCGATGCGCAACACGACACCGCGCGTGGCGTTGCCATCAATATGCGCAACAGCGTCGGCAAAAACAATCAGCTCGCCGCCGCGTGCACGCACTTCCTGCAGATTGGACTTGAGCTTGTCTAGCAGCGGGCCATTCGGTGCCACGGCTACCACTGGCATGTCTTCGTCGACCAGCGCCAACGGCCCGTGTTTGAGTTCACCCGCCGGATAAGCTTCGGCGTGGATATAGGAAATTTCCTTGAGCTTGAGCGAGCCTTCCAGTGCCACTGGATAATGCGCGCCACGCCCGAGGAACAATGCGTGGCGGCGGTGCACGAAACGCTCGGCCAGCTCGATGATTTGCGGCTCAAGCTTCAAGGCGTCTTCGATCGAACGTGGCAGATGCAGCAGTTGTGCGCACAGTTCGCTGTGCTGCACGCCATCCATGCCCTGCTGCCTGGATAGATGCAAGGTGAGCAGTGCGAGTGCACTAAGCTGGGTGGTGAAGGCTTTGGTGGAGGCTACGCCAATTTCCGGACCGGCGCGCGTCATCAATTTCAGGTCAGCTTCGCGTACTACGGATGATTCGGGCACATTGCAGATGGCGAGAGTCCCGAGATAGCCACGGCGGCGCGATTCGCGCATGGCGGCAAGGGTGTCGGCGGTTTCGCCCGATTGGGAAATGGCGATGAAGAGCGTGCCTTCCGGCACCACAGCTTCGCGATAGCGGTATTCGCTGGCGACTTCTACATTCACCGGCAGGCGTGCGTATTCTTCGATCCAATATTTGGCGACCATGCCAGCGTGATAGCTGGTGCCACAGGCGATGATGTGCAGACCTTTCACTTTCGCTAGCAGTTCTTCGCCACCGACGCCGAAGATGTTCGGTAGCACGCCATGAGCGTTGATGCGTGCTTCGAGCGTGTCGGCAACGGCGCGTGGCTGTTCGAAGATTTCCTTCTGCATGTAGTGGCGGTATTCGCCGCGCTCCACCGCGTCGGCGGAGAGTTCGCTCTCGTGCATAACGCGCTGGACCGGCTTACCGTCGAGGGTGTAAATCTGCGCGTTTTCGCGGGTGATCTCGACCACGTCGTCTTCGTCAAGATAGATGATTTTGTTGGTGACTTTGATGAGTGCCTGTGCATCGGAGCCCAGGAAGTGTTCACCGATACCTACGCCGACCAGTAACGGCGCACCGCGACGCGCACCGACGACACAGCCAGGTTCATCGCGGCTCATCACGGCGATGGCGTAGGCGCCGTCGAGTTCACGCACCGTGGCGAGTACGGCCTCGCGCAGGTTCATGCCTTTGCTGATGTTGACGTCGATCAGCGCGGCCATCACTTCCGTATCGGTTTCGGAGGTGAAGACATAACCCTTGGCTTGCAGCTCGGTGCGCAGCGTCGCGTAGTTCTCGATGATGCCGTTATGCACCAGTGTGACGCGGCCAATCATATGCGGGTGTGCGTTGGCTTCGTTGGGTACGCCGTGCGTGGCCCAGCGAGTATGTGCGATGCCGGCACCACCGGGCAGAGGATCGGCGAGATACAGGGCTTCCATTTCGCGCACTTTGCCTTTGGCACGTACGCGGCGGACTTGCCCTCCGTCCAGTACGGCCAAGCCGGCCGAATCGTAACCGCGGTACTCCAGCGCTTTGAGGCCGGCGATGAGCAGTGGCGCTACATCACGTTGGGCGGCAGCGGCAACGATTCCACACATGACGGTGATCCTTTGCGGCGGGCTATGCGAAGCGCTGGGCTTCAATGGAGCCAGCGACTTTGCCGGGATGCTATTTCGACAGGCTTTCGAGGTGTCAGTTCATTCTTACATTGGGCAATAGTTTTACCCCCTGCACGCAGGGGAGAGAGCAGAACCGTCAGTGCACTTTGCGACGCAGGTAGTTCAGTAGATCGATGCGGGTGATCAGGCCCAGGAACTGCTCGTCGTCCATCACGATGGCAACGTGTCCGCGATCGAACACTGGCAACAACGACTGGATCGGCGAGCGCACGTCCAATATCTGTAGGTCGATGATCATGGCGGTGGAGACGGAATCGCGGAAGCGCGCTTCGTCGGCATGCACGTGCATCAGCACGTCCGATTCATCAAGGATACCGACGAGGCGGTTGCCGTCCATAACCGGCAACTGCGAAACGTCATACAGCTTCATCCGTGTGTAGGCCGTCATCAGCAATTCGTTCGGGCCGATCACCACTGTGTCGCGCTGGGCGAAGGGGCGCAGCAGCAGGTCGCGCAGATCCCCATGTTGTTCACGTTCGATAAAACCGTTGTCAAGCATCCAATAGTCGTTGTACATCTTCGACAGGTACTTGTTGCCCGTGTCACACACCAGGGTTACGACCCGTTTGGGTTCGGTCTGTTCGCGGCAATACTTCAGGGCCGCCGACAGCAGGGTGCCGGTGGACGAACCACCTAGCACACCTTCCTTCGCCAGCAGTTCGCGCGCGGCGAGGAAGCTTTCCTTGTCGGAAATCGCATAAGCCTTTTTGACACGGGTGAAGTCGCTGATGCTAGGCAGGAAATCTTCGCCGATGCCTTCGACCATCCAACTACCGGATTTGGTGGAGAGCACACCTTCATTAATGTATTGCGCCAGGATGGAGCCCACTGGATCGGCCAGCACCAGTTCGGTGTCCGGCGAGGCTTCGGCGAAATAGTTGGACAAGCCGCTGAGCGTGCCGGAGGAACCGCAGCCGACCACCACCGCATCGACCTTGCCATCCATCTGCTTGAGGATTTCCGGGCCGGTGGTTTCGATGTGCGCCTTGGGGTTGTCCGGGTTGCCAAACTGGTTGATGAAATACGCGCCGGGCGTTTCGCGTGCGAGGCGTTCGGCCATGTCCTGGTAATACTCCGGGTGACCCTTGGCCACGTCGGAGCGGGTCAGCACCACTTCGGCGCCCATGGCCTTGAGGTTGAAGATTTTCTCGCGGCTCATCTTGTCTGGCACCACCAGGATCAGGCGGTAGCCTTTGGCCTGTGCCACCAGCGCCAGACCCAGGCCGGTATTGCCGGCGGTGCCTTCCACCAAGGTCGCGCCAGGTTTGATCTTGCCGGTCTTTTCGGCGCCTTCGATCATCGACAGGCCAATGCGATCCTTGATCGAGCCACCCGGGTTCGCGCTTTCCAGTTTCAGGAACAGCTCGCAACGCCCGGTATCCAGGCGTTGAGCGCGCACTATGGGGGTGTTACCAATCAGCTCGAGGACACTTGCATTGACCGTCATGAAAACTCCATACGTAGGGCTTGTCGTGCGATATGAAGGGCAATCATAACGGGAACAGGTGCCACAGGCCGCAGTCGGAGCATCCCTTGGGCACGTTCCTTGGGGCACGTTTCCGGACGGCGATGCATCGAGCCCAGAAACAGAACGGCCCCGGCAGCTTTCGCGCCGGGACCGTATTTCATGTCAAAACCAGCAGATCAGTTGATAGGGCGCGTTTGCGCTCGACTGTCCCACATGCGCTGGAGCTTTTCCTTGGCGTGGAGTTTTTCAACTTTCATTCCATGAAGCGTCGTGTCGTCAATGGGAAGCACGCCGATATCGGCATCGTGCACCTTGCTATCGAGTTCCTTATGCCGTTGGTAGAGCCGGCGAAACTCTGCATCGGTTTTCATAAGGGCTTCGACAGCAGTTGGCTGCTGATCTTCGAACATGATTCAACCTCCTCGGGTAAGACGGTAGACGTATCGCTACGTCCACGAACAGAAGCAAATCGCACGCATGACCACATCCCCAAGCCCTGCTTGCAGGACACGGGGGAGGAAAAGTGGAGGGATATGCGCATGATTCAGTCGGTAAGCCACGACAGCTCAGGGGCCGCAGCGTCTTTGACCCTACTCCCCGTTGCTGGAGCGCACAAGGGCCCTCGACAAGGCGCATGGGAGTGCGGTTTGTAGTCAAAAACCCGTAAAATGGGACGTCTTAAAGCATAGTGACTTTAAGGCATCCGATGACACACATCCGAAACATCTGATGGGTGAGACCCTCTCCCTGATATGACATCGAAAAAAGATGGGTGTAATCGGATGGATCAAGACAGCTTAGTTGCCGCTGGAAGATGGCGGTTGGTTTTCTTGCAAGGCTCTGGCGGCCTGAGCCGCCTTGGTCGCCAGCGCAGCCTGACGCTTGGCGGCCTGGGCTACCTTGGCCTGGGCAGCCGCCAACCTGCGAGCTTGATCGGCTTCGGACTGGGCTTGGGCGGCTTGAGCGGCCGCTTCCTGACCCTGCGCCTGCAGGCGTGCGGTTTCCTGCTGCGCCAACTGGTACTGCATACGCTGAATATCAAGCTGCTGCTGCGCGGCGTTGGCATCGATGCGGCTGCGGTCGAGCTGCAATTGGGCGTTTTGCTGGTCGAGCTGGTTGAGCTGGCGCTGGGCCACTTGCAACTGCGCTTCGGCCCTGGCCTGGTCGACCCGGCGTTCGGCAATGTAGAGCACATGCGGACGCTCGCGCGAACTAGCCTGGGAAAGTTGGTTGATCGCATCGCGTGCCAGCGCCTGGTCGGCCTGGGCATAGGTGCCCAGGGTCGGATCGCTGGCTAACTGATTCAAGGTATTGTTCAAACGGTCGATATCCATATCGTCCTTGCGTGCCTGAACGGCGGCGCTGGCGAAAACAGCCAACAAGGACATGGCGATGATCGACAGCGGTTTTCCGGAAGTGGACTTTTTCATAGCTGGCCTCCCTGATTCTGCTGGCCAGAATCAGGCAGAGTCTGGAAGCCCTGCCCTTGTTGCTGGGGTTGTGGGTTCGGGTTGCCGAGCACCGAGGACGACGGGGCCGGCATATCCTGTTGCATCGGCGCCTGAGTCGGAAGCGTCGGAATGCTTGACGGCGGCACTGGCGACGTGGCACCCGAAGCCGGGTTGCCACCATGGTCACCATCGTTGTCGTCGCTAACCGCCGGCTGCTGCGCAGCGGCCTGCTGGGCGGCCAACTGGGCTCTCTGTTGCTGGTAGTGTTGGTCGTTTTCCGACTGCGCTTCCTCGTTTTGTGCTCGCAACTGACCGTTTGCATCCGTTTTGGATTGAATTTGGGCACGTGCCGCGGCCAACATGGCCTTGGTACGCGCAAGCGTCGCATCGGCCCGCGACTCGTCGGCCAGATCTGCCGCCTGAGCATACTTGCGATCGGCCATGGCGAACTGCGCCTGCTGGAATTTGTCTTGCGCGAAGCCAAAATCGACCGGGTCGTAGGTCTCGGCCCCCGCATTGCGGGCGGACTGCAACTGCGCCTGGGCCTGATTCATCGCGTTATCCGGCGGGGGGACGCTGGCACAGCCGCCAAGACTTAACGTCACCGCCAACATCAACGCCGGAGCCACCGCACGGATACGCGAACCGCATACCTGTAGCGGGGAAAATGTGTGCACCATCACTCATTCCTCTCTGAGGATCACGGCGTATTGTGAGAGGGCATAATCCTTGAATGCAATGCGTAAAAAATTAGGGTCCTTTAGGTGGATATCGGTTACTTCCTTAGGTTGATGGTGGACAAGGGCGCGTCGGACATGTTCCTAACGACAGGGGCCCCGGTGAACATTAAGGTCGAGGGCAAGTTGTACCCACTCGGCAACACCGGGCTACCCAGCGGCATGGTGAAAAAGATCGCCTATTCGCTGATGGACGAAGGCCAGGTACCTCAATTTGAGCGGGATCTGGAACTCAACATGGCGCTGGCGGTGAAAGAAACCGGCCGTTTCCGTATCAATGTGTTCAAGCAGCGCGGCGAAGTGGGCATGGTGATCCGCGCGATCAAGAGCGAGATTCCCAGCATTGACCAACTACAGCTCCCGGCGATTTTCCGCGAGCTGATCATGGAGCCGCGCGGGCTGATCCTGGTGGTGGGCGCTACCGGCTCGGGCAAGTCGACTACGCTGGCGGCGATGCTCGACCACCGCAACAGCAACACGCCCGGTCATATCCTCACCATCGAGGATCCGATCGAGTACCTGCACCGCCACAAGAAGTCGATCGTTAACCAGCGCGAAGTGGGGCTGGATACGCACACCTATCACGAAGCCCTGCGCAACGCGATGCGTGAAGCGCCGGATGTGATCATGATCGGCGAAATCCGCGACACAGACACGATGGAAGCCGCCATCGCCTTCTCCGAAACCGGTCACTTGTGCCTGGCGACGCTGCATTCCAACAACGCCGACCAAACACTGGAACGCATCCTCAACTTCTTTCCCGAATCGGCACACAAGAACGTGCTGATGAATCTTGCCTTGAACCTGCGTGCGGTGATCAGCCAGCGCCTGGTCACCGGCGAGGACGGTCGCCGCCTGCCGGCGGTGGAGGTGCTGCTCAATACGCCCCTCATCCGCGACATGATCCGCCGCGGCCAGATCCACGAAGTGAAGGAGGCGATGGATCGCAGCCTGCAGGAAGGCATGCAGACCTTCGACCAGTCGTTGTACAAGCTCTACAAGAGCGGGCGCGTCGAGCTGGAAGAAGTGCTGTCGAAGGCTGACTCGCGCGATGGCCTGGCGTTGAAGATCCGCCTATCCGAAGGCGGCAGTGCCGAAAACGCCGAACTGGCGGGTAATGATCCGTACGGGCTGGGTTTCTAAAAACTTCCCGTTGCTGGGTGATCCAGCGATCCAAGGCAGCCTGATTTGGATTTTAGCGCATCACGACGATGGCGTCTGTGCATCCGGCTGCTGCTCCGGCATCGCATCGCGGAACGCCTGCAGTGTCGCGCACGCTGCATCGATGCGCAGAATGTTCGAAAAATCGTCTAACGGTACTTTCCAGCGACGGGCGTTGTAGACCTGCGGCACCAGGTATATATCGGCCAGCCCCGGGCTATCGCCATGGCAATAGCGTCCGGTGTCCTTGCTATTGGCCAGCATGGCTTCGAGAGCCTGGAAGCCAGTGACTATCCAATGGCGCATCCACACTGCTTTCTGCTCGTCACTGGCACCGAATTGCTTGCCCAGTTCCTGAAATACGCGCAAATTGCCGATCGGATGGATATCGCAACCCACCACCTGCGCCAAAGCGCGCGCGCGCGCGCGCGCGGCCGGATCTTTCGGCAGCAACGGTGGCAGCGGATGGGTTTCATTCAGATATTCGACGATAGCCATCGATTGCGTCAGTACTCGATCACCGTCGACCAGGGTCGGCACCAACTGCTGCGGGTTAAGCGCCACATAGGCTGGCGAATGCTGTTCGCCTCCCTCGCGGACCAGATGTACTGCGCGCGTTTCGTAACTCAAACCCTTTAGATTCAGCGCAATGCGCACACGGAAAGCAGCGCTGGAGCGCCAATAGCTGTAAAGGACGAGATCGGATGACATAAGCCTTTCCTTGGTGGAGACAGGGCAAGTGTAATCGCCCCTGTTTGCATCGCTGCGATGCGGGCAGGAAGATACTCAGTTCTGGCCTCAGTGGCCGACTTCCTCAAGCTGTCAGGAGTTTCCCGTGTCCGTCACCCGTATGAGCAACCTCGACCTGCACGGCAAACGCGTGCTGATCCGCGAAGATTTGAACGTGCCGATCGAGAAGGGCCGTATCACCTCCACCCAGCGCCTGGATGCCTCGCTGCCGACCATCAAAGCCGCACGCGATGTCGGTGCGAAGGTGATGGTGATCTCGCACCTGGGCCGTCCGAAGGAAGGCCAGTTCGATGCGGAATCTTCGCTCGCACCGATCGCGAAGTGGCTGGGCGAACATCTCGGCACGTCCGTACGCCTGGTAGCCGACTATCTCAATGGGGTCGATGTCGCCAACGGCGAAGTCGTGGTGCTGGAAAACTGCCGTATGAATATTGGCGAGGGCAAGGATGACGAGTCGCTGTCCAAGAAATACGCCGCACTGTGCGATGTGTTCGTGATGGATGCCTTTGGCACCGCGCACCGTGCGCAGGCTTCCACCCATGGCGTGATCAAATTTGCGCCGATCGCCGCGGCCGGCCCACTGCTGTGCAATGAACTCGATGCGCTAGGCAAGGCACTGGAACATCCAGCGCACCCGCTGCTTGCCATCGTCGCCGGCTCCAAAGTGTCGACCAAACTTACCTTGCTGGAAAACCTTATCGGCAAGGTGGATCAGTTGATCATGGGCGGCGGCATTGCCAATACCTTTATCGCTGCTACCGGCCATTCCGTAGGCAACTCACTGTACGAACCGGACCTGATCCCTGCCGCCAAGAAAGTGCTGGCCGATGCCAAGCGCCGTGGCGCTGAAGTGCCGATGCCGGTGGACGTGGTGGTGGCGCCGGAGTTTTCCGCGCACGCCCCAGCAACGGTCAAGCTGGTAGATCAGGTGAAGGATGACGAAATGATCCTGGACATCGGCCCGGAGACAGCCAAGCTCTACGCTGCACTAATCGCCAAGGCTGGCACCGTGGTATGGAATGGCCCGGTCGGCGTATTCGAATTCGACGCCTTCGGCAAGGGCACGGAAGTGCTGGCCCACGCGGTGGCCGATTCCAAGGCATTCTCGATTGCCGGTGGTGGCGACACACTAGCCGCCGTCGACAAGTACGGCATTGCCGACAAGGTTTCCTACATCTCAACCGGCGGGGGCGCCTTCCTGGAATTCCTGGAAGGCAAGGAGCTACCGGCGGTTGCCGCACTCAAGACACATGGGGCCAAATAATGCTCTGCCTGTTCGACCTGGACGGTACGCAACAAGATCGCGGTACTCCAGCTTCAACGCGAAACGTTGCACGCCATCGTCACGCCTAGACAAATACTCGTTGCCCCGAGAGAGGGCAACGAGCAACCCTCAGCGACGCGAAGTCACCTGCGAACGCCGCCAGAGCGCATACACCGGCACGCCGATGGCGATGATCACCACGCTCATGCCCGCATCCCATGGTGAATGGATCACCGTCGCGATGATCACGCCCAATACCGTGGCCACAAACAGGAACGGCAGCAGCGGATACAACGGCACCCGATACGGCACAGGCTGATTGGCAAAACGGCGCCGATACCAGAACAGGGTGGCAATGCCGAAGGCATGTCCTAGCCATTCGCCTACGGTAGTGTAGTCCAGCAGTTGGCCGAAGCTGCCGGTAAGAATCAGCACAATGGCCCAGCCGCCCAGCGCCGCCAGCGCCACCCGCGGCGCATGCCAGCGCGACTCGATATGTCCTACCGAATGGAAGAACATGCCATCCGCACCCATCGTCTGCAGCACACGCGCACCGCCAGCAATCGCAATGCTGCAATAGCCAAAGGTCGAGCAAGCGATACCGATAGCCATGATAGTTACGCCGCGCAGGCCGAAGATATGACTCATCAGATCGGCAGCAGGCGCCTTGCTCGCTGCCAGCCCGACGTGTCCGAGACCGATCAGGTATGCCATGTTCACCAGCAGATAGCACACCACCACACCGATCAAACCCAGCGTCAGTGCACGCGGCAAGGTGCGTTGCGGGTCACGCACTTCGCCGGCCATGTCATTGAGGTAATGAAAACCACCATAGGTAAACAGTACTGGCAGCAAAGCACCCACCCATGCGCCGCTAGGAACCTCATGCGTGGTGTCCACGGCCAACACGCCGCCGAGATGTCCGTGTGAGAGCGCCAGCCCGACGACCAGCAACATCACCACGGCGGCCAGCTTGAGCAGGGTGAACAGGTTCTGCATCCAGGCGCCCGCACGAATACCGAACAGATTGACACCAACGATAAAGACAATGGCCCCTATCGCCACTGGCTTTACCCACCAGATCGGCAATCCGCCGGCACGGCAGAAGTAGTCGGCAAACGTGGTTGCCACCGCCGCCACGCTGCCCGGGTAATTGATCAGCGCCATGGTCCAGCCGAACAGGAACGCCGGCAGCGGCCCGAAGGCTTCACGCAGGTAGATATAGATGCCCCCCGCCTGCGGTCGCCGCGCACCGAGTTCGGCGTAGCAAAGCACACCTGCCAGGGTGAGCAGGCCACCGATGGCCCATAACGCCAGCAAGGGCAGACCGGATGCTGTGCGTTCGGCCACGGTAGCTGGCGTGCGGAAGATGCCCGCACCGATCACCCCGCCGATGACAATAGCCGCGCTATCCCAGACGCCAAGCTGCCGCAGGTAGGTATTGGAGGTTTCGTCGGTCATAGGTGCCGACCTTAACCCTAATGGCACTAGCTTAAGGCCCAGCGAATTTCGGGACTGACACACGGCATTGAAAATAAAAGAAAAAGGCTGATTCGTGTTGGTAGCTTGAGAGGGAGCATTAGCGTCCTATGTCTACGAATGCAATCGATCTTTTGGTCAGCAGTCCGCTGGCCAATTGTCCAGCGGCTTGCTGGATAACTGTAAAGAAGATGGTCTACCTGCGAGAATGCAGCTAACAATCCCGACACGGCGAGCCGCTGTTTGAGATCCAACAATGCCTCAATATTACGCGCTTCCAGAAGGGCTCGCGGCCAAACTATGGTTTCCCGCACACAAGATCTAAAGCACTGCTGTATATGGTGGGCCCACCAGGATTCGAACCTGGAACCAAGGGATTATGAGTCCCCTGCTCTAACCGTTGAGCTATAGGCCCATGGCTGACATGGACGGCGCCGCCGGTAGGTAATCCCTTAATAATAAAGGGTAGGATGCCTAGCGTCGAGGGTGGATGGTTAAAGCTGTTGGCACGATCACCTTCCAGTGATGGCCCAGGCAAGGGTAAGCACCCTAAAAAGCCCTCGGATCGCAAGTCGGGGGCCAGCCCGGACATAAAGCGCAGAAATACGAACCACAGGCCGCCCAGGCACTGCAGGAGATGATCGGCCAACTGTAAGGCCATCCGTGACGATGGCTTGACGGATGAGGCCAAGCGTCAACGACGCCAAGCCGACGCGGCGCCGGTGATGCGCCGGCTTTTCGAGTGGGTGGATGAAAACATCCAGGCACAAGCCTTTTTGCCTAGCAACCCGTTTCTCAAGGCACTTGGCTACATCCAGGAGCACAAGGACGGTTTGATGGTGTATCTGGCCTTGTGGAGCGGGTGATTTGTGCCATTCCCATGGGGCGCAAAAACTGGACCTTCTGTCGGACTGAGCTGGGCGCCCAGCAGATCACCATCGTGCAAAGCTTGCTGGCGACCTGTCGCTTGCACGACGTTAATCCCTACGACTATCTGGTCGATGTCCTGCAGCGCGTCGGTGACCATTCGCAGGCGCGCGTCCATGAACTGACTCCACGCGTGTGGAAGACGCTGTTTGCCGATAAGCCGATGCGCTCTGATCTACATCATGCACATGGGGCATCAAGGACGCCGTCTAGCGAACGCTGACCCTGCGATCATGACCAAGATCATCCAAATGGCCGCCGAGGGCGGGCAGTTGCCACCGAAGAGCAAGGGCAGTTGTCCGCCCTATCTATGGGCGGTGGCCGATATCGCCTATCTCTGTCGCTTGCGCGGAATCGAAGTGGTCACGCTCGCCGATGCCAATGCATTGGAGGAAGGGCTGCTTACCAATCGGCGGAAAGGGTCGAGGGATGTCATCGTTACCTGGACACCGCGACTGCGCGCGGCCCGGGACTGGCTTGTAAGCGTACGTAGCAGGATCTGGAGCGAGCACGGCACGCCCGTCCCGATCGATCCGCGCAAACGCATCATCGTCGTTGCATTGGACGGCGCGTCATTGAAGAAATCGGCCCTGGACTCCGCATGGCAGAGGATCATGCGCAAAGCCGTCAAGGACGGCGTGATATCGACAGAGCAGCGATTCGGCTTGCATGACCTCAAGCACCGCGGTGTCACCGATACCGAAGGCACACGGCACGACAAGCGCGAAGCAAGCAGCCACAAAGAGGAACAAATGATGGACGTCTACGATCTCAGCGTGCCTATCGTTACCACGCCAAAGGGCGTCTGAATTTTACGGTGAATTTTACGGTTACCCGACTGCAGCCGTTCGCCACAAACAAAAAGCCCCTGTAAAGACAGGAGCTTGAAGTGGCTGGGAGACTAGGATTCGAACCTAGATAAACGGAGTCAGAGTCCGTTGTCCTACCATTAGACGATCTCCCAATACCGTATCGAGCGATGCGCTCTGACTTGATGCATCGGTCGATTGAATCGCAACCTCAGGTGAGGATTAGCGCTTCGAGAACTGGGTAGCGCGACGGGCTTTGTGCAGACCAACCTTCTTACGCTCGACTTCACGAGCGTCGCGGGTCACGAAGCCAGCCTTGCGCAGCTGGGTCTTCAAGCCATCGTCGTACTCGATCAGGGCGCGGGCGATGCCCAGACGGATCGCGCCGGCCTGGCCGGTGATGCCGCCACCGGCAACAGTGACTTTGATATCGAACTTGTCGGTGTTCTGGGTCAGTTCCAACGGCTGGCGCACGATCATGCGAGAGGTTTCGCGGCCGAAGAACTGATCCAGGGTCTTGCCGTTCACTTCGATGGCGCCGGTGCCCTTGCGCAGGAACACGCGAGCTGCGGAGGTCTTACGACGGCCAGTGCCGTAATTCTGCTGAATCGACATATGCTTCCTTAAATTTCCAGCGCCTGCGGCTGCTGGGCGGTATGCGGATGTTCGGCGCCGCCGTAGACCTTGAGCTTGCGGTACATGGCACGGCCCAGCGGGTTCTTCGGCAGCATGCCCTTCACGGCGATCTCGATGATGCGCTCAGGATGAGTAGCCAGCATGTCTTTCAGGCTGATGGTCTTGAGGTTGCCGACGTAACCAGTGAACCGGTGGTACATCTTGTCGTCCAACTTGGCGCCGGTGACAGCCACCTTCTTAGCGTTGATCACGACGATGTAGTCACCAGTATCGACGTGAGGGGTGAACTCAGGCTTGTGCTTGCCGCGAAGGCGACGCGCGATTTCGGTCGAGAGACGACCGAGCGTTTTGTCCGTGGCATCAACCACGTACCAATCGCGCTTGACGCTTTCCGGCTTGGCGCTGAACGTTTTCATTTCGGAATACCTGTCTGCCGCCACGGGGGCGGTAAGCGGAATCGATGGAACAAAGGCGCGAGATAATAGCGAAGCTTTCATCTATCGCGCAAGCCCTCGGCGGGCTGCGAGTCGCAAAAGGTAGCATGAACAACAGTCTCTTGAGAAGCCCTACACCGCATTCCCGTGCAGGCCGACCGTGTGCAATGTGGCCTGTGCCTGCCGGCTTGCCTTACGTACGCTCTGGATGGCCACGAAGCTGAATCGCCACGCGGTCTTTATGGGGTATCCATGCCGGCCACACAAATCTCACCACCAAACGAGATACCGTCGTCAGGTGCGGGAACTGTCGCCCTGCTTCCCGACTGCATGGCCCATTTCGTCGCATGGCTGTAGTGCCGCCGACACTCATGTTTTGCAATTCCCGGAACGAGCTGCTCGGCTACGCAGCGGTATATTGTCCTACATCAACATGCTGGATGTGCAGATGCTTCTGTCGTCCAATATGGGTTGCCGGCTGCATCTGGCGGCCGGACTTGTGGAGCAGGTTTCGGCCCTGCCGACGATGCATTCGCTTACGCTGTTTGCACAGCAATGGATACCTTGAAGAGTCACGCTATGAGTGTACGCACCCTGACACCGCTGGATCGCCTGCTTGCCGGCTTCGAACGCGCCCTCGAAACAGTGGCCGGATCACCCCAAGCTCGCCATGCCTCGCCATCACACAGCATGGCGGAGGTCGAGTTAGATGATGCCGAACGCCGCCATGTGGCGGGGTTGATGCGTATCAATCACACCGGCGAGGTGTGCGCGCAAGCGCTTTATGACGGGCAGGCCGTGCTGGCGCGCAAGGAGGAAAACCGGGCTCATTTGCAGCACGCAGCAGCGGAGGAAACCGACCACTTGGCATGGTGCGCCCAGCGCCTGCATGAGCTGGACAGCCGCCCTAGCCGGTTCAACCCATTGTGGTACGCCGGCAGCTACGCCATGGGCGCTCTCGCGGCGCTGGCAGGTGACAAGGTGAGCCTTGGCTTCGTGGTCGAAACAGAAAAGCAGGTGGAAGCACATCTTGCCGATCACATGAACAAGCTGCCTGCACAAGACGAACGCTCGCGCGCCGTGTTGATGCAAATGCAGGCGGATGAAGTGCAGCATGCCCAGAATGCACGGGATCGGGGCGGCGTAGCGCTGCCATTTCCGATTCCGCAGTTGATGCATGTCAGCTCAATGGTGATGAAGACAGTCGCTTATCGGATTTGAGCAGCACTGGTCTACAGTCCAGACAGGGTGTTACCTGGCGAAACAGAACCGTAACGACATATTATTGTTGTACATCGAGACAAGTCTGGTGCTGCCAACTTCGGTGCGGAATCAAGTTCGCGATCGCGCGCGGATACAGAGACCAATGGTGCCGGAAGCGAGCAGGCAAATCGCGAGCAACATCCACATGGACGCCTGATAGCCGTGAACAAAGAACTGCCCGACGACCTGCTCCACCGCCTCCGGCGACATACCGGACGTGGACAGGCGTGCCGCAGCCGACAACGGGTCCGCGACGATCGCCCCTGCCGTGTCGGGACTCAACGGCACGCGAGCATGGACGGCGTGTACAAGCCAGTTGCGGGCGAAAACCTGATAAATAATCGTGGCAATTGAAAGGCCAACGGCACCGCCAAGATTGTGCAGCGTCCATGAAGCACCCATCGCAACGCCGCCCAGACGTTCGGGAACGGATGCCAAGGCTGCGACCGTCGACGGCCCCAGAATGCACGCCCAACCCAACCCCATGGCAGCAAACGCGGTGATGATATAAGCGAAAGAGAGGCTGTTCTCGAAACGAGCCTGCAGGGCAGCCGACAACGCAAGCAGCAGGAAGCCTGCCATGAGCAATGGCCGTGGACCGATGTGATCGGTGATACGCCCCACCACTGGCGAGGCCAATGCCATCACGGCGGTGGTTGGCAGCAGCAGAGTGCCGATCATGAACCCGTCAAGATGACCGATCATCTTCAGGTACATAGGCATCAGGAAGAACGCGGCGCAGTAAAAAAAGGCAAGGGAAAAGGTAGCAATGCTCGCGACGATAAACCCCCGGTTGAAAAACAAGTCAACGTGTATCAGGGGCGAAGGCTTGACCCGTTCCACGCGCACGAATATGACCAGCAGTATCACCGCGACACCGAACACCGATAGTGTCTGTGACGATGTCCATCCCCACTTAATCCCTTGAGTGATGCCGAGCATCAGGCCTGACACTGAAATAACCAACAGCACCAGGCCAAGCCAATCGACTTTTTCGCTCTCATCGGAACTACGAGACTCGTGCACGCCACGCAGACAGATGGCGAAGCTCAGCAGGATGAGTGGAATGTTCACCAGAAAGACGGAGCGCCAACCGAATCCGCTCACCAGCATGCCGCCCACGACAGGCCCGATGGCCAGGCCAATGCCGTTCACACCAAAGAGGATGCCGATGGCGCGACCGCGCTCACCCTCGGGAAACGCGTTGGAAACGATCGCAGCGGATGCCGTGTAGAGCGCAGCACAGGACACACCCTGGATAAATCGAAAGGGAATCAGCCATTCGATACTGCCCGCAAGACCGGCACCCAGCGAGGACAGGCCGAATATGGCCATGCCGA
Source organism: Dyella sp. M7H15-1 (assembly GCF_004114615.1). Taxonomy (NCBI): domain Bacteria; kingdom Pseudomonadati; phylum Pseudomonadota; class Gammaproteobacteria; order Lysobacterales; family Rhodanobacteraceae; genus Dyella; species Dyella sp. M7H15-1. The sequence continues at coordinate 1,831,959 of NZ_CP035300.1, forward strand.
GATACAACAGCAAGCGCCGACCGTGAAGGTCGGCCAGCCGTCCGGCGACCACCATGCTGGCACATAGCGCCATCAGGAAAATGGAAATGATCCACTGACTTTGCTCGACACTCGCATGCAAGTCAGCCTGGATCGCCGGGATAACCGTATTGACGATAGTGAAGTCGATGCAGCCAAGAAAACTGGCGATGCTTACACCAGACAGCGTCCACCATTTTTGACCATTCGCCCGGACTGGACTCATGGAAGCGAGTTCACTCATGAATGAAATACTCCCGTTGCGTACTGACTACCAGCAGGCGCTAGCCTACGGTATGTTTATTGCGAATCCGGCCCTCAATCAAAGGGTGGGCCGGATTCGCAAAGGGCATCAGGGAGATATTTTCTCCTCGGCTCAACGCCCCGCGGGTGTCATCCCGCCTATGGCTATTACAACAGATCAGGGAATGTGACCCGAGCAGTTACGCCCCCTGTTCCATTAGCAAAAAAACCAAGCATCTGCTCGGATGCCACGCCAATGCCGCCTAAAAAGTAATAGGTGGTGCCATTGGCAGAGTAGCTTCCCGACCCCCCCGATACAGCCCAGAGAGTGCTCGTGTTAGGCCACGCGCTGCTACTGCTGCCTGAAGGGTACGGCGTGCTAGGAATCACGTCGTTTCCATCGACAATAAGGGTACTCGTAGTGCCAGTTTCCGATATGGCCCATGCGCTACTCCCAGAGGCGTTAGTCACTTGCTCTAGCTTGGCCCCAAAATAATATTTTTGTGACGCTTCGGCATAAGCCACCCCTGGGTTGGTTTCCGTAAGCGCAAGCGGTGAAGTTTTACCTGCAAAAAACGGACCCAATAAATTGCTTGCTAGCGTGCCCGAGCAAACCATCACACCAATAGGGCTCGCCTGAGGCACATCGCTTGTTGAGATACCACAGTTCGTGCTCGCATTGCACGTGACGCCCCCTCCCGGATAGATCCGGGCATAAACCACGAATTTCGCGCCGAGCAAACTACTGTCGGTCGCCAGCGCCCCCCCGCCCGCGGGCTCGTCCGCCGGAATGATACGAAAAGTAGTTAAGTCATACACCACGTCAACCGTTAGCGGTGGTGGGCTTGCGGCCACGCATGTGCCAACGGTACTTGCAACGGTCAAGGCGATGAAAGCCCTTCTCAGGGTAGCGTTCATAAGATGCCCCTTACATGACTGGAATGTTCAGTTGTCATCTATGCGAGACGATGTACGCGGATAACTGAAGTACGTTATCCGATGCATAACCTGCCTCGCGACCTAGCGGAGCGCACCACACCCCCCTGAACTATTCCCTGACGGACGCATCGACCTTCACACTCCACCGACTCGGTATTCACACACTATCGACCCGACCTTCACGCTCCGCTGACAAAACCCTACTCCGTTCTATCACGAGAAAAAAGGGGGAGGGCGAACTCCAGATATCAATGAGATGATTCACATGACCCGTGAATAGAACGGGCCCGCCCGATTTTGGGCGGCGGCATCTGTCTTGCTTCTGCCCTTTGCGGATCACGCGTATGATCTCGATGCCGGCAGGGATAATCCGGGCACATCGAAAATTCTTGGAGCTCAACATCGATTTAACAGTCCATGGGGCGACCCGGCATCGGGGACACAGTTTTGGACGAATGACTTCGATCTGTCGTAAAGGGCCGCAAAAAAACCGCATGGATGTATCGGCCATGAGAAACAAGAAAGCCGACCCAAAGCGCCCACCCATGCAAACTGAGTAGCAGTCCACCACCGGAGAAATGAAAGTGAAACGCATACTTTTCGCCCTATCGCTAACGACCGCCTCCGTGCTGGCTGGCTGCGCCACTCAATATCAACCGTTGGGGTTGCTGGGCGGATACAGCGACACCATGCTGTCGCCTGATACGTTCCAAGTCCAGTTTTCGGGCAATAGTGATACCAGTGCCGAACGCGCCGCCGACTTGGCCATGCTCCGCGCGGCCGATCTGTCGCGACAGCAGGGTTGCGGTTATTTCCAGATCCTGGATTCAGGCCAAACCGCGACGACAAGCTATGTAACCACTACGACGGCTAACGGCGACAACAGATCATCCAATGCGGTCACCACTACCGAGCCGGAGGTATCACCCAAAAGCCATCTGTTGGTTAAATGCTTTAAGCGAAAGCCGATGGGGCTCAATGTATATGACGCGAATTTTATTTCGCAATCCATACGCGCAAAATACAACATAGGCTCATAAACACGGACTACACTTTCACCGGCTAGTCGCTCCTCTCGCCACCATAGCGAGACAAACAGCGCCATGCTTGGCGCACCATTAAAAAAACGGAGCCGCGATGATTCCACCTTTGTCGCGGGGCCGCACCCGCCGTTATTGCGAGTCGCTAAGCTTGAACTCGATACGCTTCTGCTGTTGCGCGGCAACGGCTGTGCCGTCGTGCATAGCCGGAGAGAACTTGGCGCGGCGTAGGGCATCGATAGCCGCGCTGTCGAAAACGTGCCGCGGCTCGGCGCTCACCACGGTGACGTTGCTCACACTGCCATCGGCGTTGACCGTGTACTGCACATCCACCCAGCCTTCCTGGCTGTTACGTAGCGCGATGGCCGGATAGCGCGGACGAATGATGGAGATCGGAATGGGGTCGCGTGTTTCGCCACCGCCTGCAGATGCATGGTTCGCGCTGACTACCTGGTTTGCAGCAGCCTTCACCTTGGCCTCTTCGTCTTCCTTGGCCTTCTCCTGCTGGGCAAGCAGTGCTGCTTGCGCCGCCGCGGCTTTATCTGCCGCAGCCTTGTCGGCTGCCGTCGTCTTGTCCGCAGCGACCTTATCGGCGATGGCTTTCTGCGCAGCGAGATCAGCCTGACGCTGCTGGTCAAGCTGCTTTTGCTGCTCTTCGTCCAGTGTCTTTCGCTGCGCATCCAGCTTGGAGCGCAGGATGGTTAATGTGTAATTAGTGGGATCGACCTTCGCGAGCAGGTCAATCTCGCGCTCGGCTTCATTGAAGTCACGTTGGTTAATCACTTGCTCGACGTTGCTGGCGGCGAACGGGAAGGTTTCGCGCAGGGCATCCGCGGCGGTCTGATTGCCGGGCTGCTTCTGCAACACCTTCAGGTAGAACTCGAAGGCATTGTTGCCGGCCGGGGAAATCACACGCTGCTGGTTCATGGCCTTACGCGCCTCGGCAAGCAAATCATTAAGGCTCATCGCCTCCACGTTTACCGGCGGCACCGCTTGTGGGCCAGTCGTAACTGGCGTGGACGGATGACTACCTGCATCATTGCCCACGATGTCTTCGTGAGGCTTGATGATGAAGATCCAGGAAAGGATGGCCAAGCCCGCAATGATGGCGAGAATGGCGATGGTGATGGGCTTGATAGCCCCCCGCGCGCGCGAATAACAACTGTTTCGGGTATCCATGATTTCTCACTAACTACGTGGCATTAGATACCCGCGCTTCCCCCTGTTATCCAGGAGCAGCTACTCCAGAGTTCGCCGCGGCGCGGATGGCGAAAAGGTAACTTGATTGGGTCGGTACGGCAAATGGGTTTCCTGAGGTCAGCGCAGACGTTGCGCCAGAGTGACCGTCTTCCATGCCCATGCTCGTTTTCGGCTCCCGAAAACGAGAGGCCGAAAACGAAACGTCCCGGCCTATAGCCGGGACGAAACGCTTTCGAAGCACCTCCCTGCGCTGGGCTTCGCAGGGAGACAGATCGATACAACCACTTCTTGTTGTGCTTACTTCTTGGCTTTCGCAGTACGGGTGGCCTTCACCACCTTGGCAGCCGCCGCGGTCTTACGGGTAGCGCGCTTTGCGGTGCGCTTGCGGGCAGCCTTCTTGGTTGCGGTCTTCTTGGCAACGCGCTTGGCAGTTGCCTTCTTCGCGCCTACGCGTTTGGCAGCCGCCTTCTTGGCGGTCTTGCGCACGGTGCGCTTCTTCGCGGTGGCCTTCTTGGCGACCGGCCGCTTGGCAGCGGCTTTACGGGTGGTCTTCTTGGCGGCTTTCTTAGCCGATTTCCTAACAGTTTTCTTGGCAGTGGCCATAGCTCGTCTCAGCTCCTCATCAGTTGGCAGTGGTTGCCCAGTAAAAGCGTGGAGGAACGCCTCAACCAGCAGATCGCTGTTCGTGGCGTGCCTCAAATTGTTCACCTGTCGGTAGGTACGCAGATCCGACAGCAGTCGAAGTACATGCATTGGAATCGAAACTGTGATCTTTCTCACCGCGCCGGCTTTTTCGCCATGTTCTACGTATGGCCTTATGAATTTCGATGCCACCATTGGTGCTGTTCCCTGTTATATGGTGCGAAAGCTATTCCTGAACATTTCAACTGTCAATAAATTTTCATCATGAAATCAATCCCTTCGATCCAGCAATCGGCCGATTACACCCACTTCGCAGGGTTAATTTCGATCACGAAAATGGCTGTAAGCAGTCGCGCAAACATCCATGGCGATGACTTTGCACATTTACAAAAAAAGCCAAAAACAAGACAAAAATTGCAATTTTTCTCATCCACTCTGATACATTCCATGCACTTGCAACGACCTGATTCCCGTGCGTTGCGCGATGCTGTTTCGACCACCTGAAGGGGCCGGTCCGGAGCATGAACAGATTTAGACTGAAATGTGTCCGGACGATGCCAAAAGTGGTCCGAAGCATCCTCAAACACCCCAACACACACACCGGACACATCATCGAGCACGCCTACGAGGATCACGGCGAGAGTGGTGCGCGTTTCCCCAAGATGCACATGTCGATATCGATCGCGACACCTGCCTGCGCGTTTCCCTGGGGTGAGCACGCCGTGAAAAAGCAACGGCCGCCTGAGCGGCCGTTGCCGGAACCAACCGATCAGCTGTCTTAGTGTTCGATCAGCTCCGCGTAGTCGTCAGCGCTGAGCAATTTGTCGAGTTCGCCACGATCGCTGGCCTTGACCACGAACAGCCAGCCTGCACCGTAGGCGTCTTCGTTGATCGTTTCCGGCTTGTCGCTAAGCTTCTCGTTGACCTCGATCACTTCGCCAGAAACCGGGGAATAGATTTCCGAAGCAGCCTTGACCGACTCCACCGTCGAAACACTGGTACCCGCTTTCACTTCAGCACCGATTTCCGGCAGCTCCACGTAAACCAGGTCACCGAGCTGCTCTTGTGCATGGTTGGAGATACCCACACGAATCAGGCCGTTGTCTTCGACACGGGCCCACTCGTGGGACTTGAGGAATTTCAGATCGCCGGGAATCTCGCTCGCGCTCATGGTCAGTCCAGTCGTCGTTGGTTTCGATCAGGGGTGGAGTCGTGGATTCTAACCGCTTCCGCGGCCACTCCATACCCACACCGGTTCGGATGTCCTTCGCTCAGATACCTTCGCAGGGCTTGCCGTCGCGCACGAACGGAAACTTGACCTGGCGCACAGACACTTCGCGACCGCGGATATCCACGCGCAAGTTGCCCGTGGCACCGGTGGGAATGCGCGCGAACGCTACCGACTTGTTCAAGGTCGGTGCAAAGCTACCTGAAAGAATTTCACCGTTACCGTGGTCGGTCAGCACTTTTTGTCCATGGCGAAGCACGCCTTTGTCATTCATCACCAGGCCGATCAGCATGCTCGGCACACCTGCTGCCTTCTGTGCTTCGAGCGCCTTGCGGCCGATAAAATCGCGGCCTTCATCCAGCACGACAGTCCAGGCCAGGCCGGCTTCCCACGGCGTGACATTTTCATCCATGTCTTGACCGTAGAGGTTCATGCCGGCTTCCAGACGCAGAGTGTCACGTGCGCCCAGTCCGCATGGTGCGACGCCGACAGCAGCCAGTTCTTTCCACAAAGTGACCGCTTGATCATCCGGTACCAGGATCTCGAAACCGTCCTCACCGGTGTAACCGGTGCGGGCAATGAACAACGGCACGCCGTGCGGCCCCTGCGCTGCCGCTCCGGCGAAACGACCCAGCTTTTCAATACGGGCACGATCCACTTCATGCAGCAGGCCGATCACCTTGGCGCGTGCATTCGGCCCTTGCACGGCGATCATCGCGAAGTCGGGACGCTCCTGCACGGCAACATGGAAGGCCTTGGCCTGCTGTTCGATCCACGCCAGGTCCTTGGCGCGGGTGGCGGCATTCACCACCAGGCGGAAGAATTCGTCGCCGAGAAAATAAACGATCAGATCGTCGATCACGCCACCCTGCTCGTTGAGCATGCAGGTGTACAGTGCTTTACCTTGCACCTTCAGCTTGTCGACGCTGTTAGCCAGCAGGCGGCGCAGGAAGTCACGCACGCGTGTACCATGCAGATCAACCACGGTCATGTGCGAAACGTCGAACATGCCGGCATCGCGGCGTACAGCATGATGTTCTTCGATCTGCGAGCCGTAGCTGATCGGCATGTCCCAGCCACCGAAATCGACCATGCGAGCACCTAGCTCGCGATGCGTGGCGTTGAGTACGGTCTTCTGATTCATTGCATGACCTGCCAAGAAGGGATATCGGCATTATCTCCGCCGCCCCTGGGCTATTCAATGTTCCTTCACCCACCTGTCCCCGTTTTCAGCATGGTTTGCCCGATGCGTGCGGATGATGGCGCGTCAAAAAATCACCAAAGCTATACAACCTGCTGCCTACATTGACATCGCTTTATGCATTTCTCTGAAGGTATACGCACTGCGCAACGGACGTTGCTTCGCACTAGTGACGTGAGAGGCACGTGTGGCCGGCATGGTCGGCAACTATAACAAGTTGAGTGTCATTCCTGAAAACCCGCCGTTTTTCTCAATTAAATCGTCTTCGATGGATAGTCAAAGGAGAACTCCATGAAGGAAATCACACACCGTCGCTCCAGGCTACGCACGCCATGGAGATGTCTGGCGCTATTCTGGCTGCTAGTCCTGACGGCAAGCACACTCGTCATTCCCATGAGGCAAGCCGTGGCTCACGGTGCAGTGGGATTCCCGATATCAAGACAATATCAGTGCCGGCTTGAAGGAAATTATTGGGGTGATCCCGGGCAGGTTCCGAGTGCCGATTGCAGACAGGCATATATCGAGGGTGGCGGTCCTGGTTCAGGCCATTATCCCTTCCAGCAATGGAACGAACTTTCTGCCAATCCCGTCGGCTGGGGCAACGATCAGGCCGAACTCGAAAAAGCGGTTCCAGACGGGCTGCTGTGTGCCGCAGGCGATCTAAGGAAGGCCGGTTTGGACAAAACTTCGGCCACACTGTGGCGAAAGACGAAAGTGACGCCGAAGAACGGCAAGATCGACGTGGTCTGGGAAAACACCCAGGATCACAATCCAGCCAAAATGCGCATTTATTTGAGCAAACCTTCTTACGACCCGAGCAAGCCGCTGCACTGGGCGGATCTCCAGAAAATCTACGACGAATCCGCGCCTGCACCGATTCCGGCCAATGGCGCAGGGCATTTGCCGGGCGACATCCGAAGCTTCTATGTATTACACGTACCGATACCGGCCGGACGAACCGGCGATGCGGTGCTCTACAGCTACTGGCAACGCGAGGATGCCGGTAACGAAGGGTTCTTCAATTGCAGCGACGTAAGCATCCAGCCCGATGAAGACACGCCGAGCTTTCCCTGGTTCGAGGAAAGACCCTACCTGCCACACGGTTTCGCACCAAAGGTCAGCGATCAGGTCCGCTTCCGCGTCATGGGCGGCAGCCCAAGAGGACCAGAAGTGGTCGATGTCCATCACCCGATCACGCCCGCGAATCTCGATCCATCCGTCTGGGCCAAAGAACTTGCCGACATCCTGAATACGCGCTATAGGCAACACGTACAGATCGGAGTGCGCGTCGGCGACACCATTCACTACGACCCCAGCCAGATCGAGGCAAACGGGGTGTGGCTGAAAACCAACTACAGTAGTGCGATGAGTATCGTGAATGGCACGCCGCCCGAGCCGGGCGAGCCGGTGGCGCATATCGCCGGACCTGACACTGTGCAGGAGGGCAGCTCTGTGACTTATTCTGGCGAGTCATCCCAGGGAGAGGGGCTTACCTATAGTTGGGCGTTGCCCTATTTCGAGCCGCACAGCGGGACCAGCCCTACCGTCACCACGATGGCGCTCGCTCCTCCGAAATCCGGCTGGGTAACCCTTTCGCTGACCGTTACCGATCAACACCACCACAAAGCTGTTGCCAACGAATCTGTTGTCATCGTACCCAAGGGATTGGAACCTGTTTACCCCACATGGCGCCGGCAGGACGTAGGGAGTTACACCGCCGGCACCAAGGTAAAAGGATTGGATGGCGGAGCCTGGGAGTGCAAGGTACAAGCCTGGTGTCAGCAGAGTGTCCCTGACAATTGGACCGACGCCGCGTGGCCTTATGCGGCAGGAAGCAGGGCGGCAGCGGAGCACGGCAACCTGGCATGGACCTCTGTCGCCGCAAAGTGACAGGACAGGCGAAAGCACAGGTCGGATAGACCGCACCAACGGCAGGTATTTGCAACGATACCTGCCGTTTTTTCAGAGCATCCCTAGTGCTGATGCACAACAGGCTCATTGACTATCGCGAACATAGGCATATACATGCGCCGGCGGCAGATTGCGCCACACCATACCCGCACGGGTGCAACGCAGGCCAAGTTGCTCGCGCACCCGTTTGTCCAGCGGACTCTGCCAACCGTAGGTGTATTGCACAAACACACCGCCCGGACGCAACACGGCAAAGGCCGCGGCAACAATGTCGTGCTGCAACGAGGGTGGCATGGTCAACAAGCCCAAGCTACTGAGGATGGCGTCCGCACCTTCCGGTGCTAATACACCGGTGCGTTGCGCCAGCTCGTTCACATGACGCGCATCGGCGCATAGCACCTGGGCTTGTGGAAAGCGATGCCGCAGGATTCCATGCATGGTGGCATTCATTTCCAGCACCAGCAGTTGGGCCGGAGACACACCGTGATGCAGCAATGCCTCGGTGATCACGCCAGTGCCAGCCCCAAGCTCGATCACACAGCGCGCCTTTTCAGGCATGGCAGACACCATCATGCGCGCCAGCGGCCTGCCCGAAGGCAACACCGACGCCATCTGCAATGGATGCTTGATCCACTCCCGAAAAAACGTGAGTTGTGGTTGCCCAAAAGTAAACATGGAGAAGGCCTTAGGTGTTTTTCGCCACTTTGACTGGCACGGGGGTAACAAAACGTTGTCACGCCGCATACGGCTGAGCGGATCATGCCAGAACGGGGTATTCCAGCGCTGCATCCGAGGTCGCGGACCATTATGCCCATCTCCGGCAAACTGCCCACAAGCAGATACCTGTTTGCCGCGCAGTAGGTGAATGCGGAGAATACCATTCGGACCGCCTCGGCAAGACACCTCCCGACGCGCCCTCTTCCCAGCCCACGCCCTGCAGCCACCAGCCACACGACGGAGCCCTCATGACCGAACGCGAAACGATGGAATACGACGTTATCGTCGTCGGTGCGGGCCCGGCCGGGCTTTCTTTCGCGATCCGCCTGAAGCAGCTCAAACCGGATGTCACGGTGTGCGTGATCGAAAAAGCTTCCGCCATCGGCGCGCAGATCCTGTCCGGCGCGGTGATCGAGCCGCAGCCGCTGGACGCCCTACTGCCCGATTGGCGCAACAACCCGCCGCCGATCTGCGTACCGGCCACCGAAGACGAATTCTGGCTGCTCAACAAGACCGGCGGTCGCAAGCTGCCCGTGCCACCAGGCATGAAAAACCACGGCAACTTCATCGTGTCGTTGGGCGCGCTGTGCGCATGGCTGGCGCCGCAGGCCGAAGCGCTGGGCGTGGACATATTCCCCGGCTTCGCTGCCGCCGACACCCTCTTCAACGAGGACGACTCCGTTGCCGGCGTGCGTATCGGTGACATGGGCGTGGCCAAGGATGGATCGCATAAGCCCGGCTACACGCAAGGCATCGATATCAAAGCCAAAGTCACGGTGCTGGCCGAAGGCGCGCGCGGCAGCTTGACCAAGCCATTGATCAAGCGCTTCGCACTGGACAAGGACAGCGATCCACAGGGCTACTCCATTGGCATCAAGGAGCTGTGGCAGGTGCCGACCGGACGTGTCACGCCCGGTAAGATCGCGCACAGCTTCGGCTGGCCAGCCGATAGCCATACCTATGGCGGCAGCTTCCTGTATCACCTGGACAAGGACCGCATTGCGCTCGGCTACGTCAGCGGCCTCGATTACAGCGATCCGAACTATCAGCCGTGGGAAGCCTTCCAGCAGTGGAAGAACCATCCCATGATCCAATCGCTGCTTGAAGGCGGCAGCATGGTGTCCGCGGGCGCTCGCGCCATCGTCACCGGCGGTTACCAATCGCTGCCAAAACTGGAAATGCCCGGCGCACTGCTCATCGGCGACACTGCCGGCTTGCTCAACGTGCCAAAAATCAAAGGCACGCATCAAGCGATCAAGAGCGGCATGCTGGCTGCCGAGCACCTCTCAGCGAATGAACTGAGCGCTGCTGGTTTCGACAGCAAGTTACGCAGCTCCGATGTGATGTCCGAGCTCAAGAAGGTTCGCAACATCAAGCCCGGCTTCAAGAAGGGCTTGTGGTTCGGCCTGCTCAACGCTGCGTGGGAAACCATCACCGGCGGCGCATCGCCATGGACACTGAAAAACAAGGCCGACTGGTCTTCCCTGCACAAGCTCGGCCAGCAGGAAGAACCCAAGCGCGACTACGTACAACGCGAACTGGCACCGCGCGATCGTCTGGCCGGAGTCTATTTCGCCGCCACCGAACACGACGAAGACCAACCCATCCACCTGCACGTCTCGGACACCTCCGTCTGTGTGACCCGGTGCGCCCAGGAATACGGCAACCCTTGCACCCGCTTCTGCCCCGCCAACGTCTACGAAATCGTCAACGAAACCATGCCAGACGGAAGCAGTGGCAAGCGCCTGCAAATCAATGCCGCCAACTGCGTGCACTGCAAGACCTGCGATATCAAAGATCCCTACCAGATCATCAACTGGGTCACGCCAGAGGGTGGGTCGGGGCCGAATTATCAAAACCTGTGAATCTTGACCTCACCTGGCGCCTTGCGCGCTTGCACCAACTGATACGTCGTGCCTTGGGCAGTCTTGCGCTGCGCGGATGGAAAGGCACCCTGAAACGGATTACCGAACTGTCTCGCGTGCAACATGATGGTAGCGCGGCGGTTGATTGGCCCGTGTCACCCGCCTGGCAAGACTCCCACTCGCACAAGCATCGACGCATGCTGGTTGTCGATGCCATAGTGCCAAACCCAGTACGCGACTCAGGGTCGCTTCGCCTGTGCATGATGCTTCGGATTCTGCATCAAGAAGGCTGGCATGTAGACCTGCTTGCAGATGGCGGGCATGTAACCGTCAAAGATGCTACGCAACTTAACGATTACGGCATCCATTTACAGCGAGGCGGCGTGATGCCGTGGCTGCGCGAGCACGGACGCACACTGGATGCTGTACTGCTATGCCGGCTTTCCGTGGCGGCGCAGTATCTGGTGCCCAGCAAGCGCTTGGCGCCCAAAGCCATTCGCATCTTCGACACTGTCGATTTGCATTTTCTGCGTGAAATGCGAGCCGCGGAAGTGTCCGGCAGCCGTCGCATGAAACAGCAATCCGAGACATCGCGCCGCCAGGAGCTGGCCCTGATACGGGAGAGCGACATCAGTTTTGTCGTCAGCCCGGTCGAGCTGGAATTGCTACACAAAGAGCTACCTGACAGCCACATCGAACTGGTCAGCAATATTCATGATATCCACGGGCGTACGACATCGTTCTCGGAGCGAAACGGCCTGATCTTTGTCGGTGGCTTTGGCCACCCACCCAATGAAGATGCGGTGCGTTGGTTCGTGGCAGAAATATTACCCATCCTGCAGACGCGGGATTCTAGCCTGCATCTGCACGTCGTCGGCGATATCACATCAGAAGGGCAACGCGACCTGACCCAGCCTGGGGTGGAAATTCACGGACGCGTAGAAGATCTTTCAAGCCTCATGAATCGTTGCAAAGTTTCCATTGCGCCACTGAGGTTTGGCGCCGGCGTCAAGGGCAAGGTAAACATGGCCATGAGTTACGGTTTGCCCGTGGTAGTCACGTCCATTGCCGCGGAGGGCATGCATCTTGTCAATGGACATGATGCCTTGATCGCGGATACGGCAACCGCATTTGCCGACGCCGTATGGCGGCTTTGCCGGGACGAAGCGCTATGGGTCCAGCTATCCGATCATGGCCAGGACAACATAAAACGATATTTTTCCCCCGAAATCGCCCGCGGCACGCTGTGCAAAGCGCTGCCAGCTTCCGGCACAGCTACCTCACCTGGATCGCGTGCAACATGAAACGCTTGCTTCACTTCACCAAGCAGTTCCTCGCCAAACATCCTGGATTGCGGCGCAAAGTCGTCAACGCTATTTATCGCGTACCGGCGCTCGACATGCGCCTGCGCGCCGTCCTTGATCAACGCGACGACCCAGCATGGCGCCACGTGGACACAACAGATCTCCCGGAAGAAGTCCGTATCGTGTACACCAGGCTTCGCGATCGCATGGAGCGCCGATGAAGTTATTGCTGGATCTTCAAGGCGCCCAGAGCCAAAGCAGGCATCGCGGCATCGGGCGCTACACGCTGGCACTTACTCACGCATTTCTTGAACGTGCGGAGCCGCTGCACGATGTTCGATTGCTTTTCAATGCACGCTTCGACGCCCCGACTGACGCGCTGATTGCCACGCTCGGCAGGCACGCTCGTCCGGATCGTCGCGTCTTGCTCGATATGCCCGAGGGCATCCGTGCACAACCAGGCGGTAATGCGTGGCTGCGTCAAGCCGCTTCACGCATCATGCGACATGCGATCGAGGGGCTTCATGCCGATGTTGCATGGTTTAGCAGCCCCCTCGAAGGATATAACGACGATGCAGTGCTGCCCGACGCGCCGCCTGCCGGCATGGCCAGTGTGGCAACCCTTTACGACCTGATCCCTTTGCACGACGCAGACGCGTACCTGGGACATCCTCGCGTACGTGAATGGTATGAACAGGGTGTCGACATGCTGCGCCGATGCGATCTGCTCCTGGCGATTTCCGAATGGGTGCGCCAGGACGCCATCGAACGTCTGCACTTACCACCAGAACGCGTGGTGAATATTGGCTCAGCCGTTGATGGAAGCTTCCGCCGACCGGACCCGAACCCTGCCGCCAGCGAGGAACTACGCCGCCGCCATGGCATCGTACGACCCTTTGTGCTCTACAACGGCGGCTTCGACCCACGTAAAAATGTAGCGGCACTGATCGAAGCGTTTGCCACGCTACCGAAACCGCTACGTTCCCGTCATCAGCTCGTGATCGTTGGACGCATCAGCGATGAGGAAAAATTACGACTGGACGCCGTAACGCGCAGGACGACGCTACCACCCGGGAGTATCGTCTACACAGGCTTCGCGCCAGACAGCGACCTGATCCGCCTCTACGCCGAATGCGCGCTGTTCGTATTTCCGTCACTTCTGGAAGGCTTCGGCCTGCCACCACTCGAAGCCATGGCCTGCGGCGCTCCGGTGATTGCGAGCAACTCCGCCAGCCTGCCGGAAGTGATTGATCGCCGTGACGCATTGTTCGACCCCAAACGCGTTGAAAGCATCAGTGAGCGAATGACCAAGGTATTGGACAACCCCGCGTTCGCGACGGAGCTTCGGCAATATGCGCTCGATCGCGCGGCAAGCTTTCGTTGGAGCACTGTCGCACAACGCGCAGGGGAGGCCATGCAAGCGCTCGCGGGAAAGCGCCAGAGCACACACATTCCCACGACATCAACTCCGACTTCACGCATCACGTGCGTACGCGTAGGCGGAGCCCGTGCACCTGCGTGGTTAAGCGAACACGATGCACGCATCGTTTCCTTAACAAGCCAGGCCGAAAACAGCGACGTAATGTCATGGCCTCAAAACAGTGAGCGCGTGCTGTATGTGGCAAATGCCAGCAACCTTCAACAACTCGAACCGATCATGCGGTCGCGCCCTGGTGCCTTGTTGATCGAGGAGTTGCCACAAAATCTCCTGGCGACGCCCGGTACCAGCGTGCTTCGGGCTGCTTATCGCGCAGGCGGGTACGCAAAACTGGTCGCCATGCGAGATGTAGATAAAGAGCAGGCAGACCCAAGACTGATCTCCATACTGGAGCACTCCCTCGGCACCATGTGTACGGATGAGCGTATACCGCATGCATTGCGCGCACAGGCGACAGCGATAACGATGCCGAACATCGCCGTGCTGCCTGCACACAACGCATCTTATGCATGCATCCAGCAGATGGCACTTGCATACAGCACCCATCCCCTCGCGCTTGAAGCCCAACTACTCGATGACATTGCCGCAATGGAAGGCAAACCCAGTGACGACGATATCGCCGCCGTGGCCAGCGCCGTTGTCACATCGCGAAAACCCGGTGACGTCCGACAATGGCTGGTAGATGTGAGCAGCATTGCCGAAAAGGACATTCGCACAGGCGTCCAGCGGGTCGTTCGCAACATCTTGGTGCACTGGCTGAAGTCGCCACCAGCGGGGATACGCATCGAACCCGTCCGCTTTAGCCAAGGCCGCTACCGCTATGCGCGGCGCTATGCTTTGGATCTACTTGGCGCTACTGACGTCACGATGCCGGAAGACGCCGTAGAGATAGCGAGCGGTGACGTCTTTGTTGGGCTCGACTGGGCCATCGACACCATCGCCGCGGCCGAGCCTCAGTTGCGTGACTGGCATCGTCGCGGCGTCAGCATGCATTTCCTGGTTCACGACCTGCTTCCCATCACCTTGCCGGACACATTCCATCCCTACGCTCGCAACCGCTTCGAGGACTGGCTACGCCGCATCATTGGCATAGGTGATCAATTCATATGCGTTTCGCAGGCAACGGCAACTGACCTGCATCATTGGATCAATGCAGAAGCGCCGACATACCCATTCGGTGCGGCGCCCATCATCACCCATTCACCTCTCGGCGTGGATGCCATGCTTGGCAATAACACGTCCGAACCACGCAAACATCTCGCCAAGGCAATGCATGCACGCCCGACCCTACTGATGGTAGGAACGATCGAACCACGTAAAGGTTACGATCAGGCGCTAGAAGCCTGCGAAATACTTTGGAACAATCACATCAACTTCAACCTGGTGATCGTCGGACACTTCGGCTGGTTGATGGAAACATTTCGAGCACGCGTGGAAGGCCATGCAGAGCACCATCAGCGCCTGTTCTGGCTAGATGATGTTTGTGACGACGAACTCGACGTTATCTACCGCACCAGCACCACCCTGCTCGCTGCATCCTGGGGCGAAGGTTACGGACTTCCTCTCATCGAAGCTGCGCGACGCGGTCTACCTGTGATAGCGCGCGACCTGCCGGTGTTTCGTGAAGTCATGGGTGAACAGGCGCAGTACTTCACTGCCCCCTCAGCAGAGCAACTCGCCGACGTACTACGCAGCGGACTGACTCGCGCTACGGTGTCGTCGGATAGGGTGACACCCCCTATGCAATGGTCATCCTGGAAGCAGAGCGCTGCCGCTATGGCTCATAAGGTCATGGCCCATCGCCCATAGTCGCTCGCTTTCCAGTGCCCACACGCCGGAGTCATCTACCATGCGCGTCCGCATGGTGGGCCAAATCCGGTTAGAATGTGCGTTTTCATGGCATCCCAAACGTCCCAGGGCGTTTGGTACAAGGAAACGCAGATGAAGATTCTGGTCGGCTACAAGCGCGTGGTGGATTACAACGTCCGCATCCAGGTCAAACCCGATGGCACCGGCGTGGTGACCGATGGCGTGAAGCTCTCGGCAAACCCCTTTGACGACATCGCGCTCGAAGAAGCGCTGCGCTTGCGCGAGAAAGGCTTCGCAGAGGAAGTGGTGATCGTCAGCATCGGCCCGGCAGATCTCTCCGCTCACCTGCGCAACGGCCTGGCCATGGGCGCCAACCGCGCCATCCACGTTGTTACCACCGATGCCGTGCAACCGCTTACTGCGGCGCGTGTTCTGCAAAAGCTGGTGGAGAAAGAACAACCGGGGTTGATGATCCTGGGCAAGCAAGCCATCGATGATGACGCGAACCAAACAGGTCAAATGCTAGCCGCCCTATGGGACCGTCCTCAGGCCACATTTGCCAGCAAGATCGAGATCACCCACGGCAAAGCCCTCGTGACACGTGAAGTCGATGCGGGCCTTGAAACGATCGAAGCCGAGCTTCCGGCTGTCATCACGACCGATCTGCGCCTGAACGAACCACGCTTCATCAAGCTACCAGACATCATGAAAGCCAAATCCAAGCCGATCGACACCATCGAATTCGCCTCGCTGGGTGTTGACGTGCACGACCAACTCAAGACCACGTGTTACGTCGCACCCGCCAAGCGCAGCAAGGGCGTGATGGTAAAAGACGCAGCCGAGCTGGTCGCCGCACTCAAACAAAAAGGTCTGCTCTAAGCCACCCGAACTTTAGGAGACATCCATGAGCAAGATCCTAGTTATCGCCGAACATCTGGACGGCAAGCTGAATCCCTCCACCGCACGCGTGGTCAGTGCCGCTATTGCGATCAAGCCTGAAGCCATCGATGTGTTGGTGCTCGGCAGTCATATCGATGCCATAGCCGCCGATGCCGCGAAGATCGAAGGCGTGAATCGGGTACTTACCGTGGCGCGCGCTGAAAATGCGCATCCTCTCGCCGCCGTGCTTGCGCCGCAGATCGCCAAGGCAGCTGCCGGCTACAGCCACATATTCGCCCCCTCCACCACGTTCGGCAAAGACGTCGCACCCCGTGTAGCCGCCTTACTTGGCGTCGCGCAGGTCAGCGATGTGATGAGCGTGGAAGGCAATCACACATTCAAGCGCCCCATCTACGCCGGCAACGCCATCGTCACGGTGGAGGCGGATGCTACCCATGCCGTCGTGGCCACTGTCCGTACGGCCTCCTGGCCGGTGGCTTCGAACGGTGCCAGTGCCGCCCCGGTGGAGGCGCTGAGCCTGGATGTCACCCTGCCCTCGCACACACGCTTCGTTGATCTCAAACAGGGCAAGAGCGATCGCCCGGACCTCCAAAGTGCCGGCAAGGTCGTTTCCGGTGGCCGTGGTGTCGGCTCAAAAGAAAACTTCGAGATCATCTACAAGCTTGCCGACAAGATCGGCGCCGCTGTCGGTGCATCGCGTGCCGCCGTGGATGCAGGCTATGTGCCCAACGAACTACAAGTAGGCCAGACCGGCAAGATCATCGCACCGGAACTGTACATGGCCATCGGTATCTCCGGTGCCATCCAACATCTGACAGGTATCAAGGATGCGGGCACCATTGTCGCTATCAACAAAGATGCCGAGGCGCCGATTTTCGAGGTCGCCGATATCGGACTGGTGGGCGATTTGTTCAAGCTGATACCTGAACTGGAACAGGCTATCGGCTAATCCATTTTCCAGGAAAAACCTCGGTTTGCAGGGGCACTGCGAAATCTTCGCCAAGCCAGGCGATCGCACTATGCCCTGACAACCGTGCAATCAACGCTGCGCATGGGGTGCAAGATATGAAGCCAGCGCTTCAACCATAGCTTCGAGCGAACTTTCGCCTGAACGTAAATGCACCTCCGGTCTCGCAGGTGCCTCATAGGGTGAATCTATGCCGGTAAAGTTCCTGATTTCCCCCGCTCTTGCCTTACGGTACAGTCCCTTGGGGTCGCGGCGCTCGCACTCTTCCAATGGCGTATCTACGAATATCTCCGCGAATTCATCCTGCTCGAACAGGCTACGCGCGAAATCACGCTCATTCTGGAATGGCGAGATCACGCACACCAATACGATCAGCCCCGCATCCACCATCAGGTGCGCCACTTCGGCCACGCGCCGAACATTCTCGACACGTGCTTCCATGGTAAAACCCAGGTCGCGGTTCAGGCCATGGCGCAAATTGTCGCCATCCAGCAGATACGTGTGATATCCCAATGCGCACAAACGACGTTCAAGGAGATTGGCAACCGTCGATTTACCGGCGCCCGACAGTCCGGTAAACCAAAGGCATTTTGGCTGCTGACCCTTACTCTGCGACCGTGTCCGCTGGTCCACATCCAGATGCTGCCAATGCACATTGGTAGCGCGACGAAGTGCAAAATCGAGCATGCCACAGGCTATGGTGGCATGGGTCTGGCGATCGATAAGAATGAAGCCACCCAACGCATGATTCTCGACATAAGGTTCGAATGCGATGGGATCATCCAGGTCGATGTTGCAATAACCGACCTCGTTCAACTGAAGGCGGTTGGCGGCAAGCTTTGCCTGGGTATTTACATCTACCTTGTGCTTGATCGAGGTGATACGGGCATTCACCGTCCTCGTGCCGATCTTGAGCCAATAACCGCGATTGGGCAGCAAAGGTGCATCACCCATCCACAATAGATGTGCGGCGAATTGGTCGGATTCTTGCGCCGGGCGTGCCGCATCGGCGATGACATCTCCTCGACTGACGTCGACTTCGCGATCAAGGGTAAGCGTCACGGCCTGCCCTTCACCGGCTTCATCAAGGTCACCGTCAGCCGTCACGATCCGCGCAATGTGAGCCCGATGCGTCCCAGGCTGGACGACGATAAGTTCGCCAACCTTAGCGCGACCGCTGCAGATCGTGCCCGCGTAGCCTCGGAGCGTCTGATCCGGACGATTAACCCACTGCACCGGCATGCGGAAGGCTGAAGACCGGGCCGACTCGACCTGTATTGCCTCAAGCAAATCAAGCAGGGTTGGGCCCTGGTACCAGGCCATATGGGTGGAAGATCTGCCGATATTGTCTCCCTCCAAAGCGGAGACGGGTAGCGTGTAAACTGCGGAAATGCCGAGTTCTGAGGCGAGTTTGGCGTATGTATTCCGCACAGTCTCGTAGATATCTTGCCGATATTCGATCAGGTCCATCTTATTGATGGCCAGAATGATTTTGCGAATACCCAGCAAGGCACAGATATAGGTATGTCGCCTGGTCTGAGGCAGCAGACCCTTGCCGGCGTCTACCAATACGATGGCCAAGTTGGCATGCGACGCACCCGTGGCCATATTACGTGTGTACTGCTCATGCCCCGGACAGTCGGCAACGATGAAACTGCGATGCGCGCTATGAAAATAACGGTAAGCCACATCAATGGTGATGCCTTGCTCGCGCTCCGCGTCAAGACCATCCGTGAGCAATGAAAAATCGAGAGTATTGCCACTGGGATGCAGACGACGGCTGTCTCGCCGCAATACCTCAATCTGATCGTCAGGCAGCATGCCTGCATCGAAAAGCAGGCGACCCAATAACGTGCTCTTGCCATCGTCTACGCTGCCGCAGGTGATGAAACGCAGCAAGCTGCGCGAATGAATCTCCGCCCCTCCCATCAGAAATAACCCTCCTGCTTCTTTCGCTCCATCGATGCCGAGGGGTCATGATCGATAAACCGCCCTTGTCGTTCCGACGAACGTGACTCAGCCATTTCAGTGATGACTTCGTCCAAGGTGCTCGCGGTGGACTCCATCGCGCCGGTCAACGGATAACAGCCAAGAGTGCGGAATCGTACCATCCGTTGCTCGATCTTTTCGCCATCCCGAAGGGAAAGGCGCTCATCATCCACCATGATCCATGCGCCATCGCGCCACACTACCGATCGCCTCTTCGCAAAATAAAGCGGCACCACCGGAATTTTTTCACGCTGGATGTACCGCCACACATCCATTTCCGTCCAATTGGACAAGGGAAAGGCACGTACGCTTTCCCCCTTGTGGATATGTGTGTTGTAAAGGTTCCACAACTCCGGCCGCTGACGCTTGGGATCCCACCGATGCTGCTCATTGCGAAATGAAAAGATGCGTTCCTTGGCCCTCGATGTCTCCTCGTCGCGCCGAGCCCCACCCATCGCGGCATCAAACTCATATTTATCCAATGCCTGCTTGAGCGCCGTGGTCTTCATCACGTCCGTATGCACCGTTGCGCCATGGACCAACGGTGAAATTCCTTGCCGGACACCGTCCTCGTTGATATGCACCAGTAGCCGCACATCACCGGAGGCAGCAACCTGGTCGCGAAAGGCAATCATTTCGCGGAACTTCCAGGTGGTGTCAACGTGGAGCAATGGAATTGGCGATCGTGCGGGGTAGAACGCTTTGCGTAGAAGATGCAAAAGCACCGATGAATCCTTGCCGATCGAGTACAGCATGACAGGCCGCCGGAAATTGGCTGCCACTTCTCGAAAGATGTGAATGCTTTCGGCTTCGAGCTGGTTGAGATAGGCAGAAATCAGATTCATTAGTGTAGCTAAACACAAAGGACAACGGATTCTGCCATGACCCGCAGAAATAGGTAGCCCACTGGGGCCGCCGCACGCCCCGTCCTGCCGTCGACACAGGGGGATTGGCGACACACCACCAGCCCCTTGCCTATCGCCAGCGCCAGCTCCCAGGGGAAGTTACCTTACCGTCGCCCCTGGTTTATTGTTTACAATCCAAACCGGATTTTTACCTGTTGCAAGGGTCTGATCCCGAGGCAACGGTTGATCAGCCTTCATCAAACCCGGGACGCACTTCAAACCCGGGTAGATCTCAAGCTAATTACATGGATCAAATGTCTTGGATACCACAGCGACACATTCATCTCCGCGCGTAGCCGTGCTTGTGCCTTGCTACAACGAGGAAATAGCCGTCCCCTCCGTGGTTCGCCAGTTTCGCGAAGCGCTACCCCAAGCTCGAATTTGCGTTTTTGACAACAATTCCTCGGACAAGACTTCTGAGGTGGCAAGGGCGACTGGAGCGGAAGTGCACTTCGTGCAGCTAAGAGGAAAAGGCAATGTTGTACGCCGAATGTTCGCTGACATAGATGCCGATATCTACGTCCTTGTTGATGGTGATGCAACCTACGACGCCGCAAGCGCTCCAGGAATGATTCAATACCTCCTCAGCCATCGTCTCGACATGGTGGTGGGCGTGCGCAAAGATAACGAGGCTGCTGCTTATCGTCGCGGGCACAGGCTTGGCAATCGCATGTTGACCGGATGCGTCAGCCTAATTTTCAATGGTCATTTCTCAGATATGTTGTCAGGTTATAGAGTCTTCTCCCGACGATATGTCAAATCATTTCCGGCATTGTCTACCGGCTTTGAAACCGAGACGGAGCTGACCGTGCACGCATTGGAATTGAGAATGCCTTGGGGGGAAATGAACACTCCATACTCCGCTCGCCCGGAAGGTTCGTCGAGCAAATTATCGACCTACAAGGACGGCTACAAAATTCTTTCCATGATTATCCGTCTTTATAAATCCGAGCGGCCATTAGCGTTTTTTGGGAGCATCTCTGGGCTACTGAGCCTGATTGCCTGGGGAATGGCCGCACCGTTATTTTTTACCTATTTCAGAACGGGTGAAGTCCCGAGAATACCCACCGCAGTGCTGGTTACGGGCATCCAATTGCTTGGTTTCTTGAGCTTGGCTTGCGGACTGATTGTAGATACCGTTACCCGCGGACGGCAGGAAATGAAACTCCTTTCTTACCTGAACATTGCATCAGAATCTGAAAAACATCTGCAGCGTGAAAACTAGCCTTACAGATAAGCAAACAAACCCCGAACCTGAGGTATCCCACGTTTTTTCGCTCGGTCATCCCAGCGAAAGCTGGGATGCGGTGGGGTAGCTTGAAAGATACCTGTATGCCTGAAAATCCTGCATAGGCAGCTGAAATTTCGACCGACCAAAAAACGCGCTGATACCTCAGACTCCAAACCCACGACTTCACACTAAAGATAGAATCTTTTGTTCGATGAAATTCCTGGAAAATAAAATCCACAGCATTAATCTTAAACCGGCCACCCCAAGGTTATGAATAGCAAAAACAGAAAAACACGAGCATAAGCGTATGGATTTTGGTAAAAACTTATTGAAAAACACAAAGCTTTTTTTTGATCAGCATGTGATCGTAAAAAATGCGGTATTGCTCCTTGCACTCACCGTTGTGGCCGGCCTGTTAAGCGTCCGCTTGGGCCAGGATGCCAACTGGGATTTGCAGAACTACCACATCTATAACGCCTTTGCATTTTTTAATCATCGCCATGACATGGACGTGGGCGGGACAGCACAATGGTACTTCAATCCAGCGCCCGATTTTTTCTACTATCAATTGGCACACTTTTTTTTGCATTACCCGAAAATTGTCGCCTTCATCCAAGGCGGCCAAGCCGCCATATTATGGTTACTGCTCTGGCTACTATTCGAGCAAGCCAGGCAATGGACCGCGATAAACACATGGGTGATACGCCTCGCCTGGATTACCGCCTGCTCCGGATCGGCATTGATATCCGAAGTGGGCACCACATTCAATGACATCCCCCAAACCTACCTAACCATTGCCGGCCTGTTTTTTTTCTCTAAATATCTGATTGATGATTCAAAAAATAAAAGTCTCTGTGTCGGCTTTTTCTTATTTGGCCTAGCGACAGGCTTTAAACTTACCAGCGCGATATTCATCGTAGCGGCCGCAGTAACGCTATTGATCGTTAATCGAACTGTTCGTGGAATTCTGCTGGCTGTCGTTTCAGGCACGGTTGGCGTGCTAGTTTCCGGAGGCTGGTGGTTCTTCTATTTGACCCTCCAGTATCAAAACCCACTTTTTCCTTATTTCAATGACATCTTTCACTCACCGTGGTGGTCCTCCACCATGATGACTGACTTGCGCTTTTTTCCACACTCCGTGCTCCAATGGATTGCCTACCCCGTTTTCTGGTTAGTACCTAACCACGACTTGGTCACCGAGGTCGATTTCGCCGACGGTCGCGTGCTAGCAGGTTTAATTGGCGCGGTTGGATGCGTGTTTCGACTCGCCATGACTGCCGCTTCAAAGCCATCGTCAACCCAGCATCTTTCCGTGCGCAAATATGCATGCGCCATGGCGGTTTTTTTCCTAGCTTCTTACCTGCTATGGCTGCGCATGTTTTCCATTTACCGCTACGCCATGCCGCTGGAAACTCTGTCGCCTCTCTTATTAGCGATCTTTCTCAGCTTTAAAACGAAATCACCTAAATTTGCTCACCCAATAGTTCCAGGTTCTCTATTCATCGTAGTGTCGTTGAGCATCATGCTAACGACTAAATATCCAG
This sequence comes from Dyella sp. M7H15-1, assembly GCF_004114615.1. NCBI lineage: Bacteria > Pseudomonadati > Pseudomonadota > Gammaproteobacteria > Lysobacterales > Rhodanobacteraceae > Dyella > Dyella sp. M7H15-1. Next base: position 1,855,050 of record NZ_CP035300.1, read on the forward strand.
ACTGGATGCGGACCTCCTACTCGGGGGCCGTCCTGAGCACCCAAACCACGCTTGACGCGAGAGATGCCACCATTGTTGGCGCGGCCGGTGACCCACCCATTTCATTCATCTTTACACTCATGCCTGACGCAGCGCATTTTGTCACGATAGACGACGGCGGCGTCATAGGGACCCGTCTGTTTGAAAAAGCCACCTATGTCATAGCCCATTCAAACAAGATATACGTCCTTTACCAGCAAGATAAAAATCCGCACATTCTCACCGATGTTCAACATTACTGGGGACTTACACGTTCGACCGAGCCTTGTATTCCGGTAAAAGCCAATATCGGCGGAAACTTTACAGCCTGCAGGTTTCAACACGCTCCGCGATCTTAGCGCATCTGATCACACACTTTTTTCGATGTCAGGCCGGGTGAGTAGGGCATGAGCCTCTCTCCCTCGAAGGAGAGAGGGGCTGGGGTGAGGGTGCGACCAGCGTGCGAAAACGATGTATTATACCGGAGAACTACGGTAGCCTACGGTCGCCACCGATTATCTGCGCTAGGTCGTTACCGGCGAGTGATTGCATGGTACCCGGCACAGGTACCAGGTGTTGATAAGGATTAACGGGTTGAACGTTATTAATCATAGTGGGTTATTCCTAATAAACAGTCAGTTAGGGATGCTCTGAACAATTAGTGTTCAGACGTCTAAACGCCCACTCACTATCAAACAGATGAGTGAATTTTTAACGAAAATTGCCTTATTTTCGACAGAATGGGCTAAAAAGTGCCCCATGCAGGGGTCTTTACCCCTTATTACCCAACCACCGGACGCACCTTCCCTGTCATCGCCATAAGCTTGTGTCGCGCCATCCACAGATTCGACAGCGCAAACAGTGTCTTCACTTGGGCGGTGTTCTTCGCTAGTCCCCGGTAGCGAACCTTCACCTAGCCAAACTGCCGCTTCACTATACGGAAAGGATGCTCGACCTTTGAGCGAATCGCCGCCTTGAGGTATTCCAACCACTTGGTCGCTTTCTTGAGTTTGCCTTCCGGCAACCCAGTCACCGTGCCGCGCTTGGCCGCGACCTGCCACTCCACGTCCCTGTCCTTCACGTCCTCGCGCTTCTCTACGCCGGTGTAACCCGCATCGGAAAACGCCATCTCTTCTTTGCCATGCAGCAGTTTGACGGCCTCGTTGATGTCGGCCTCGTTCGCTGCTGTGCACGTCACCGTGTGCACCAAACCCGATTGCATGTCCACGCCAATGTGCGCCTTCATGCCAAAATGCCACTGCTGACCCTTGCGCGTCTGGTGCATCTCTGGATCACGTTCCTTGTCCTGATTCTTGGTGGAACTCGGCGCCTCGATGATGGTGGTGTCCACGATCGCTCCCTTCCGCATCAACAAGCCACGACGTTCCAGATGCGCATTGACCTTCGCTAGCAGCGAAGTGGCCAGATCGTGCTTTTCCAGCAGACGACGGAACTTCAAGATCGTGGTTTCATCCGGAATGGCCTGTTCGTTCAGTTCCATCCCAGCGAAGCGCCGCATCGGCTCGATCTCGTACAGCGCATCTTCCATCCCGGGATCGGACAGGGCGTACCACTGCTGCAGGAAGTGAATGCGTAGCATCGTGCCAAGCGGTATCGGTGGACGACCACGGCGACCTTCACGCGGGTAGTGCGGTTCAATCACTTTCTCCAGCGTTTTCCATGGCACCACCTGCTCCATCTGCGCCAGAAACTTCTCTCGGCGTGTCTGCCGCTTTTTGGTGCTGTAGTTCAGTGAGGCGAACGTGGTTTGCTTCATGGCGTGGCTAAATAAGGCGATGGCGGTAGCATGCCAGAAACGAGGAATAAATCAGAGCATCCCTAGTGGGCGTTGGTTTGTCGGCGCAGCAGGGCGATAAGAGGCGGCTGGCGCTGCACCAGAATCTGCATGGCGGCTTCTAAACGCAGCGCCGTCAATTCCGCGAGCGGGAGACCGATTTGGGGGTGTAAGCCGGAACCGCCAAAAATTCCGTCAGCCCCAAAGTTCGCTGCGTGACCAAGCCGCGTTATTCTGGAAAGTGTCAGAATTCCTTTGGCGAACCAGCAGCAGGTCGGGCTTGATGTGACACTCTGGGCGGCTTGCCCAATTATTCTGGGCCTTGTGACCTTCGCCAGATCGTACCGAGATATTCGGCAAACTCCTCTTGATCAACGGTTCCTTGCGCAACATCCACCATGACCTCTTCAAGGTTCGAAAACTCCCCAATAACTATCCCTTCTGCCTCAAGGTAAGTCAGCGCACAAGCTAGCCCCGTACGCTTGTTTGCATCATTGAACACATGGCCACGGGCGATAGCTATCGCGTACGCTGCGGCGATACCGAAGACATCATTGAGGTCGGCATAGAAAACATGGTTTTCAACACGCTGTATCGCCGCCTCAACGCCACCACGTCCACCATTGGCAAAACCAGGGAGGCCGCCGTATTTCGCAAGGATTTCGTCATGTACGGCGATCACATATTCGAGATCCAGCATTCATCTATCCTTGAGTGCCCTGAGTACCTTGTCGTGTGTGGACATGACTTTCCGGACGGCGCGAATAACCTCACTCCGACCTTCCGGAGTGGCGACGGTTACGGTCTTCTTCGGGTGGATGATCGGCCTGGGCATCAGCTCAACACCGTGTATCACTTTTTTGGGCTTACTGCTCATAGCGCACCTTTACTCTACAAACCATGGTGTGCTGCATTCTGTGTGGGAGCATTAGGCGCCTTCACATCGAAAGGTAGGCAGCGTTCGTCAGCAATCCGCAACATCAGTAATCGGATGGCGTCGGAAATTGATAGCCCCATCGCTCCAAGGGCGACAGCGGCGCGTTCCTTGGTGACGGAGTCGATACGGGCTCGGACATAGGTATCAGCGGTGGCGCTCATAGCCCACTCTCCCAGAACAAATTACACAGCCTAATTGTGGTCACAATGCGACCACAATGCAAGGAACTACGGTCGCCTAGGGCCGCCACCAAGTAGCTGCGCTGAGTGGCTGACGTACTGTTGTCGTACTCGCAGGGGTTGTAACTGAAAAATCGTCTTGGGATATGTATCAGGCGTGAGGTCTTTCGGACTGAGTGGCAGGTCCAATGCGCTACTGATCTGGATGATTAAAGATACTGCCGAGGGATCGGCGTTGGTGAGATGATTTCCCACGCTGCCTATACACTCGGCCAGATAGGTTTTCGGACGGATATTGCCCAAATCGGCGGCGTTGATGTGTTTCTTACACCTAACCAAGGCATTCAGCACCGCGCGAGTGCCGTCCGTCGGCTGCATGTTTTGCAGCCCAGACAGGGCATTGCCCATTTCTTGGGCAGATAAAGGGGGGGGCTTTGGCAATGTGCGAGGCTATGGCCTTCAGCAGCGACTCAGTGTCAGCCGTCTGCGGCATGTTTTGCAGCCCAGACAGGACGTAGACGATGGTTTGGACAGGTAAAGAGCGTGTATTGGAAATATGCCGGGCCATGGCCTGCAGCACCGCCTGAGTGCCTGCCGACTGCGGCATGTTTTGCAGCTCAGACAGGACGCAGACGACGTCTTGGCCAGAGAAAGAGCGGGCCAGGGAAATCTGCCCGGCTATGGCCCGCAGTACGGCCTCGGTGCCAGGTATCTGCGGCATGTTTCGCATATTACCCAGGGCTTCGAGGATGTCACAGGCAGAGAAAGTGGTGGACTCGGAAATGCGCCAGGCTATGGCCTGCAGCACCGCGTCGGTGCCGTCCATCTGCGGCATGTTTTGCAGCACGAACAGAGCGTAAGTGATGGATTGGTCGGATAAAAATGGTTCCTGGGAAATGTACCGGGCCATAGCCTGCAGTACCGCCTCCGTGCTAACGGCAGATGGCATCGCCTGCAGGTTGTTAAGGAGGGTGGACGCGGTACAAGGACTCAATCCTTCCGGCAGGCCCTTCAACCAGTCGGCCATGATGTTTAATAACGATTTCAACTGTTCCTGGCAATCAGGGGCGTTCCCGACTTTTTGAAATAGCGAACTCCATTGGATATACGTTTCCTTATGCCATGTGTACTGGTCTGAGTTGCTTACAAGCTCGGGGAGCTTCTCCGCGAGCAGCTCGAGATCAGCCTTCGTAGGCAGATCGGAGTCTTCCATTTTTTCGAACCAGCGTGCGCACGTCCGCACATCTAGCTTGCACGGTTCAGCTTGCAGTGCCGCGCGCAGTGCGTCGGCGGATTGGATGGATGCAGGTGGTTGCTCGGGATATCCCACACGTGGATCAAAATTAACGCGAGAACTAAGATTATTCATGGGGGGGGGGGGGGTTACTCCTAATTAGCAATGAATGAGTGCGTGTGGGCTTGTCGGCGCAGCAGGCTGATAAGAGGCGGCTGGCGCTGCACCAGGACTGCATGGCGGCTTCTAAACGCGGCGCCGTCAATTCCGCGAGCAGGAGACCGATTTGCAGTAACACTGTCTCGGTATGGTGGCAACCTCGGTCAACACGGTGTGGGCCGAAGGAGTAGGGAGAGTGTATGTACCAGAGATGGGTGTTGGAGCACCGCTAAGATTATCTACAAAGTGAAAATCCGGTATCAGGTAAACACCTTAGCTGGAGGCAAGTGCCTCCTTCGCTCACCCCATCGGCATCAGCGAAGAAATGTATTTCTCGCGACGAATCCACGGAATCGGCAAACCGAATTCCTTCAGTGCATTGAATGCGGCATCGCCCATGTTGGGATTGCCACACAAACAAGCGATGTCCCGCTCTACAGCGGGCACGATTTCGGCCAACACGCTCTGCACATGATCGAAACGATCGTGGGAGCATGGCTGGCGTCGACTGCTCGGCCACAAACGTTGGATGTCTCCGCTCAGACAAGCTCTACAGGCATGATATACGCCGCATCTGGATTCCTATCGACAAACCAGGCAACCGCCTCTTGAACCAATGAAACCATCAACTGTAATGACTGTGGTTCAGCAGGCACGTTGATTTGCATCGGAACGATAACGGCCATGCCAGGAAGAACATCGGCTGGAAGACGTGTGCGCAGGCCATCTGCAACCACAATCTCTCCATCCTTTGCTAACCAGCGATAAGTGAGTGCCACAGGTTGTCGTCCGTAGGCCGCCCATGTCTCATCGCCGGTATTTTCAAGACGCATGGGTATGCACATATCCATGCCAGGAAAGAAATTTTCTATGCGCGCCGCGGGAAGGACACTGGACTTGAATTGGTGTAATTTTTTATTGTTACGTCCAAATGACCTTACTTGGTGAGCTGCCGCCACATAGGGCTTGTGTTCATATATAGAATCACCCGTAGACGCCAAAGAAACATCGGCGTCCATGAATATATGCCCCTCGAAGTGCATAACGGCACTATCGTATACGGTGAAGGATGCAATGTTTTCGCACGAATGAAAACAACCTATATATTGGTTTTCTCCTGCCATCAAGGTAGTATCTATATAATAACTACCTCTTGGCATCCGATTAAATATCTTGAAGTGCACAACATATTCACCCCGACTAAGTGAGTAGATGTGTCCAAGCAGCATTGAATTGGTACTAAATATAAGCAGGCCACGTTCGTCCTTAATGGCAATGCTGACATTTAGCGTATCGATGGCATTAGCCGCCTTAATTTTGAGAGAGATATCAAAATATTCTCCGATCATGACCATGGAAGCCCCGGAATTCTCTCCGGTGATGCACACTTCCTCAATCGAGCAGCGCTTATCGCCAAACTCTGTCGTGTGTTGATCGCAGATAGATTCTTCACATGGCATAGGACTGGAAGCGACGATTTCCGTGTTTTTATCAAGCCCCCCCGCTATTGACCGTTTGATAAATTCCCTTCGGGATGCTTGAAAGCGAGATTTTGCGTACTCATAGAGCTCAAGTTCATGCGCAAAGAACGCGCGAAGCTTCTGCGTATGTTGCGGCGACAGCGATTCGGTTTTAATTCTCTGCGACGTAACATTTTTCAGTTTTAGTGGGACGTGTTCCCAACCAAATCTAGCATCCAGCATGCATGCAAAGTCCTCCAACTCTTCCTGTACCCCAATCAGTTCGAAGGAATCGATGGCCTTGATCGCTGCCGTAAACTTCTCTTCCAGCGAAAGGATGGTTCGTGAAGATGTCCCTAGCGAGTAGAGCATTCCAATCTGTATCGCCATGGCCTCCTGCTCGTTGAGCGAGAGTTGCTCTAAATAGGTATCAAGACTTAAAACATGCCGCCGTGAATCAAGCAGACGTTCAGCACCATCGCTTTTGTGGTAGAAATATTCTGATAAAAAGCGGTCAATGGGGTTACGTAGAACAGTCATGCAGCACCTGTCTTGAGGAAGACTATCTCCATGCTGCAATAAGAAGTGGCCACTAACGACGTCAAGGTGGCTAAATTGCACCAGCGCGTCTTTCAGGCGACGGCCTAAAATGGTATCCGACACATGCTCCTTCCCGAGACGCTCCACGAAATAGTGCTGTATAGCTAACCCGCCTGTCTTGGGTATGTGGAAGTGTAAGATTTTTCTCATGTTTTAATTGTTAGTCACGGATGCTGTAACCAGGCCGTCACTCTATCGTAAGTTTTCCGCAAGAAAAACTGATCGAAATCCCATTCGTCGGCTGCACGTGATCAAAAAAGACCGCCGTTAGGTTGGCCAAGGATTGGTTGCTTGGTCTGACGATTGTCGAGTCAGAACGGAATATCGTCGTCATCGAAGTTGTTGTTGAGCACAGGACCACCGTCCTGTGTGGGTGCAGGCTGCCGTTGCGGCGCATTGCCGTAATTGCCACCGCCACCACCAAAATCGTCACCACCACGGCGCGGCGCATCAGCACCTTGCGAACGCTGCGGGTAACCACCACCGCCTTCACCGCCGCCACCGCCAAGCATCTGCATCTCATTGCCGATGATGTCGGTGGTGTAACGCTCGATGCCGTCTTTGTCGGTGTACTTGTTGGTGCGCAGCGAGCCTTCGATATAGACCTGACGGCCTTTCTTGAGATATTCGCCGGCGATCTCGCCGAGTTTGCCGAACAGCACCACACGATGCCATTCGGTGCGGTCCTGCTTCTGGCCGGTCTGCTTGTCGGTCCACTGCTCCGAGGTGGCGATGCGCAGGTTGGTGATCGCTGTGCCGCTGCCGGTGTAACGGACTTCGGGATCGGCGCCGAGGTTGCCGACCAGGATGACTTTATTGATACCGCGTGCCATGAATGACCTCAAAACTGATTCTGGACAAAGGTTTTCCGGATGAGCGCCAGGACTGCATCGTGCTGGACCCGCGTATCAATGGCTGGAATAGTCACTGGATCCCGGTCTTCACTGGGACGACGCGGAGGTGCGGGATGCCCGGAGGCGTATCCGGACCCTGCAGAGCCTCAAGCATAGGCTCATTGCCCGTCATGATACATGGCTTGTGCCAGAGCCTAGCCATGTTATTCGGCCAATCCCATTGGACCAGCATCAGGGCGCCGATGTTGGGACCCTCACTCATCCCATCCATCTCTCAAATCTTGAAAGCCATCGTGGCTTCCACGGCCTGCTTCCAACCCGCGTAAAGCGCTTCGCGCTTTGCCTCCGGCATCGCCGGCTCGAAGCGATGATCGACTGCCCAATGCCGCGCGATGTCTTCGCGACTGGACCAGAATCCGGTAGCAAGGCCCGCCAGATACGCCGCGCCCAACGCAGTGGTTTCGGCCACTTTCGGCCGTAGCACCGGCACGTTGAGGATGTCGCTCTGGAATTGGCCCAGGAATTCATTGGCAATGGCGCCGCCATCCGCACGCAGTTCTTTCAATTTCAGTCCAGCATCGCTTTCCATCGCTGCCAGCACATCACGTGTCTGATAGGCCATCGATTCGACGGCGGCACGGATGAAGTGCTCCTTGGTGGTGCCGCGCGTGAGGCCGAACACGGCGCCACGCACATCGCTGCGCCAATACGGTGCGCCGAGGCCGACAAACGCAGGCACCATGTAGACGCCTTCATGGGTGCCTGCGCGTTCGGCGTATTCCTGCGAATCGCTGGACTTGCCGAGCATGCGCAAGCCATCGCGCAGCCACTGAATCACCGAGCCAGCCACGAAGATGCTGCCTTCCAAGGCATATTCCACCTTGCCATCCAGCCCCCAAGCGATGGTGGTAAGCAAACCGTTGCGGGAAGTAACCGCCTTCTCACCGGTATGCATCAGCATGAAGCAGCCGGTACCGTAGGTGTTCTTGGCCATACCCGGTTCGAAACAGGCCTGGCCGAATAAGGCGGCTTGTTGATCGCCAGCAACACCGGCGATCGGCACTTCCAGGCCGAAGAAGTGCTGACCCAGGGTTTTGCCATAGATTTCACTGCAGGAACGCACTTCGGGCAGCATGGCTTTCGGTACGTCGAGCATGACCAGCAATTCGTCATCCCAACGTTGCTCATGGATGTTGTACATGAGCGTGCGCGAAGCATTGGTGTAGTCGGTAACGTGTGCCTTGCCACCGGTGAGGTTCCAGATCACCCAGCTATCGATGGTGCCGAACAACAGCTCGCCGCGCCTGGCCCGCTCGCGCGCACCTTCAACGTGGTCGAGGATCCACTTCACCTTGGTGCCGGAGAAATAGGCGTCGATCAGCAAGCCGGTCTTTGCACGCACCATCTTGTCGTGACCGGCGGCAATCAGCTCATCGCAGATGTCACGCGTCTGGCGCGACTGCCACACGATGGCGTTGTAGACGGGCTGCCCGGTTGCCTTGTCCCACACCACCGTGGTTTCACGCTGGTTGGTGATGCCGATGGCAGCGATGACATGCGCATCGACCTGCGCATTGTTCATCACCTCGGTAATGGTGGTCAGCACGCTGGTCATGATCTCGCGCGGTTTGTGTTCGACCCAGCCTGGCTGCGGAAAGATCTGCCCGAATTCGCGCTGCGCAATGCCGACAATGCTTCCTGCACGATCGAACAGGATGGCGCGTGAGCTTGTCGTGCCTTGGTCGATCGCCAGGATGTAAGACTTGTCCATGAAGCGGCTCCTGTGAAAATCAGTCATGTCCGGGGCAAACACATGCCGACGGTCGCTGGGCGAATTCAATGGGTGGGATCGGCCACGACCTGCTTGCTTGCATTGCCTGCTTGCGGCAGCAGAACGCGCTGGCGCGCGGGCAGAAAGGGATAGATCAGCCATTGATAGGCCGCGCCGCCGATGACACCGCCGATCAACGGACCGGCGATGGGAATCCACCAGTAGTTGTCCGGCGCCGGCAAAGCGGAGGAACCCCAACCGGCGAAATACGCGAACAGGCGCGGGCCGAAGTCGCGCGCCGGATTGATCGCCCACGCTTCGAGGTAACCCATCGAGGCGCCAATAGTGGCCACCAGCAAGCCGATGATGAGCGCACCGGAGTTCGCACCCGGCGCCATTTCATTGTATTGCTCGGTAATCGCAAAAATGCCGAACAGCAGGAAAGCCGTCAGCACGATCTGGTCGAACAGCGCATGCATGGGTGTAATGGCCAAGCCTGGATGCGTGAAGAACACGCCCGCGGCACCACCTGCTTCACGCGTTAGCTGGTGCACTTGGTTGTAGTGATCGATGACTGGCGAGAACAGCAGATACACCACGGTCGCGCCGATAAATCCGCCAACCACTTGCGCAATGCTGTAGGGAATCACCTTTTTCCATGGGAATCCGCGGAATGTCGCTAGTGCCAATGTCACCGCGGGATTAGCGTGCGTGCCAGAAACGGAGCCCGTCACGTAGATCGCAATCGTCACTGCCAGACCCCAAGCGATGCAAACTCCCCAATAGGCATTTGCATACGGGCTTGGGTCGTAGAGCACGTACATGCAGGCGACCGAGTCACCGAAAGCGATGATGATGAAGACGGCGATTGCTTCAGAAATCAGCTCGCCGATTCCCTGGCGGCTCATGGCTGTATTCCCTTCATGAGCCGCATGATTAATGTTGCGATAAACAAGTTGACTGCATGGTTCGACATGTCTTTCCTCTCGCGGTGATGTGGCTAGTTTCCCGCTACAAGGCGGGAAAGCATTTTTTTTGATTCCCATGTATGGGATGGCGCGGCGGCGCATCGGCGAGATACGCCGTCAGGCACGCCACCTGTTCCGGGTTGAAGCGCAGGCCGAGCTTGCTGCGGCGCCAGAGAATATCTCGTGCATCGACGGCCCATTCCATGGCGCGCAGATAATCCACTTCCGCTTGATACAGATGGCCGCCAAAATGTTCGCCCAAATCTTGCAAGGAACGCGCTTGCCCAAGGATACGCATGGTACGGCTGCCATAGCTGTGCACCAAGCGCCAGGCCAATGACGGCGGCAACCACGGATGGGCCGATTGCAATTCGCGCTGCAAGACATCTACATCCTGGCATTCGCCACCGGGGAGCGGATGTCCCTTGGAGGTCCAGGCTGCCGATGCATTCGGCAGCCATGGCGCGAGCCGATCCATCGCCTCCTCCGCTAGTTTGCGGTACGTGGTCAGCTTGCCGCCGAAGACATTGAGCAACAGCGCGCCTTGCTGATCCAGCTCCAGTAGGTAATCGCGGGTCACTTCCGAGGCATTGCCCTGCTCATCATCCAGCAAGGGGCGCACACCGCTGTAACTCCACACCACATCGGCTGGCGTGATGGTTTTCTTAAAGTAGCGATTTGCCGCATCGCAGAGATAGTGGGTCTCTTCGTCATCGATATGCGGTGCGGACGGATCGCTGCGGTACTCGACATCCGTGGTGCCGATGAGGGTGAAATCATGTTCGTAGGGAATCGCAAACACGATGCGCCGATCAGGCTGCTGGAAAATGTACGCGTGCTCGTGCTCGAACAAGCGCGGCACGACGATGTGACTGCCTTTGACCAGCCGCAGCGCATGGTCGTGCCCTATCCTGGCGACCTGATCGAGGAATTGCACCGCCCACGGCCCAGTCGCGTTGACCAGCACCTTGGCCGTAACCGTCGATCGCCCACCGTGCGCCGATTCCAGCTCTGCGGTCCAACCATCCGCATCACGGCTAACGCTCACGCAACGTGTGCGGGTGTAGATCGTCGCGCCACGCTCCATGGCATCCATGGCATTGAGTACCACCAGCCGTGCGTCCTGCACCCATGCGTCGGAATAGATGAAGCCGGTTTGAAACTCGTCACGCAGCGGCGGCCCAGACTCGTGATGTTTCAAGTTCACGCGCCGCGACCCTGGCAAGGTGCGCCGACCGCGACCCAGGTTGTCGTAAAGAAACAGCCCGAGGCGGATCATCCAGGCTGGGCGCAGATGCGATTGATGCGGCAGGACGAAGCGCAGCGGCCAGATGATGTGCGGGGCGGCGCGCAGCAGCACTTCGCGTTCTGCCAGCGCCTTGCCAACCAGGGCGAATTCGTATTGCTCCAGGTAACGCAGGCCGCCATGGATCAACTTGGTACTGGCGCTGGAGGTATGCGCAGCCAGATCGTCGCGCTCACACAAACAGACCGACAAGCCACGCCCCGCCGCATCCCGGGCGATACCTGCGCCATTGATGCCGCCACCTACCACCAGTAGATCAAACTGCTCAGTCATCATTCGTCCCTTCCATCCGGACAAGTGGCGCCATGGTAGCGTGAGTGAGGACGGACCTGACCGTGAGTACTCACTAGCGACCCATGCTCAGCGTCCGGCAGCAGACAAGCCCCGGCCAGCCTTGATCGGGGAAATTTGGCTGGAATCACACGTAGGGTAGCCGCGGCCTCTATAATTAGGAACCTAATGTCCAGTTCCAGCCGCATGAGCTCATCTGTTCTCCAGACCATCGATCCCGTACGCGACTTTGCCAGCGTGCGTGCGCTAGCCGAAGGCGATATGCAGCGCATCGATGCCCTGATCCGTCAACGGCTGGCCTCGGACGTGGCGCTCATCAATCAGATCGCCGACCACATCATTGCCGGGGGCGGCAAACGCCTGCGCCCCATGCTGCATGCTCTTGCCGCCCGGACCGCCGGCTATGGCGGCGACAAACACCTGAAGCTGGCCGCGGTCATCGAGTTCATCCACACCTCCACGCTGCTGCATGACGACGTGGTGGACGAGTCCGGCCTGCGCCGTGGCCGCAAGACCGCCAATGCGTTATGGGGCAATGCCGCCAGTGTGCTGGTGGGTGACTTCCTCTATTCGCGCTCGTTCCAGCTCATGGTGGAACTGGACGATATGCGCATCATGCGCATCCTGGCCGACACGACCAACACCATCGCCGAAGGCGAGGTGTTGCAGTTGCTCCATATCGGCAATGCCGATGTGGACGAGACCGCCTACCTGGCGGTCATCGAACGCAAGACCGCCGTGCTGTTCGCCGCAGCCACCGAGCTGGGCGGCTTGCTGGGCGGTCTGCCGGAGATCCAGATGGCTGCGCTGCGTCGCTACGGCATGCAGCTTGGCTATGCCTTCCAGATTGCGGATGATCTGCTCGATTATGTAAGCGATGCCAGCACCCTGGGCAAGAACATCGGCGACGATCTAGCCGAAGGCAAGCCCACCCTACCGCTGATCTACGCCATGCAGCGCGTGAGTGCGGACCAGGCGCGCGCGATGCGTCATGCCATCGAGCATGGCGGACTGGATTCACTCGACCCTATTGTTGTTGCGATTCGCGAGTCAGGCGCCATCGAGCGTACGCGTGAATGCGCCATGCAGCATGCGTACGCAGCGCGTGAAGCGCTGGCATCGCTGCCGGTGTCTTCTTACCGTGATGCGTTGGCAACGCTGGCGGATTATTCGGTGCAGCGAATGTTCTGAAGAGCCGCGTCGGTGGGTTACCCCGGACTTGATCCCTGTCTCTTGATCCGGAGGTAACCCTATAGTGTCGGGCGAGATTTAAGGCAGCGCTGCCTTAAGGATTGCCACTAAAGGCTGCCCCCAACCAATCGTGCATCAGGCGATAGCTACGTGCCGCCGCACCTGCGTCGTATTTGCACCATGACGAATCTTCGCCAACTTCCGTAAAGCAGTGTACAGCGTGCCCGATCACAACGAACTCCCATTCGGCGGGGCTGCCACGCATTTCATCCATGAACTTGCCGGCATCCGGCATGGTGCCTTTGTCGTCCGCCCCGTTCATGGCAAGCACACGCGCCTTGATGTTTTTCGCCAGCGCGGGATCGTCGGTGGTCAGGCCACCGTGGAAGGACACGACGGCAGCCACATCCGCGCCACTGCGTGCCAAGTCCAGCACCGCGGTGCCGCCGAAACAGAAACCGATCGCGGCCAGCTTGCTTAGGTCGATGGGCGCGGTACCGGCCTGCGCTTTCAGTTGCGCAAGTGCTTCATTGATGCGCTTGCGCATCAATGTGCGATCGGTATACAGCGATTCGGTGGCCGCCTTGGCCTGGTCGGCGTGTCCAGGTTGCGGTCGGACGGTTTCGCCATACATGTCAGTCAACAGGATCACGTAATTCTTGCCGGCGATCATGTCGGCCTTCTGTACGGCCGCATCGTTCATACCGTACCAGTTCGGCACCATCACCAGGCCCGGCCGTTTGGTGCTGACAGCATCGTCGTAGACCAGCACGCTTTTGAAATGTGTGCCATCCAGCGTCCACTCCACATTGCGATGAACCATCTTCGCGTGTGCAGCAAAACTGAAAACGGCAAGCAAGACAACACAACCCAGTCGAACGAAACGCATGATGTGATTCCTCAAGTTTGGGTTCGATGACATCAAGTGTTGACGCGACCCGGTCAAAGCCCGGCAGCGTGTGCAGCAATCCGCCGCTTCAGCGGCGTCAGGCGATCGAGCATGCGCATGCCGAGTCCACGCGCCACTGTCAACGGCAGCGATTGCCAGGCATAAATGCGAGCCAGCGCGTCGAAACCGTACGCATCGAGCGTATCGGCACTGCGACGGCGACGCGCGTAGCGGCGCAACACGTGAGCGCCAGCGATATCGCGTCCTTCATCTCGCGCAGCAACCAAGGTATCGCGCAATTCGGCCACGTCCCGCAAGCCAAGGTTTACGCCCTGCCCTGCAAGCGGGTGCACGGTATGGGCGGCATCGCCAAGCAAGACAAAGCGATCGGCCTGATAGGTGTTCGCCAGTTGCAACCTCAAGGGAAAGGCCGCCCGCGGCGTGGCGGCCGTGATGCGACCTAACCGGAAATCACTCGCGATGCCAAGTTCGTTGAGGAATGCTGCATCGTCCAACGACTGCACGCGTCGCGCCTCGGCTTCCGGCAACGACCACACCACCGAGCTACGTCCGTCCGCCAACGGCAATAAAGCGAACGGACCGGTTGGCAGGAAGCGTTGCCAGGCGGTCCGCGCATGCTCGCGTTCTGTCGTGACATGCGCCACGATTGCCCGCTGCCCATAATCTCTGCCGCGCGTGGCTATGCTTGCGCGTTCGCGCAGCGGTGAGCTTGCGCCATCGGCCGCGATCAGCACGCACACCGCCAGGCTTTCACCCTCTGCAAGCTCAAGCACCACACGATCGGCGCGAGTCTCGAAGTCCTTCACCGTGACAGGACACAGCCGCTGCACACCAGCCGCTTCCAGCGATTGCCACAGCGTCCATTGCACCAGGTTGTTCTCGACGATGTAACCGAGCAGATCGCGGCCTTCATCCGCCGCATCAAAGTCGATGGCGGCACCATTCTCGGCATCCCACACGTGCATATGCGCATAAGGACAGGCGCGTGCATCACGAATGGACGGCCATACGCCGAGTTCTTCCAGCAGAACGATGGACGATGGCGCCAGACCCACCACGCGCAGATCCACTTCATCTCGTGCATGCCATGCAGAAGGTGGGTGCGCTTCCAGCAACGCGGTGCTGAAACCCGCGCGGCTCAGGGCAAGCGCTGCTGCCGCACCCACCATGCCACCGCCCACGACGGCAACATCCAGCGCTGGTCCTCGACGTTGCGTGGTTGGCACGATTCTCATGGCAGCCGCTCCAGCACGGCGTGCGGTGGCTCGCCACGAAAACCCATGCCTCGCCGCGCCATCGCTTGCTGCAATGGCGGGACGCGGTCATAAGCAAGCAGGGCCAGCGAGCGAAACGGCGCCAGCCAGGGCTGCGGCATGCAGGCGAAGCGCACCAAGTCGTGACTCATCGCCATGGTGCCTTCGCGATCGGGTGCGCGGCGCGCGGCATAGCGATCGAGCAGATCGGACGCACCGGGATCGGCGGCGTCAGCGACTAGCTCGGCCAGTGTCAATGCATCACGCAGGCCGAGGTTGAAACCCTGTGCGCCGATGGGGTGCACGGTTTGCGCCGCGTTGCCGACGAGCACGGCACGCGATGCGACAAGCTTGCATGCAGCAACCCGGCGGATGGCATAAGGGTGACGCTTGCCGGGGCGAGTGAGCCTGCCCAAACGCCAGCCAAAACGCTGCTGCGCAAGCGCGATAAACCCTGCGTCATCCAGCGCCATAACGTCCGCTGCGGTTTTCGATGGCACCGTCAATACCAAGCCACAGCGACGCTCGGCTAACGGCAGCATAGCCATGGGGCCTTCGTCGGAGAAGCGCTCCCAAGCACGATGGGCGGGATCACGTTCCGGTGTAACAGTGCAGACGAACAGGGTTTGCTGGTAATCGTGTACATCCGCGTTGATACCGAGTTGCGCGCGCACGAAGGATTCGGTGCCGTCAGCGCCTACCAGCAAGGCCGCGTCGATGTGCTGTGTGCCCTGTTCCGTCTTGACCTGCGCGCGCCAGCCAGCAGATTGTTTTTCCAGACCGACAAGACTGGCAGGTGCAAACCGCACGAGCCGTTCGCAGGTATCGAGTCTTTTCAGCAGACCCGTGCCGAGTTCGCGTGCGGGCAAGGTCCAGCCCAGCGCATCGACACCATGCCGTGACGCATCCAGCCGAGCGCTGCCGAATTCGCCGGCACGGCTTACATGGATATGGCGTATGGGCGTCGCTTGCGCAGCAACCCACGGCCACACACCAATCGCGGTCAATCCATTCACCGTGGCGCGCGCCAGCGCGAGATTGCGCTCGTCGTAGCTCGGCTGGGCATCCGCGCGCGGGGCGGCCGCTTCGACCAGGGTGACCTGGCAGCCGGCTGCATCCAGCGCAATGGCGAGGCTGGCGCCAACTAGGCCACCGCCGACGATCAGAATGGTGCCGTTGGGAGCAAAGGGAGCAGAGGGATTCATGCGCGAGATCATACGCGTTGGGCGGCATTCTTCGCATATCGGGGACGCGTCGACTGGGCTAAACTTGGCTCCTCATTATTGGTCGCAGGTTTTCAGGGAGTTTCTTATGGTTATGACACAGACCCAGCGCTTTGGCGTTTTTGCCGCGCTAGCCCTGGTGATGGCGGCGACCCGTGTCCACCTGTCGCTGTTTCATCACGATATCTGGGATGCGTCGTGGGGCCTCTTCTTTCTGGCCGGTTTCTGGTTGCATGGCTCGGCCCGCTGGATCTTCCCGCTGCTGATAGCCGAGGCAGTGCTGATCGATGACATCGTGATCACTCACATGGGCATCCGTTTCTGGGACCACTACTGCGTGTCATTGGGCTACTGGTTCCTGATTCCCGCCTACGGGGCTTTATGGATGGGCGGCAGTTGGCTGGCCAAGCGCCAGCGCGGTCTGACGCTTTCCACCCTGGGCATGGCGATCGCCGTGCTGCTCGTGAGCGAAGCGGCGTGCTATGTGATTTCCAACGGCAGCTTCTACTGGCTAAGCCATCACGTGCCGACGCCGAAGAGCTTTGCAGCATGGTTTGCGAATCTGGGCGACTGGTATCTGCCGTTCCTGCAAACCACTGCCGTGTATGCGGGGCTCGGCGCCGTGCTGCATGTACTGGCAGTGCAGATGGCACATGCCTCCCAGCATCACCGTCCAGTACAGCACTGATCGTGGGCAATCGGCTCTCAAAGATTTACACCCGCACGGGTGATGACGGCACGACGGGGCTCGGTGACGGTTCGCGAGTACCTAAGGATTCGCTACGCGTGGAAGCCTACGGTACGGTCGATGAGCTCAACAGCACCATCGGCATGGTGCTCGCCTGCGAAGACGTCGAGGATGCTGTGCGTGAAACGCTGGTCCAGGTGCAGCACGAACTGTTCGATCTGGGCAGCGAGTTGTGCATTCCCGGCATGGCGATGATCGAGGATGCCGACATCACCCGACTGGAAACATCCCTCGACGGTTTCAACGACCCCATGCCACCGCTGAAGGATTTCATCCTGCCAGGTGGCGGCATGGCGTCATCCTGCTGCCATTTGGCGCGCACGGTGTGCCGCCGCGCCGAGCGGCAGGTGATTGCATTGAATCGCGTGGAGGAGATCCGCCCGCAGGCACAACGCTATCTCAATCGCCTGTCGGATTTGCTGTTCGTACTTGGGCGCGTGCTGGCTCGCGCAGGCGGTCATGGTGAGGTGCTCTGGCAACGCGAGCGACGCCGCAAGCCGAAAGCTTAAACCGCATGCTGCAGCTCTACACGCATACTGTCTGCCTTGAGCATGACCCCGGACCGGGGCATGCCGAATCCCCAGCCCGTTTGCGTGCCGTGCTGCAAGCGCTGGACCAGGATCGCTTTGCAATGGTGGATCGCGTGGAAGCGCCACGCGCGACCCGTGAACAGCTCCTGCGCGTGCATACGGCAGCACACATCGACCGCATCCTCGGCATGACGCCTGAATCAGGTACGGTGCGGCTGGATGAAGACACCCTGATGTCCCCCGCTTCGGCGGAAGCCGGACTGCGCGCAGCCGGCGCTGTCGTAGCAGCCATTGATGCAGTGATGAAAGGCCCCGCCTCGCACGCCTTTTGCGCGGTGCGCCCACCCGGGCATCATGCTACGCCCGATACTGCGATGGGCTTTTGCCTGTTCAACAATATTGCCGTCGGCGCCGCCCATGCCATCGCGGTGCATGGCCTCAAGCGCGTGGCGATTGCCGATTTCGACGTGCACCACGGCAATGGCACCCAGGCTATTTTTCAGCACGAGTCGCGGGTGTTGTTCATTTCCAGCCATCAATCCCCGCTCTATCCAGGCACCGGAAGCGAAGATGAGCGCGGCGCAGGAAATATCATCAACGCCCCGCTCTCCCCTGGCGACGGTTCTTACGAATTTCGCGAATGGTGGGATGGTGCGTTGCTGCCGCGATTACATGCGTTCAAGCCGCAACTGGTTTTGGTGTCCGCAGGATTCGACGCTCATTACAACGATCCACTGGCCGACATCCACCTGCAGACCGAGGACTACGCCTGGATCACCGAGCGTCTGGTGGCCTTGGCAAGGGTGCATGCGGATGGTCGCCTGGTATCCACACTGGAAGGCGGTTACGACCTGTCAGCGCTGGCAGCCAGTGTGAGCGCACACGCAGGTGCGCTCTTATCAAGCTAACGTCACTTCTCACTTCATCGGCACAAAATCCAGCGCCAGCGAGTTGATGCAGTAGCGCAGCCCCGTAGGCTTCGGACCGTCCGGAAAAACATGTCCGAGATGCGACTGGCAGGCCGCACATCGCACTTCGGTGCGATGCATACCATGACTGTCATCCTGTACCAGGCTAATCGCCGATCGCGTAACAGGCTGGAAGAAACTGGGCCAGCCAGAGCCGGAATCGTATTTGGTTTCGGACACAAACAAGGGCGCCTTGCAGGCTACGCAGATATACGTCCCCTGTTCCTTGTGTCGGTACCACTTGCCGCTGAAAGCCGGCTCGGTCGCGGAGCAACGGCACACCGCATATTGTTCTGGGCTCAGACGTTTGCGCCATTGCTCGTCTGTCTTGTCAGGTTTGTGCCCGCTCATGCTGAATCATCTCCCGGAACCCGTGCCGACCGAAGGGGCTTTCTGTTAGCTTAACGCCCCTTCGCCGCCGATTGACTGCCCTCCGTGAAGCCTACGCCGCCCTTGCGCTACTTGCCTCCACGCTGCCTGCTGGCAATCGCTGCCGCTGCTGCCTTGATCAGCAGCCAGAACGTCCAGGCCGGAACCCAGAACAAAAAGGCCAAGGCCTCGCTGGACGGCTCCGAAACCGTTTGCCCGCTGGGCACGTTCGTTTGCCCTCCGCGCCCGGACAATTTCGCGCTATGCCGACCGAACGGCCTGCTGGAGTTTTACGACCCCTTCCTGAGCAAGGATTCGTCCCTGCGTGACACGGCCAAGACCTATGTCTGGTCCGACCATGTCGAAAGCCCAGACCAGGTTATCTATCACCTGACTGGCCACGTGAAAACGATCCGTGCCGACCAGGAACTGCACACCGACATCGCCGACTACAACAGCGATACCACCGACTACGACGCGCGTGGCAATGTCCATTATCAGGAAGCCACGCATCTGTTGTCCGCCGACCACATCGTCGGCAACACCAGCAACAGTACCGGGGTCGCCACCGGCAATGTGCGGTTCCAGATACTGGATTCGCACGGCAACGGCACTGCTGTACGCGGCGAGATGCTTGATGCGAACCGTAACCGCTACAGCGTAGCCACGTATTCCACCTGTGACATCGGTCGCCATATCTGGGAAATACGCGCGAAGAAAATCGATACTGATGAAAACACCAACCGTGGCGTTGCTCGCGATGCCACGATGAATGTGTTCGGGCTCCCGCTCTTCTATACGCCGTACATGTCGTTTCCGTTGAGCAACGATCGCGCCAGCGGTTTTCTGTATCCGTACTATGAGCACACCGGTTACGCGGGCTATCAGTTCCGGATTCCGTATTACTTCAACTTAGCCCCCAATTACGACGCGACGCTTACTCCACGCTACTACACCTTGCGCGGCGCGATGTTGTCCGGCCAGGCTCGTTACCTATTCCCCAAGACCAAGGGCGAATTTGATTTCGAATTCCTGCCCAATGATTTGTATAACGACCAGAAAATCACACCGACTTCGATCAATACGCAAGGTCAGCAGCGTTACCTATACAAATTCAGCAACACAACGAACGTTGGGGGGCCATGGGCAGTCGTCACCAGTATCAATCGTGCATCGGATCAAAATTACCTGCACGATTTTGGTGACGACCTTTTCACTATCTCGACAAGCCTGCTGTATTCCAGCATGTACCTGTATGGCTCCGGTAATTGGTGGAGCGCGTCTTTCGGCGGCGATATTTACCAAAATGTGGATCCGGCCGAGCCAAACAGCGTGGAGCCTTACAAACGCCTACCGCGCGCCACATTCAATATGGATATTCCTTTTGCCCGCTGGTACGACGTGGGCTTGACTAGCGAGGCGGTGTCGTTCCACAAGTTCAACATGGTCGAAGGCAGCCGAATCGACCTTAACCCTTACGTCGATGCGGATTTCCAGGGGGCTGCTTGGTTTATCCGCCCGAAACTGGCGTATCGCTATACCGCGTACTCGCTTGATGCCGGCTATCAAAACTACAATGCTTACAGCCCACTCAGTGCCGGTACCGCTTCACCGTTTACGCAAAGCAATCCAAGCCGCTCTCTGCCGATCATCAGCCTGGACCAGGGCCTGATTTTCGAACGTAGTACGTCGATGTTCGATACCCACTACACACAGACATTGGAACCGCGCCTGTATTACCTGTATGTACCGTATCGCAACCAGAACAATCTGCCGCTGTTCGATACCAGCCTGATGGCATTTGATGACTGGATGTTGTTTGCTCCGAATCAGTTCTCGGGCGCCGATCGCCAAATGAATGCAAACAATCTGACGGCCGCCGTCACCTCACGCCTGCTCGACGATGGCGGTGTCGAACGACTGTCTGCCACATTCGGCCAGATTCGCTACTTTACGCCGCAGCTTGTCCAGGTTCCGGGCACCGCAGCCACCCACTGGAGCGGCTCGGATTATGTGGCTGAATTGAGCAGTCAGTTGAACGACCAGTGGACCATGAGCACCGAATATCTCTGGAACCCGAACACTCGCAAGACCGAACTGGGTACGTTCACGGTGCAGCGCCGACTTGGCTTCGATGGCGTTCTCAACTTCTCGTACCGTTTCCGCCAGAACCTGCTGGAACAATACGACATCTCGGCGGTCTACCCGCTTACGGACCGCTGGCGCCTGATCGGCGACTGGACCTACTCGACCATGGACAAACGCACGGTGGAGGCCGTCGCCGGCGTGCAGTACGAGGGTTGCTGCGTGAAGGTCAGCGTCGTAGCCCGTCACTATGTAACGGGCTACGACGGCGTCATCGCCACCCTGCCACCAGGCCAGATCAGGCCCGGCAGCAACACCGCCGTCATGTTCGAGCTGGAATTCAAAGGCATAGGGGCGTTTAGCGGCCAGACGGATAGCGTCCTGCGGCGTGATATCCTTGGCTATCAATAAACGCGCCCAGGCAGTTCGGGCGCCCTCTGAGCGGTGACTGGCCCGGTTGCTTCTCAGGATTATCGTCAATTTCCCTCGCTACCGGCGACAGAAGGCTGTTCACTGATGAAGCAGATTTTTGCGTTATTCCTGCTGACGATCGTCTCGGCGGTGCCGTCGCTGGCCCAGGCCCAACTTTTATCACCACAGGACACCGGCACCGGCCTGCAACCCATCGACCGGATCGTGGCCGTGGTCGAGGACAATGTGATCCTGCAGAGCGAGTTGAACGACGCCGTTGCCACGATCCAGCAGCAATATGCCAGCCAGCCGGGCCAGCTTCCCCCCATCGACGTGCTGCGCCGCCAGGTGCTCGATCGCCTGATCCTCATGAAGCTGCAGCTCCAGCGTGCCGATGACCAGGGCGTGCGCGTCTCCGACTCCGAAGTCGACCAGGCCGTGCAAAACGTAGCAGCCCAGAACAAGATGACCCCGGACCAGCTCCATGCAGCGGTCGAGCAGAACGGCCTCAGCTACGCGGCCTTCCGCCAGCAGCTCCATGACCAACTTGTGGTGCAGAAGCTGCATCAGAATGTCGTGCACGATTCGGTCTCGGTCACCAACAGCGAAATCGACAACCTGCTCAACAGCCCCAGCTACAAGTCCGGTGAAGTACATCTGGCGCATATTCAGATCAGTATTCCCAGTGGCGCTACGGCCGCCGATATCCAAGCCGCCCAGAACAAGGCCGAACAGGCGCTTGCCGCCGTCAAGGGCGGCATGAATTTCAAGGCCGCCGCCATCCGCTTCTCCGACGCCCAGGACGCACTGGATGGTGGGGACCTTGGCTGGCGCCGTCTGGACGAGGTGCCAGCGGCCTTTGTCGATACTGTCGATTCCTTGAAGAACGGCGAAGTCAGCGGCATCCTGCACGGCCCGACCGGCTTCCACATCCTGCAACTCATCGGCACGCGTGCGCCGAGCAAGCAGATGGTTACTGAATACCATGCGCGCCAGATTCTGATCCGCCCAAGCGAGCTGCTCTCGCCGACCCAGGCCCAGCAGAAGGCCGAAGACCTTTACAACCGTATCGTCAACAAACACGAGGACTTCGCCAAGCTGGCGAAGGACAACTCCAACGACGACACCACCGCCAATGCGGGCGGCGACATGAACTGGTTCCAGCAGGGTGACTGGGGCACGTTGATCGGCCAGAAGCTGGACGAGCTCAAGGACGGCGAAGTTTCCCAGCCATTCCAGAGCGAGGCCGGCTGGCACATCGTGCAGCGCCTCGGCGCCCGCAGCACGGACATGACCAAGGAAGTGGCCCGCGACCAGGCCCGCCAGGCCATTGGCAATCGCAAGGCTGATCAGGCCTACGACGATTTCCTACGTCAACTACGTTCCGATGCCTACGTGAAGATCCTCGCACCGGAACTGCAGGAACCCAGCGACGCAAATAACGGCCCCGTCAACAAGGCTTCTCCGTAATGGCATTGCGCCTCGCGAGAAAGCCGTGAACAGCCCTGCATTACCACGGCTCGCCCTGACTGCAGGCGAGCCGGCAGGAGTCGGCCCTGAATTGCTTGTCCGATTGGCCGCCACCTCGTTGGCGGCCAATTTCGTTGCGATCACCGATCGCGACCTGCTTGAGCGCGCCGCGGCACGTTGCGGCATCACCATCCGGCTCATCGACGATGATGGCGAGAGCGCCGACGCACGCCCCCAAGGCAACCTGCGCGTGCGGCATATCCCGCTGGCGGCAGCGGAAACGCCAGGCCGCCCGGACCCGCACAATGCCCAACACGTCCTCGCCACCTTGACCGAGGCCGCACAAGGTTGCGTGGATGGCCGCTACGCTGCCGTGGTCACTGCACCACTACAGAAATCCTCCATCAATGAGGCTGGCATACCCTTCAGCGGCCACACCGAATTCTTCGCTGCACATAGCCATGCCGACGTGGTGATGATGTTGGCCAGCCCGGAACTGCGCGTCGCGCTGGCCACCACGCACCTGCCATTGCAAGCCGTGTCCGCCGCTATCGATGCGGTTTCGCTGGAGCGGACATTGCGCATCGTGCACGACGAACTACGCATAAAGTTCGGTTTCGCTGAACCACATATCGCCGTACTGGGCCTCAATCCGCACGCCGGTGAAAACGGGCACCTCGGACGCGAGGAAATCGACACCATCATCCCGGTACTGGAAGCATTGCGCCAGCAAGGCATGCAGTTGCTTGGCCCCCTGCCCGCCGACACCGCCTTCATTCCGGCGCAGCGCAAACACTACGATGCCGTGCTGGCGATGTATCATGATCAAGCCTTGCCGGTGCTCAAGAGCGAAGCGTTTGACCGCACTGTCAATCTCACCCTGGGACTGCCCTTTATCCGCACCTCGGTCGACCATGGCACGGCGCTCGATCTGGCAGGTAGCGGCAGGGCCGATCCATCCAGCCTGATCGCCGCGGCGCGCATGGCATTGGAACTCGTGGCCCGCAGGCATCAGGCCGCCCAACCCTAATCCCATGAGCGCACGCCCCAAAAAAAGCTTCGGCCAACATTTCCTGCACGAACGACGTTATATCGAGCGCATCGTCAGTGCCATTTCTCCGCGTCCCGACGATTTTCTGGTGGAAATCGGCCCCGGCGAAGGCGCCTTGACGTTCCCATTGCTGGCCGCCGCCGGCAAGCTCACGGCGATTGAACTGGACAACGATCTGATCCCGAACCTGCAAGCCAATGCGGCAGGCGTGGGCGAGCTATCCATAGTGCATGCCGATGTGCTGCAGGTCGACTTTACAGCAATGGCTAAATGTCACGGTGTTTCGCGATTGCGCATTGCCGGCAATCTGCCGTATTACATCTCCAGCCCAATCCTGTTTCACTGCGTTGAGCACGCAGCGGCCGTCACCGATATGCATTTCATGTTGCAGAAAGAAGTCGTGGACCGCATGGCCGCCGAACCAGGCAGCAAGGTGTATGGACGGCTATCCGTCATGCTGCAGCTTGCCTGCAGGGTAGAACCGCTGTTCGACGTACCGCCCGGCGCCTTCCGGCCGCCGCCGAAAGTCGATTCATCCGTCGTGCGCTTGGTGCCGCTTGCCCCCGAGACGCGGCACGATGCCGATCCCGAGCGCGTGCACCATATTGTGAAGGCCGCTTTCGCCCAACGCCGCAAGACACTCAGTAATGCACTGCGCCAGTGGATGGACACCGATGCGATCCGCCAAGCCGACATTGACCCCAAGGCGCGGGCGGAAACACTTTCACCCGGCGATTTCGTACGACTCGCCAAAATCAAGACAGCGCTGTAACGCCATGATCGGGAGTGCGAAGCCGTAAGCGATGCACGCTGCCCACGAGCGTGCTTAAGGCAACGCTGAATAAGTATCGCCGTCGTCACCAGCCCTGTCTGTCCGCAGACCACAGGACCGTTGGCGAAGGCAGACTGGCTGTCGAGGCAACGGGCCGAAGGGATGCGAACAGACAGGGCTGGCCCCAACATGTTGAATTTAAAAATGATGGGGTGACACCTGGAAGGCCCGCAGGGTGTCATGACGACGGCGATACTTATTCAGCGTTGCCTTAACCCTTACAATGGCCCCATGAACGAGAAATCCCCCTATTCGATCGACGTGCGGGTCCAAACCCGTTTCGTTCCGGACCAATCGGCACCCGGCGAAAATCGTTACGTCTTCGCATACACGATCAAGCTGCGTAACGCCGGCGTCGTTCCAGCTCGCTTGCTCACCCGTCACTGGGTGATTACGGATGCCAATGGCAAGATCGAGGAAGTTCACGGTGAAGGTGTGGTCGGTGAGCAACCATGGATGCGCCCGGGCGACGACTACGAATACACGTCCGGCGCGGTACTGGAAACGGCGATAGGTACCATGCAAGGTAGCTACCAGATGGTGGCCGACGATGGAACGCGTTTCGAAGCATCTATCCCGACCTTCACCCTGTCTATCCCGCGCACGCTGCACTAAGGGGAACACCGATGATGTGCGGTGCGCAGCAGGCCCTTGAGGTGACTCACTGATGGCTACTTATGCAATCGGCGACGTCCAGGGCTGCTATCCAGAATTGCAGCGACTGCTGGAGAAACTGCGTTTTGATCCAGCGCAGGATCGCCTGTGGTTTTGCGGTGACCTGATCAATCGCGGCGGCCAGTCGCTGGACACGCTGCGCCTAGTGCATTCGCTGCGCGACAGTTCGATCGTCACGCTCGGCAACCACGACCTCAGCCTGCTTGCAATTGCATTGCGCAAGCAAGATGCACAGGCGCGCGTTAATCCAGAGCTCCGTGAAGTACTATTCGCCGAAGATGCCCACACACTGTTCGAATGGCTGCGCAACCAGAAACTGCTGCATCACGACGAAGCGCTGGGCTGGACTATGGTGCATGCAGGCCTGGCTCCCACCTGGACGCTCAAGCAGGCGCAACGCAGTGCGCAGGAAATCGAGCGGGAGCTTTCCAGCCCGCGTCACCCACGCCTGTTGAAGAATCTGTTTGGTAATCGGCCCGCCGCTTGGTCGAGCCGCCTGCAAGGCATCGAGCGGATGCGCGCCTCGATCAATACCTTGACCCGTATGCGCTTTTGCGATGTCGGTGGCCGCATCGATTTTGAAAGTAAGGGTGCACCCGGCACGCAGAAACCCGGCATATATCCCTGGTTCGAGGTACCCGGCATGCGTCGACGCGACATACGCATCGTGTGCGGTCACTGGTCCGCATTGGGACGTTTCGCTGGCCTGGGTATCTACGGCATCGATACGGGATGTGTGTGGGGTGGCAAGCTCACGGCGCTGCGTCTGGATATCGAAGAACCGCAATACATCACTGTGGATGCCGAGCCGCATCGCAAGCGGACGCCCGGCGAGGATTGAACTGTAGGTTGGGATGCAAACCCCAACCTACGATACCCAGGGGATCAGCTAAGCTGACCGTGGCAATGCTTGTACTTCTTGCCGGAACCACACGGACAAGGGTCGTTGCGGCCAACCTTCGGACCCGTCACCGCCGGTTTCGGTGATGCTATTTGCTGTACCGGTGTCTCCATACCCAGCGCACCGCCTACGGGTGCGCCACCGCCGCTGGCCTGCATCTGGCGCGCCATGCGTTCGGCCATGCGCTGCTGTTCGGCTTCCATCGCAGCAACTTCTTCCTCGCTGCGGATGCGGATACGGGCGAGCATCTGGGTCACTTCGGTCTTGATGCGCGCCAGCATCTGCGAGAACAGATCGAAGGATTCGCGCTTGAATGCCTGTTTGGGGTCCTGTTGCGCGTAACCGCGCAGGTAGATGCCCTGGCGCATGTAATCCATGCTAGAGAGATGTTCCTTCCAAGCATTGTCTACCACGCTCAACATGATGTGCTTCTCAAGCTGACGCATGGTTTCCGGACCAATCTGTTTCTCCTTGCTCAGGAACAGGTCGTTGACCAGCGAACGCACGTACTCAAGCACAGTGTTGGCATCTGCTTCGGACTGCCGTTCCAGCCAGTGCTTGAGCTGGATAGACATGCCGAAGTCGCTTTCCAGCTCGCGCTCGAGACCCGCCATATCCCACTGCTCATCAATGCTGTCCGCAGGCACATAGCGACGCACCACGTTGTCGACCACATCCTCGCGGATATCGGCCACGGTCGCGGAAACATCGTCTTCTTCCAGCAACTCATCGCGCTGGCGATAGATCACCTTGCGCTGATCATTGGCGACATCGTCGTATTCGAGCAGGTTTTTGCGGATGTCGAAGTTATGCTGCTCGACCTTGCGCTGCGCCTTTTCGATCTGGCGGCTGATCATGCGATCTTCCAACGCCTCGTCTTCTTTCATACCGAAACGCTTCATCCAGCGCACCAGGCCTTCGCCGCCGAAGATGCGCAGCAAGTTGTCCTGCAATGACAGATAGAAGCGTGAGGAGCCGGGATCGCCCTGACGACCGGAACGGCCGCGCAACTGGTTGTCGATACGGCGGGATTCGTGGCGTTCGGTGCCCACGATATGCAAACCACCTGCCGCCAACACCTGTTCGTGACGCTTCTTCCATTCGGATTTGACGCGAGCGCGATCCGTCTCGGAGGCATCTTCCGGCAAGGCGGCCAGTGCCGCATCCAGACTGCCGCCAAGCACGATATCGGTACCACGGCCAGCCATATTGGTAGCAATGGTCACCGAGCCTGGCATGCCGGCTTGGGCAACGATGTGCGCCTCACGCTCATGTTGCTTCGCATTGAGCACTTCGTGCGGAATCTTTTCCTTGCGCAGCAGGTTCGACAGCAACTCAGACACGTCGATCGACGCCGTACCTACCAACACCGGCTGACCACGCTTGTGGCAATCCCTGATGTCCTCGATGACCGCCTTGTACTTCACGTCCTGACCCAGGAACACCATGTCCGCGTTGTCCTGGCGGATCATCGGCTTGTGGGTGGGAATCACCACCACTTCCAGACCGTAGATCTGCTGGAACTCGTAGGCTTCCGTGTCAGCCGTACCGGTCATGCCGGCCAGCTTCTTGTACATGCGGAACAGGTTCTGGAAGGTGACCGTGGCGAGCGTCTGGTTTTCGCGCTGGATCGGTACGCCTTCCTTCGCCTCGACCGCCTGATGCAGGCCGTCAGACCAGCGACGACCCGCTAGAGTGCGTCCGGTAAATTCATCGACAATGATCACTTCACCATCGCGCACGATGTAATCGACGTCGCGCTGATAAATCGCATTGGCGCGCAGCGCGGCATTGAGGTGATGCACGATCGCGAGGTTGCGCGCGTCGTACAGGCTGCTGTCCTCATCGATCACCTTCGCCTGCTGCAACAACTCTTCAGCATGCTGCATACCCGCTTCTGAAAGATGCACTTGCTTCTGCTTTTCGTCCACCCAGTAATCGCCAGCGCCGTCTTCCACTTCCTGCCGGGTCATGCGCGGCACGAGCTTGTTCACCGCGATGTAGAGCTGCGGCGAATCCTCGGCTGGGCCGGAGATGATCAGTGGTGTACGTGCTTCGTCGATCAGGATCGAATCCACTTCATCGACGATGGCGTAGTGCAGGCCGCGCTGGCAGCGCTGCTCCTTGGACAACGCCATGTTGTCACGCAGGTAATCGAAGCCGAATTCGTTATTGGTGCCGTAGGTGATGTCCGCAGCATAGGCAGAGAATTTGTCCGCTTGATCCATGCCCGGATACACCACGCCCACGCTCAGGCCCAAGAAGTTGTACAGCTTGCCCATCTGGGTCGCATCACGCTTGGCCAGGTAATCGTTCACCGTGACCACGTGGGTGCCCTTGCCTTCCAGGGCATTGAGGTACACAGGCGCGGTCGCCACCAGGGTCTTGCCTTCACCGGTACGCATTTCGGCGATCTTGCCCATGTGCAGCACCATTCCACCGATGAGCTGGACATCGTAATGACGCATACCGAGCACCCGCTTGGCGCCCTCGCGCACCACCGCAAAGGCTTCCGGCAGCAGCTTGTCCAGCGTCTCGCCGTTAGCAATACGTTGCTTGAATTCCTCGGTCTTGCCGCGCAAGACCTCGTCGCTAAGCTGTTCCATCTCAGGTTCGAGCGCATTGATGCGCACGACGGTCTTGGACATCTGGCGCAGCACGCGGTCGTTACGGCTGCCAAAAAGGCTCGTCAGGGCACGGTTGAGCATCGATCTTCCGGATCAGGAAACTTGGGGAAGCCCGCCTGGATCAACCCGGACGGGCAAAGGAGTGATGATACTAGGGTCCGCCTGGTATCCCAAACGCGGAAACCTCCTTGCCCCTTTGCCAAGGGGTGACGGTAGGTCGCGGTGCTTTGCAAGGGTTATGATTTGCATGTCATTACCAAATTTGTAGTTTTTACTGATGCAACGCGATACCCCCAGCCCCCACCGCACCGGATATGGCCCTCAGTCCATTACCGATGTTGGTCCTGTCGCTGCACTGGCCAAAAAGGCCAGCAAGCTGGAAGCCTTGGACCGCGCTCTACGTCAGACGTTGCCATCGCCCCTGCGTGAGCAAGTCAGATTTGCCAACTTCCGTGACGACCGCCTTGTGTTCCTGGCTTCTTCCCCGGCTTGGGCATCGCGGTTGCGCCTGCAACAGGCGCAAATCCTTGCTGCCGCACGCGCCATAGGCGCGAATGCCGGCTCAGTTATCGTGAAAGTGGCCCCCCTTCCTCCGCCAGATCCCCTGCCAGAGCCATCAAAACCGCTTTCAGCCGCTGCAGCACTCCATCTGAAGGCTGCCGCGAAATCGATCCCGGATCCCGAACTACGAGTTCTATTTCTGGAACTGGCTTCCGTCGCCAAACCCGCGAATTCCACATCCGACCGTAAGCGTTGAGCCCAAAGGTTCGCCAGCCTGGGGCGGAGGGGACGATTTATACCGCGCCTTCACAGACCTGCACGGCAAGAGTACCGCTTGCCGGCATAAGATATGGACAAAGGCCACAAAAGCAACAAGCCGGGCAATTGCCCGGCTTGTTCGTGGAAATTAGATCGCCTGCGCGGGGTGCGCGTAGGAGATCGGAGCGGTGGCAGGATCGTCCTGATAACTGACTTCTTCCCATGCGGAAGCATCCGCCATCAGCGCACGCAGCAACTTGTTATTCAACTCATGACCCGATTTGTGTGCATAGTACGCACCGATCAGGCTGTGGCCAAGCAGATACAGATCACCGATCGCATCGAGGATCTTGTGCTTGACGAATTCGTCTTCGTAACGAAGACCGTCTTCATTGAGCACCCGGTAATCATCAAGCACCACGGCGTTGTCCATCGAGCCGCCGAGCGCGAGGTTATGTTCGCGCAGCATCTCAATGTCACGCATGAAGCCGAAGGTACGTGCGCGACTCACTTCCTTGACGAAGGAGGTGGTGGAGAAGTCGATCTCGGCACGCGAGGTGCGCTTGGAAATGATCGGGTGATTGAACTCGATCGAAAAACCAACCTTGAAGCCTTCAAACGGCTCAAAACTGGCCCATTTGTCGCCTTCCTGTACCTTCACCGCCTTCTTGATGCGGATGAAGCGCTTGGCCGCTACCTGCTCTTCGATACCGGCAGATTGCAGCAGGAAGACGAACGGACCCGCACTGCCATCCATGATCGGCACTTCCGGCGCGGACAGATCGACATAGGCATTGTCGATGCCAAGGCCAGCCATCGCAGATAGCAAGTGCTCCACGGTTGAAACACGGACGTCACCATTTACCAACGTGGTGGACAAACGCGTGTCACCTACGTGATGGGGACGTGCATGGATATCAACCGGCGGGTTGAGATCGGTGCGGCGAAAAACAATGCCGGTGTTCGGTGCTGCCGGACGCAACGTCATATAGACCTTATCGCCGGTATGCAGCCCTACGCCGGTAGCACGGATGATGTTTTTAAGCGTACGCTGCTTGATCATTTATTGGGTACCTGTAGAGGGCAGCCGCCAATTCGAACCCGGATACTAACACAGTCTTAACCTGCAGAAAAACAGACCATACTGAACCGTTCGGCCAATCCTTCATTTTCCTTTCATCATTAAACGTGATTCATTCGCATCTTCGCCCTACAAGCACTACAGGTAAATCAAGTACTTGCGATGCGACACAAAACCCCGTGCCGGGGACGGGAAGTTCCGGCAACAGGATTTCAGACCAGCGGGGCGGTCATCCAGCACCACACAGCCCATCGTGCGCGATCCATAGCGCCGCACTGTCTATCGCATTCAGCACACGAACACCACGTCAGCCGGCATAGCAATGTTCCCTGCCTTATCCGGCGACAGCGGGCGGCGGACCGGAAAATATCCCTCCTCGTCCGACACATGGAGCTCCGACAAGTTAATACGTCGTTAGAGCATGTCGTCATAAGATTCTGAGCCACATGACGAGGCAGCGAATTTGCACAGCGGCAAGGAAAGAGGACAGATTCTTCGCGTAGCGTGTCGCCACACCACGCCACTGTTTCAGGTACAAAAACGCATTCTCAACCAGGTGGCGATGACGATACAGGTACGTGTCGTAGTCGCGCGGCTCTTTTCGGTTTTTACGTGGCGGAATATGCGCCTGCATGCCTTGCTCATGAGCCTGCTCAACAATGGCATCACTGTCATAACCTTTGTCGGCCATGAGATGCTCAGCAGGAATGTCTTTGATCAGTTCCGCAGCCTGCGAACAATCTGCCCGGGTACCCTCTGTAACAAGAATTCGGACTGGCATACCATGCGCATCCACGGCCAAATGTATCTTGGTGTTGCGCCCCCTTTTGTGAGACCTATGCCCTGATTGCCGCCACGAGCTCCCGCTGCATGAGGATGAACCTTGCAGTGACTGGCATCGATCATCAGCCACTCAAAGTCCGGCTCATCCATCACACGTTCCAACAGACCTTCCCATGTGCCGTTATCGCGCCAGCGACAAAAGCGCCGATGGGTATTCTTCCAATCGCCGTACTCGGGTGGTAAATCTCGCCACGGCGCTCCGGTGCGAAGTATCCAGAACACTGCGTTGATGAATTGCCGATTATCTTTGGCTACACGCCCCCATCGGCCCGCTTGACCCGGCAAATGGGGTTCAAGCAAACCCCATTTTTCATCGGAAATGTCATGGCGTCGATAGGCTGCAGTCACAGAGGATTCCATCCAGCAAGATTCGATGGCGGGTAGTTAACCATATTTCAACACCTCATGACGACAGGCTCTAGTTCATGCCATTCACATTTCTTTACGCCACGAATACGTCATCAGTCCGCCTGGCGACGCAAGAAAGCAGGGATGTCCAGGTAGTCGAAGCTCGGATCGGCGCTCTTGGCCTGGCTGTCGCCCCCGCGGGGATTGCTGGCCACGACTTCCGGCTGGGCGTAGTCGACCACCTCGTTGCCCGTACCAGTACGCAGCACCAGCGGGCGCGGACGCTGGCGCATCTCCACCTGCTGGGACGCGACCGAGCGTATCGGCTGGCGGGCTGCGACGCGATTGAGGCCAGTGGCCACCACGGTAACGCGGACATCATCCTGCATTTCCGGATCGAGTGAGGTACCGATCACCACCGTGGCGTCTTCGCTGGCGAAATCGTGGATGATGCGGCCGATCTCGTCGAACTCGCGCATGGTGAGGTTCGGACCAGCGGTCACATTGACCAGGATGCCGCAGGCGCCGTTGAGATTGACGTCTTCCAGCAGCGGGTTGTTGATCGCCGCTTCGGCCGCGGCCTGGGCACGATCGTCACCCCGAGCGGTACCCGAACCCATCATCGACAGACCCATTTCGCTCATCACCGTGCGCACGTCGGCAAAGTCGACGTTGATCAGGCCTGGGCTGGTGATCAAATCGGCAATACCCTGTACCGCGCCCTGCAGCACATCATTGGCCGCCTTGAAAGCATTGAGCAGGGTCACTTCGCGGCCCAGCACCGACAACAGCTTCTCGTTCGGCACGGTGATCAGCGAGTCGACGTGCTGCGACAAATCTTCGATACCCTTCAGCGCGACCTGCATGCGACGGCGACCTTCAAACGGGAACGGCTTGGTCACCACCGCCACCGTCAGGATGCCCTTCTCTTTGGCGAGCTGCGCCACCACCGGCGCCGCGCCCGTGCCCGTGCCACCACCCATGCCTGCGGTGATGAACACCATATCCGCGCCCTCGAGCATTTCTTCGATACGCTCACGATCTTCCAGTGCAGCCTGACGACCCACTTCCGGATTAGCGCCCGCGCCCAAGCCCTTGGTGACATTGGCGCCGAGCTGCAGGTGCATACGGCCACCGCAACCCTTCATGGCCTGCGCGTCAGTATTGGCGACGACGAAATCGACGCCTTCAATGTTGGCGTTGAGCATGTGGGCCACGGCATTGCCACCACCACCGCCCACGCCGATGACCTTGATCACCGCATTCGGTGCGAGTTTTTCGACTAGTTCAAACATTTCCCGTCCTCCGTAGAGTTTTCATTGTCGTTGTAACCACGGTATGACTCCTGTCATGCCGTGGTGGTGAGCGAACCTCCATTCGCCCGTGCCTCGCCTCCTGCGTGGCAAAACCATTACTTTTAGATATTTACTTTTAGTCATCTACTTTTAGAAATTCTTGGTGATCCAGCTCCGCAACTTGTCGACGAGTCCGCCGACACTACCGCCCGATGCGCCACTCACACGCATGCCACCCGAACGCGCGCCATGTAGCAGCAGGCCGACGCCCGTGGAATGCAGCGGGTTGGCAATCACCTCGCCAAACCCATTTACGTGTTGCGGCACACCGATGCGCACCATCTTGTGGAAGATCTCTTCAGCCAGTTCCAGCGCGCCTTCCATACGGGCGGCACCGCCGGTCAGCACGACGCCGGCAGCGACCAGACTGTCGTAACCGGAGCGGCGCAGTTCGTCCTGCACCATCTCGAAGATTTCCTCGTAGCGAGCCTGCACGCTCTGCGCGAGCGACTGGCGTGCGAGACGGCGCGGCGGACGATCACCCACACTCGGCACCTGGATGGTTTCTTCCGCGTGCGCCAACTGCGCCAGGGCGCAGGCGTACTTGATCTTGATTTCTTCGGCATGCGCCGTCGGTGTATGCACACCGTAGGCAATGTCGTTGGTCACCTGATCCCCGCCCACCGGCAGCGACTTGGAGTAGCGGATCGCACCCTGTGTATAGATGGCGATATCCGTGGTACCCGCACCGATATCGACCAGGCATACGCCCAGCTCACGTTCGTCATCTGTCAACACGGCCTTGGCACTGGCCACAGCCGACGGCACCAGCTCATCCACCGACAACCCGCAGCGCTGGATGCACTTGCTGATGTTCTGCACGGCTGCTGCCGCACCGGTGACCAAATGCACCGAAGCTTCCAGGCGTACACCACTCATGCCGACTGGCGAGCGGATACCATCTTGGCCATCGATACGGTATTCCTGCGACTCTTTATATAGAACCTTGCGGTCCGCCGGGATCGCTACCGCGCTGGCCGCTTCCAATACCTGATCCAAATCGCCCGGCGTTACTTCACGATCGCGGATCGCGGCGGTGCCGTGCGAGTTGCGCGTTTCCAGATGGCTGCCGGAAATCGAGGCGTACACCGAGCGAATATCGCAGCCAGCCATCAGTTCGGCTTCTTCCACCGCACGCTGGATCGAATGCACCGTGGATTCGATATCCACCACCGACCCACGCTTCATGCCGCGCGAGATATGCGAGCCGATACCGATCACTTCAATCGGCTCACCCGGCTCGTATTCGCCCACGATCGCCACCACTTTCGAGGTGCCGATATCCAGGCCGACCACCAATTGCTTTTCGTTTCTAGAGCCCGCTCTCATATCCCAAGCACCCCGCGCCGAAAGCTGTTTGCCCGCAGGGCAAGGAAGAACAAAAGAACGTATGTCGATACGTGACTGAGTGATGACGCGGTCATGTGCGGGGCGTGCCTCCGGCGGTCGGAGCGGCCGGCGCTTGCGGCCATTTCACGGCAAAGCCGTTGGTATAACGAAGATCGGCGTACACAAAACCCTGGTCGTGACCGGCCATCACCTGCGGATACACATCAAGAAAACGGCGCAGACGCCGGCCCGCCTGATTGCGATCACCCATGACGATCCGTGCGCCCGTATCCGTCGCGATACTCCAGCTACCGCGATCGGTCAGGGTGACGCCGGTAATCTTCAGGTGCGTGCCGGTGAAGGCTTTCTGTATGTTGGCAAAGAAGCTCACTACTTCAGCGAGATGATCATCCGGGCCATACAAGTCGGGGAGCTGGCCGTAATCGACAGCATCGGGAACAGTGAATACCTTGCCTTCGCGGCTGATCAACTGGTGGGTGTTCCAGCGTGCGAAGGGTTGGCGCTCGTACACGCGCAACAACAAAGTGTCGGGCCAGCGCTTGCTGGCTTCCACCGATTCCACCCATGGCAGTGCCGCCACGGCTTTCTGCACGCCATCGAGATTCAAGGCGAAGAAGCCTTTGCCAAGGCGCGGGATCACCGCGGCGCGGACCTGATCTGCATTCACATGCTTGAACTCGGCCTGCAATGTCAACTGGGTCACCGGCCAGCGGTCAGCCGCAAACCAGCCACACAACACGCCGACGATCGGCATCACCACCAGGACGATGGCCAGACACCAGGCGATGAGGCGAATGCTTCCCCTCACTGGGCGCCTCCTTTGTCGGCTTGGGAATCGGGAATCGGGAATCGGGAATCGGAAAAGCCAATTTCCAGCGAACTCCATACTTCTGTATGTACAGAGCTTTTCATGACGCACCGCCAAAAGGTTGCGAGTCGCGCTCTTGCGATTCCCGATTGACGATTCCCGATTCCCGGAAACTCGTTTCCAGCACCCGCCAGCACAACTCCTGATAGTCGATGCCGGCGACGGCAGCGGCCTTCGGCACCAGCGAGTGCGAGGTCATGCCCGGCGCAGTATTCACTTCCAGCAACCAGTTGCGGCTCTGGTGATCACGCATCACGTCGACGCGGCCCCAGCCATGGCAACCCAGCGCGTCAAAAGCTTCCAGCGAAAGCGCACGCAGCGCGGCTTCGGCATCGCCCTCCAGACCTGGGCAGATGTAGCGCGTGTCCTCGGCGATGTATTTCGCGTTGTAATCGTAGAACTCGCCCGTCGGTACGATGTGGATGCTCGGCAATACCTTGCCGCCGAGGATTCCGACAGTAAGCTCGTCGCCCTCGATCAGTGCCTCCATCAACAGGTCGCCCGGATATTTCTCAGCCAGCACCACGGCGACGTCCAGATCCTTCTCTTCGAAGACGCGCGTCACGCCGACACTGGAACCTTCGCAGGCCGGTTTCACAATCAGCGGAAAACCGACTTCGTTCGCCGCAGCATGCACATCCGCCCCACGCGGCAATGCCACGAACTTCGGTGTCGGCAAGCCCAGCGATTGCCATACGCGTTTGGAGCGTGTCTTATCCATCGACAGCGCCGAACCAAGCACACCCGAGCCGGTGTACGGCACATGCAGGGATTCCAGCGCACCCTGCAGCACACCGTCCTCGCCGCCGCCATGCTGGCCGTGGAGAATGTTGAACACGCGTGCGAAGTGACCCGCGCGCAAGGCATCGAGCAGTGCTGGGATGCCGTCAATGGCATGTGCGTCGACTCCGCGCGCTTTCAATGCAGCAAGTACGTTGCGGCCGGAATCGAGCGATACCTCGCGCTCGGCCGAACTTCCGCCCATCACGACAGCGACACGACCAAATTGGGCGGGATCCTGAATCTTCATGTCTCGCTCGTCCTCAAATGCCCGATCTGGGTCAACTCCACCGCGGCGGCACCGATATCGCCAGCGCCAAGCAACAGCAAAAAATCGCCATCGCGCAACAGCGCCGGCAAGGTGTCTTTTAATTCACGTGGATGACCGATCAGTACCGGATCGACCTTGCCGCGCGCGCGCACAGCGCGCGCAAGCGCACGACCATCGGCACCGGCAATCGGCGCCTCGCCAGCCGGATAGACCTCGGTCAGCACCAGCACATCCACTTCGGCCAACACATTCGCGAAGTCATCAAGCAAATCGCGCGTACGGCTGTAACGATGGGGCTGGAAACCGACCACGAGGCGGCGATCCGGCCAACCATCACGCGCCGCTGCGAACACCGCTGCAAGCTCGCGTGGATGGTGGCCGTAGTCATCGACCAACATCGCCTTGCCTTTATCCAGTGCAATCTCGCCACGACGATGGAAACGGCGTCCAACCCCTTGAAAGTGCTTCAACGCGTGTGCGATCGCATCGGCTTCCACACCAAGCTGCCAGCCAATCGAGGCGGCCGCCAATGCATTGAACACATTGTGTCGACCTGGCAGGTTGAGTGTCACTGGAATGGGATGGCTTACACCCGGCAACAGCAAGTCGAAGTGCATTTCGAAGCCGCGCTGCTCGATGTTGATCGCGCGTACGTCCGCCTCCTGCGCATCGATGCCATAGGTCATCACACGACGCGCCATGATCTTGGCCAGCTCGGCCACTTCCGGATCATCCACACATAGCACGGCCAGACCGTAAAACGGCAGGCGGTGCAGAAAATCACTGAACGCCTTGCGTACCAGTGCGAAATCGCCCTGGTAATTTTCCAGGTGATCGGCATCGATATTGGTGACCACCGCGATAACCGGCGACAGCAGCAGGAACGAACCATCTGATTCGTCCGCTTCGGCCACCAGATACTGGCCGGTGCCCAGGCGCGCATTGGCGCCCGCGGCGTTGAGCTGGCCGCCGATCACGAAGGTCGGATCGTAATTAGCTTCCGCCAGCACGCTGGCCACTAGGCTCGTGGTGGTCGTCTTGCCATGCGTGCCAGCAATCGCCACGCCACGGCGAAAGCGCATCAGCTCACCCAACATTTCGGCGCGAGGAATCACCGGAATACGCGCCTCGCGGGCAGCGACCAGCTCCGGGTTATCGTTCTTGATCGCACTGGATGTCACCACGACATCGGCATCGCCGATATGCGCTGCGGCGTGGCCGATATGCACATCGATGCCCAGCTCGCGCAGGCGCAGCGCGGTCGGTGACTCGCTGCGATCCGAGCCGGATACCGCATAGCCGAGATTGTGCAGCACTTCGGCAATGCCGCTCATGCCCACACCGCCGATACCAATGAAGTGCACACGGCGGAAGGTGCTCATCAAGTCTTCATGCGCAGCGAGCCTCTTCATGCGGCCACCTCCACGCAGGCACGGGCGATATTCGCCGCGGCATCCGGTTTCGCAAGCGTGCGTGCAGCCTCTGCCATCGCGAGCAACTTGGCGCGATCGCCCAGCAGCGCAGACAGACGCTGCGCCAAATCCTTTGTATTCAAATCACGTTCCTGAATCAATTCAGCCGCACCCGCGGCGACTAGCGCCTCGGCGTTGCGGGTTTGGTGGTCATCCACCGCATGCGGGAATGGCACCAGCACGGCGCCCAAACCGCTCGCCGTCAACTCAGCCAAGGTCAGCGCACCTGCGCGGCAAACCGCCAGATCCGTCCAGGCATAGGTGCCAGCCATATCTTCGATAAACGGCACAATGCGCGCCTCGACACCCGCGTCGGCATAAGCCTTGCGCGCTTCATCCATGCCACGATTACCGCACTGATGTAGCACTTCTGGCCGCTGATCCACTGGAATACTGGCCAGCGCTTGCGGAACAGCGAGGTTTAACACACGCGCGCCGAGGCTTCCGCCTAGCACCAGCAAATGCGGCTTGCCACCACGTCCCGCCATACGCTGCGCGGGCAACGGCAAAGAGGCGATCGCACCACGCACCGGGTTACCCACCCATTCCGCATTAGGCAGACTATCCGCGAAACCGGCCATCACGCGGCTGGCGTGCGCTGCCAGTTTGCGATTGGTGAAACCTGCGACGCGATTCTGCTCGTGCACGAGTAATGGGCGATGTAGCAAACGCGCAGCAATGCCACCTGGTCCAGCCACGTAACCACCCATCGACAGCACGCTACGGGGTTTCAGTCGATACAGCACGGCCAGCGACGACAGCAGCGCGCGTGCAAGCATCAGAGGCGCGAGCAAGCGGGTCTTCAAACCTTTGCCACGTAGGCCGCCTACAGCAACCGTATGCAATTCGATACCGTGCGCCGGAACGACGTTGCTTTCCATCCCACCCACGGCGCCCAGCCACACCACCGGCACACCCTGCGCGCGCAGCGTTTCCGCCACGGCGAGGCCGGGGAAGATATGACCGCCGGTACCGCCGGCCATGATGAGGACCGGCGCTCCGCGGCGTGAATCGTCAATCGTGAATCGTGAATCGTTAGAGCGCGCCGCACCCTGTTCCAAATGATTCGACGTCATCAAAGCCCCGCTCACGAACGCGAACGGTGCGAAGCGTGCCCCGCTTTTCCGATTCCCGATTCCCGATTCCCGATTCCCGATGACAATCATGCCAACACCACCTCGCGCTCACGCGCGGTCGCCGAGTTCGCGTCGGACGCTCCTGCTACTGGCATCCGGGTCGCCATCTGCCGCGCATCGATCGCGCGATAGATTTCAAACGTGGCGCGCAGCAAGACACCGGCCATGACGCATGTCAGCACGATCGATGAACCACCGTAACTGATCAATGGCAAGGTCAGGCCCTTAGTCGGCAACGCACCCAAATTCACGCCGATCGACACCACGGTTTGCAAACCGATCATCAGCGAGATGCCGAACGCGACATACCCCGCAAAGCGCTGACCGATCTCCACGCCTCTGAGCCCAACCGACAAACCTCGCCACAAGACCATCGCAAACAGACCCATGACAGCCATGATGCCGAACAAGCCAAGCTCCTCGCCGATCACCGCGAAAATGAAATCGGTATGCGCTTCGGGCAGGTAGGAAAGTTTCAGCACGCTCGCACCCAAGCCCACACCGGTCCATTCACCGCGGCCGATGGCCATCAACGACTGGGTCAACTGGAAGCCGTCGTTGAACGGATCCTTCCACGGGTCCATAAACGAGGTGAGGCGCTTCATGCGATAACTTTCGCTGGTCGCCGCGATCGCCAGCAGCGGCATCAACGGCAACCCCATGATGAACAGGAAGATCGGTCGCGCACCGCCCAACCACACCATCGCGATGCTGACGGCAATCACCAGTGTGGCCGAACCGAAGTCCGGTTGCGCGAGCAGCAGTAGCACGATAACGCCCGCTACAAAGATCGGCTTGATCAGGCCCAGGAAGCGCGTTTCGATGCTTTCGCGGTGACGCACCAGATAACTGGCGATATACACCACCAGAATCAGCTTCACCGCCTCGACCGGCTGGAACGATATCACCACCAGGTTGAGCCAGCGCCGCGCACCGTTGAGGCGCATGCCCAGATGCGGCACGAACACCGCCAGCAACAGGATGAAAGCAACCAGCATCAGGAAGAAAGCATGCTTCTCCACCACCTTCAACTCGGTGCGCATCGCCACGCCGGCCGCAACGAAACCCGCCGACAGGAACAACAGATGACGCTTGAGAAAGTAGAACTCGCCGACGTGCGAGGCATCGGCCACGGCAATCGAGCTCGATGCCACCATCACGACACCCATGCACGCAAGACCGATCAGGGCTACCAGCAACGGCAAGTCGAACTTGCCACGCGGGCCCTGCCGGCGCTTTGCCTGGGTGGTGTCAAACATGGGACACCTCGCGCTGGCAGGGTGCGTAAATCGGGAATCGGGAATCGGGAATCGTGAAAAAGCAGATCGCTTGCGGGCCTCCAGGCGTCCCGTTCTTTCGTGGCGCCACACGAGTACGGTCGTGCCTCAGGCTGGCCTGAACCCGATTCACGATTCCCGATTGACGATTCACGGCTTTCACTCAACGCACCTTCAAGGTTGCCAAGCCAATCAGCACCAGCATCACGCTGATGATCCAGAACCGCACGATGACCCGAGGCTCGGGCCAGCCTTTCAATTCGAAGTGATGATGAATCGGCGCCATGCGGAAGATGCGCTTGCCGGTCATCTTGAAGCTAGCCACTTGCAGCATCACCGACATCGTTTCCATCACGAACACGCCGCCCATGATCAGCAACACGATTTCCTGCCGCACAATCACCGCGATCGCTGCCAACGCAGCGCCAATCGCCAACGCGCCAACATCACCCATGAACACTTGCGCGGGATAAGTGTTGAACCAGAGAAAGCCCAACCCCGCGCCCGACATCGCGCCGCAGAACACCGCGAGTTCCCCCGCACCGGGAATCGCCGGAATGCCGAGGTATTCGGAAAACACCTTGTTACCCGCCAGGTACGCAAACACACCAAGCGCGCCCGAAACCAGCACGGTCGGCATGATCGCCAGGCCATCCAGGCCGTCGGTAAGGTTCACCGCGTTGGAAAAGCCCACGATCATGAAATAGGTCAGCACCACGAAGAACACGCCAAGCGGAACCTCCACGTGCTTGAACAGCGGCACGAACAGCGCTGTTTCGGCTGGATTGATGGCGGTGTGATACAGAAACCATGCGGCGACCAGGCCAAACACCGACTGCCAGAAATACTTCCAGCGCGAGGCCAGCCCACGACTGTCCCTCAGCACCAGCTTGCGGTAGTCGTCGTAGAGACCGATCGCACCAAAGCACACCAGCACGGCCATCACCAGCCACACGTAACGGTTGTCGAGATCGGCCCAGAGCAAAGTAGCCACGACGACAGATAGCAGGATCATCACGCCACCCATCGTCGGCGTACCCGCCTTGGAAAGATGCGTCTGCGGGCCATCCTTGCGCACCACCTGGCCAGCCTTGAGCGCGGCAAGTTTGCGGATCAACGCGGGACCGAACAGCAGCGACATCGCCATGGAGGTCAGCGCCGCCATGATCGTGCGGAAAGTGATGTATTGAAAAAGATGCAAGGCTGTGAAATGCCGTGCCATCCAATCCGCCAGTTCAAGCAGCACTGGGGGCGCCCTCCTTTGGCTGGCCGCTCTTCAACGCAGCCACCACATGTTCCATACCCGCCGAGTGCGAGCCCTTCACCAGACAGGTGACGCCGACTTGCAGTTGCGCCTGCAAAGCATCGATCAATGCTGCCTTGTCCGCATAATGCGTGCCGCCTGCGCCGAATGCCTCCACGGCGGATGCATTCAGTGGCCCGACGGCGAACAGCTTCTGGATGCCGCGTTCGCGCGCA
Organism: Dyella sp. M7H15-1; assembly: GCF_004114615.1. NCBI lineage: Bacteria > Pseudomonadati > Pseudomonadota > Gammaproteobacteria > Lysobacterales > Rhodanobacteraceae > Dyella > Dyella sp. M7H15-1. The sequence goes on from NZ_CP035300.1 coordinate 1,896,885, forward strand.
TGGCGACCAACGCCGGTATGCAGGGCACGCGCGTCCGCCCCGAGTTCCGCCATGTCGCCCAGCACCAACCAGCGCTCGCCCTCTGCCAACGCAAGCGTGTCGATCGCAGCGAACATTGAGTTGGGGTTGGCATTGTAGCTATCGTCGATCAATGTCCAGCCAGCTGGCATGGTGATGCGCTTAAGGCGCCCTTCCATCGCCGATGCCTGCTCAAGGCCTTCGACAATGGTGTCCAGCGGCACGTCGAGCGCCAGCGCAATCGCACTTGCGGCCAAAGCGTTGGCGATGTTGTGACGGCCGGGCAGCGGCAACTGCACATCGGCATCGCCTTGCGGCGTGCTCAACACGAAGTGCGAGCCGTCCACGCGTTGATCCAGGATATCCGCACCAACATCTGCCTTGTGATCCAGACCGAAACGCAGCACCTTGCGGCCACCGGCCAATCCGGCGAAGAAGCTGGCAAAGGCGTCGTCGGCATTGATGATCGCCACACCATCCGCCGGCAGCGCGCGATACAGCGCGCCCTTGGTTTCCGCCACCATCTCGATCGTGCCCATCCGCTCAAGATGCGCGGGCGCTATGAGGTTGACGAGGCCGATATCGGGCCGTGCAATGGCAGCGAGGTAGTCGATGTCACCTGGCTTGCCGGCGCCCATCTCGAGCACGGCGTATTCGGTGTCTTCCGGCATCCTCAACAAAGTCAGCGGCAAGCCAATCTCGTTATTGAAGCTGCCGGTATTGAAATGCGTGCGACCATGACGCGACAGAATCGACGCGGTCAGCGTCTTGACGGTGGTCTTACCATTGGAACCGGTGATGCCGATCACCCGCGCATTGCGCTGGGCACGCACCGCACTGGCCAGATCGCCCAGCGCCAGCTCGGCATTCTCCACCTGCACTTGCGGCAGATCGATGGCGATCCGGCGTTCGACCAGGGCCGCGGCCGCACCGCGTACTTTCGCATCAGCGAGGTAATCGTGGCCATCCACGCGCTCGCCCTTGAAGGCAACGAACAGGTCGCCGGGCTTGACCTTGCGTGAATCGATGACAACGCTGTCGATGCTGGCGTCGCTGCCAAGCAAGCGACCGTGTGTCCACATGGCGATGGCACTCAGGCGCATCATACGTGTCTCTCCAAAATGGCTTGGGCGACCGCCATGTCGTCAAACGCACGCTTGCCGCCCGCGCCCTCCTGGTAGGTCTCGTGGCCCTTGCCTGCAACCAGTACGACGTCGCCTGCTTTGGCCATCTGCAAGGCAGCGCGAATGGCCGCTTCGCGATCGCGCAACACGGTCGCCGCCGTAGGTTGTTTCATGCCGGCGACGATCTGCGCCACGATCAGGTCGCCATCCTCACCACGCGGATTGTCATCGGTGACGATGGCGACATCGGCCAGCCGTTCGGCAATCTCGCCCATCTGCGGACGCTTGCCCGCATCGCGCTCGCCTCCGCAGCCGAATACGCAAATCAGGCGCGCGTCGCAATGCGCGCGCAAGGCCGCCAATGCCTGTTCAAGCGCATCCGGGGTGTGTGCGTAATCGACCACCACCAACGGCAGATCATGGTCACCGCCGATGCGGCTCATGCGTCCGTTGACGGGCTCCAGCGCCTCAACCGCGTCAACGATGCGATCGAACGATTCACCCAGTGCGCCAAGGCAACCCACCACAGTCAGCAGGTTCGTTACATTGAAACGCCCCAGCAGGCGACTGCGAACGCGATGCTCGCCCCACGGCGTACGCATCTGAAACGCCACGCCTTCTGTCGAGGTGACGATATGGCTGGCGGCTATGCTGGCTTGCGCATCGCCAGCACTGCTGAACGTCAGGGCGCTCACGCTCGGCGCCAGCTTGCCGGCAAGCGCATGGCCAAACGCGTCATCGGTATTGATGACGGCGGCATCAAGCGTTGGCCAGGCAAACAACTTTGCCTTGGCCGCACCATAGGCCCGCATGCTGCCGTGGTAATCGAGATGATCGCGGGTGAGATTGGTGAATGCGGCGACGTCGAAATCCATGGCTGCCACGCGCCCCTGTTCCAGCGCGTGCGAAGACACTTCCATGGCAACATGCGTGGCGCCATCGCGACGAAACTCCGCCATGAGTCGCTGCACGGCGATAGCATCCGGCGTGGTGCGCTCGCCTTCGTGCAATTGCCCATGCAGACCGGCCCCCAGGGTGCCGATCGTGGCTGTGCGATGGCCGAGCTTTTCCAATCCCTGCGCCAGCAGTTGCACCGTGGATGTCTTGCCGTTGGTACCGGTCACGCCGATCACGCGCATCGACTCGGACGGACGGCCAAAGAAGCGCGAAGCGATCTCGCCTACAAAGGTACGCAGGCTGTCGATCCACAACACCGGTACGCCAGGATCATTGTCCAGCGCAGACGGCGGCGCTTCAGCCAGCACGACGCTCGCGCCGCGCTGCACGGCGCCATGCACGAATTCAATGCCGTGCCCACGCGTACCGCGCAATGCGAAGAATGCATCGCCACTGCGCACCTGGCGCGAGTCGAGGGCAAGTCCGGATACGACCATCGGCCCTGTGGCCGTTGTCTCAGCGATGCCTTGCAGCAGATGGTCCAGACGTTGGCCGGTCATGGGTCGACGGCCTCCACGGTGGATCGGTCATCTGGCGTGTTTTGCGCTGGAGCGGTACCGGCCAACCCACCGCCGGCCTGCAACGGACCGCCGGCATACCAGCGACCAATGTTATCCGGTGGCACATCAAGCAGACGCAGCGCGCCAGTCATCACACGCTGAAACACCGGCGCGGACACCAGGCCGCCGTAGTAAATGCTGGACTTGGGATTGTTGATCACCACCACGCCGACCAGACGCGGATCGGTGGCCGGCACAATGCCAGCGAACAGCGAGTTGTAGTTGTTCTTCGCATAGCCGCCCCCCAACACCAGATGCGCCGTGCCAGTCTTGCCGGCGACGATGTAGTTGGCGATCTGCGCACGCGTGGCCGACCCGCCCGGCGCCGTCACCGTTTCCAACATGTTGACAAGCTCGCGCGCGATAACTGGCGAGATGATCTGCATGCCCGCATCGGCGCCACCCTTAATGAAGGTAGGCGTATGCCGTATGCCATTATCCGCCAGCGTGCCGTAGGCCACGGCCAGTTGCAGCGGCGTAACGTTGAGGCCGTAACCGTAGCCCATGGTGGCTTTTTCGATCGGACGCCAGCCGCGACTGGTCTTGAGAAAGCCTGCCGATTCACCTGGGAAACCGCTGCTGGTGCTCTCGCCGTAACCGAAGGCGCGATAGGTGTCGTAAAGGAATTTACTATCCAGCGACAGTGCAATTTTTGCCGCACCGATATTGCTGGACTTGGTCAACACGCCGGTGGGCGTAAGCACACCGTTGCCGCCCGATTCGACGTCACGGATGTCCTTGCCCATGAAATACCAGTGTCCGTTGCCGGTATCGATCATCGGCGCGGTGGGCGTGTATTTGCCACTGGACAGACCTGCCGCCATGGTGAACGGCTTCATGGTCGAGCCCGGCTCGACCACGTCAGTCACGGCGCGATTGCGACGCTGCGCGGGCGCACTACCGGTGACCGCGTTGGGATTGTAGGTAGGCAAGCTGACCATGGCGAGGATCTCGCCGGTGTGTACGTCCAAGATCACCATTTCACCGGAATCAGCGCTGAGATCCTCCAGTTGCTTCTTCAGCTCGCTGTAGGCGAGGAACTGAATGCGGCGATCGATGCTGAGCGTGAGATTCTGCCCCGGCTGCGGCGCACGCACCTGCTCCACATCTTCCACAATGTGGCCCATACGGTCGCGAATCACACGCTTGGCGCCCGGCTTGCCCGCAAGCCAGCTATCGAAGGCCAGCTCCAGACCCTCCTGGCCGTGATCGTCGATATTGGTGAAGCCGAGCACGTGTGCGGTCACTTCACCGGACGGGTAATAGCGCTTGTATTCACGCTGGCCGTTGACGCCGGGCACACCCAGATCGAGCACGGCCTGCGCCGCGTCCGGGCTCATCTGCCGGCGCAGATAGGCGAATTCGCGATCGGCGCGTTGTTCGAGATAGTTCTTCAGATCATCGGGATGAGTGCCCAGCGCCTGCGCGAGTGTGGGGATACGATCGGTGTTATCGAGCACTTCCGACGGCACGACCGTGATCGACACCATCGGCGTGGACACCGCCAGCGGCTCGCCGTTGCGATCGAAGATGGTGCCGCGCGACACCGCAATCGGCACCACGCGCAGGAAACGCGCATCACCCTGGTTCTGATAGAACTGCTTGCGCACCACCTGCAGGTCGAAGGCTCGCGCGACCAAACCCAACGATGCGGCACCGAGGATGCCGACCACCAACAGCATGCGGCGGCGTGCACTCGGCCCCATGCCTTGGCGGCGCGCGGCGGGTTTGGCGCTGGGACGTGGAAGCCAGTTCATGGCTGTCGCACCAGTTGCACGTCCTGCGGACGCGGCATGAGCATGCCAAGCTTGGTGCGCGCTTCATTATCAATGCGACGCGGTTCGGCCCAGGTTGCCTGCTCCAGTTCGAGCTGGCCGTATTCAATATTCAGGGCGTCACGCTGGCCCTGAAGCTGGGTGAGCTGCACGAACAGCACTCGACTCTGATGTCGCGTCCACACCACGGCAATCGCGCTCACCAGCACGGCGATCAGCAGGATCATCAGGAACAACAGACCGACCACTCTCATGCGCGGCCTCCCTCTGGGAGCTTTTCCGCCACGCGCAACACCGCGGAACGGGAACGCGGGTTGTCCGCCTGCTCGGCTGCAGAGGGAAACTGGGCCTTGCCGACCGCGGCAAGACGTGCAGGCGCTACCATCAACGGAGGTCCACGACGACTGCCTTGCACACGGCCGGAATGATCGCGAATAAACAGCTTCACGGCGCGATCTTCCAGTGAGTGGAAACTGATTACCGACAAGCGGCCAGCGGGCTTGAGTCGATCCAGGGCCGCATCGAGACCGCGCTGCAACGCGTCCAGCTCACCATTGACACGGATGCGCAGGGCCTGAAAGCTGCGCGTTGCCGGATGCTTGCCCGACTCGCGACGGCCCACTACACGTTCGATCAACGTCGCCAGTTCACCCGTGCGAGTCATCGGCGATTCGTTGCGATGCTCGACGATGACGCGGGCGATCTTGCGACTGAAGCGCTCCTCGCCATAGGTCCACAACACATCGGCGATCTCACGCTCATCGGCGTGGGCAAGGAAGTCAGCGGCACTCTCGCCCTGAGTGGTGTCCATGCGCATGTCCAGCGGCGCATCCGCCATGAAGCTGAAGCCGCGGGCAGCTTCGTCTAATTGCGGTGAGGAAACGCCCAGGTCGAGCAGCACACCATCCAAACCCTCCGAGGTCTCATCCCATTCGGCCAGCGTAGAGAAATTGGCATGGCGGATCGACACGCGCGAGTCACCCGCGAATTCCTTCTGTGCCGCAGCAATGGCCTGCGGGTCGCGATCCATCAGCAGCAAGTGTCCGCCAGAGCCCAGGCGCGACAACACGGCGCGGGCGTGACCGCCGCGTCCGAAGGTGCCATCGAGATAACGCCCGTCTTCCCGCACGGCGAGACCCTCCACCGCTTCATTCAGCATCACAGGGATGTGTTGCGGTACTTCGGAGCCTGAATTCATGTGCCCAATGGCCACTGAACACATGAATTCAGGTTCTTAGCCATACCGCACTCCCGCTCTTGTTCGCATTCATCCCGCACCCTGCCCGTCACCGGTCAGAGCCGCAGGTCCGTCATGTCGTCGCTGATCTCGTCTTCGCCGATGGTCTGGCGGATCTTGGCCAGGTGGGCCTGTTCGCTCCACAGCTCGAACTTGTTGCCCATGCCTAACAGAACTGCCTTCTTCTCGATCCCGGCCGCCATGCGCTGGCTGGCCGGCAACAGGATGCGCACCGCATTGTCCGGCTCAACCATGGCAGCCGCACCGACCAGCTTCATCTGCAAGGCGCGATGCACGGCCTTGACGCTCGGTAACGCATTCACCTGGTCGCGCACCCGCTCCCATTCGGCATGCGGGAACAGCCACAAGCAACCCGACTCGAACGGGTTGTAAGTGATCACCAACCGATTGGCACAAGCACCTGCGACTAGCTCCCGATACGCAGTCGGGATAGCCAACCGGCCCTTGTCATCGACGGTGATGGCGGTTTCGCCCTGAAACACAGCCCGTGAACTCCACGAAATCCCACGATTTCACACAGGTACCCACGATAGTCTCGACCCATGCGACTGTCAAGGATTTTTTGCTTGTGAATCAAGGAGAAAGGCAGCAGTGCAGCTAAATTTCCAGCAATTTCTAGGAAGCACACAGAGGTGCTTGATCGCTGTGATTTTTTTGTCTTAAAGCCGGGAACTGGGAATCGTCAATCGGGAACCGCGGGAAGCACCGATCGGGCAGCTGGGCACTCAGTCGATGTATACGGCTTTATGCGCTGTTTACCTACGGAAGGATTTCAGGGAAGGAAAGCTGCGGAATCGGACCGGGAACCGGGGGAGGCGCTCTTAACCATTCCCGATTCCCGATTGACGATTCCCGCAGAAAGAGGTGGAGTCAGCCTGTAAGCCGGGTTCTGTACGCCTTGCGACGCGACAGTCATTCCTCTCGGCCAGGCGTCACCGCCTGGCTCCAGCGACCTACCCGGGAACAACGCGGGCCGCGTTATCGTTCCCCTATTTGGTCTTGCTCCGGGTGGGGTTTACCGTGCCACGCGACGTTGTCCCCGCGCGCGGTGCGCTCTTACCGCACCGTTTCACCCTTACCTGTGCCCTTGCGGGCCATCGGCGGTTTGCTTTCTGCTGCACTGGCCGTCAGCTCACGCTGCCCAGGCGTTACCTGGCACCCTGCCCTGCGGAGCCCGGACTTTCCTCGATGCGCTTGCGCGCGACGCGACTGTCCGGCCGACTCCGCAGGCGATTATAGCGGGACAAGGGAAAAGCACGCCATGCACGTGCGCAGCGTCACCCCGAATCCCGCTCATACAACGCCTTGCGCGAAGCCCCGGTGATCGCCGCGGCCAGCTTAGCCGCCTTCGCCGGCGACAATTCCTCGCGCAAGATCGCAAACACACGCTGACCCTCGGCCAGTTTTTCATCCGCCTCTTCGCCGCGCCCGGCTATCAGGATCACGCATTCGCCGCGCTGTTGATTCGGATCCTCTTTCACGCGTGCCGCCAACCGCGCCAGCGGTTCGCCGATCACCGTTTCGAACAGCTTGGTGAGTTCGCGCGCCAACACTGCCTCGCGTTCGGCACCCAAAACATCCTGCATATCGGCAAGGCTTTCCGCCACGCGATGCGAGGATTCGTAAAAAATCAACGTGCGTAGATCACCCGCAAGCGCCTCGAGCCGACTGCGGCGAGCCGCCGATTTGGGCGGCAGGAAACCTTCGAAGACAAAACGATCGCTGGGCAAGCCTGCGACAGAAAGCGCAGCAATCGCCGCACAGGCACCCGGCACCGGCACACAACGGATGCCCGCTTCACGCGCTGCCCGTACCAGACGAAAACCGGGATCGCTGATTAACGGCGTACCCGCATCGGAAATCAGCGCGACAGACTCACCCTGCTCCAAACGACGCACGATGGCCGCCACCACTTCACGCTCATTATGTTCATGCAAAGCAATCAACGGCGTATCGATGTTGTGTTGGAGCAACATGGGGCGGCTGTGCCGAGTGTCTTCCGCCGCAATCACAGTGACATGGCGCAAGATTTCAATGGCACGCGCAGAGATATCGTCGCGATGCCCGATAGGCGTGGCCACCACCCATAGGCAGCCAGTCTGTTCTAAAGACATTGTGAAACCCCCTTGCGACGACACAGCAATACGATCGGCTATGATCGCCTAATCCCCCCTGTTCGCGAAGATTCGAGGAAGTCCATGCGCTTGAGTCGTCTTGCCCTGTCAGGACTGCTGGTTTCGCTCGTATTGAGTGGCTGCGTTCCTTCGGTGGCGCCTCGTTCACCTGCTGAAATCACCGCGGCCCAAAACGCCGCCGACCTGGCCAGGCAAGGACAATTCGACAGAGCCGCGCAAGCCTATCTGACCCTGGCCACGCAAGCGCCGCGTCGTGCCGACCACTACAACCTGCTCGCCGCGGAGGCCTATCGCGAGGAAGGCGCACTGGATCGCGCCGCACCGATCACTGCCGGCATTCAGCGCAATGAACTCACCGAAGACGAACCGGCACGCCTGGATCTGCTGCGTGCGGAGATTGCATTGCGCCAGCGCGACCCGGCCAAAGCACTGCAACTGACCACGCAGCCCGACGTCACCTTTCCGGCCAACCTGCAACCACGCATGTTGATGCTGCGCGCGGATGCCCAGGCCGATACCGGCGATTTGTGGGACGCCGCTCACACTCGCATAAGCATGGATAGCTTGCTGCAGGGCGCCGATCGCGCGCAAAACCGTGATCAAGCCGTTTCGCTACTCGCTAGACTCGGCGCCGCACCACTGCAGCAACGCGCAGCCGCTATGCAACCCAACGACCCGATGCTGCCGTGGATCAATGAAGCACTGGGCCGACTTGGCGTGACCGTAGCCCAGGCGCTGCCCAACCTGACCCAGCCGGTGGGCACACTGGTACCGGGCAACGGCGCCAACGTGCACGAAGGCTATAAAATGCCTGCCCAGGTTGCGCTGCTGCTGCCCAATAACGATGGCTTGGTTGGCATAGGCGCGGCGATTCGCGAAGGCTTTTTCGCGGCCTACTATCAGGCATCCGACACGCATGCCCCACGAGCCACTGTTCGCGTCTACGACAGCGGCGGCAGTGCCGCCAGCGCCATCAAGGCCTATAACCAGGCCGTTTCGGATGGCGCGCAACTGGTCGTAGGGCCGCTGACACATTCGGAAGTCATGGGCGTACTGGGCCAGTCGTCGCTGCCGGTTCCCGTGCTCGCACTCAATCATTCGGAAAATAAGAGCCTGCCCGCGGGCACTGCCAGCGAATTCGCGCTGATGCCCGAGGACGAAGGTGCGCAGGCTGCCGATCACATGATTGATCGTGGCGTGCGCAGTGCGTACCTCCTCACCTCTCATGATGACTTCGCCAGGCGCGCGGGCGCGGCATTCAAAGCTGAATTCGCGACTAAAGGAGGGCAGGTTGCCGGCGCTGCCCAGATTGCCTCCGGCAACGTCAACTATGGTGGTGCCATCAACGCATTGAACGCTGATAATGCAAGCGCTGATGCCGGCATTTTCATCAGCATGCGTACCGAGCAGGCGCGCTTGTTGCTGCCCCAATTGCGCGTCGCACGCATCAATCTGCCAGTGTTTGCCACCTCGCATATCTATGGCGGTAGCGATAACCCCACGGCAGACCGCGATCTGGAAGACGTCGAGTTTTGCGATGCTCCATGGTTATTCGACGCACAGACTGGCCTGCCCAATTACCAGGATGTCGCTTCGCAATTGCCAGCGGCACGCGGGGCAACCGCCCCATTGTTTGCCTTTGGCATGGATGCGTGGAATCTGGTTCCTTACATCGACTGGATGCGCAATCATCCCGGCAGCTATCTGTCGGGCGCCACCGGCCAGCTTGCCGCTGATACCTTCGGTCACGTCAATCGCGTGCTAACCTGGCTGAAATTCCAGGACGGCGTTGCCCGCCCAATGGATGGTAGTCTGCAAATGGACAACGCACCCGGCGACCCAGCACCTGCAGGCAGCGCACCAGCGCCAGCCAGCAGCGACCCCATGCAGCCGGCCGACTGATGCGGGTTACCGGAGCGGTGTTCGAGCAACTGGCGTGCCGTGAACTCGAACGTGCCGGGCTGAAACTACTCGAGCGCAACTACACCACCAGATATGGCGAGCTGGATCTGGTGATGCGCGATGGCGATATGCTGGTTTTCGTTGAAGTACGTCATCGAATCCGTGCCAGCCACGGCGATGCGCTGGCATCGATCACGGCGACCAAGCAAATGCGACTGATCCAGACAGCCCAGCTCTGGCTGGCTGCGCATCCGCAGCATGCGCAGCGCGCTTGCCGGTTCGATGTGGTCAGCTATGACGGACCTGCAAACCGCGCACAGATGAATTGGTTGCGGAGTGCCTTCGAAACCGGCTGACGGCTTTGGCATCCCTAGCGATTCTGTTGGGTTACGCTGCGCTAACGCAACCTATGCCGCACGCCGCGAGAAGATCAGATGCACACCAAATGCCATGAACACGGCACCGGCACAACCATCGATCCAGCGACTGATGCGCAGATAGCCGCGACGCATCACCGGCAAGGCGAAACATCCCGCTACGAACGAGAACCACAAGAAAGTCTCGGCTACCACCATCGCCCACAGCGCCCAGCGCGCATCCGAGCTGACACCCGTGCCGACGAAGGCCGAAAAGATGCTGCCGAAATAAATCACCACCTTCGGGTTGGCGAGATTGGTGAACAGACCATTGCGCATGGAGCGCCATGCACCCACGAACACCTGAGCGGGCTCTGTTGCCTGCGTTGGCGAGGATTTGGCCAGTGCCGCGCGCAACATCTTCACCCCCATCCAGCACAGATACAGACCACCGGCGACGGCAATCAGGTGCTCCAGCCAGATCAGCTTGTGCAGTAGTAATTGCAGCCCAAGCAACGCCAACGCCGACCAGATCGTCACACCCAGCGTAATGCCGGCCACACCAGCCATCGCCTCATGCCGGGAACGGCTGACCGCGGTCTGCGACACGAAGAAGAAATCAGGGCCAGGCGTGATCAGGGCGATGATCTGGACAATCGCAATCGTGATGAACAGGCTCATGGGCGCACTCCAGGCAAACAGGTGTGCAGTTTAAGACAACACGGATCAAGTATCGCTGGTCATGATGTCTGGAAGGCCCACGAGGTGTGCAGATCAGCATGGATGGTCGCGGACGCGCATTGGATAATATTTTCGTCGAACGGCTGTGGCGCACGGTCAAGTATGAAGACGTATATCTGAAAGGGTATTCCACGATGGCCGAGCTGATGATCGGCCTGACGAACTACTTCGCGTTTTACAATGCGGAGCGCCCGCACCAGTCCCTTGGCTATGAGTCGCCGGACACGGTGTACGCCACGAGGAATGGCGGCGGTGCGCTGATCATCGACAAGTACGGCAAGGATGATGTATCCATGTCGAAAACAGGGCAGCGCTGTTCCGCTGCGGATGAGGTTGTGGAAGCAGCTTAAACTGGACTAAAAACTGTCTTGACAGTGGGGTCCACTTTAGGCTTGATGCCGCCCAGGATAATAATGCTGCGACGCCCCCCCTGGAATGCGTCTGCTGGCATGAAGAACGTTATGCTGCAGGAGCTCGACGACCTAGTCAGCGGTTGTCGGATACTGAAGGGAGGCGTTATTGGATAAATCAATTTTTCGGTCCGAAGGCATGCGATCTGAGGCGTGGTTCAACCTTGCGTTACACGATCTGACGAGGAAGGGCGTGAAGCGATAATAGGACTCTGTTGCAATAAGAGCCTGTTCATAATCGTTTCTCCATCTCCGAAACGATTGGATCAGTGGAAGTCTCAACGCCAAACGCTTTTGCTCGTCGTCCCGGCACAGGCCGGGACGACGAGCAAAAAAACGAGCATTTCGCGCCTGAGGAAATGTGATTAAGAGACAGGCCTGATCCGGGGAAAATCCATGTGGGAAACCTGCCCATGAGCCTGAAGTTGCGACTCATCGCCATGAACTTCCTGCAGTTCTTTGTCTGGGGCGCATGGTTGATCACCATCGGCGCCTACTGGTTCCAGAATCGCCACTGGTCGGGCTCCGAGTTCGGGGCGATTTTCTCCACCATGGGCATCGCCTCGCTGTTCATGCCCTCGATGACAGGCGTGATCGCCGACAAGTGGATTCGCGCCGAACGCCTCTACGGCACCTTGCACATCTTCGGTGCGGGTGTGCTTTGCCTCATGCCAATGATCGACAACCCGCAAACGCTGTTCTGGGTGATGTTGATCAACATGATGTGCTACATGCCAACCATCTCGCTGGCGATCACCGTGGCCTACAATGCGCTCAAGCAGGACGGCGTGGACGTGGTGCGCGTGTATCCACCAATCCGCGTATGGGGCACGGTGGGTTTTATTGCCGCCATGTGGATGGTGAGCCTGCTACATCTTGAAACCACCACCGGCCAGTTTTACGTCGCTGCGGCAGCCGCGCTGATACTCGGCATCTACGCCTTTACCTTGCCGCCCTGCCCACCTCGCCTGCGCGGCAAAGATTATCACTCATGGCTGGATACGTTTGGCCTTACCTCGTTCACGTTGTTCAAGCACGGCAAGATGGCGACCTTCTTCATCTTCGCCATACTGCTGGGCGCAGCGCTGCAGCTGACCAACGCCTACGGCGACACCTTTCTGCATGATTTCGCCCACGTCGATGCATACAAAAACTTGGTGGCAGTACGCTACCCGGCCATCATTATGTCGATTTCGCAGGTGTCCGAAACGCTGTTCATCCTGGCCATTCCGTTCTTCCTGAAGCGCTTTGGCATCAAGACAGTGATGCTTATCAGCATGCTCGCCTGGACCCTGCGCTTCGGCCTGTTCGCCTTTGGCGATCCTGGTCTAGGCCTGTGGATGATCGTACTGTCGTGCATCGTCTACGGCATGGCCTTCGACTTCTTCAATATCTCCGGCTCGTTGTTCGTGGAAAGCCAGAGCGATCCAGCCATCCGCGCCAGCGCACAAGGTCTGTTCATGCTGATGACCAACGGCATCGGCGCCGTGCTGGGCAGCTCAATCAGCGGCGTGATCATCGACCAATACTTCACCCGCCTGGATCACTCGCTGGACTGGCACGGCATCTGGATCACCTTCGCCACCTATTCGCTGGCGGTGGCGGTACTGTTCATGCTGCTGTTCCGGCACAAGCATGAGCCGGAGACTTTGGCTAGCGCTATTGTGCACTAGCCCGACTTTCGCAACTGGCCGCCAATTTTCCCGATTTTTCTGGGTCCGGCAGCATGCGCCGTGAGGGAGATCAACACGTTACAGAGGCCCGAAGGGGCAAAACCGCGTGTAGTGGCGACCTTGCCTATTCCCTTGTCCGCCGCCGTACCTACCATCGATAACCATGTACCTCAAATACAGCCGGCAGCAGTGGGTGGGAGCTCGAGTCCCGCAAGGGACGCATGGGCCGACGATGGCCGGGCGGGAGTAGTGGAGCCAGTCCGTGGCTCCTTTTGCCGATCATGAAATGGCTCTATTGGGGCGATCACTGACACTCCATTTCGCTTGCTGTGCAAGCAGCTTGGCAGGAGGAATAATCAGCGATAGTAGACGCTCAAAACCCTGTTGCGGGTGCGCCAAGGCGCACAAAGCAAAACGCCTTCCCATAAAGGAAGGCGTTTTTAGGATAAAATCCCTGGCGGTGACCTACTCTTGCATGGAAGTCCACACTACCATCGGCGCAGCTGCGTTTCACTTCCGAGTTCGGGATGGGATCGGGTGGGGCCACAGCGCTATAGCCGCCAGGGAAGGGGTAGAAGCAGCGCATGTGCGCCAGCTTCTGTCTGGTTTGACGCCCTTTTGAAGAGTCCACCATGGATGGCAGAGTTTGCTCTCCGCGACAAGGACGTCGCGTCTAATAAAGCGTAAACGAGTGACAAGCGTCTGGTGAAGTTCGTCGAGATGGTTCGTTAATGGTCATGCTCTTTTGAAAAACCTGGCCAGGGATGGCCAGGCTCGTCACAGAAGGGCCTGTATACGAAGCGTCTTGGGGTTATATGGTCAAGCCGCACGGCTCATTAGTATGCGTTAGCTCAATGCATTGCTGCACGTCCACATCGCACCTATCAACCACCTAGTCTTGATGGGGCCTTTAGGAGACTAAAGTCTCGGGAGATCTCATCTTGGGGCGTGCTTCCCGCTTAGATGCTTTCAGCGGTTATCACTTCCGTTCATAGCTACCGGGCAATGCCATGGGCATGACAACCCGAACACCAGCGGAACGTCCACTCCGGTCCTCTCGTACTAGGAGCAGCCCCCCTCAAATCTCCAACGCCCACGACAGATAGGGACCGAACTGTCTCACGACGTTCTGAACCCAGCTCGCGTACCACTTTAAATGGCGAACAGCCATACCCTTGGGACCGGCTACAGCCCCAGGATGTGATGAGCCGACATCGAGGTGCCAAACACCGCCGTCGATATGAACTCTTGGGCGGTATCAGCCTGTTATCCCCGGAGTACCTTTTATCCGTTGAGCGATGGCCCTTCCATACAGAACCACCGGATCACTAAGACCTACTTTCGTACCTGCTTGATCCGTCGATCTCGCAGTCAAGCACGCTTATGCCTTTGCACACAGTGCGCGATGTCCGACCGCGCTGAGCGTACCTTCGTGCTCCTCCGTTACGCTTTGGGAGGAGACCGCCCCAGTCAAACTACCCACCATACACGGTCCCCGATCCGGATTACGGACCTAGGTTAGAACGTCAAGCACTTCAGGGTGGTATTTCAAGGTTGGCTCCACCAAGACTAGCGTCCTGGTTTCATAGCCTCCCACCTATCCTACACAAAAGAACTCAACGTTCAGTGTAAAGCTATAGTAAAGGTTCACGGGGTCTTTCCGTCTTGCCGCGGGAACGCTGCATCTTCACAGCGATTTCAATTTCACTGAGTCTCGGGTGGAGACAGCGCCGCTGTCGTTACGCCATTCGTGCAGGTCGGAACTTACCCGACAAGGAATTTCGCTACCTTAGGACCGTTATAGTTACGGCCGCCGTTTACTGGGGCTTCGATCAAGAGCTTCGCCTTGCGGCTGACCCCATCAATTAACCTTCCAGCACCGGGCAGGCGTCACACCCTATACGTCCACTTTCGTGTTTGCAGAGTGCTGTGTTTTTGATAAACAGTCGCAGCGGCCAGGTTACTGCGACCCGCTAGTGCTCAGTCACGCATGTGACCACACCGGCGGGCGCACCTTCTCCCGAAGTTACGGTGCCATTTTGCCTAGTTCCTTCACCCGAGTTCTCTCAAGCGCCTTGGGATTCTCACCCTGCCTACCAGTGTCGGTTTACGGTACGGTTGGCTGTAGCTGAAGCTTAGTGGCTTTTCCTGGAAGCGTGGTCTCAGTCACTTCGCCCAATTGGGCTCGTCTCGGTGCTCGGTGTATGGATGCCCGGATTTGCCTAAGCATCCCACCTACCGCCTTTCCCCGGGACAACCAACGCCCGGTAGACCTAACCTTCTCCGTCCCCACATCGCACTACAGTCCAGTGCTGGAATATTAACCAGCTTCCCATCGACTACGCTTTTCAGCCTCGCCTTAGGGGCCGACTCACCCTGCGCCGATGAACGTTGCGCGAGGAAACCTTGGGCTTTCGGCGTGCGGGCTTTTCACCCGCATTATCGTTACTCATGTCAGCATTCGCACTTCTGATACCTCCAGCAGGCTTCTCAACCCACCTTCGCAGGCGTACAGAACGCTCCTCTACCGCGCACATTGCTGTGCACCCCGAGCTTCGGTGTCATGCTTAGCCCCGTTAAATCTTCCGCGCAGACCGACTCGACCAGTGAGCTATTACGCTTTCTTTAAAGGGTGGCTGCTTCTAAGCCAACCTCCTGGCTGTCTATGCCTTTCCACATCGTTTTCCACTTAGCATGTACTTGGGGACCTTAGCTGCGGGTCTGGGTTGTTTCCCTTTTCACGACGGACGTTAGCACCCGCCGTGTGTCTCCCGTACAGTCTGTCCTGGTATTCGGAGTTTGCCATGGTTTGCTAAGTCGCGATGACCCGCTAGCCATAACAGTGCTCTACCCCCAGGAAGATTCATACGAGGCGCTACCTAAATAGCTTTCGAGGAGAACCAGCTATCTCCGAGTTTGTTTAGCCTTTCACTCCTATCCTCAGCTCATCCCCATCTATTGCAACAGATGTGGGTTCGGTCCTCCAGTGCGTGTTACCGCACCTTCAACCTGGCCAAGGATAGATCACTCGGTTTCGGGTCTACTGCCAGAGACTATGCGCCCTATTCAGACTCGGTTTCCCTTCGCCTCCCCTAAACGGTTAAGCTCGCCACTGACAGTAAGTCGCTGACCCATTATACAAAAGGTACGCAGTCACCCTTGCGGGCTTCCACTGCTTGTACGTATACGGTTTCAGGGTCTATTTCACTCCCCTCTCCGGGGTTCTTTTCGCCTTTCCCTCACGGTACTTGTTCGCTATCGGTCAGTCAGGAGTATTTAGCCTTGGAGGATGGTCCCCCCATGTTCAGACAAGGTTTCTCGTGCCTCGCCTTACTCAATTTCATGCAACCTGCCCTTTCGCCTACAGGGCTATCACCTGCTATGGCTGGCCTTTCCAGACCCTTCGGCTAAAACATGCTGCACTTTTGGGCTGCTCCGCGTTCGCTCGTCGCTACTGACGGAATCTCGGTTGATTTCTTTTCCTCCGGGTACTTAGATATTTCAGTTCCCCGGGTTCGCTTCCAACACCTATGAATTCAGTGCTGGATACTGCTTACGCAGTGGGTTTCCCCATTCGGACATTGCCGGATCAAAGCTTGTTGCCAGCTCCCCGACACTTTTCGCAGGCTGCCACGTCCTTCATCGCCTCTGACTGCCAAGGCATCCACCGTATACGCTTGGTCGCTTGACCATATAACCCCAAATCGCCTCGCAGCCATTCGTGTCATACGCCAATCAACTCTTCGTCGTTTGCCTCAACGACACATCTCGGTTTGGCGACATAAGTCTTGACTTATGTCATCCAGGTTTTACCAAGACGCTTGTCACTCGTTTACTTTTTCAAAGAACACAATGCCGGCCTCAACGCCGTACCGTTTCAAAATCTTTTGTGTGCGCTACACATCCGCTTGCTTTTCGCGAAACTGGTGGAGCCAGTCGGGATCGAACCGACGACCCCCTGCTTGCAAAGCAGGTGCTCTCCCAGCTGAGCTATGGCCCCGTAACCATGGGTTCTTCAAGTTTGCAGTCGCTTTGTTCGAAGCGGCTTTTCCTTGAAGAGTCCGGCCAGGGATGGCCGGGCTGTTGCCGATGGATCAGCACCCTAGTAACTGGTGGGTCTAGGTGGACTCGAACCACCGGCCTCACCCTTATCAGGGGTGCGCTCTAACCACCTGAGCTACAGACCCATAAAGCTGTCACGAACTTCTCCTTACGGAAAAAATCGTTCACGCCGTCGGCGTGCGGATGTGCAGGTGTCTTGTGTGGACGTCTTGCGGGGATGGTTCTGTCGTTCTCGAAAGGAGGTGATCCAGCCGCACCTTCCGATACGGCTACCTTGTTACGACTTCACCCCAGTCATGAATCACTCCGTGGTCGTCGCCCTCCTTGCGGTTAGGCTAACGGCTTCTGGAGCAACTCACTCCCATGGTGTGACGGGCGGTGTGTACAAGGCCCGGGAACGTATTCACCGCAGCATAGCTGATCTGCGATTACTAGCGATTCCGACTTCACGAAGTCGAGTTGCAGACTTCGATCCGGACTGGGATCGGCTTTCTGGGATTGGCTTCACCTCGCGGCTTCGCAACCCTCTGTACCGACCATTGTAGTACGTGTGTAGCCCTGGCCGTAAGGGCCATGATGACTTGACGTCATCCCCACCTTCCTCCGGTTTGTCACCGGCAGTCTCCTTAGAGTTCCCACCTTTACGTGCTGGCAACTAAGGACAAGGGTTGCGCTCGTTGCGGGACTTAACCCAACATCTCACGACACGAGCTGACGACAGCCATGCAGCACCTGTGTTCGAGTTCCCGAAGGCACCCTCTCATCTCTGAAAGGTTCTCGACATGTCAAGGCCAGGTAAGGTTCTTCGCGTTGCATCGAATTAAACCACATACTCCACCGCTTGTGCGGGCCCCCGTCAATTCCTTTGAGTTTCAGTCTTGCGACCGTACTCCCCAGGCGGCGAACTTAACGCGTTAGCTTCGACACTGATCTCCGAGTTGAGACCAACATCCAGTTCGCATCGTTTAGGGCGTGGACTACCAGGGTATCTAATCCTGTTTGCTCCCCACGCTTTCGTGCCTCAGCGTCAGTGTTGATCCAGATGGCCGCCTTCGCCACTGATGTTCCTCCCGATCTCTACGCATTTCACCGCTACACCGGGAATTCCACCATCCTCTATCACACTCTAGCGACTCAGTATCCACTGCCATTCCCAGGTTGAGCCCGGGGATTTCACAGCAGACTTAAGCCACCGCCTACGCACGCTTTACGCCCAGTAATTCCGATTAACGCTTGCACCCTTCGTATTACCGCGGCTGCTGGCACGAAGTTAGCCGGTGCTTATTCCTCAGGTACCGTCAGCTTCACCGGGTATTAACCGGTAACATTTCGCTCCTGATAAAAGTGCTTTACAACCCGAAGGCCTTCTTCACACACGCGGCATTGCTGGATCAGGCTTGCGCCCATTGTCCAATATTCCCCACTGCTGCCTCCCGTAGGAGTCTGGGCCGTGTCTCAGTCCCAGTGTGGCTGATCATCCTCTCAGACCAGCTATCGATCGTCGCCTTGGTGAGCCATTACCTCACCAACTAGCTAATCGAACATCGGTCCATCCAACCGCGCGAGGTCTTGCGATCCCCCGCTTTCTCCCGTAGGACGTATGCGGTATTAGCGTAAGTTTCCCTACGTTATCCCCCACGTCTGGGCAGGTCCCGATGCTTTCCTCACCCGTCCGCCACTCGCCACCCGGTATTGCTACCTGTGCTGCCGTTCGACTTGCATGTGTTAGGCATGCCGCCAGCGTTCAATCTGAGCCAGGATCAAACTCTTCACTTAAGTTTTCGACCATCCGAAAATGGTCTATCTTTCTGAAGCGTTGTCCTAACCTTAAAACGTCAAGCTTTTGAATTGACTCTTAGGTTAGACGCTTGCATTGGTTTGGACAGATCGTCCATCCACCACAAGGCGCCCACACAAGTCACCTGCGCACACTGTCAAAGATCAATCTCTTGCGACCTTTTCTTCAGATCGCTACCTGAACATTTCGTCCCGGGTGAGCCGCTCATTCTACATCCCTTTCGACTTCCGTCAACACCCAACTTTTGGAAAGTTGCTTCGAGCGGAGGGCGCCTTCAACGAAGAGCTGCTCGTTGAATGGGGATGGAATCATAGCGCCTGTCCGGGGAGCTGTGAAGGGGCAAAGCGAACTCAATGACGAATGAGTGCCCTCCCTCACGACCACAATCCATCCACACATGGTCTCAGCGAGGCTGGGAATTTCGGCAAGCCCCTTCGCTAGGGGGCATCTTGCAGACCGCCCCGACTCGCACAATGAGGGCACTAAATCGGTCCATTTCCCGAGACGCGCTGCTATCAGGGAGGTGGAGTGGAATAGCCGGACTGAAGGGATTCCAGGCCCCGAGGCCCTCCCAACTGACCCTCACCAGGCTCATGAACCGGCACCAGGCCTGCGCGATAGGGAATCAGTGCTTCAGGACATAGCTTTTCGAGAGCGTCCCAGTCGTCTTCAAAGGGAATGAATTGCAACATGACTGCTCCTCGGGGGAAAGGGTTCACGCTAGGATCATTCCAACAGGAGAAACAGCCTGCGCACTGGCGAAATCGGGCGATTTGCAGGCAGCTCGCGGCGATTCAGTCAATTTCGATCATCTCGAAGTCGTCCTTGGTCGCACCGCAATCCGGGCACGTCCAGGTATCAGGCACATCACTCCAACGTGTACCGGGATCAATGCCTTCCTCCGGTAACCCCAGAGCCTCCTCATAGATGAAACCGCAGACTACACACATCCATTTGCGCAGTGCGGTGTCGGTAGAAGTTTGATTCATGGATTGCGTCACCAGAGCTTAGGTTAATGCAGCATTCTCGCAACTCCTTTGCCAACACGAAAGCGGGGCAGATCAAACGCCTGCTCACGTAGCCACACTCAATGCGACACAGCGTCACGTGCGACAGGTAGCAGTAGCGATAGACAGCATCAGGCCGGACAATGGCACGACATCGGCGGTAGGAACGAACGATGATTCATTGCCATTTCGACGCCATGCCCCCAAGCCTCAGCTCACTTCCTTCCCTGATTGAGTTATCCATGACGAATCACGAACTGTTCCAGCGCGCCTTGTACCGGATACCCGGTGGCGTGAACTCACCGGTGCGCGCCTTCAAGTCGGTGGGCGGTGAACCTTTTTTCACCAAACGTGCCGACGGCGCTTATTTGTGGGATGTAGAAGGAAACCGCTACATCGACTACGTCGGCTCATGGGGCCCGATGATTGTGGGGCACAATCATCCGAAAGTACGCGAAGCCGTCGAACGGGCTGTGCGCGATGGCCTGTCGTTTGGCACGCCGTGCCCAGCCGAAGTCACCATGGCGGAAACCATCATCAAGCTAGTGCCGTCCGTAGATATGGTTCGTATGGTGAATTCCGGCACAGAAGCAACTATGTCCGCCATCCGCCTCGCTCGCGGTGCCACCGGCCGTAGCAAGATCGTGAAATTCGAAGGCTGCTACCACGGCCATGGCGATAGCTTCCTGGTGAAGGCCGGCTCGGGCGCACTCACCTTCGGCATACCCACATCACCGGGTGTCCCCAAAGCCAATGCGGATCTCACACTGACGCTGCCCTACAACGATCTCGCCGCAGCGCAAGCACTTTTCGTCGAGCATGGCGCGGACATCGCCGGCCTCATCATCGAACCGGTCGCTGGCAACATGAACTGCATTCCGCCCAAAGAGGGTTACCTGCAAGGTTTGCGAGAACTGTGTACGCGCCATGGCGCTTTGCTGATTTTCGACGAAGTGATGACGGGTTTTCGCGTCGCGCTTGGTGGCGCGCAGGCACATTACGACATCACTCCTGACCTCACCACTTTCGGCAAGATCATCGGTGGCGGCATGCCTGTGGGCGCCTACGGCGGTCGTCGAGACCTGATGGAACAGATTGCACCGGCCGGGCCGATCTACCAGGCAGGCACCCTGAGTGGAAATCCCGTCGCCATGGCCGCTGGTCTGGCCATGCTGGAATTGGTGCAAACGCCCGGCTTCTACGACACACTGGCGGCACGCACACGCCTACTCACGGACGAATTGCAAGCCGTAGCCGATGGCGAAGGCGTTCCCTTCAGCACCAACCGAGTGGGCGGCATGTTCGGAATGTTCTTCACACATGAAAAAGTGGGCAGCTACACTCAAGCTATCGCGGCAAATTTGGCAATGTTCAATCGCTTCTTCCACAGCATGCTCGAACGCGGCGTGTATCTAGCACCCAGCGCTTTCGAAGCCGGGTTCCTTTCATCGGCGCACAGCGATGAAGATATCGCCGCGACGCTGGATGCAGCACGTGCAGCGATGCGCCTGACCCGTACCGGCTGATCACAATGAACAACCGCACGCCCTTTGCCGATCAGTTCAATCCCGCTGCGCAAACAGGATGGCGTGCGTGCTGGTTCCATATCATTTTCGGACATGAGGATGCAGCAGGACGCCGTTTTGATGTATTGCTGATCATCGCTATCCTGGGCAGCATCACCGTGGCAGTATTCGATAGCGTCGCCCAGGCCCATGTACAATACGGTAAATTTTTCTACACACTTGAATGGCTGTTTACGCTGGCTTTCACACTGGAATACGTGATGCGCATTTTGGTGGTCGATCGACCGTGGCGTTACGCGCGAAGCTTTTTCGGCATCGTCGACATGCTTGCAGTGCTGCCCACATGGATCAGCCTCGTCGCCGCGGGAAGCCAATATCTGCTGGTTGTGCGCGCGCTGCGCATCCTGCGCATCTTCCGCATCCTGAAACTCACGCGCTACGTCGGCGAGGCGGATCTACTGTGGTATACGCTGATCCGTGCTCGCCGCAAGGTCTTGGTGTTTTTCAGCACAATTGTCACGTTGGTGCTGATCTTCGGCGCGCTGATGTATTTGATCGAAGGACCCGAGGACGGCTTTACTTCTATCCCCACATCAATGTACTGGGCGATTGTCACCATGACTACGGTGGGCTTCGGCGACATTACGCCGAAGACCACGCTGGGCAAGATGCTCACTTCCATGATCATCTTGATTGGCTACAGCATCATCGCTGTGCCCACCGGTATCTTTACCGCGGAGTTGGCTGCGGGTATACGTACCAGGCGCAAATATCGGCCTTGCACGCAATGTGGTCAAGCTGATCATGAGGGCGATGCGCGTTATTGCAGAATTTGCGGCATCGAACTACCCGCCGAAAACAACTGACCTTACGCCAAGGCGCGCCATTACCACACGCCAGTATTCCGCATCGACACCCACGGCTCGCGCGGTGGCATGTGGCCGTCCTGCAGCAACTCAATCGAAATAAGATCCGGCGAACGGACAAAGGCCATGTGACCATCGCGCGGCGGCCGGTTGATGATGTAACCCATCGATTGCAAATGCTCGCAGGTAGCGTAGATATCCTTGACGCGAAACGCGAGATGCCCGAAGTTTCGCGCCGAACCATAATCCTCTTCTGAGTCCCAGTTATGGGTCAGTTCCACTTCGGCCTCAGGATTTTCCGGCGCCGCTAGATAAACTAGGGTGTACTTTCCTTCCGGCACATCCAGTCGGCGCACTTGCTTGAGCCCAAGGCCCTCGCAGTAGAAACGCAGCGAAGCATCAAGGTCACGCACGCGGACCATACTGTGCAGATATTTCATTGTGATACTCCTAATCGTTGTTGCTTGGACAATACCAATTATTGCGCCACAAACGCGTTCAATGCTGCGCGAAGGCGCGTCAGGCCATCAGCCATCTCTTCGTCCGTAATGTTCAATGGCGGCACGAAGCGCAGTACGTTCGGCCCTGCCTGCAACACAAGCAAGCCGTGCGATGCGGCGAAATCAAGAACTTCGCCAGCCTTACCACGATACTTTTCCGATAGCACAGCACCTAGCATCAAACCACGTCCGCGAACATCCGAGAACAAATCTAGCTCTTTGCCAAGCGACGCCAGCGCTTCGCGAAGCATTGCGGATTGATGCCGCACATTTTGCAACACTTCGGCCGACGCCAATTTGCGCAGTGCAACGCGTGCTACCGCAGCAGCCATCGGGTTGCCGCCAAAAGTGGTGCCATGCACGCCAAACTGCATGATCTCCGCCACTTTCGGACCCGCCAGCATCGCCCCAATGGGAAAACCGCAACCCAGGGCCTTCGCCAAGGTCACGATGTCCGGCTTCACATCGTCCTGCATGTGCGCAAACAAAGTACCGGTACGCCCCATGCCACATTGGATTTCATCCAGCACCAGCAAGGCGTCATACGCATCGCATAGTTCGCGCACTCGCTTCAGAAAGCCAGGCGCCACAGGCTGCACACCACCCTCACCCTGCACTGGCTCCAGCATTACTGCCGCAATGTCACCGGCAGCAAAAGCATGCTTGAGCGCATCGGCATCGTTGAAATCCAGATAGCGGAAACCACCTGGTAGCGGCTCATAACCTTCCTGATATTTCGATTGCGCGGTCGCAGTAACCGTGGCGAGCGTACGTCCGTGAAAAGAACCGCGGAACGTGATAATGACGCGCCGATCCGGCGTACGCCTTTGTGCGGCCGCCCATTTGCGAACCAGCTTGATCGCTGCTTCATTGGCTTCAGCACCCGAATTACACAAGAACACACGTTCGGCAAAACCGGAGACCTCAACCAGTTCTTGTGCGAGATGCAGCGGTGGCTCGGTATAGAACACATTGCTGCTATGCCAGAGCTTGCCAGCTTGTTCTGTCAACGCAGCAAGCAGATCGGGATCATGATGACCGAGTGCGTTGACGGCAATGCCTGCGCCGAAGTCGATGTAATCGCGCTTCTCTGTATCCCACACCCGCGCCCCCTTGCCATGATCGAGCACGAGTTCGCGCGGCTTGTACACCAGCAGCCAATAGCGTTTGCCGAGATCGATGAGAGATGGCACGGGAGACTCCTGCATTTAATACATGACGTACTTCTGGCGCGACCGCAATGACCGTGCCACGGGATGAGTTTTGGGGTGATCTTCATCCTAGTCAGCACACCTGACTAACGCCAGCCTTTCCAACATACGCCCGCGTTGTGCACCCTGACACGACCTGTATCACCGTTGCTACTCCCGAAAAAATCGCGTCACAGCAAGGCTTGCGGGCATCTCTCAACCATGTCAGCTGTCACTGCCTGTTACAACCGCTCCGCGCCACTTAGACGATCTGTCTACGTTAGACCGTGATTTTGCAGGGTTTTCGATGCCTGGCACGGTGTTTGCCGTTTATTTAGCGACACGAAGGGGAGGTTCGCCCATGGAAAGCACTCACCCGCTGATCCAAAGCAAAGCATGCCGTTGCGCATCCATCGCTGGATTGATTGCGATAGCGATGATGCCCGCCATCTCGTTTGCCGACGGCGCGCATGTTGGCCAGAAAGCCGGCCCAGGTGACATCGTGCTGATCCGCAATGTCGCGGCTCGCCCCGCCGATCGGAACCCGATCGCGCCGGGTATGGCCCTGATGGTCAATGCATCGCCCAACCCCCAACTCAACAATTCGCTCAATGGCGGTGGGGGCGAGATGAGCGATAGCGAGATCGCCGACCTCACCGCCAGCGTCAGCGCCCGCGGTGCCAGCCCGGGTCAAAGCAGTATGCAGCGCTCATTGAACGCGGCACTCGGCATCAATACCGGTGGCAACAGCGCAGGCGCGGCCAATAACGGTGTCAGCAACGTGGTGGGCAGCCCCGGGCCGGGAGGTGCAGCCGCGACCATCACCGACAACACGCGAGCTATTGGCGACCAAGTCACCAGTGCCGTCTCGCAGATTTCGCTGGTCGGCGGCCACTGAGGGCGGGGTGATGAAACGTACTCTCAGTCGCCTTGTCTGGTGTGCGGCCAGTCCGCTAACTGTCGGCATGTGCGCCAGCGCATTCGCGCAAAGCACCCCACCGGAGAGCTATGCGGCGATGCTCAACTACCTCGACAACGACACCATCGGCGGCAATGCTCTGCAAGACACGTCTGGTGTCAGCTCGGTCAACACGGCGGCTGGCAACGGCAACCTGCAGGGCAATTTGCATGCGTTCGCCACAGGCACGCAATCCGACGCACTGATTCAAGCTCAGCAACACGCACGCAACTATTCACCCGGCGCAATGCTTTACGCGAGCGCCATCATCGGCGGCCATGCTTATGACAACGGTCAAGGCATCGCTTCCATCAACCAGGTCAGCGGCAACAGCAATACCCAATTGAATGGGGTGGCCGTGGCGCTGGCCAGTCAAGGCATACGCGAGGCGACGGACAGCAGTCTGTCGGCCGCCGTCTCCGCGTCGGCAGAGGGGCAATCACCGTCGAATCCGCATGCGCAGGCCAGCGGCACGCGGAGCGTGGAAGTCGATCCGTCCGCAATGGAAGGGTTCAACGGTGTGATGCAACTCAACCAGGTCGCGGGGTCCGGCAACGCATCGGACAACTTGCTTTTGCTGTCCGCACCACCTTCCTCGCATTGATTAAAACCTGAAATACCCAGTCATCTGGAGAGAACACCATGAACGCAAATTTTAGAAGGACTTTGATCGCATTGACCGTGTTGAGCGCCTTCAGCGCATCGATGGCGTATGCGGATGACAGCGGCACCAGCGTGCAGATCACCAAGAAGGTGTCGCTGACGTCCAATATCAACATCAACGGCAGTCCGACCGTCAACGGCAGCATGAGCATCAAATCGGCAGCGGTTGCACTTTCCCAAGGCACGCAAAGTTCGAGCGACAACTCGGTCACCAATAAGGTCGGGGTCGTCAACGATTCCAACATCAACGGCGACGTCGGCAACTCGGCATCGGGCAATCTTGGTGTGAACCAGGCCGCAGGCGACTTCAACGCCCAGGGCAACAGTGCGGCCATCTCGGCGGCCGGCTCTGATGCAGACTTCACTTTCGGTTGCGAGGGAAGCGGTTGTGGGGGCGACGATTCCAACAGCGCAGGTGAAATGGCAGATGCTGAAACATTTGCCAGTCAAACTTTGTCGCATGTCAACACGTCAAATCAAGGCACCACCAACAACACCAGCATCAGCGGCAATGCCTTTAACGGTGCGTCGGGCAATATTGGTGTGAACCAAGTTGCAGGCGATAACAACGAGCAACTGAACCAGCTTGCCGCCGCCACCACGTCGAACAACGTGTATGCGCTGGCAACCTCAACGCTTGACCAGGAATGGTCCGGCAACAAGGTCTCGAACGACCCATACGACGAATTCTGCTTCAGCCAGCAAAACACCAGCAACAACGCCAACCTGTCGGGTGATGTACTCAGTGGCGCCAGCGGCAACATCGGCCTGAACCAGGCTTCAGGCACTGGCAACCTGCAGAGCAACAGCCTGTCGATGGCAGTGGCAAACACTAAGTAAGAAGTTGGTCTAGCGGAATGTGCCGTCACTAGACGGCAACGAGGGCGGTAACCCGGCGACATGCCGCCGGGCACCATGTGGAAGCCCCCTGCCCGTCCCCTGCGGGCAGGGGGTCTTCCCTTCGCAAGGACAAGGGGACGGGAAACATGCGACTTGCCGGCTTGAACATGATTGGCTTGCTCGGGCTCGCCACGGTTTGCCTGAGCACACAGGCTTACGCAGGCGACGTGAGTTTCTCCGGTGTGCTGCCGAATGGTGCGCCATACACCACGCGCGTCAGCAGCATGCAGGAACTGCATTACACCAACATCGTGCGCCAGCACACCGACTACAGTTGCGGTGCAGCGGCACTGGCAACCATCCTGCGCTACGGCTATCACCTGGACGTCGACGAAAACGTCGTCATTGACGGGATGCTTGGTGTGGCCGATCCGGTGCTAGTCAAGCAGCGCGGTTTTTCCATGCTGGACATCAAGCACTATGTCGAGCTGCTTGGCCTTCGTGGACGTGGCTATCGTGTCGACATCGCACATCTTCGCTCATTGCGCGTGCCAGTGATCGTGCTGATGGATGTCCGTGGCTATCGCCACTTCGTTGTTCTGAAGCAGATACGCGATAACCAAGTCGAGCTCGCCGACCCCATTCTCGGCAACCGCACCATGCGACTTGACGACTTCATGAAAGCATGGCCATCGCATGTTCTGTTTGTGGTGATAGGAAGTGATTTTGACCGGCATACCGTTCTTCTTCAGTCGGTCGACAAGCCTAGTGCAAGAAGCCTTTTTGCACGCCAAGGTAGCGGCGCCATCACCGACGCCGAATTGCTTGATTTCGGCTTCACCAACGCCGATCTGAATATGTTTTGAGGGATCCGGTCATGTATAAGCGTTCACTCATCTTTGTCGCCATCGCACTCGTCATGAGTTGCCGATGCGTTTTCGCGCTTGCCAACGACACCAGTGGGAGTCGCCTTGGCGCGGGCATCCACGATGTCACCGATGAAGAACTGTCCACCATGCGTGGACGCTACATCGTAGGCGACAACACCGTAGTGTGGTTTGGCGTGGAAATGATTTCCACCTTTCAAACCAATACCGGGCAGGTGGCGCAAGGCACCATGACCGTGGGCATGAACTTCAGCAAGAACCCCAATTCACCCCAAGTGACCTTTGTTCCAACAGTCACCATCACGACACCGAATACTCCGCTTCCGACAGCTTCTACGGTGCAATCCACGGTCAGTCGAAGCGTGCAGAGCGGCGGCCTCGCGAATGTCGGCGGCTTTGTTCAAAGCGTGCAAGTTGCCGGCGACAACAACGCCACGGCCAACGTCACCCGTCTGAACATCCAGAGTGGCGGTGGTGCGCCAAACGCTTCCACCACCAACACTACCAGCACCACGACAGGCTCAACCAATGGATCATGGTCAGCCGCCAGCGTCAACACCAGCGGACCGATGGCCAACACAAGTTCATCAACGACGAATATCGCACCAGACAGCAACACCGCGTACACCAGCAACACTTCTTCGAACGGCACGACAACTAACACGGGCATAAGCACGCCCACGGGTCGCTCAGCGACCGTCGGCGATGCATCGGTGTCATCCACCTATTCAAACGATAGTGCCGAGATGACCACTACGATCGCAGGCCAAGGCTCCGCGTCGCAATGGATTCATGCGGGAAGCCTGGGCCAGACCATCGTACTGACCACCGATAACGCGATCGTCACCAATCAAATGATTGTAAATCTGGTAACGCAACAGATGAATTCGACCCAACAGCTCGCGCATACGCTGGCACAGTCGGCCACTCTGACCCATCTCAACGGCCACTGAGCGCATGCCCTAGCCCAACATGCACTCCCACACAGGGGACAGCATCATGTGCAAGACACTTTTGACCACAGCGGTGGCGTGCAGCTGGATTTCCGGTTTCGTGAGTTTTGCCGCCTTTGGACAGGATGCCCAGTCCACCGCGCCCGGTCAGGCGACGAGTGCCAAAAATCAGGCGGATGTACAGGAGCTCGTTCGCCAATTGCAGATGCTCAAGGTCAGTTACGCACAGGAAGTGCGGCGACTGCGTGTACTCGATGCCGAAGTACAGACATTGCAGTCACGCCTGGCCGGCAAGATTCCGGTTGCGCCATTGCCGGCGGAAGCGGCCTCCAGCAACGAATCGCCATATGCGGCAGGCACCGGCAATAACCCATCGATAGAAAACACACAGGCCGCATCGACCACGCAATCGGCACAAGTCAGCAGCTCGACGCAAAGCCGCAGTGTCCAAGACGTACTGGAGCAGCAACAGAATGCCTACTTCAGCCGCAAATTCACACTTGAGGATGACCTGACCTACAACCACTACGATCGCGCCGAATTGACGCTCAACGGCTTCCTGGCGCTGAACGCGATTTTTCTCGGCAATATCGCGATTGACCGCGTCACCTCTGATTCGCTGACCAACGACCTGATCGGACGCTACGCCATTACGCCTAGGCTCAGTGTCAACCTGGACGTACCTTTCGTCGGGCGCGCCACGGATTACCAACAGGGCGGCGCAGGCGGTTCAGCCGCCACGCTGGATGAGCACAATTCCACCGGCAAGGGTTTGGGTGACGTCAATTTCTCAGTCAATTACAAGATACTCACCGAGACAGCGCATCGCCCCGATACTGTACTGACGCTGGGTGTCACTGCGCCAACCGGCCAGGCACCTTATGGCATCAAATGGGTGAACGTTGCCAGCTCGCAATACGAAGAATTCGCGATTCCGACCAAGCAACCTACGGGCAATGGCGTGTGGCAGGCTACGGTGGCCTCGTCATTTGTGAAGACGATGGATCCGGCGATCGTCTTCGGTAATGTCGGCTTCATCCATTCCTTTACGCGCAGCTTCAACGATATCGATACGGATCCCGAAGTCGTTACGCCAGGCAGTGTAAAATTATCCAATGTCTATTATTTCGGCGCGGGCATTGCTTTTGCGTTCAATGATCGCGCCAGCTTGAGCATGTCCTTCAGCGATCGCATCAATGGCAAAGATTCCCTGCGCGCAACCGGCGGCCCATGGACGAAAATTATCGGTAGCCAAGCCAACGCAGCAACATTGAACCTGGGCTTCACGTATGCGCTCAGTCCGCATACGACGATCGTGACGATCCTAGGCATGGGTATGACGCCGGACGCACCGGATTTCACGCTGACGTTCAAGATTCCCTATATGTTCTAAGAGCCAAAACAGCAGCGTGGGCCCCTGACCTGCGCACGGCTCTTTTAATGCATGTCTTCCAGAACAAGCTGATGCTTCTTACATAGTCTATAGATCGTGACGCGTGACACCTTGAGGCGACGCGCGCATTCGCTGATGTTGAAACGGGTCTCGCGCAAACAAGCCACGACGGCATCACGCTCGGCCGAGGTGCGGGTAAGGCCGAGGCTGGAGTGACCGGAACGGGTGGCGACGGCATCTTGCAGATCGAGGTCGGCTATGCTGATTTGCGCACCCTCCGCCACCACCGCCGCACGCTGTACGCGATTCAACAATTCACGCACATTACCGGGCCAGGCGAAGTCGCGCAACGCCTTGCGCGCTGGTGCGCTGAATGTGCGCGCATGGCAATCATGCTGTTTGCGGAACGCATCCAGGAACAGTTGCGCGAGCTGCAACACGTCGTCTGCGCGCTCGCGCAGTGCCGGCATGCACAGGCGAAGCACGTTGAGGCGGTAATATAGATCTTCGCGAAAACGTCCTTCTGCAACGGCTTTTTCCAGATCCACGTGAGTCGCCGCCAGCACGCGCACGTCAAGCTTGATCGATTGTGTGGAGCCGACACGCTCCAAAGTGCCCTCCTGCAGCAATCGCAGCAAGCTGATCTGCGCATCCGACGGCAGATCACCCACTTCATCGAGGAACACGGTACCGCCTTCCGCGGCCTCGAAGTGGCCGATCCGGCGCGCATTAGCTCCCGTGAACGAACCACGCTCGTGACCAAACAATTCCGACTGCACCAGGTTCGCCGGCAGTGCGCCACAATTAATCGCCGCGAAAGGGCGGTTCCGACGCGGCGACAATTTGTGCAAGGCCCGTGCGGCGACTTCCTTGCCGGTACCGGTCTCTCCGGTAATCAACACCGGCAAGGCCACCGGCGCGTATTTACGCAGGCTCGCTACCACAGTCATCATCGCCGGACTCGAACCAATCATGCCGGGCACATCGGAGTAGGCGATGGGCAGCGGGGTATCACCCGCCAGATTGCCTAGCGTCTCTATCAGGCGCTGCATATCGATCGGCGCCGTGAAGAAATCGATGCACGCACGCAACACGCGCTCCACTTCCGGGGTCTGCACTACGGTGTCGACCGAAAGTAGGACGAGCCAGGGAAGCCGTGGATGATTGGCCATGAGCTTCGCCATTTGACTCAAGGTATCGACATCAGCCTTGCGCAGATCCGCCATCGCAACGACGATGTCGCCACGCCGGATGCCAACGCCAGCTCCCTGGGCATTCGCATCCGCTACACGCGTATGCCAACCTGCCTGTGCCAGGCAGGTTCTTTCAACGCCGATAGGTTCACCGAACCACACCACACACCGAATCGACGTGTCGTCCGTCATCACAACGCCCCCTCTAGGATTGCTGGTCTATAGCCCTGTCCATCCCAGATAGGCCTGCCCCAACCTCTAACCAGCCTGCGCCAAGAAAATGTGATGCAGTTCGCGTAATGTACACCAATTCCTTCTCAAGAATTATGTCTTGAGCAGGTATATGCATTGACGGCAATACCCAACGACAAGAACTCCGCAGTTATAATCTTGATCACAATGAACACATTGGCGCCGTCGCGCGCCGCACGCAACGCGATCGCCAGGCCCGTGCCACGCAAAGCGCCGGTGATGAATAGGATCTTGCCGCCAGATGGCTCATGTCATCTCCTATCAGGCTTTCTGGAAACGCGGCAGGATATCGCGCAACACGGCCAGTCGCCGGATCGGGTCAGTCATTTCCAGCAAATGCTGTTGCTCATCCCCAGCCAGCGGCAACAGCTCGGCAAGACGAAAACCAAGCCAGCCCGCGTCGCCATACGAAGCGCGCGGTGCGTGCCGCCATTGCGTCCCCACGGTCTCGATCAGGCGCTCCAGGATGGTCTGCAGCAAGGCAAACTCCACCGGCACCTGCTGCGTACCCTCATCCGGCCAGAGCGCTACCTCGCCACGCAGCAGACCATCCGACCGTACCCGTGTGTGCAGTACGCGAAAGCGCCCGCCTCCTTCAGTCACTATGCCGAGCAGGCCGTCGGCGCGGTGATTGAAATCGGTAATCTGCGCCAACGTTCCGACCGCGGCGGGACTCGCTGGAGCCCCCACTTCGTTACCGTCCAAAATCAAACACACACCAAAAGACGACTCTGCTCGCGTGCATTCGCGAACCATGTCGAGGTAGCGCGGCTCGAAAATGCGCAATTGCAGTTGTCCTCCTGGATAAAGGACAGTGCTGAGGGGGAACAACGGTATTTCGGTGTAGGGAAGCAGAGCAGCCATGGAGCTCATGATAGAGCCTGTCAAAAGCAGAAGCTCGGTGAGCTGTCACAAGCTCAGCACCAGTATGTACTCCAACTAGTTTAACGGATGCAGGCCAACCTTACGTAAAGCAGCCCAAAGTGCAGCTTCATTGCCTTCTTTAGGCCAGCCAGCAACGATGTCAACCACATTTCCATCTTTGAGAAAGTAAAACGTGGGCGTATCCCAGGATGTAATCATGGACCAATCCTCGCGGCCGTATGCGAGCATTGTCGAACCACCTTGGTGATTCGAGCTCCACTCTCGAACG
Source organism: Dyella sp. M7H15-1 (assembly GCF_004114615.1). NCBI lineage: Bacteria > Pseudomonadati > Pseudomonadota > Gammaproteobacteria > Lysobacterales > Rhodanobacteraceae > Dyella > Dyella sp. M7H15-1. The sequence continues at coordinate 1,929,035 of NZ_CP035300.1, forward strand.
AGGTCGAACTCTATTTTGCGAGATGGAGGCACGAGCCAAATAGCATGCTGATCGAAATAGTTTTTCAATAACGCATTGGACTCAATATAATCGGATGCATTTCTAGAAAAATGACACAATGGATGAGAAACGATAACGATTTTCACACCATCATTTATGTTTACTGACTGCAGCTTTAAGCCGCATCTCTCCTTATCTACGATAAATGCCCTTGATCCCTTAATTTTTGGCGATACAATCACATGAGGAATTTTCTCAGCATACCTTAAATTGTGATTTTTAATTAATTCACTCGCCTCATCAAACATCCTTAGTGAAATATAAGATTCATACAGATCCAAATAATGCCTATCGTGCGCAAGACCTCTTCTTTGCAAAACATCAACATCCATCCTCATATATTTAACATACCTAATATTTTGCGTGAAAAATGCAGCTACATTTGATGACCTGTACAACAACTCCAAATCATCACTCGATAGATGCTCAAGACGAGCATCGTTTTGATATTCAAGAAAAAAAGAATCATATTTGCTTTTTATTTCTCTTATATTCACATTACTATCTTTATCTGAATTTGCGATACTTATTAAATAATTGTACTCATCACTCATAACGCCATCAGCCGAACCGGATTTAACATTAATCGGAAATAGTGAAATAACTAGCACCAACATAATTACACATCCAAATTTAATCCTTTCCATAATTGCACCGTAGCTTGATCATGAAATGAATTCGCGCATATGTCTAAAACGCAATGGGCATTCGAAACATACGCGCGAAATGGACTCGCAAGAAAGATCAGCAATTGCTAGTGCAAATCATGCTCATCGACTGAGCGCACGAGCCATGCCCCACACATCGATATCCGTCATGATCGCAACCTGGCAAAGGAAGACCTGGCATGTTACCTCCATTACATTGACCGAGGGGTGCATTAGGCATCCCCATAATTAGCCTATCCGTATCATTCATCACTCGAGCCCTTTTCATGAATGACACCGTTCGTTGAATGCCGAAGAGACTCAACACCTCATATATTTGAGATGGCGTCATCTCTGCCTCGAGGTCGGCATAGCTAAACGATGAAACCCCTTTTTCATTAAATTGAAGACTGGATAGAAAACGGCTCTTTGCCGCAGGACTTAGATAATTAAGCGGCGAGCTGTCCACGGGGGTTCTTGCAATACATGCTTTTAAATCATCGATAGCCTTAACAGGCGCCAGCTTTGCAGCAATTTCATTACTTTGCATCACATACTGGCTTGCACTTACGTCCACTTCTAAGGCAGAGACTTCAACGTTCTTCTGTGCGTAAGCTGAGAAACTTACGCTCCCTATAACCACTCCAACTACCAGTGCCGATGCTTTTATCCACGACGCTTTCATGTTTCCCTCCTATCCCTTGCAATGCATTTCAACGGAGTCACTACATCTGGCACAGACGTACGCCAGAGAGAGGCGATTAAGAGCGGAGATCACATTCTCAAACGCCTAGCGAGCAAGCTGCTCCTGAAGCATCAATTAAAAAAATAGGGAAGAACCTAAAACGTTGTCAGAAAAACCTCAATTGCTCAATGAAACGACGCGGCGCGTTTTCGAAACCGCCGTTGGACATGAACACCACATGGTCACCCACGCGTGTTTGTGATTTCAGCGTAGCAAGCAAGGCATCGACAGTGGACGCCGTGCTGGCACGGCCATGCAGCGCGTCGGTGACGCGGCTGGCATCCCATGGCAATTCAGGGCGATGCAGAAACATCACCACATCCGCATTACTCAGCGACGGCGCAAGCGCTTCGGCGTGCGCACCCAGGCGCATGGAATTGGAGCGTGGCTCAAGCGCAACTAGAATGCGTGCCTTGCCCACTTTCGCGCGCAAACCAGCCAGCGTGGCGGCAATGGCGGTAGGGTGGTGCGCAAAATCATCATAGACGCGCACGCCGCCGACTTCGCCCACCACTTCCATGCGACGCTTTACGCTTTCAAAAGTAGTGAATACCGGCAGCAAAGCGCGCGGATCAGCACCCGCCGCTGTTACAGCCGCCAGTGCGGCCAACGCATTCATCACGCTGTGATCGCCCAATAACGACCACCTGATCTCGCCGATCGCCTCGCCCTTGTACTGCACAGCAAAGCTCGAACCGTCCGAAGCAATCAATGTGGCCTGCCAATCACCCTTGCCGATGCCGAAGGTTTCCACCGGCGTCCAGCAGCCCATCGCCAGCACTTCGCTCAAATATGCATCGTGCGCGTTGACGATCAACTTGCCGTTGCCCGGCACGGTACGCACCAGATGATGGAACTGACGCTGGATCGACGCGACATCCGGGAAGATGTCCGCATGGTCGTATTCGAGATTGTTGAGAATGGCGATGCACGGACGGTAATGCACGAACTTCGAGCGCTTGTCGAAGAACGCACTGTCGTATTCATCCGCCTCGATCACGAAGTGCCGACCCTGCCCCAGCCGCGCGGAAATGCCGAAATTGCCGGGCACGCCGCCGATCAGGAACCCCGGCGCGAGCCCCGCGCTTTCCAGCAAATGCGCCAGCAGACTGGTGGTGGTGGTCTTGCCGTGCGTGCCAGCAACCGCCAGCACCTCGCGCTCGACCAGCAAGCGCTCGCCTAGCCATTGCGGGCCGGAAACGTAGCGCAGTCGCTGGTCGAGCATGTATTCGACGGCAGGATTGCCGCGCATCATGGCATTGCCGACGATGACGAGGTCAGGCGTGGGTTGCAGATACTCGGTTTTATAGCCCTGCATCAGCTCGATACCGAGTGCTTCGAGCTGCGTGCTCATCGGCGGGTAGACGTTGGCGTCGGAGCCTTCCACCGTTTCGCCGAGTTCGCGCGCCAAGGCAGCGACGCCGCCCATGAAGGTGCCGCAGATACCGAGGATGTGCAGACGCATGCTATGTAAGTGTGCCTAGGCCAGATGTTACCCCCTCTCCCCTCCGGGGAGAGGGTTGGGGTGAGGGGTCAATCGTGCGATACAGGCGCGCCTTTGTGATGAAGGACTACGAAATCGCCTCGAGGTGAGCTTGAAGATCATGGCAAGCGTAGCCCCTCACCCCAACCTTCTCCCCATTCTTGATCAATAACGGGGAGAGGGAGCTAAAAGCATCAGCCGCTCGCCGCCACCGTCTCGTTCGCCAGCACGCACTTCACGCGCGCGGTGACTTCATCCAGCTTACCCACGCCGTCCACCACCTGCAGCTTGCCGCGGCGAGCGTAGAAATCGGCCACCGGCGCGGTCTGTTCGGCATAGACCTTCAGACGGTCGCGGACCACGACCGGATCGTCGTCCTTGCGGTGCTCGGCGGCGAAGCGGATTTCGCAGCGCTTGATGATCACTTCGCTCTGCACTTCCAGCTTCACCACGGCATCCAGCGGCTGGCCGATCTTGGTGAGCAGGTGATCCAACGCGTCGGCCTGCGCGAGGTTGCGCGGATAGCCGTCGAGGATGAAGCCGGCTTTGGCGTCCGCTTGCGCGAAGCGCTCTTCCAGCATGCCCAGCAGCAGGTCGTCGGAAACGAGCTGGCCGGCATCCATGACCGCCTTGGCCTTGAGGCCAAGTGGCGTACCCGCCTTGACCGCTGCACGCAGCATGTCGCCGGTCGAAATGTGCGGCACGCCGAGTTCGTCTTTCAGCCGGATTGCCTGGGTACCCTTGCCCGAACCGGGCGCACCAAGGAGGACAAGTCGCATATGACTCCACAAGATCCCAAGTTCTGCCGCACACTGCGGCAGTTACGTGAGGACTACTTAGATGAATGCAGGTCAAGGTAACGTCTGTGTTGAGCGACGTCAAACGACGCACGTCCCGATTTCACGCCAAGTGGCTGATAAATATCCGATCCGTGACTGGAGTCATGTTGTCACATACCACCTGAAAATCGCCCGGAGAATGCCTGATGAAATCCAAAGCCCACCCTGCCACTGGCCGCCTTCTGTACGCCCAATCCGGCGGGGTGACTGCCGTGATCAATGCGACAGCGGCGGGTGTCATCCAGAACGCCCGCGCTCATGGCATCAGGGTCTATGCGGCACGCAACGGCATCCTTGGCGCCTTGCGCGAAGATCTGATCGACACCGGCAAGGAAACCACCGCTGCCATCGAAGCCCTTCGCCACACGCCGGGTGGCGCCTTCGGCTCCTGTCGGTACAAGCTGAAATCACTGGAAACCCATCGCGCCGAATACGAACGACTGATCGACGTGCTGCGCGTGCACGACATCCGCTGGTTTCTTTATAACGGCGGCAACGATTCGGCTGATACCGCGCTGAAGATTTCCCAGCTCGGCAAGGCCATGGGCTACGACATTCGCTGCATTGGCGTCCCCAAGACGGTGGACAACGATCTCGTCGTCACCGACTGCTGCCCAGGCTTTGGCTCGGTGGCGAAGTACACCGCCGTGTCCACGCTGGAGGCCAGCCTGGATGTGGCCTCGATGGCGGATACCTCGACCAAGGTATTCATCCTAGAAGTGATGGGTCGCCACGCAGGCTGGATCGCCGCTGCCTCGGGACTTGCCGGCGAAGGTGCCGACGCACCACCACACATCATCCTGTTCCCGGAACGCGTGTTCGACGAAGCCGCCTTTCTCGCCAAGGTGAAAGCCACGGTCGAACGCGTGGGTTGGTGTACGGTGGTTGCATCCGAAGGTATTCGCAATACGCAAGGCCAATTCCTGGCCGAAGCTGGCACGCACGATGCGTTCGGTCATACCCAGCTCGGTGGTGTCGCACCGGTGCTCGCGGCGCTGGTGAAGGAAAAACTTGGCTACAAGTATCACTGGGCCTTGCCAGATTACCTGCAACGCTCGGCGCGCCACATGGCTTCCAAGACGGATGCCGACCAGGCGTATGCGGTAGGTAAGGCTGCCGTGGACTACGCGCTGGCGGGCATGAATGCGGTCATGCCTGTCATCGTGCGAACGTCCGATTCGCCTTATCGCTGGAAAATCGAATCCGCTGCGCTGGACAAGATCGCCAATCGCGAGAAAAAGATGCCAATGGGTTTTCTCACACGTGATGGCTTCGGCATCACTGCCGCGGCGCGGCGTTATCTCGCACCCTTGATTCAAGGGGAAGCGTCACCGCCTTATGGGCGTGATGGCTTGCCGAAATATGTGCAATTGAAGAACGCAGCCGTGTCGCGCAAGCTGCCCGTCTTCAACACGTAAGGACTTTAGGCCGGCATCATCGACGATACCGATTTCGGGCTTGCCGAAGATAGCGCTGATTGCGCTGGAGCGACTCGTCGTCGCCGTATTCCATCCAGCGGTGATGCGCTTCACGCCATGCGTCAAGCCATGCTTCCGGGAAGTTATTGTCGGCCCTCAGCCATGCCGCCTCAAAATCAAGGCAGGCTTCGGCGAACTGATCATCGCGATAGGCACTGATTGCCAGCAGTCCAATCAGCTCTACGTCGCCCGGGGCAATCACTCGCAGGCACTTGGCATAGACGCGGCGTTCCTCATCTTCATGCATCCCCAACAATGCCCTCAGCGCGCAACCCAGCGCAGGTATGGAGAGTGACGGCACCGCGGTAAGCGGGCGTGCCAGTTTGAGCGCGCGAGCATAGGCACTCCCTTGCTCGACTGGTCCCTCGGCCAACTCCGCTTGTTGCAATGCTAGCTTGCTGGCCTGCAGGCGCAGCGTGTCGCTGGCCATATCCAGTCGCGGCTCGAGAACGGCAGTCGTTCGCTCCAGCAAATCTCGCTTGCCCGACTCACTCTCGATCGAAAGTCGACCATTCACCATCTTGATCCATGCCATGGCGTAGAGGCTGTCGGCCGAATCGCTCTCGATGAGTCTCCCAAGCACCTGATCTACTTCATCGTAACGCTCCCGCGCTGCGCTACCGACCAACGGCTCAGCCATCGCGCATAGTAGCTCGACCCACGCCGTCAGCACATCAGGCGATTGTTCGCAGGACATCATCTCCGCATAATCGGCATGCAGTTCGCGCAAACGCAGTCGTCGAGCGGCGACATTGGGATGCGTGTAATGCACCTCTTTCAGCTCGGCCCGCAACAAGGCTGCCTGCCAACGCGGACGATCCGGCGTACCGACGCATGCAGCCAGACCGAGGCGCAATATGACGATGCATTCCTGCAAGCGGCTGGATATTTCCGCAGCGGTCATTCCCGGAATCTCCGCGCCCAGCAACTTTTGCAGCGACCATGCAACACCCGAATCTTCCGTTGCATCCATAGCTAGCGCTTCGCGCAGCACGTTCTCCGCCTCGGCAATGGCATTAGCGTCCACAGTCGGTTCCAGCAGGGCATGTCGACTCATGGCATCCCCAAGCATGCCTAGCTGGATCAGGCGCATGGCGTTGTTCGTCATGTCGAAGCCGTTCAAGGCATTGATGCAGGATTGAAGCAGCATCCCTTGCGCTATTTCGTCAAGTTCGCGGTCGACCTGCGCAATCAGGCAATGCCCAAGACGCAGCCGTGCTATGGCAGCTTCCGGCGTGATGGCCAGATATGCCTCCAACGCACGGGCGGCCGCCGCATAATCCGCACCGTGCCGATTGAGGTGGATCATTTGCCAGCGGATATCCGCGTGAAGCTCAGCAAGCTCCAACGGCGCAGGGTGGGGATGATCAAGGTAATAGACATCCACAAACGGATGCCACTGCTCAGCGCACATCGATATCTGCGGCTCGCCATTCAGTCCTTTTTCTTGGAGATAGGGTTCGATTATCGCAAGCGCCTGTTCTGGCTCGCCTTGCTCCAACAACACGGTGGCGCGCCGCAAATCCCTGGCGGGTGAATGGCCATGGTTCTCCGCCCGGGTCGAGGAGACAGGCATGGCATCGAAGGCTAGCGGCTTCATATCAATCACAAGATCGATGTCGAGCACGTGCTGTGTACCAGCAGAATCGTCCGGTATTGGCTCGGTTACAGGAGCGATGCTGTCATCCCGCGATGCAACTACCGTATCCACTGATGGATGTTGAGATATGTCGCGCTCATCTGGATCTGTGAGTGTCCACTCCGAGGTCGTGAAGGGATCTACATGGCGCTCTCTTGATGCAGATGGCAAGTTCGCCATACGCTTGTGGCGTTTAAGCAGCACGACGCTCAATAAGACGCCAAGCGCCAATCCGATTAAAAACATCAAAGTCAACAACACGTATGAAGTCCTCGTAACAACAGGCGTTATCCGCTCCTCCGACGCGGGCGTTGCGTAACTCGTGAGAGCACGCTGCTGACCCGGAGCCGACACATTCGCTGCCATCGGCTCGCCCGGCGATGACGTTACAAAGGCCGGACTGCTGGAATCAGCAGACCCATTGTTGGAAGCCGTTTCAACAGGCGCTTCTGCGAGGGTGTTCGCTACATGCCTGGCAGCCGGATCGGCTGTGTTGGCCGCACCCGAAGCAACGGAATGACTCTCATCATCGACCTCCGTTTGCGTATCCGCAGGGCGCCACCCTGTCTGCTCACTCGCGAACGGCGAGTGCAAGCTTGCGATGTCATCGTCCCGCCAGGCTGCAACCTGAGGCAGTTCGGAATGCTGATCCGTTTGTTTCCTCGCCGAACTGGCTGGCGGGACAACGCACGCTGCGATGCCAATACTGAAAGCCGCAACGATCAGTATCGGGATGTACAGCAAAAACCGCGATGACTTCGGCCGTGCCTTGTCGCTTTCAGGGCATTGCCTTGTGTTGTCGCAATGCCCCATGGCACGTGCTCGCTCAGAGTTCTGGCAAGTGTCCAAACTCGGCTGGCGCGTCGCGATCACGTTCTGGTGCGTCCAGCCTGGGAAGATATTGAGCTTGTTACCGGAGAGATTGGCCGAGTTATACAGGTAAGGAAGATGCGACCAGCAGCGATAACCGTGTGCCTTCAACGTTTCAATCTCGGTTACGGCCAACTCCATCGTCGACAGTCGAAAATAGATGGCAGGCTTGTGCTGACGCAGCGCCTCGACCGCGCCAGCAAGTACCGAAATCAGCGTACCTGGTGCATTCACCTTCAAAAGATGCAAATTGGGCAGCTCCAGCGAATCCACTGCAACCATATGCGTGCGCTCTTCCGGCTGATCATTCGAGGATGCGAGCTCCAATTTCCCGGAGCGTTCGCCCAGACCGACATGGTGCGGATAGACATTGCGCAAGTTATTGAGGCCCACGGCGTTGCACAATGCAATATGCTCCAGGCGACGCGGCTCGGCCACATGCACTTGACCGCTGTCGCCAACCAGGGCCGACAGATACAAGGTATGCACGCCATACTCGGCTCCATACTGCAATGCCACGCTGCCTTCGTCCAACAACATACCGATGACATCCAGTTCCTGTTCCATCCATTCGCCGTATTTGGAAAGCGAACGGGTCACTACATCGTCCGATTTACGGGTCTGCAAGATGCCATAACGCGTACTCCAGAGAGGGACACTCCCCACCCTGGCAGGCGCCTTGGCTGATGTCTGGGTCGCAACGACTATCTCGGACACCGTAGTTTCGCTCGCGTCGATTTCTTCATGGCTCATGAAATGGCTCCCCATTGAAGTGAAAGTATGGATGATAGGAATGCATCGAAACACCAGCCGGCGCTGGACGGCGCGATGGCCAATCGAAGCCTTGCAACAGGCAGCCGCCCATCACGCTACTGAAAGGACGAAAGCAGGTTAATCAGCCGCCCTGACATGGCATATGGGACGATGCTTAAATGATTTTTTAGAATTCTTTATGGATTTTCCTTGCAAGGTGCGAGGCCCAGACCTGTCACGGCAGTCAGCTGCATCAGCTTCCCATAACGCTTCTTTCTAGATGAAGCCCCATGCGGTATTTAGTCGCTCCCTTCCTCGTGCCATAGGACACTCAATAAGGAAGGAGCTCAGACAGGATGCACACGCCGGGCTACATCAGCGCTTTGCGCAGACCACTGCCAGCCGCTGCGCCGCACAACACGAAATCCGCATGCCTCTGCCTATACTCTGGCCAACACCTGCAATGAGGTGATGACGCTGGCTGCACGCCGCAGCCGGCACGATGGTTCACAACTGATGGGGAGGCAACGATGCTGCAGCAGTATGGCTTGTGGATCGCGTTGGCTTGCGCGATCGTGGCAATTTTGTACGGGGCGTTTTCGGTACGTTGGGTGCTGGCGAAGTCGCCAGGCAACGAACGGATGCAACAGATTGCCTCGGCTATTCAGGAAGGCGCACGCGCTTATCTCAATCGTCAGTACCGCACGATCGCCCTGGTGGGGTTGATACTGCTGATCATCATTGGCTTTGCGCTGGATTGGGGCACGGCGATTGGTTTTGCCATCGGCGCGATCCTTTCAGGTGCCACGGGCTACATCGGCATGAATGTCTCGGTGCGGGCCAATGTACGCACCGCCGAGGCAGCACGTGGCGGCCTGGCATCCGCGCTGAATGTCGCTTTCCGGGGCGGCGCGATCACCGGCATGCTCGTCGTAGGACTGGCGCTGCTCGGTGTCACGGGCTACTACGCCGCGCTGATTCACTTCGGCTATGACACGGAACGTGCCTTGCACGCCATGGTAGGCCTGGCCTTCGGCTCCTCGTTGATCTCGATCTTTGCGCGTCTGGGCGGCGGCATTTTCACCAAAGGTGCCGATGTTGGCGCGGATCTGGTCGGCAAGGTCGAAGCCGGCATTCCGGAGGATGATCCACGCAACCCCGCTGTCATCGCCGATAACGTGGGTGACAACGTCGGCGACTGCGCCGGCATGGCGGCGGACTTGTTCGAGACCTATGCGGTCACGCTGATCGCCAGCATGTTGCTGGGCGGCGTGCTTGGTGATCAGGCTGGGTCGAATTCGGTGTTGTATCCGTTGCTGCTCGGTGGTGCTTCGATCATCGCGTCAGTGATTGGCACGTTCTTCGTACGCGCCGGGGTCGGTGGCAAGATCATGAGCGCGCTTTACAAGGGCGTGATTGTATCGGGCGTGCTGGCTGCGCTCGCGTTCTGGCCGATCACGTCCATCCTGATGGCCGATGCCACGTTGGGTGTCACCCGCCTGTACGGCAGCGCGCTGATTGGCTTGGTGCTGACAGCGGTGATCGTGGTGATTACCGAGTACTACACCGCCACGGAATATGGCCCCGTGCGCCATGTAGCCCAATCATCCACGACTGGTCATGCCACCAACATCATCGCCGGTATTGGTGTCTCCATGAAATCGACGGCACTGCCGGTGCTCGCTGTGTGTGCAGCGATCTGGGGTGCGTTTGTGCTGGCAGGCCTGTATGGCATCGCGGTTGCCGCCACCGCCATGTTGTCGATGACAGGCATGATCGTCGCGCTCGATGCCTACGGTCCGATCACCGATAACGCCGGTGGCATCGCCGAAATGGCCGAGCTGCCTGCAGAAGTGCGCGGCGTAACGGATCCGCTCGATGCCGTAGGCAACACCACCAAGGCGGTCACCAAAGGTTACGCGATCGGTTCGGCAGGTCTGGCGGCGTTAGTGCTGTTCGCCGACTACACGCACCGTCTTGCGCTGGATCATCCAGGACACACATTTACCTTCGATCTCTCCGATCACCGCGTGATCGTCGGTCTGCTGATCGGTGGCTTGATTCCATACCTGTTCGGCGCCATGGCGATGGAGGCGGTCGGTCGTTCGGCGGGTGCGGTGGTGGAAGAGGTGCGCCGTCAGTTCCGCGAAATCGCCGGTATCATGCAAGGCACGACCAAACCCGATTACTCGCGTGCGGTGGACATGCTGACCAAGTCGGCGATCAAGGAGATGATGATTCCGTCGCTGCTGCCGGTGCTGATCCCGATCCTGGTCGGGTTTCTGCTGGGACCGGTGGCACTGGGCGGCTTGCTGATCGGCACCATCGTCACCGGCCTGTTCGTGGCGATCTCGATGACCACTGGTGGCGGTGCCTGGGACAACGCAAAGAAGTACATCGAAGACGGTCATTTCGGTGGCAAGGGCTCCGATGCCCACAAGGCCGCTGTCACTGGCGATACGGTGGGCGATCCTTATAAGGATACTGCCGGTCCTGCAGTAAATCCGCTGATCAAGATCATCAATATCGTGGCACTGTTGCTTATCCCGCTGCTCTAGGGATGCTCTGATTTATTCCACGTACCCGTCACCGCATTGTCCGCGCGTGTGGCTACGGCCCAACGGTGAAGGCAGACTGGCTGTCTGTCGAGACGTTGGGCCGTAGCCACACGTGCAGACAATGCGGCCCCCACATCTTGAATTTAAAGGACAGGGTGACGTCCAGAAGGACCGCAGGCTGTGCCGCGCGTCTTGCACAGACGGCCAGCCCTGCGACACGCAGCACAGCCTGCGGGCCTTCTGGACGTCATGCCGGGGGCGTGGAATAGATCAGAGCATCCCTAGATGCCTATCTGCCGCATCAGGGCTGTAAGGCAACGCTGAATAAGCATCGCCGTCGTCACCAGCCCTGATGCGATTTTGGCCGTGCATGTCAATGATGATTGACGGTAACCATGACCGCCGACTCATCCGCGTACTTGACTTCCCTCACTGGCATTTTCCCGCCGGATCGGCATGCTAGCCATTCCGCGTACTTTTCCATGCGCGTCCAACCACGGAGCGGCAACATGCGTTTGAAGACAATCATCCGGCTGGCATGGGGGCTTGCCGCCATAATAGGTGGCATGACTCAGGCACACGACACATCCCCAGCACCCAGCGCAGCCGCCAGCAACGACGATCCTTATCTTTGGCTGGAAGACATCCACAGCGAACGCACCATGAACTGGGTCAAAGCCCAGAACGCCGTGACACAGAAGCAGTTCGCCGACAGCCAACCATTCACGCAAACGCGCGATCGCATCCTGGAAGTGCTCGATTCGGACGCACGCATTCCCTACGTCACGCGTCGCGGCGAGTATCTCTACAACTTCTGGCAGGACAAAACGCATCCGCGCGGCCTCTGGCGCCGTGCCACACTCGCCGAATACCGCGAGCCTGATCCCAAATGGGAGTTGCTGCTCGATATCGATGCGCTGAACAAGACCGAAGGCAAACACTGGGTATTCAAAGGTAGCGACTGCATGAAGCCCGACTACAACCGCTGCCTGCTCAGCCTCTCGCCCGACGGCGGCGATGCGGTGGAAGTGCGCGAGTTCGATATTCCCAGCAAATCCTTCGTGAAAGATGGCTTCCGGATTCCGGCCGCCAAGACCCAGGCAAACTGGATCGACGAAAATCACCTCTACATCGGCACCGATTTCGGCCCTGGCTCGATGACCACCTCAAGCTATCCCCGCATCGCCAAGCTGTGGACGCGTGGCACGCCGCTCACTTCGGCAAAGACGGTCTACGAAGGCAAGGCCGAAGATCTGGTCGTCAGCGCCGCGCACGATCGCACTCCCGGCTTCGAGCGCGATTTTGTCACCGTAGCCACCGATTTTTTTCATAGCGACACCTATCAGCTCAAGGATGGCAAGCTGATCCATCTCGACGTGCCTACCGACGCCAATGTCGACCCGCATCGCGAATGGCTGCTGCTGCAACTGCGCAGCGCGTGGACTGCCGGCGCCACCACCTATCCCTCAGGCGCGCTGATCGCCACGAAGTTCGACGACTTCATGGTCGGCAAGCGCCAGTTCACTACGCTGTTCACGCCGGATGACCACACTGCGTTATCCAGCTACTCATGGACACAACACCACCTCATCCTGGACATCATGGACGATGTGAAAAGCCGCCTGGATGTGCTGACCCCGCAAACCCATGGCCATTGGACCCATGAGGATATGCCCGACGCCCCCCAATTCAGCACCGTCAGCGTGATCGACACCGATCCGGACCACAGCGACGAATACTGGCTCAGCGTTACCGGCTTCCTTGCACCGTCCTCGTTGCAGCGAGGAGTGCTTGGTGAAGGGCCGGCGCAAATCATCAAGCAAAGCCCGGCCTTCTTCGATGCGTCAAAATTCGGCGTCAGTCAGCATTTCGTCACCTCGAAAGATGGCACCAAAGTGCCTTATTTCGAAATCGCGCCGAAGAACCTAAAGCTGGACGGCAGCAACCGGACCCTGCTCTATGGCTACGGTGGTTTTGAGATTTCACTGCAGCCCGTCTACAGCGGTAGCGTGGGACGTAGCTGGCTGGAACGCGGTGGCGTGTACGTGATCGCCAACATCCGTGGCGGCGGCGAATATGGCCCGCGCTGGCACCAGGCCGCGCTGCAGGAAAATCGCCTGCGCGCCTATGAAGACTTCGCTGCCGTGGCGCAAGACCTGATCAAGCGCGGCGTCACCTCGTCGGCCCACCTGGGTGCGGAAGGTGGCAGCAACGGCGGACTGCTGATGGGCAATATGCTCACCCTATATCCGCAGTTGTTCGGCGCCATTGCCTGCGAAGTGCCGCTGTTGGATATGAAACGCTATGTTCACCTTTCGGCCGGCACGTCATGGATTGCCGAATACGGTAACCCGGACGATCCCAAGCAGTGGACCTTCATCAAGAACTTCTCGCCCTACCAGAACGTCAAATCCGGCATGACGTATCCGGATGTGCTGTTCTATACCGCTACCAGCGATGATCGCGTAGGCCCCGTGCAGGCCCGCAAGATGGCCGCGAGGATGCAAGCCATGGGCTACGAGAACGCATGGTTCTTCGAAAACACCGAAGGTGGCCATGGCGGCGGCGCAGACAATAAGCAGACCGCCTATATGCACGCACTTGCCTACGATTTCCTCTGGGATCGCTTGAAGTAACCGCTTGGTGCATAAGGGCCGGGTGGCGAGGGATAGAATAACCTCGCCATTCTCTCTTCACTTGCTTCCTTGCCATGACATCGCGCCCCACGATTCGCCCTGAACTTCGCGAGTGGATCCTTTCCACCACCCACGCCGGCCATAGCGTCGAAACCGTCCTCAAGCTGATGCAGGAAACCGGCTACGATCCACGCCAGAGCCGCAGTATTGTCGCCAGCGTGCTCAACATGCCGATCACAGCACTCGACGTCCATGTCCATGCGCCTAAGCAACCGCAAGGCCGTCGCACGCACCATCCGGAGGCGCCGCAAGTTGCGGTCGATGGGCGCATCATCGATGTCCCCCTGAGCGTCGATTCACCCGCATTGCGGATACTGGGCAATCTGCTTTCCCCCGAGGAATGTGACGCACTGATCGAAGAAGCCAAGCCTCGCTTGCAGCGCGCGAAAACCGTTGACACTTCCGGCAAACAGCAGATCGATGCACGCCGCACCAGCGAAGGCATGTTCTTCACGATCGGCGAATCACCGCTGATCAGGCAGGTCGAGCAGCGCATTGCAACCCTGCTCAGCATTCCAATCGATCATGGCGAGGGTTTGCAGGTGCTGCACTATCTGCCAGGCCAACAGTACGAGCCCCATTACGACTGGTTCGATCCGCAACAACCCGGTTTCGCGGCCATCACCGCTAAAGGTGGCCAGCGTATCGCCAGCCTGGTGATGTATCTCAATACACCCGCGGCAGGCGGTGGCACAGCGTTTCCGGAGGTCGGACTGACCGTAACGGCGCTACGCGGCTCAGCCGTTTATTTCTCCTACGACACAGGCGATACAGCTTCCTTGCATGCCGGCCTGCCTGTGCAGAAGGGCGAGAAATGGATCGCGACCAAATGGCTGCGGGAACGTCCGTTCCAGAAATCATTGTGATGAGAACTTGCGAAACCCGATCTTGGTGCGCCGCGACAAGCTTTGCCGTATCCTGAGAGGCTTTCCACATTTTTGGATACACGTAAGGAGTGCCCGATGGGCTTGGATCTGGTTAGCGCCGGCCGCGATGTGCCGAATGAAATCAACGTCGTCATCGAAATCCCGAAGGACGCCGAGCCGGTCAAGTATGAAGTTGACAAGGCCAGCGGAGCCATCTTCGTGGATCGTGTCCTGTCCACCCCCATGCGCTATCCCTGCAACTACGGCTACGTGCCAGGTACCCTCGGTGGCGATGGCGACCCGCTGGACGCGCTGGTGATCTTGCCGTTGCCGCTGGTACCGGGCTCGGTGATTCGCTGCCATCCGGTCGGCATGCTCAAGATGACCGACGAAGCCGGTTCGGATGAGAAGCTGGTGGTCATTCCGTCGAAGAAAATCTTCCCGGGCTACGCTCACATCGAAGACATCAAAGGCGTGTCGGGCCATTGGCTGGAGCGCATCGGCCACTTCTTCGAGCACTACAAGGATCTGGAAAAGGGCAAGTGGGTGAAGATTGAAGGCTGGGCCGGCGCCGCTGAGGCCAAGGCCGAGATTCTTGCCGGCGTGGAACGCCACAAACAGCACAAAGACTGATTCGATCTTGTTCATCACGTAAAAGCGGCGCATCACCCCTGGGTGATGCGCCGTTTCTTTTTGCCAGCGGTTCGCCCCCTGTCTTGTTTCAGGGTGTAGTCGACCTCTGGCGAGCGCTGGTAATGGGAACACTGTTCCCGTTCTTCTGCTTGCCAGGCTCAGGACGTCCCCACTCTGGACCTTGATCCAGCCCCTCCCCAATGAGGAGGGGAGAGAATGCGGGTATTACGCTTTGTGATAAACCTCAGCGCCCTGTGCGCGGAATTCCGCCGCCTTTTCGGCCATACCTTCATCGAGCGCAGCAGCTTCATCCACGCCATGCTCAGCCGCATAATCGCGTACATCCTGGGTGATCTTCATCGAGCAGAACTTCGGACCACACATCGAACAGAAGTGCGCGGACTTGTGCGCATCCTTCGGCAAGGTTTCATCGTGGAATTCACGCGCCTTGTCCGGATCCAGGCCAAGATTGAACTGATCATCCCAGCGGAATTCGAAGCGCGCCTTGCTGAGTGCATTGTCGCGCACTTGTGCGCCAGGATGCCCCTTGGCCAGATCGGCCGCATGCGCAGCAATCTTGTAGGCGATGATGCCATCACGTACATCCTGTTTGTTAGGCAGACCAAGGTGTTCCTTCGGCGTGACGTAGCAGAGCATGGCGGTGCCGAACCAGCCGATCATCGCCGCACCAATGGCGCTGGTGATGTGGTCGTAACCAGGCGCGATGTCGGTGGTGAGTGGCCCCAACGTGTAGAATGGTGCTTCGTGACACTTCTCCAGCTGGCGCTCCATGTTCTCCTTGATCAACTGCATCGGCACGTGGCCGGGGCCTTCGATCATCACCTGCACGTCGTGCTTCCAGGCAATCTGAGTCAGTTCGCCCAACGTATCCAGCTCACCGAATTGCGCGGCATCGTTGGCATCCGCCACGCAGCCGGGACGTAGACCATCGCCCAGACTGAAGGACACGTCGTACACCTTCATGATGTCGCAGATTTCCTCGAAATGCGTGTAGAGGAAATTCTCCTTGTGATGCGCCAAGCACCACTTGGCCATGATCGAACCGCCGCGCGAAACGATGCCGGTGACGCGCTTGGCCGTGTGCGGTACGAAACGCAGCAGCACGCCCGCATGGATGGTGAAGTAATCCACGCCCTGCTCAGCCTGCTCGATCAAGGTGTCGCGGAACAGTTCCCAAGTAAGTTCTTCGGCCACGCCACCGACTTTTTCCAGCGCCTGGTAGATCGGCACGGTGCCGATCGGCACCGGCGAGTTGCGGATGATCCATTCGCGTGTTTCGTGGATGTTCTTGCCGGTAGATAGATCCATCACGGTGTCGCCGCCCCATCGGATCGACCACACCAGCTTTTCCACTTCTTCCGCGATACCGGAGGATACGGCACTGTTGCCGATATTCGCGTTGATCTTGGTAAGGAAGTTGCGGCCGATGATCATCGGCTCGCTTTCCGGATGGTTGATGTTGGCCGGAATGATGGCGCGGCCGCGCGCTACTTCGTCGCGCACGAATTCCGGTGTGATCAGTTTCGGCAGCGAGGCGCCAAAGGATTCGCCCGGATGCTGCTTACGCAGCACGCTGTTCTGCAAGGCTTCGATGCGCTGGTTTTCGCGGATGGCGATGTACTCCATCTCCGGCGTGACGATACCGCGACGTGCGTAGTGCATTTGTGTAACGTTGGCGCCGACCTTGGCGCGTAGGGGCACGCGGATATGGCTGAAACGCACCTCGTCGAGCTTGGCATCCGCGGCGCGCTGGCGACCGAAAGCAGAACTCAGGCCCGTCAACTGTTCCACATCACCGCGCTCGGCAATCCATGTCGCACGCAGAGCCGGAAGACCGCCGGCCAGATCGACAGCGTAATTCGGATCGGTGTATGGACCGGATGTGTCGTAAACCGTGATCGACGGGTTGGTTTCGCCACCAAACAAGGTGGGGGTCTGCGCCTGATCGACCTCGCGCATCGGCACCTTCAGATCGGGACGACCGCCCTGCACGTAGATCTTGCGCGAACCAGGAATCGGGCGCGTCACTGCTTCGGAGAGTTCTTGTGCGGCACGCACGAGATCGGAGGGCAAGGCATTCATCGGCATTCGTCCAGTGCTGAAGTGGAATCCTGAAGCGATGGCGCCAATGCACGATGTTCTGTGTGGCGAAGCTCCCTCCACCGGTGCTAACCGGATCAGGTTCGAAGGGACTCTCTCAGCCGACTGCAGCCGGCACCCCCGCTTCCAGGAGGCTATTTGACCACGAAGGTGGGTGGGAAACGAGTACGACGATTCAGCGCGGCGCGTAGGCGCGCAAGAACATGACCACGCCGGCGCGGGCGTTTTCCTCGATTTCGCGGACATAGGTCTGCACGCATTCAGCGCAGCCGAACATGCGGCGCATCATCATGTCGCCCTTAATCAGCGAGATGAACTGGACAACAGCACGCGATACGTCTTCGATATCCAGCTTATGGGCATCAACCGCCTGCTGCATAAGACGCTCTAGCAGTGCGCGGCTGCGCATGGGGCCTTCTTCCCACATCAACTTGCCGTAGCGCGGATTGCCCTGGCGGCAGTCGCTGAGAATGGCGCGGAAGGTGCCCACGGTTTCCGGATCGCAATCGAACCGGGCATGCACTTGGGCAATGCGGTGAAGCGTGTCGCCGATATCAACGCTCGGATCAAAGCCGTAGGTCTCTTCGGGGAGCAAGTCCTGGACACGTGCGCGAATCACTTCGCGGAACAAGTTGTCTTTATCACCAAAGTGACTATAGACGGTCAGCTTGGATACACCGGCTTCGGCGGCAATGGCATCCATGCTGGTGCCGGCGAAGGCGTTGCGTATGAACAGAGCCTTGGCGGCGTCGAGAATCGCCGCACGCTTTTCCATGTCCTTCGGACGGCCAGGCCCGTGCGGTTTAGTCAGCAGGATCGAGTTCATGGAAGCACCTTCACAAATCAAAAAACTCAATTTATTATACGGATCGGTTTAATTATTTTTTGGATCATACCGAATAATTGTCCGATGTGCGCAACTACCCCAGAAATGGCGCTTAGCGCCGCTTATCACAAGGCCCAGCGCCTGCTGCTGGTCATGTGGCTGGAACGCGGCCGGACAACCCAGAGATTTGCATGACTTACATCAGATCATTGCGATGACTTCCGGCACTTCATGCAACAGGGCCCTGCCCGCACCCTAAACCATTGTCGAAACAGGGTCTAAACGCTTATCCTTTTTGATCTTTTTTCGATCCACATAGGCTTGTCTTTCATGGCGATGAACTTCGATCAGGCGCGTCAAAACATGGTTGAAAACCAGGTCCGCCCCTGGGAGGTGCTGGATGGCCGCGTGCTCGACGTACTGGGTCGCGTTCGCCGCGAAGACTTCGTCGCACCCGCACATCGCCAGCTCGCGTTCGCCGACTTGTGCCTACCCATCGGGCATGGCGAAGTGATGATGAAACCCGTTCTCGAAGGACGTCTGTTGCAGGCGCTGGCGTTGAAGCCGAAAGAGCACGTGCTGGAAATCGGCACCGGCTCTGGCTTCTTCACCGCCTGCCTGGCCAGCCTGGCCGCACGCGTCACCAGCGTGGACATCCACGCCGCTTTCACCGCCACGGCCGGCCAGCGCCTGCATGCCGCCAGCATCCGTAATGTGCTGCTCACCACCGGCGAAGCCATTAACGCCTGGCAACCGCAAGGTACGTTCGATGCAATGGTGGTAACCGGCGCCGTCTATCGTATTCCCGATCGTTTCCTGGGCTGGCTCAAACCGGGTGGCCGTCTGCTCGCCATCCGCGGCGAGTCGCCGGTGCAGCAGGTTGTGCTGCTGACGAACGAAGGTAATGGCCGTTATCAGGAGGAAAGCATGCTGGAGACGGATCTGCCGTATCTGGCCAATGCCGAACCTCCCCGCCGTTTCGTTTTTTGATTTTGCCACCGACCCCGATACCTACGAGGCGAACCATGCGCTTGAAGCTTCTGACCCTTGCCCTGTCCTTGGCTGCAGTATCCCTGCCCAGCCATGGCGAGGATTTGCTGGATGCATACCGTCAGGCGCGTGCGAACGACCCTGTGCTAGCGCAGGCCGACGCTACCCGCCTTGCCGTGCACGAAGGTATTCCGCAGGCACGTGCCCTGCTGCTACCACAACTTAATGGCACTTACAGCCTGCAGCAGCAGAGCAGCGCCGGCTCGCTCAGTGGGCTCACTACCCAGAACCCGGGACATCTGCGCACCCGCTCCGTTGGCGTGGAGCTGGATCAAACCATCCTCAATCTGGCGGACATTGCCAATTTGCAAGCCGCGCACTCGACCGCCGATGCGCAACAGCAGACTTACGAAGCCGCCACACAGGATCTGTTTGTCCGCGTCATCACCACCTACTTCACCATTCTCAATGATGAAGAGCAGCTCAAATACGCCAAAGCCAACGAGGAAGCCTATCGGGTTACTTACGATCAGGCCGAGCAACAGTACAAGGTAGGTATTGCCGCGATCACCAACGTGTACCAAGCCAAGTCGTACTACGAGGCGGCAAAAGCGACCACCATCAGCACGCAGAACACGCTGGACAACGATCGCCAGGCACTCACCGTGATCACCGGTCAGCCAGTCGGCGAGTTGAAGAAACTGCGCCCCGAGCTACCGATGGATACACCCGTGCCAGCCGATCCGCAGCAATGGGTGGACAGCGCACTGAAGAACAACCCAACCGTGTTGTCGGCGCAGTACTCCGTCGATGCCGCCGAACATAGCGTCAATGCGGCACGCGCAGGCCACCTGCCGACCATCACGGCCAGCTTGAGCCGCGCCAAGAGCACCTCCTGGCTGGAAAATGGCAGCTACAACGCCATCGGTAACGGCCGCTATGGCAATACCATCGGCGTGACGCTGTCGGTGCCGATTTTCGCTGGCGGGGCCACGCAGTCGAAGGTCCGTCAGTCGATCTATCAACGCGACGAAGCACAGGACTCGCTAGAGCTGACCCGCCGTCAAACCCAGCAGAACACAATCAATTACTACAACTCGGTGATTGCCGGCATCAGCGAGGTGAAGTCGGGCAAGGCCGCGGTGGAGTCCGCGCAAGAAGCACTGGATGCCACCAAAGCCGGCTTCCAAGTGGGTACGCAGATCATGCTGGACGTGCTGACCGCGATTCAGCAGTTGACCCAGAACGAAAGCACCTACTCGGCTTCGCGTCATCAACTGGTATTGAACCGCCTGCTGCTGCGGCAGTCAGCCGGCACGATCGATTACAAGGACATGGAATACGTCAACTCGCTGTTGCAGTAAGCCAACGCAGAAAAAAGCCGGGGAAACCCGGCTTTTTTCATCCAGCGAGGAAGCAGACAATGCTGGACAAGCTCGCGGCGTTCTTCGAGCGTCATTTCGGGCTGAATTGATACCATGACTGATACCGCATCCCAGACCGCACTGTTCGAGGACGACTACCTGCTGCGCGAACTTGGGCAGGTCGCGCACGTGCCGCAGGTAGCGCTGACGGAACTGGTGGCGAACGCATGGGACGCCGGCGCTACAAAGGTGGATTTGATTCTTCCTGCCGTCGCTGGCGGCATGCTGACCGTCACCGACGATGGCCATGGCATGACCCCTGCGCAGTTTAAAAAACGATGGATGACGCTGCGCTACGACCGTGAAAAACATCAGGGATCGAACGTCGAGTTTCCGTCCGGTCGAACCGCTCGCCCACGCCGGGCCTACGGCCGCAACGGCGTTGGGAGGCACGGACTACTTTGCTTTGCCGACGAATACAAGGTGCAAACGTGGCGGGGCGGCGCACTGGCAACCTTCGTCGTCGGCACCGAATCCGGCCCCAGTCCCTTCGTGCTGCGCAGTGAAACCTTTGGTCAGCGGACTGGCAGCGGCACGCGGCTTTCAGTGCAGGTGACGAGAAAACTGCCGGACGCCGATGAAATCTTGACTGTACTGGCCGCGCGATTCGTCCACGACCCGGAGTTTGAAATCCGAGTCAACAACACGCAGCGTTCGTTTTCCGAAATCGCAGGCCGCGTCAGCGAAGAAGCACTTGACCTCGGGAACGGTCGCAGCGCCACGGTCATCGTGATCGACTCAACCCGACTGAACCATTCTTCGGTACATCAGGGCGTGGCTTTCTGGGTGCAACAAAGGCTTGTCGGCACGCCATCGTGGTCTATCGGGCAGGTTGCGTCTTTCGATGGACGCACCCGTTTCGCGCGTCGCTACAAGGTTATAGTCGATACGCAGGGCTACGAAACCGATGTGGAGCAGGACTGGACGGCATTCCGCTCGACCGATGCCGTCCGCGAGCTATACCGCTCCACTGCCGAACATATCGACAACGTGGCCCAAACGCTTGCTACAGAAGTCGTCGAGGCGACATCCGAGGATGCTCTGACACAAAACCGGACGGAACTGGCAACCTTAGGACAAGGTGCACGACTGGAAGTCGCAGAATTCACCAAGCTCGTAGCACAGGAACATCCGACCGTTTCACCGGACTTCCTCGCCACCGCCGTCAAGGCCGTCATTCATCTTGAGAAAACCAAGAGCGGTACGGCGCTGCTTCAAAAACTCTCGGAATTACCTGCCGACGACGTCAATGGCCTGGACAAGCTACTCTCCGAATGGACGGTCAAAGATGCTTTGCGCGTTCTTGATGAAATCGACAGCCGCATCAGCGTCATCGAGACTATCCGGCGCTTGGCGGATGATCCGAATACTGATGAACTGCACACGCTGCATCCGTTGATACTGCGGTCACGGTGGCTGTTCGGGCCTGAGTTCGAGTCACAAGAGTATTGCTCGAATGTCACACTGAAAACCGTAGCCAATGAGCTATTCAAGAATGCGGAAGCGCACTTCATCAATGACCGCAATCGCCCCGATATCGTCGTCTTGCCGGACAAGACGACGTGGCAGATGACGGGAGTCGAATCCTTCGAGCCTTCGGACAGCACGCTCACGCAGATGCAACACGTGCTGGTGATCGAGTTGAAAAAGGGTGGATTTGAGCTGACTCGCAAGGAAATGAATCAGGCGGATGGCTACGTGCAGGATATCGCTTCATCTGGAGCCATGTCTGGCACCCCTTTCATCTCTGCATGGGTTGTGGGGCAGAAGGTCGCAGCGGGTGTTGCCCGTGAGAAAGAGATTAGCAACGAAAATCGAAGATATGGCCGTGTCCGTGCCGTGACATTCGGATCGCTGGTGGATACCGCCAATGCCCGGTTGCTCAAGTTGCGTACTACGCTGGCTGACCGCTACGGCGATGTATCCACGGACAGTCTGCTCGCGCGAGTTTTCTCGACGCAGGAACAAACAGGCTGGACGTTTCAAACGAATGTCACCGATGCCAGCCGCAAGTAACGATTCACGCCCTGGGTTTGACAACCGCCTGATCATGAGAGCGGAGCCAGCGAATGGTTAACCTCTACCCGAACCTCAATTCTAAAAAGGCGCTGATCTGGCGCATCGTGCACCGCGACAATCTGCCGTGGATTTTGGATAACGGCCTTCACTGCGGCAATGGCGGTGTGCAGGCTCCGAATTGGGTGAGCATCGGAAACCCGGAACTGATCGACAAACGCGCAAACCACCCCGTGCCCCTGCCACCCGGCGGCTTTCTAAACGACTACGTACCGTTCTACTTCACTCCCTTTTCGCCGATGCTGCGCAACATCCATACCGGTTGGGGAGGTATTCAAAAGAGGCTCAACGAGGAGATATTGATCCTCGTTTCTAGCCTGCATCACGTTGCAGCAAAAGGATGGCCGTTCCTGTTCACCGACAGTCACGCCTACTATCAGTGCGCGAACTTCTATTCCAATCTGAACGATCTTGACAAGATCGACTGGCCACTGATTCAGGCGAGGGATTTCCGGCGCGATCCGGACGACCCTGCCAAATTCGAGCGGTATCAGGCCGAAGCGCTGGTTCATCGACACTTGCCGATCACTGGCTTGCTAGAGCATGTCGTCATAAGATTCTGAGCCACATGACGAGGCAGCGAATTTGCACAGCGGCAAGGAAAGAGGACAGATTCTTCGCGTAGCGTGTCGCCACACCACGCCACTGTTTCAGGTACAAAAACGCATTCTCAACCAGGTGGCGATGACGATACAGGTACGTGTCGTAGTCGCGCGGCTCTTTTCGGTTTTTACGTGGCGGAATATGCGCCTGCATGCCTTGCTCATGAGCCTGCTCAACAATGGCATCACTGTCATAACCTTTGTCGGCCATGAGATGCTCAGCAGGAATGTCTTTGATCAGTTCCGCAGCCTGCGAACAATCTGCCCGGGTACCCTCTGTAACAAGAATTCGGACTGGCATACCATGCGCATCCACGGCCAAATGTATCTTGGTGTTGCGCCCCCTTTTGTGAGACCTATGCCCTGATTGCCGCCACGAGCTCCCGCTGCATGAGGATGAACCTTGCAGTGACTGGCATCGATCATCAGCCACTCAAAGTCCGGCTCATCCATCACACGTTCCAACAGACCTTCCCATGTGCCGTTATCGCGCCAGCGACAAAAGCGCCGATGGGTATTCTTCCAATCGCCGTACTCGGGTGGTAAATCTCGCCACGGCGCTCCGGTGCGAAGTATCCAGAACACTGCGTTGATGAATTGCCGATTATCTTTGGCTACACGCCCCCATCGGCCCGCTTGACCCGGCAAATGGGGTTCAAGCAAACCCCATTTTTCATCGGAAATGTCATGGCGTCGATAGGCTGCAGTCACAGAGGATTCCATCCAGCAAGATTCGATGGCGGGTAGTTAACCATATTTCAACACCTCATGACGACAGGCTCTAGGCATTGTGTGTTATGCAGATAAATTGATGCGAACCATCGAGCAGCAGCTTCAGGCTCGAAACCTGAACCTGCCGGTTTATGTCCGCACCGGGTGGTATTTCTGATGATCACGTTCACGCAAGGTAACCTGCTAGAGGCCCGCGCCGAAGCGCTGGTCAATACTGTCAACACCGTTGGGGTGATGGGCAAGGGCATCGCGCTGATGTTCAAGGAGCGTTTTACCGAAAACTTCCGCAGCTACGCCACGGCCTGCAAAGCCAAGGAAGTGCGCACAGGCAAAATGTTCGTCACCGAAGTCAACGAACTGAATGGCCCGCGCTGGATTATCAACTTCCCCACCAAGCAGCACTGGCGGGGTGATTCGAAGATCGAATGGATCGCCGAAGGACTGCAAGACCTACGCCGCTTCCTGATCGAGAATGAGGTCAAGTCCATCGCCATCCCTCCGCTGGGTGCAGGCAATGGCGGGCTAGACTGGGCCGAGGTGCGCCCACAAATCGAGGAGGCTCTGGCTGGCCTCGATACCGAAATCATCGTGTTCGAGCCAACCCAGAAGTACCAGAACGTGGCCAAGGGCAAAGGCGTCGAGAAATTGACCCCGGCCCGCGCTCTGATCGCCGAGTTGGTGCGCCGCTACTGGGTATTGGGCATGGAATGCAGCCTGCTTGAAATCCAGAAGCTGGCGTGGTTTCTGGAACGTAGCATCGAGCGCGCAGGCCTGACACCCCTGGATCTGCGCTTTGTGTCACACAAGTACGGTCCCTACGCCGACCGTCTGCGCCACCTGCTGGAAGGGCTGGATGGCAGCTACCTACATTGCGACAAGCGGATCGGCGACGCTGACCCCCTAGACGTGATCTGGTTCGACGACGGGCGCAAAACCTTCGTCCAGACCTACCTTAAGAGCGAGGCCAAGGAATACGCCCCCGCACTGGAAACCACAGCGGCCTTGATCGACGGTTTCGAATCGCCCTTTGGTATGGAACTGCTGGCGACGGTGGACTGGTTGCTGACGAGGGAAGGTGTCCAGCCGACGCTGCCCGCCGTGCGTGAGGGCCTGCGCCACTGGCACGGTGACCCTGATGCGGCTGCGCGCAAA
Source organism: Dyella sp. M7H15-1 (assembly GCF_004114615.1). Classification (NCBI taxonomy): domain Bacteria; kingdom Pseudomonadati; phylum Pseudomonadota; class Gammaproteobacteria; order Lysobacterales; family Rhodanobacteraceae; genus Dyella; species Dyella sp. M7H15-1. The sequence continues at coordinate 1,954,225 of NZ_CP035300.1, forward strand.
GACAGGCTGTTCGACGACCGAGCCTTAGGCATCGCGTTGAAACGGCTCGCACCAAATGCAACCCTGTCGCCCTGAGTTTCCATGCAACCCTGTTCTACAACACGCTGTCGCTTCGACTACATCGACCCTTATACGGTTTTCAAGTACAAGGATTGCAGTTAAGACAAGAAGTGAAAATACCCCTAACCTCTTGTTTAGCTTGAAGTTCACCTGACAGCTTTTTACCGTAACATCGTGGCAGCAGACATTTTTCATTCCTGCAGCATGTGATCAATCAGCTGCATCACCCGGCCTACCGCACCGCGTTCACTGTCGAATACCACACGCGCCTGCCGTCCCATATGTTTGCAGCGCGTTTCGTCCAGCAGCAGCTCCAACACTTCCGCACCCAGCGCTTCGCTTTGCAGCACGCGCTTGGCGCCATCACCGCGGATCAGGGTCAGCGTAATTTCCTCGAAGTTAAAGGTATGTGGCCCTACCAGCACTGGTCTGGATAATGCCGCAGGCTCCAGTACGTTATGACCGCCAATCGGCACCAGACTGCCACCGACAAAAGCGAGATCCGACGCCGCGAAGAACGGCATCAGTTCGCCCATGGTGTCGATCAGGAAAACCTGATGCGCGGATCCCGGCACACGATCGGCACTACGCGTTGCCGTGGCAAAACCAAGCCCGCGCACCGAATTCTCGACCAGGCGAAAGCGTTCCGGATGGCGTGGCGCGATCAGCAGCAAGGCATCCGGTATGCGCTTGAGTATGCCCAGATGCGCTTCCAGCACGGCCAATTCTTCGCCTTCGTGCGTGCTGGCCGCAATCCACACCGGACGCAAATGTCCCCACTGCTGACGGAAAATCTCGCCACCTTCCAAGGCGGCCTCTGGCACCGGCATGTCGAATTTCAGATTGCCGCTGACCGTGACCAGCGCAGGATCAGCCCCCAGCAGTCGATAACGCGCCGCATCGGTGCGTGACTGCGCGGAAATCTGGCGCACGCAGCGCAAAGCCGAACGCAACAACGCACGCATCGGTGCATAGCCTCGCAGTGAACGCCCAGACAGGCGCGCGTTGACGATCATCAAGGGAATATCCCGCCGATAGCAGCCGAAATACAGGTTCGGCCAGATCTCGGTTTCCACGATTAGCGCCAGGCGCGGTCGTACCTGCCGCAGGAACCGATGCACGGAAAACGGCAGGTCGTAAGGCAGGTACACATGAAACACACCATCGCCAAACAACTGCTGCACGCGCGCCGACCCGGTCGGTGTCACGGTGGTCACCACCAGCGGTGCATTGGGGTAACCCTCCCGCAATGCTTTAATCAGCGGCTCCGCCGCATTGACCTCACCGACTGATACGGCGTGCACCCAGATGCTGCCATGCAGATCTGGCGCCTTGAAAATGCCGAAGCGTTCCGGCCAGCGCTGGTGATAATTGCCGTAGCGCATGCCACGCGTCAACAGCCGCATCACGATGATCGGCGTGGCGAGGTACATGAGTATCGTATAAAGGTAGCGCAACGGACATTCCTAGCTGGGACGCGGAAGTATACGGGCCCAGGGACGAGGGTTGAGTGGCAAAGATGCAAGCTCTTACACGTCGGCCATTGTTTGGACGCTCACCCTGCTCCTTCGTTCCAGCCACTACAATGCATCGGATGCCTGGAACGCCCCGACCTGTCTTTACTTGCGCCCTGCTCTCCCCACACCTCTGGCCAGCGTGGATCGGTGTGAGTGTCATGAAACTGCTGGCCATGCTGCCCTTCAGCATGCTGATGGCGATGGGCCGCGGGCTGGGTGCGGTAATCGAACGTTATCCGTCGCCACGGCGCAAGGTGGCTACCACCAATATTGCGCTTTGCTTTCCCGAGCTTGATGCCAAGGCGCAAGCCAAGCGGGTGGATGCGCACCTGCGCGACATCGGCCTGATGCTGATCGAATTCGCATTGGGCTGGATGGGTTCTGATCGCGCCATGGCGAAAATTCCAGTGCGGTTCGAAGGTCTGGAACACCTCGAAGCTGCACATGCCGCTGGGCGCGGGGTACTGCTGGTGGGCGGTCACTTCTCGCACCTGGAGCTGTGCGCGCGGCTGGTCTCGCAGCGCATCCGCATTGCCGGCATGTACCGGCGCATGGACAACCCGGTATTCGAGTGGACCGTGCTGCGCGCGCGCCTAGGCTATGCTCGCGCCATGTTTGAGAAGGACGATATCCGCGGCACGGTGAAATACCTGCGCACGGGAGGCACGCTTTGGTATGCGCCGGATCAGGACATGCGCAGCAAGGACAACGTCTTCGTACCTTTCTTCGGCGTCCCTGCCGCGACCATCACCGCCACCCACCATCTGGCGCGCATGTCCCATTCGGTGATGATCCCCTTCTTCCACCGCCGCCTGCCCGGCAGTCAGGGTTACGTACTCAAACTCGGTGCGCCACTGGAGAACCTGCCCAGCCAGGATGCCGAGGCCGATACCGCCCGCGTCAACCGCAGCATCGAGCAGATGGTGCGGGAAGCGCCGGAGCAATACCTCTGGGTACACAAGCGCTTCAAAACGCGGCCCGAAGGCTTTCCGCCGATTTATTGAATATCGACAGGCAAGCGACAGCCTTGCCCGGTAGATAAGCAGGTTGGCTTGTTCCCGCACCTGTCTGCATGCCCAACCACCGTTCCACCAAGTGTCCGGCCATATCAGCTCGTGGCACCGATTGCCGTAAGCTTTTGTGTCCGAATGACAGGGGGTGCGCATGAGCGCTACTGAGGGATCAAAGGCACAGACCTGCCCGATTTTCATGTACCACAACATCGCCCAGGCGCCGAACGACCTGCGACGCTGGCGTAGCCTGTACGTGAGTCCTGGCGCCTTCACACGACAGATGTGGCTGCTCAAGCGGATGGGCTACATGGGCCTCTCCATGACCAACGCCATGCCTTACCTGCGCGGCGAGAAGCTAGGTCGCATTGCTGTCATCACGCTGGACGATGGCTACGCCGACAACCTCGAATCGGCGCTGCCCGTGCTGCAGCGCTATGGCTTTACCGCCACCTGTTACGTCGTGAGCGGCAGTATCGGCCGCTACAACAATTGGGATGCGGACAAACTCGGCATCCGCAAACCACTCATGACGCCCGAGCAACTCCGTGCCTGGCACGACGGCGGCATGGAGATCGGTGCGCATACCCGCAGCCATCCGCACCTGACCCAATGCAGTGATGCGCAACTGCGCGATGAGATCGCCGGCAGCAAGGCGGATCTGGAAGATCACTTGGGCGTACTGGTTACCCAGTTTTGCTATCCCTATGGCGACATGGACGACCGCGTTGCCGACGTCACTCGTTCGACTGGCTACGACGCCGCCACCACCACCCAGCGCGGACGCGCTGCCGCAGGCATGGACCTGTGGCGCCTACCACGCGTGCAAATAGCACGACACCACATGCTGCCGCAGTTCGCCATGCGTGCCTTTACCCATTACGAGAACCGTCGCGCATGAAATTTCTCTTCGTCGGCACCAACCCGGAGAACACCGGAGCGGCCACACACTTCGTTGCCCTCGTGCAGGCCCTGATCGAAGCAGGACATCAGGTCAGTGCCGTGGTGTATCCGGATGGATTGATCGCCAATAACCTGGCCGATTCGGGTGCACGGCTCTATCCGGCCAAATTCCGCAACGCGTTTGACCTGCGTGGTTACTACGCCACGCTCAAGGCGGCGCGTGATCTCGAGCCGGATTGGCTGGTTGGCAATTTTGGCAAGGAATACTGGCCATTGATCCTGACGAGCCGCTTGCTAGGGGTACCGGTCGCACTGTTCCGTCATCGCACTCCGGCGATGGGCCGCTTCTCCGGCTATCTGGTGCCACGCCTGGCGCAGCGTTTTTTTGCAGTCTCCAACCATGCTCGCCAGGCGTACCTCGATCGCGGCGTGCCGCCACAACGGGTGCGTGTGCTGTACAACCCGGTGAACATGGCGTGGTGCCAACCCGATGTGGAGCGGCGCAAAGAGATCCTGCACAAGCAGGGCATTGCGCAAGATGCGATCGTGCTCGGCTATTTTGGCCGCATGCACGAAACCAAGGGCATTTTTACCCTGCTCGAAGCACTCGATGGCGCGATGGCACAGGAACCGCGGCTGCATTGCATGTGGCTGGGGCACGGCACGGGTTCGCAAGCACTTGGCGAACGCATCGAAGCCGGCTCGTTCGCACACCGGCATCACATGCTTGGCTGGATCGACGACGTGCATCCGTATTACAGCGCCATCTCGATGCTAGCTTTCCCCTCGATCGCCTCCGAAACCTTCGGCCGCGTCTCCGTCGAAGCACAAGCGGCTGGCGTGCCGGTGCTCGGCAGCCATGTTGGCGGCGTTCCCGAAACCCTCTCGCCAAACGTCACCGGCCTGCTGTTGCCATCCGGCAATGTCGTGGCATGGCGCAATGCCATTCTGCGGATGTGCGATCCGGAAGTGCGTGAACCCATGGGCGTGGCTGCACGCGACTTTGTCGACCGCCACTTCAACACCCGGGTGATTGCGGATGAGTTTGTCCGCATTCTCAATGATGGTTGAAATTGGTTCACGCGCCATGGAGCGGTCCCTCTCGCACAGCATAAAGCGCCGCACACCACAGGCCCAGCAGCCAGGCGAACAGCAAACCCCACCAGGCCGAATAGAAAGCCAGGTGGGTATTGATGGGAAACAGCATCACAGTCAGCGATACCGTCACCGGAAACGCCGCGGCGCGCCCGGCTTTGCCTGCACGCCGCCACGCTCGCCAGGCCAGACCAACGCCTGACAGCCATAACAGCAAGCCGACGATGCCCGTCTCGGTAAGAATTTCCAAGACGATCTGATGCGCGTGACAGGCACCCGCGCCCTCACCGCAACTTTCCGCCACCAGGAAGTGATCATTGGCGGGCGCGAATTGCGGATACGCGTAACGGAAGTCCCGCACACCGACACCCGTAACAGGATGGGCCGCAATCATCACCACGCTGTTGCGCCAGATCTCCAGCCTGCCGGTCGTCGCTTCATTGAGATCCTGCGCGTTGCCGCCCAGAACGGCCAAGGTACGCTGCATGCGCGCGTCGAAGCGTGTCGAGGTTTTCCAGGCGATACCACCGGCCGCCAGCAAGACCAAGGCCACCATTGCGCAGGCCGCGACAAAGCGCAACGGCGAACCAACCTCGCGCCACAGGAAAATCAGGCTGGCCAACCCAAAACAGATCCATGCCGCACGCGACCCACTGAGCATCACCGGCCCCAGCAACAGCAGGAATGCGATCAGCAAACCACCCTGCCGCCAGCGCTCCCGTGCGGCCCACAATGCAAAGGGTGAAAGCACGGCCAAGGTCGGGCCCAGCTTGGGATCGTCCGCGCCAAAAATGCCGGAGATACGTTCCAGCTGGGCGTGGCCGCGAAGGCTCCACCCCGTGAGCATCTGCATCCAGGCGTCTAGCATCCAGAAAGCGATGACAACCGCGATCGCAAGGTAGAAAGCATGAAGGCGCGACTGATCGCATACGACATAACAGGCATACACGCCCAGCGGGACATAGCGAAGCAAGCCCAACACGGTGGCCCAACTCTTGCCCGGCATGATCGCCATGAACGCCGAAAGTAGCGCCGCACCGATATAACAAGCCAGCAATGGCACCAACAGACGAACTCCAGCGTTCGCACGCCATCCCCCTGGATCACGACGCACTGCCAGCAGCAGGCCGACTACACACAGGAAGGTACCCAGCTCGGCGCTCCGCCCGAACGGCAGCAACGCAACCACCACCCACAGCGGCAGCCATGGCGGGTGCAACAGGGTCTTCAGCGTGGAGGAAAAGGAGTTCATGCCGAATCCGGAACTGGGATCCATGCATTGTAGGCGAGTCCCTTTAGGCCGCTACTTCCTCATAAAGCGCCAGGGCGGCGCGCTGCATGTCGATCAGGCGATAGCGTTGCAGCGGAGGAATAGGCGGTGCCACGCGCAGCAATTCAGCCGCACGCTCTACCAGACGCTCACGATCACCCGGCGGCACACGGCCGGCAGGATAGAGTTCGGCCAACAACTCGCCAACACCACCATGAGCGTAACCAAGCACCGGGCGGCATAACGACAAAGCTTCCACGACGGTGCGGCCAAAAGCTTCCGGCTTGTTCGACAACTGCAAGATTAGCGAGGACATGGGGTAGATATCGCGCACGTCCTCACGCGGTGCGGTCAGCACAACCTGTCCAGCGATGCCGCGGGCATGGATCAGGCCCTGCAATTCGCGCACATAGTCCGCGCGACCGGCCTCGATCACACCTAGCAGCAGTAGGCGCGTTTCGATGCCGCGCTGCTTGAGTTCGGCGACCAGCTCGATCGCGTCGTGATGGCCTTTCAGGCGCGTGCCGCGAGCAGGCAAGGTGAGCAGCGGCGCACCAGCCAGACTGGGAAATTCGGTGAAGAAAGCCTTTTGCCAGGCTTCGTCCGGGCGGTGACCATAGGGGAAGACTTCCGGATCGATGCCACGCGGAATGATGCGGATACGCGCGATATCCAACGTCTGGTAATGGCTGATCAGGTAATCGCGGACCGTCTGCGAGACCACCACGATGCGCTCGCCGCGCAGCATGATGGCGCTATAGCTTCCGGGCGAGTTGAGTCCATGCACAGTGGTAATGAAATGGGGCCGGGGCGACAGGCCCCTGATTGCCCACCAGCCCATCCAGGCCGGCAATCGCGAACGGACGTGGACAACATCCGGCTTCAATTCGCGCAGCAGATGCCGCAACCGTCCAAGCTTGACCAGCGTGGACAGCGACTTGCGCCCTATATCCAAGGTGATGTGCTCGCTGCCTTCCGCTTCGAGCTGGGCCGTCATGCGACCACCGGCGGAGATCACAACGGAACGATGGCCGGCCTGCACCAGCGCCTGTCCCACCTCCAGCACTGAACGCTCCGCCCCACCTGCGCGCAGCGCAGGGATGAGCTGCACAACAGTCAGCACCCTGACCGGCGTGGCGGCAACGGACATGGTTCCCTCATTCGCGACTCTCATCCAACAGAACAAGCACCAATCGTGCCGTGTAGCGCCTTATGCACCAGGATGTCCGCCCGCGCTTCAGTCGCGCAGAACATAACGTGCACCGCAGTAAGGACATACAGACTCGCCGCCATCCTCAGCGACAGGCAGATAGACCTTCGGATGGGAATTCCACAACGCCATGCCAGGCATCGGACATGACAACGGTAGGTCCGAACGCGTCACTTCGTAACGATTTTCGGCATTCGCCAGTATGGGCTTAGCGTTGGTGAGGAAACCCGACATGGGCACGCTCCGGATGAAACTTGGGACTAACAATGGTAGCAGGGCCTTGACGGCATTTGCCCCTCTGCCATCACAGGGTGCACCCCGATCTTGTTACGCTACCATACCGGCGAAGGCCCACTGCTGCCCAGGGAAGATCACACTAATCGATAGCTTGCAAAACATCGGATGGATGAACCCCTCTCCCGGGAGAGGGTGCTTGCAGGCCTGAGGGTCCGTGCGAAGCGAGAAATTCAGTTCTCGCACAAGTCTTTGTTTTCGCGCGCTGGTCGCACCCTCACCCCTCTCCTGAAGGGAGAGGGAGAAAGGACGCTTACTGCGCAGCGTCAGCCTCTGGCGCCTGGCCTTCGGTAGTAATGGTGAGCTGAATCTCGTCGCTCACCTTCGGCACATAGGCGCCCAGACCGAAATCGGAACGCCTCAAGGAGCCGGTGGCATTGAAGCCGATCGCCTGCTGACCGGTCATGGGATGTGTGCCTACGTTGTTGAGCGTGGCATTGAGCACGACCGACTTGGTCACGCCGCGAACAGTCAAGTCACCCGTCACCTTGTAGTGCTTTCCGTCCACCGGCTGCACGCTGGTGCTCTTGAAGGTGATGGTCGGGTACTTGTCAGCATCGAAGAAATCCCGCTGCTTCAGATGCTTGTCCAGCGCCGGCACGTGCGTATCGAGGTTGCTCAGCGGTAGGGTCACTTCCACCGTGGATTTGGACGGATTCTGCTGGTCGAACACCAGCGCGCCGTCGCCAAGGCCGATATCCGCAACGGGGTTGGAGAACCCGAGATGGCTCCAACTGAACAGCACCATAGTGTGACCGGGATCGAGCTTGTACGTTACCGGCGCGGCCTGGGTCGACATCGCTGCGCCGAGCAGTCCGGCCAGCATCACATAGCGAAAATTACGCATTGAAGAATCTCCTGCCTCAATCAATAGGGGGTCAAGATGGTGTCCGCAGTGATTTCGATCATCGCGGACGAATAGCCCGGGTGGCGCCCTGCGAAGCTTCCATTTCAGGAAGCTCTGCAAGAATCAGCATTATTCCACCTGGCAAGCTTCGTCAAACGACAGCCGCGGGCTACGCGGGAACAGATCGCGACTGGCGTCGCCGTAGCCGATATTAATCAGGAAGTTCGACTTGATCTTGGTACCGGCAAAGAAGGCGTCGTCCACGCCGGCATTGTCGAAGCCTGACATCGGGCCGCAATCCAGACCCAGCGCACGGGCTGCCATGAGCACATAAGCACCCTGCAGGGTCGCATTGCGGAATGCGGTACGTTCGATCAGCTCCTGGTTGCCAACGAACCAGCTACGTGCATCGGCGTGCGGGAAAAGTTGTGGCAGCTTTTCGTAGAACTCGTGGTCATTGGCGATGATCGCCGTGACGGGTGCGGCCAGTGTCTTGGCTCGATTACCCTCGGAAAGCCACGGCTTGAGCTTCTCCTTGGCCGCCGCCGACTTCACGAACACCACCCGCATCGGCGAGCAGTTGGCACTGGTCGGGCCGAACTTCGCCAGTTCGTAGAGCGCGTGCAACTGCTCATCGCTCACCGGCTTGGGCAGGAAGGCGTTGTAGGTACGTGCGTTGCGGAACAACTGGTCCAGTGCCACCTCGGCAAGCTTATCGCTCATCGGTATCCTCTGTGTGAAGCGCGCCGGTGGCGCGTGAAGTACAAAGTGTAAGCGGAAGCGGGATGACCCAGCGGTAAACCAGGCGGAACGAACTGTGCACAATCCGACGACAATCGTCTTAACCGGGATGGTCCTTATCATGAAAGCGAGCCGCGCGTGAACGAGACAGCACCGGCAGGCGAATGCTGGGCCATCACCGACCACGCTGCCGGCAATCAGCGCCAGGCGCTGGCTTTAGCCGAGCGGCTAGGCATGCCAGTGCGCCATCTGGTGCTATCGCCCCGCGCACCCTGGTCCTGGTTTTCGCCCCACTTCGTGCTCGGCGGCCGACTGGCCCTGCCCCGCGCACAACGTGACATCTTCGCACCGCCGTGGCCTGACGTGGCGATCGGTTGCGGCCGCAGTGCCGCCCTACTCACGCGGATGCTGCGCAAACTGGCGAGCGGCCATTGCCATGCTGTACAGATTCTCGATCCACGCATCACCCCCACGCATTGGGATACGGTCATAACACCCCGCCACGACCCGCTTAGCGGCACCAACGTGCTGCAACCGCTGGGATCACTGAACCCCATCGACGATGCCTGGCTGGAAGATGGCCGCGAAGCCTGGCCAACGCTTGGCAAACTGCCCTCCCCCCGCGTTGGTGTGTTGATCGGCGGACCGCGCAGCGGCATCCGTATCGACGCTGACTACGCACGGCATTTGGTGGCTCGATTGTTGGCGCGTCAGCACGCAGAGGGCGGCAGCCTGCTGATACTTGCCTCTCGCCGCACCCCGGATGCCGTCATGGAAGTGCTACGTGCAGCAGTACGCGATGTTCCCGGACTGTTCTGGTCGGGGGCGGACGACAGCAGCAATCCTTATCCCGGCGTGTTGGGTTGGGCTGATCGGCTAGTGGTGACACCCGATTCCGTGAATATGCTCAGCGAAGCCTGCTCGGTTGGCTGTACAGTGCAAACGCTGGTGTCCTTACCGCTACCGGGCAAGCTTGCACGTTTTCATCAAAGCCTTCGCGAGACCGGGTTGCTGCATGATCTGGACAGCCATTCGCCAGTGCGTCAGACGCCGTTTCGTGAAACCGAAGCCATTGCGGCAGAAGTGCGCAGACGGATGCTTGCCGTTTGAGCAACGCCCTGATTTATTGAGAGCCTAGGAGCAACACCACCCTACCTTCCATGCTCCGAACTTAAGGCACCACTAAAAATCAAACCCAAGCGTTCGCGTCACCGTATTCACATCGCTGCATAGCGTATCCAACGCCTCATCACGTGACGCGATACGCGAACGCAAATCCAGCGTGCATAGCAATGCACGTCGCAGGAACTCCGCATGAGCACGGCTGAAGCAGTTGGCCTGCGTTGCATCCAGCAAACCGGCTCCTCGGCAAGCCTCGATCAAGCCAACATTGGCAGTAATGGACAACAGGCCCGGCGCGTGATCGGCGTGGGCCAGCACCATGCCCTGCAGAGCGAACTCTATATCCAGCAAGCCACCATGGCCTTGCTTCAAGTCAAATTGCAGCGCATCCGATCGGTCCCGCTCGGTACGCCAGCGTTGCCGCATGCTGCTGACCTCGGCGAGCACCGCGTTACGATCACGCGGCACGACAAGCGTGCGGCGGCGGACTTCGGCGAGTTCGGCATTCAGCACCGGATCACCCGCCACCGGCCTTGCACGCAATAACGCCTGATGCTCCCAAGTCCAGGCCCGGCTTTCCTGATAAGCCACGAACGATTCCAGGCTCCCCACCAGCAAGCCTTTCGAACCATCCGGCCGCAGGCGCGTATCCACTTCATACAAGCGCCCTGCGCGCGTCAACACAGTCAGCCAGTTCATCACTCGCTGGGTCAGGCGCTGGTACCAGCGCGAACCATCGAGCGGGCGCGGACCGTCGCTCATGGCCTGCGCACGCTGGCCATCGAAGACAAACACCAGATCCAGGTCGGAGGCAAAACCCAGCTCTTCGCCACCCAGGCTGCCGTAGCCCAATACCGAAAACCCTGAGCCCTGACCGGGAAGCCGGCCATGCTGAGCAATGATTTCGCGCTCGGCCAGCGCGGTCACCGCATTGACCACCGATTCGGCCAGTGCACCCAGGCGGCGCGCCGTGGCCACTGCATCCGCACGACCGTCGTTGAAAGCCAACCCTAGTCGAAACGCAATGCTCGATTTGAATTCATTGATGCGTTCCAGCTCCGCCTCGGCTTCGCGCTCATCCAGTGTCGTTAGCACATGCGCGATCTCGGCACTGATATCAGCACGCTTGAGTGGCAACTGGTCGATACGCGGATCCAATACGTCATCCAAAAGCAAGGGCTGGGCGATCACCCGCTCCGCGAGAAAGGCGCTGTCGGCAAAAAGCTGCGCCAGACGTTTGCGTGCCGCGGGTTGCTCCTCCAGCAGTGACAAATAAGAAGGACGGCGCGCTACGGTCTGCACAAGCCGACACAAACGCAACAGACAAGGCACCGGAGCGGCTGTATCGCGTGCGACGGCGAGCAACTTCGGCATCAGATGATCGAGCCATTCGCGCGCGCGCGCCGACATGGCACGTAATGAAGCGCCCTGCTGCAACTTGAGCAAAGCCTCGACGGCATCCCCGCCAGGCACGAAACCGGATGCCTCCAGCACGCGTGCATCCAGCGATTCGTCGCAAGCGCGCTGCCACAACACGGCATCCGCCGCTGGCACGTTAGCCTTCGCACCACCCTCGGGCATCAGCATGGCAGCAAACTCCGTAGCGACAATCTCGCGATGCCTGGCCAATGCTTCCACCAACGGCTCCCACGCAGGGTAATCCAATCCCAAGGCAAGACGTTCGCGACTAAGGTCATCCTCGGGCAGGTCATGTATTTGCGCATCGCGCATCATCTGCACGCGATTTTCCATACGACGCAAGAACACGTACGCCTCACGCAGCGCACGCGCACGCACGGCGGGGATATGCCCACGTGCCTCGCAAGCGGTGAGTGCCGGCAGCAAGCCACGCACGCGCAGACTTGGTTCGCGACCGCCGCGGATAAGCTGCACCAATTGCACGATGAACTCGATCTCGCGAATGCCGCCCGGTCCAAGTTTGAGATTGTCAGCTAGGTCCTTGCGTGCGACTTCGGCATCGATCAACGCTTTCATTTCGCGCAGTCCGGCGAAAGCGGTGTAATCGAGATATTTGCGGTAGACAAAGGGCCGCAGCATTTCCTGTAGTTGTTTGCCGGCGCCACGATCACCCGCCACGGTACGCGCCTTGATCCAGGCGTAGCGCTCCCAGTCGCGACCTTCGCGCTGGTAGTACTGTTCCATGGCGCTGAAGGGCAAAGCCAGGCGACCAGCATTACCAAAAGGTCGCAAGCGCAAGTCTACGCGTGCGCAAATGCCATCGGTCGTCGGCTCATGCAGCAAGCGCACGAGCTGGCGCGCCAGGCGCACGAAATACTCGCTGTTGTCCAACGAGCGCGTCCCGTCACTCTCGCCACCATGCGGATACGCCAACACCAGATCAATGTCTGAAGAGAAATTCAGCTCATTACCGCCCAACTTGCCAAAGCCGATCACGATCAATCGCTGCAAGCTCCCATCCTCACCACGCGCACGACCATAGCGCGAGGCGAGCGTGCGCTCGGACCATTCCAGCGCACTGCCAAGCAAAGCTTCATAGAGCACACTGGTGGCGGAAAGGATTTCCGGCAACTCGTCCAACTGATTGACGTCGCGAAACACCAGCCGCAATGCCTCGGCGTGCCGGAAGCGGCGCAACACCGCCATGCTAGCTGCTTCGTCCGCGCCAAGTTTCAAAGCAGCGATGCGCGACGCCGCATCGCTGCCCAAGCGCAAGCGCTCCAGACCTTGCGGAGCCAACAATTGCGGCTGGCTCCGCAAGGTCTCGAAGGCAAAGTCACTGGCCAGCAAGGTACGGCGGATGCGCTCCGCCACACCAGCATCGTCATGCAACGGCACACCAGCGGCACGGCAACAGGCGGCCAGTTGCGCGTAACGATCATCGATCAGGGCGCGCAAGTCGAGGGATTCGGTGAGAACAGTAGTCACGGCCATGCGCTCATTATGACCGGATCGCACGGCGCCACCGAATAGATCGACGTCCGTCTGTAGGTTATGGTGAAAACCCCAACATCGTCACTCTGATCGACATGGCCATGCTTGGGTTTTCACCTACATCAGCGCATCCCCACGCTGCGATCCTGCCCCATGATGGCATCAACACCGACGCTGCACTGGCACGGCGTCACGCCATTCGCTTACAGTTCTCCCGCCTTGATTGATGCAATTTATCGACATGGCAGTCCAGCGAGCGTGAGCATGTCTAAACAGCACAAACCCGAACAAGAGCAAGCAACCACCCATCCGCTCAAGCAAGGCGAAGCCGGCGACGAGGTCATGCAACTACAGCAGCAGCTCGGCCGGATCGGCTATCACGACATCGATCGCAAGCTGCATGCCGATGGTGTTTTTGGTAAGCGTACGCGCAACGCGGTCGAGGCATTCCAATACGATTACGGCTTGGTCGTCGACGGTGTAGCGGGCAACAAAACGCAAACCGCTTTGAAGCATGCAGAGCGTCGGCAACAACATCTGTCTGTGCGAGCTTTCAACAATGATGCCGATTGACTCATCCGCAGCGGATCGGGGTTAGTGCCATTGGGCTAATAGATGACCCTCTGATTGATTCTTAAACACCCGTCACTACGGAGTGTGTCACGTGGCTTGCAACACGCTTTGCGAACCTTCTAGACGTCATGCCGGGTGCGCAGGAATCAATCATAAGGTCCCTAGCAACCAACTACCGGCGGACTGCGGGGCCTCGTCGAAGTAGTAATCGTGAATTGCCTTCAGGATATCGCGCCGCTCGATAAACCCGTCATTATCGCCATCCAGTCGACGCGCAATCTCCTGTGCGTCATCGGTGGACACATTCATCAACGAAGTAATCCAGCGTACATGCTCGGCGCGACTGAGCCGCCCATCGCGATCGCTGTCGGCAATATCCATGATGGCATCGAGAAAAGGCTCATACCCCTGCTCGAAGTTGGCTGGAGTCTCCAGCAAGCCAGACGCGAACGCTGCCTTGTACTCGCTTTCCGTTAGCTTCCCGTCACCATTGCTATCGGCGGCAACAAGCTGGTGATCCCATACGCCCAGACACAATTCGTTGAGCCTCTTCCGGGCCGCATCGCCTGACTTCAGCCCGAACTCGTCACTCATACGCTTCGCAGCTTCCTCAAAGTCGGAGCGTTCGACATAGCCGTCCTTGTTCAGATCATAGGTGCGGAAGCGGCGAGCAAGTTTTCGGTTCAGGAAGTCGCTGATTTTCACGGAATGCTCCACTCTGGCACGCACCTTATGCGCTATGGCGCGTTGTTTGCGAATGGTGACGATCCTAACGTGAATATTCAGTGTTGCCTTAACCGCAATGGCACTAACTTAAGCATCGTCGCCCCGACAAAGGCCGGGGCCCATGACTTTGCGAGGCCAAAAGTCGCTGAGTCCCGGCCTTCGCCAGGATGACGGCCATAAATTTTCGCAGTATTCGAGCGATGTGCGGCTTAAGTTAGTGCCATTGGCCTTAATCGTTCACCCCGTTTTCAATCTTTACACCTGAGTAGTTGGCGAAGTCGCGCTCGTTATGGGTGACAAGTACTACGTCGAGCGCGACCGCATGCGCTGCGATCAACTTGTCCAGATAGTCCTTTTTCGCTCACAGGTTGCTTCGCGTATGGGGCCGTAGGTTACTGCCGCTGCCGCACCGAACGGCATTACTGGAATGTCCTCGATAAGTGCTGCCAGATTGAAACAGACAATGGAACTTACTTGCTGGCTGCAGGCTTCTGGGCCTCGGCATTTGGTTTGGTCTGCTCGGCGGGACGAACGACGTAGCCGATCGGCTGCCAGTTGGAACCGCTCTTGGCCATCGATACGGTTTCGACTGTGGCTGCATTGGCGAACTTAGTGGCATAGACCACGTTGAGGTATTCGCCCGCCGGCATGCCCTGTGGGTTGTCCACCTTGGTCACGGCATACCAGGAACGGCTCTGCTGAGCGCCAGCTTGCTTGCGCACCTCGCCGATGTACTTGGTCCAATTGGCCTGATTGACATTACTCTGCATCGCGGGGGCGCTAGCCTTCCACATGGCGTCCGCTTGATTGGCATCTGCCTGTGCAGCCCACTTGCCCGCTGTGGCAATGGCTTTTTCAAGTCCCGAGGGGGCCTGTTGGGCGAACGCTGAACCCGCACCAAGCAGCGCAACCGACAAAATACATCCACGGATCAGGCGCCCGGACAGCGAGGGCTGGTTGATGGTGCTGAGCGTCATATGAAATCTCCTGTCAAAAGAGTGAAGCCATTCATCTTGAATAGCCTGCTATGCGAATGAAATTGCGCGCTGGTGTGCGCGCAATTCATCATGTCACAGCATCCCTTTCCTAACCCTCAGATTTGGCCGAAAACCCGGTCCGAATACAGCTTCGTTCGTTAGTTACATGCAAACTGTCCTGAATCCGCCCTGACATCAGGGTGCAGTCCGACAACCGATTCATGTCAACCACGTTACAGTCCACATCCCTGGCATGACAGGTCGCTGGACTGCATGGCCCTCGCCACCTTCTCAACCTCGAAACGCAGTATCGCCATCCGGGCAGCCCTGGTGGTAGCAATGACGGCCGCCTTCATCCTGCTTACCGGCTTGATGGACGGCAATGATGGTGTGTCGGCCTCGCAACTGCTCGCACAGCCCGTCTACCCGCTGGCCAACGCCATGCCGGGACTGCTGTTGGCCTTGGTGTTGCTGGTGCTGACTCGCCGTGTCCTTTTTTCATTTGGGCTGGCCTACCTAACCCAGGCTGTGATGTACAGCGTCAACGCGCTCAAGGTTGCCAACCTCGGCACACCACTGCTACCGGCGGATTTCCGCATAGTCGGCCAGTTGAGCAAGGGCGGGATGCATGTGCTTGGCAGTTATCTGCCGCACAGCTCATGGCCGTACCTCGCCATCCTCGGCGGGATAGCTGCAATCGTGGCGACATGGCGCCTGGAGCCGCCGCTGTTTGCTCGCCGGACGGGCGGCAAGCGCATCGTCGCCGGCAGCCTGCTTGGCGCCACCTTGCTTACCCTGCTGGCTGGCATGCCAGGTTGGGGCAATGTGTACAACGGTCGCGAACTCTGGCTGGAGCCGTGGTCGGCAGCGGCAACCACCAGCCATTCCGGCCTGGTCAGTTCACTGATGATGTTCCATTTGCAGGATCGTCGCAGCAAGCAAAAGGCCGACCCCCATGCGGCAAGCCAGTTGCTTGCCTCCACCAGCGATCAGGTGCGCGCCCGCATGCAGACACCCGTGGATGAAGGTTGTGCCCTGCCCGACATCGTGGTGGTGCAAAGCGAATCGTTCTTCGACCCGAGCATCATGCGTGGTTATCAGAACGCCAAGCTCACACCCAACCTTTCCCGTCTTGCGGCACAAGGCATGAGCGGCCCACTGCATGTGCCGACCTTTGGCGGCGGCACCATTCGTACCGAATTCGAGGTACTCACCGGTCTGTCACTGCGCTACTTCAGCAACATGCAGTTCCCATATCTGCAGATGTACGACAGGGTTGTACCAAGCATGGTGCGCACCTTGCGTTCGCATGGCTATGAAACCGTAGCGATCCATGGCAACGACCCTACCTTCTGGAACCGTAACACCGCATTCAAAACGCTTGGCTTTGATCGCTTTGTTTCGCAATCCGACTTCCCGACCCATGCGGCGATGGATGGCAAATACATGGCTGACAGCGCGATGACCGACGAAATCATGGTGCAGCTCAAGGACTACGGCCCACCGCAATTCCTGTTCGCGATCAGCCTAGAAGCACATGGCCCGTATGACGTCACGCCGAAAGACCCTGCCGCACGCAACGCTATCCCCGTGCCCGCCTCGGTGGATGTCAAGGACAAGGTTGAAGTCCAGAACTACATCTATCACATGCAGCACGCCGACCAGGAGCTGGGACGCCTAGCAGCATTGCTCGCCAAGCGCAGCCGTCCGACCTTGCTGCTGTTTTACGGCGACCACTTGCCGGGCTTGAACGACGCCTATCGCGCCATGAACTTTATCGATGGCCAGGACATGCTGGGCCAGGCCGGCACATGGCTGCTAATCGATCCGCGCAACCCGGGCCATCCGCAGCGTGTCGACATGGCCTCGTGGATGTTGCCGGGCTTGCTGCTTGAACGCGCCGGCATCCACGACGATGCATACTTTGCACTGAGTCAGGTGCTGGCCCCCTCACTGGCAATGCTGACCCGCGCCCCCGGCGCGGTGCCGCCACCCATCGATGCGCAGCAGAAACAGTTCGATAACGACATGGCCAGCGTCGCCATGCTGCGCATGAACGGCAGGCTGGACAAGCTGTTGCCGGCAAGCCTGCTACCCGCCAACACCGCCGTGGCGAAGCAGGATGACGAAGATCAAGGGGTACCTGCTTCGGCAGCGATGGGAGTCCATCACTGATTCGATAGCGGGTGGGTTTGCTGCAGAAAAAACGGCGTCTTGGCAGGCGCTTTTTTGGGGTGTTGTAGGTAAGCTTGCCGGCTCGCGCGTCGCCGGTCATCAGCTTGTCGTTGTCGTCAAGCTGCTGGATATGTGCGGGATTACCCTTCATCACGATGCGGCTGACCTGCGTGTCGGCATCGAGATAAACACATACGCGATGTCACCGGTAGCCTTCATCGTGCCCTGCGTGACGACCACATGCCCGGTCAGTGTGGTCATCGTATTGGGCGCATTGAATCCATTCACCGAATCTTGCGTGGCGTTCATGGGTTGGTTGCGATCGCCCGTCTTCGCATGCGCACAAGACAGGAAAAGGATCAGCATGAACGCAGCGCACGACCGGACAACAAGGTCGCCATGGCGAGGGCCCGCATCACGCACAGGCTTCATGCAAGCTGTCTCCGATTCGGTAATGGAACTCATTTTACGGCCAGCCGAGCGTAAAGCGAGCAGTCTGCGCCCATTTCGTGCCAGTCTAATGTTTGCTTGCACAAGCCTTGTGCCGGAAGCACTCCACCAGATGGTCGTTGACCATGCCAGTGGCCTGCATGAAGGCATAGCAGATGGTGGTGCCGATGAAGCGGAACCCGCGTTTTTTCAGATCCTTGCTCATCTGGTCCGATACGTGCGTGCTGGCAGGTACCTCGCTCCGGGTCCGCCAGCGGTTATGAACCGGCTTACCGCCGACGAATGACCAGAGGTAGGCATCCAGACTGCCGTGCTCGTCGATGGCCGCCAGGGATGCCTTGGCGTTATCCCGCGTGGCGGTCATCTTGAGGCGATTGCGAATCAGGCCGGGATCGAGCAACAGCTTTTCCAGATCCCGGTCTTTCATCGCGGCGACGCGGGCAATGTCAAAGTCGTGGAAGGCTTTCCGGTAATTGTCGCGCTTGTGCAATACGGTCCGCCATGACAGCCCGGCCTGCGCGCCCTCCAGACACAGGAATTCGAACAGGACCTGGTCATCGTGCAACGGCACACCCCACTCGGTGTCGTGATAGTTCTGCATCAACTCACCATCGGCTGCCCAATGACAGCGAATACGCGACGCCATTGCCGCTCTCCTTTTTCCACACACCGTCGTGTTCGGGGATAGGCAGCATAACGCCACATCCACTGACGCAGTGATGGTTTTTTTCAAATACTGATGCCAGATCGATAGCGTTGGAGCCAGTCATGCAGCACAAAATAGATTCACGGAAGCGACAGGCGTAGCGACTACCAAGGTAGTACGTCGATATCCACGTTACCGCCCGTCAGCACCAAACCTATGCGGCGACCCGCGAAACGCTGGCGTTGCTTTAGCACTGCCGCCAATACCGTGGCACTTGATATCTCCACGACCAGCTTGAGGGTCTGCCAAAGCAATCGCATCGCCTGGATGGATTCCTCATCGCTGACAGTGATGATCTCCACCTGGTGTTCACGCAGGGCATGAAAGTTCGGTTCGCCGATCAAGGTGCGCAGCCCGTCGCAAAGGGTATTTGGCGTGAATGAGTCGATGCGGGCGCCGCGCGCCAGGGATTGCGCAGCATCATCGGCGCCGGAGGGTTCCGCGCCAAACATGGCAATGGCCGGGTCAATGCCGTGCGCGGCAATCGAACACCCTGCCGATAGACCACCGCCACCCACGGGCGTGATGATAGTGTCCAGTCCTCGACTTTGCTGTAGCAGCTCCAGCACCAGCGTGCCCTGTCCGGCTATCACGTGCGTATCGGCATAAGGATGAACCAGCGTTGCACCTGTAGTCTGCTGCACTTGGGCTGCCTTCGCTTCGCGCGCAGCAATCATTGGTGCGCAGCGATGAAGGATCGCGCCAGCCTTTTCGATCGCTTCGAGCTTTGCACGCACAGCGCCGTCCGGCACCACGACATGAGCGGCGATACCACGTGTGGCGGCCGCCATGGCAAGTGCGTTGCCATGATTGCCGGACGAATGCGTCACCACGCCGCGCACAGCCTGCTCCTCTGTCAACGACCACACAGCATTGCATGCACCACGAAACTTGAAGGCACCACCACACTGCAAGTTCTCGCATTTGAAATAGAGCTGCGCACCGAGCATCTCGTCGAGTGCCGAATGACGCAGCACTGGCGTGAGGATCGCATGCGGCGCAATGCGCGCCGCTGCATCATGAATCTGGTCAAGACTCGGCAGCGACACGCTCATACTGGCTCGATCTCCACGCCGCAAAGAAATTGCCTTTCTGTCCCGGGCTCCAACCGAATGGCATCCGCACAGTCGGCTACGACAACCTCATACGGCCCCAACCGCGTCCTTTCGATACTGAATGCACTCATTCGGTTGTCCTGCTAGAAAGATTCACATGTTAGCCTGATATACCCCTGCTCTTCCTGCACATCCATGACTCTTGCCAACAAACCTACTTCCAGTCCGATCCGCCTGCGTGACTATCGACACCCCGCCTGGTCGGTGGACAGCGTGGAACTCGATGTCGACCTGGGCATCGATACCACGGAAATCACCTCGCGCCTGACTTTGCGCCAGGACATCGCGCAGGCGTTGCCGCTGCGCCTGGATGGCGAAGGTTTGGAGCTGCTGGCGATTTCACTCGATGGTCGTTCGCTCGATGCCACGCAATACCGCCACGAACACAATGTGCTTGAAGTGCCGGGAGCACGTGATGGCAGTGTGCTGGAAACGCGCGTGCGCATCCGGCCTGCAGCGAATACAGCGCTCGAAGGCCTGTATTTGTCGGGTCCACGTGAAACCGGGTTTCTGCTGACCCAATGCGAAGCGGAAGGTTTTCGACACATCACCTTCTTTCCGGATCGGCCAGACGTGCTTGCTCGCTACACCGTCACGCTGCGGGCCGATCGCGAGCGCTTTCCAGTGTTGCTCGCCGGCGGCAACCCGGATGGCGCAGGCGAGCTTGCCGACGGTCGCCACTGGGCACGTTTCATCGACCCGCACCCCCGACCCTGTTATCTGTTTGCCCTGGTTGCCGGACAGCTGGACAGCATTCGGCGTGATTACGTCACCGCCGAGGGCCGCAAGATCACGTTAGTGATGTGGTCCGAAGCCCATGTCATTGACCGCTGCCATTATGCGCTCGATGCACTGGAACGGTCGATGCGCTGGGATGAGCGCAGCTACGGACGCAACTACGATCTGGATGTCTTCCATGTCGTCGCCACGCATGATTTCAACATGGGCGCCATGGAGAACAAGGGGCTGAACATCTTCAACGCGAAGTATCTGCTTGCCAACCCGGACAGCACCACGGATGAAGAATATCGCGCCGTTGAAGCCGTGGTTGCGCACGAATATTTCCACAACTGGACGGGCAATCGCGTCACTTGCCGCGACTGGTTCCAGCTTTCGCTCAAGGAGGGCTTGACGGTTTTCCGCGAACAGCAATTTTCCGCAGAGATGAACTCGCCATCGTTGAAGCGCATCGAAGACGTGTCGCTGCTGCGCCGCACGCAGTTCCCGGAAGACGCGGGCCCGCTCGCCCATCCGGTACGCCCCGCGGAATACCGCGAGATCAACAATTTCTACACCGCGACGGTCTACGAGAAAGGCTCCGAGCTGGTGCGCATGCTGGCGGGACGCCTGGGCCAGGACGGTTTTCGCCGCGGCATGGATTTGTATTTCGAACGCCACGACGGCAACGCAGCCACACTTGAGGATTTTCTTGCTGCATTGGGCGACGCCAACCACATCGACCTGATGCCCTATCTGGCGTGGTACGCCCAATCGGGCACACCGCGACTGCACGCCAAGGGAGAATATGATCCAGCACGGCACGAATATGCGCTGACACTTTCGCAACAGACACGCGCCACACCCAGACAATCCGAAAAAATACCCCTGCCGATTCCGGTCAAATTGTCCCTGTTCGATCACAGCGGCCAGATGCTGGCTTTGCATCTGGACGGCCACCATGCCGGCACGGAAACGGTGGTGGTGGCCGACAAGGCTTCGCAGCGCTTCGTTTTCCATGATGTGCCATCGCCACCGGTGCCTTCGTTGTTGCGGGGGTTCTCCGCACCCGTGGTGCTGGAATGCCATTACACGCCGGCAGAGCTGGCCTTGTTGCTGACGCACGATGCCGATGGCTTCAATCGCTGGGAGGCCAGCCAGCAACTGGCGACACTCGCCTTCGATACCTTGCAGGACGCCACCGACTCATCCGCCTGCAAGGCCTGGTGCGACGCGTTGGCCGCCTTGTTCGAAAATCCCGGCATCGACGATGCCTTGCTGGCGGACCTAATGACACCTCCGGGAGAAATCGAATTTGCTGATCGGCAAAGCGAGGTGGATCCGGCAAAGATTCACGCGCTGCGCCGGAATCTGGAACATCATCTGGCGCGACGCCTTGGCGTATCGGCGCTGCTTGATCGTTATCAGGCACTCCATGCCGACGTCGGCCAGCAACTCGATGCTGCCAGTCAGGCAAAGCGCCGCCTGAAACGACGTGTGCTGGAGCTGCTTGCCTTGGTCGATACCGATCAGGCACACACACTGGCAGCACGCCAGTACTCGTCCGCAACTGGCATGACCGACCGCCTTGCGGCACTGGGCGTATTGGTACGCGCTCGTGCGCCGCAGGCTCCCGCCGCGTTAGCCGACTTCCGCCAACGCTACGCCGACAATCCGCTTGCACTGGATAAGTGGTTTGCAGAGCAGGCGAAAGTGCCCGGCGACGACGCGCTCGCCGGCGTCATGGCGCTGGAAAGCGATCCGGCTTTCACCTTGAAAAATCCAAACCGCGCGCGCGCTCTGTTCGGCAGTTTCGCCAGCGCCAACCCCAGCGGATTCCACCGTACCGATGGTGCCGGTTATCGCTTGCTTGCCGAGCGGCTGGCGCAATTGGATGCGCTCAACCCTCAGATTGCCGCGCGTCTGGCCACAGCGTTCAACGGATGGCAGCGCCTGGAATCCGTACGTCGCGAGGCGGCACGCGCTGCATTGGAAAAGCTGGCCCGACATGAAGGCCTATCACGCAACCTCAACGAGATCATTGGTAACGTGTTGCAGCGTTAAACACAGATACGCAACAGACATGCCAGTTTGTGAGGTAGATCACGCAACATTTCACCCCATCACGCTATGACCTTTTGTGTCACGAGCTGCCGTTTACAGGCATATATTTGCGTTTCAGTCACCCCATGTTCACGCGTGCGGGGTGATGATTTCCTCTCGTGTGGGGGAGCGGCGTAGCTGCGCTGCCCGTAGAGTCACCAGTTTCTGGCGCCCGGCAATACGGTCACACTGGATTCCCCCTGTTCCTGAGACCGCCGGGCGCCAGATCTCTCTCGCTACCAGAGATCGAGATCACTAAAGAACGACGGCGCCCAATGGGCGCCGTCTTGCTTCCTATCCCGGTACGCGAATGGACCCCTGCCGTCCTATCTCAGCGCGCATATCGCGCGGCATCTGCCCGTGAGAGTGCACTGAACTTGAAGCAGAAAACATGCCATCGCTGCGTCAGTCATGCCTGATAACAGTGCTGGAGGTATCATAACCCTTTGTCTATCCCTGCATTTCGGGCCATCCCATGCTTCACCCCAACTCTTACGATGTCATCGTGATTGGCGGCGGCCACGCCGGTACTGAGGCCGCCTTGGCTTCGGCACGCTGCGGCGCCCACACCTTGCTGCTGAGCCACAACATCGAAACGATCGGCCAGATGAGCTGCAATCCAGCGATCGGCGGCATTGGCAAAGGACATTTGGTCAAGGAAATCGATGCCTTGGGCGGTGCCATGGCCCAGGCTGCTGATCACGCTGGCATCCAATGGCGTACGCTGAACGCATCCAAAGGCCCTGCCGTGCGCGCCACACGCTGCCAGGCGGACCGGACGTTGTACAAAGCAGCGATCCGGCGCATGGTCGAGAGCCAACCCAATCTGGATCTGTTCCAGCAAGCGGTGGATGACCTGCTGATCGAGAACGGCCGCGTTACCGGTGTAGTGACACAAATGGGCCTTTCTTTCCGCGCCAGGTCCATAGTGCTCACGGCGGGCACTTTTCTGGCCGGCAAGATCCACATTGGTCCAGCTCACTACGCGGGCGGGCGGGCCGGTGACCCGCCCGCCACCACGTTGGCCCAACGCTTGCGCGAGCTGCCGGTGGCAGCCGACCGTCTCAAGACCGGCACTCCGCCACGCATTGACCTGCGCAGCATCGATTTCACCCATCTGGAAGAGCAGCCCGGGGACGACCCCGCCCCGGTCTTCTCCTATCTCGGTTCGCGTGCACATCACCCGCGCCAAGTGAGTTGCTGGATCACCCATACCAGCGGACACACCCACGAGATCATCCGCGGAGCCCTGGATCGCTCACCGCTATACACCGGCCAGATCGAGGGCATCGGTCCGCGCTACTGTCCGTCGATCGAGGACAAGGTGGTGCGGTTCGCCGAAAAGAACTCGCACCAGATCTTCATCGAACCAGAAGGACTGGAGAGCTTCGAGATTTACCCCAACGGCATCTCCACCTCGCTGCCGTTCGACGTACAGCTCGACCTAGTGCATTCGATCAAGGGTTTTGAGAAAGCGCACATTACTCGTCCTGGCTATGCGATCGAATACGACTACTTCGATCCGCGCGGCCTGCATCCATGGCTGGAAACCAAAACTATTCCGGGCCTGTATTTCGCTGGCCAGATCAACGGCACCACCGGCTATGAGGAAGCGGCGGCACAGGGCCTGATTGCCGGCCTGAACGCCGCGCTTGCCGTGCAGGGCAAGGCACCGTGGTATCCGCGCCGTGACGAAGCTTACATCGGCGTGCTGATCGATGACCTGACCAGCAATGGGACGATCGAGCCCTACCGCATGTTCACCTCGCGCGCGGAATACCGCCTGCATCTGCGTGAAGACAATGCCGACCTGCGCCTGACCGAAACCGGCCATGCGTTAGGTGTGGTGCCACGGGAACGTTTCGACGCGTTGCGCACCAAGCGCGAGGCGGTGGAGCGCGAAGTGCAGCGCCTTGGTGCGTTGTGGGCTGCTCCGAACAACGCACTTGGCGCGGCCATCGAGCGCCAGCTCGGTATCGCCGTCAGTCGCGAAACCAACGCGCTGGATCTGCTGCGCCGCCCTGAACTGGATTACGCGAAGCTGACCACGGTCACCGAACTCGGCCCCGCGGTGGAGCATGAAGACATCGCCGCCCAGGTCGAGGTGCAGACCAAGTATGCCGGCTACCTGGAACGCCAGCGCGAGGAAATCGAACGTCAGCGCCGTCACGAGAATACGATGATTCCAGCTAGCTTCGATTACGACAAGGTACGCGGCCTGTCCGCCGAAGTGCTGCTGAAACTCAAACGCAGCTTGCCGACCACCATCGGCCAAGCGGCACGTATCAGCGGTATCACGCCTGCGGCGATCTCGTTGTTGTTGGTGCATTTGAAGCGACGTGATGCGGCGTGAAGCCCCATCCATCGCCCTCACATGGCATCATGCGCACCTGCTTAGCGAGGAGCGCCTAGATGGAAGTCTGGATCGGTCGGCAGGGCGAACGCCACGGCCCCTATCAGGAAGAACAAATCAAGGAATGGCTGCGTAGCGGCCAGCTCAGCCGCGACGATCTGGGCTGGTACGACGGCCTGGCTGACTGGCAACCGCTGTCGGTGCTGTTTCCGTTGGAGAAGCCCACGCCACCGCCTGCCCAGGATATCTACGCGCCACCTCCGTTGCAGCAACCACAGTCCAGTGCGCCGGCGTTCGCCTACGCCGGCTTCTGGAAGCGCGCACTGGCTTATTTCATCGACGCTTTCGTGCTGTATTTCCCGTTCTCACTGCTGGAAATACCCTTTCACATGCGCACCGCATACGAGGCGCTGGCTCAGCAAATCTCTCCCGGCACGGATCCACAAGTCGCGCTTTTGGCCTATCGGCACTTCTATAGCGAGCAGTGGCCGTACTTCCTGACTACGCTGGTGATGAGTTGGCTGTATTTCGCCATTTGCGAAAGTTCGTCCTGGCAAGCCACCGTCGGCAAGCTGGCGCTGGGCATGCGTGTTACCGACCTGAACGGCGCACGCATTTCATTGGGGCGTGCGCTGGGGCGTTATGGCGGCAAGTTCATCAGTGGTCTCTTGCTCTGCATGGGTTTCCTGATGGTCGCCTTCACGCAGCGCAAGCAAGGACTGCACGATATGTTCGCCAACACACTCGTACTCAATGGCCGCGCCAGCGATGTGAAGCACAACACCCCACCACCGAAGGACGACGAGGGATCATTCCACGCTTGATTTTGCGCGTGAATCTGGGCGTTGGAACCGCGCATCACCGTTTTCTGCTGATTGAGCGCATCTTGCTATCATCCAGCCCTTCGTAAACCATACGCCGGCACTCTGCCGCTGGTGCAAGGAAGTATTGCTTCATCATGCTCAACATCGAACAACGTATTGCCCAGGACATCGCCGCCAAGCCAGAACAGGTACACGCCGCGGTGGATTTGCTTGACAGGGGCGCGACCGTGCCGTTCATCGCACGCTATCGCAAAGAAGCCACGGGCGGTCTCGACGATACGCAATTGCGCCTGCTTGAAGAGCGCCTGCGTTATCTGCGCGAACTGGAAGAACGACGCGAAACGATTCTTGCCAGCGTCACCGAACAGGGCAAACTCACCGATGCATTGAAGGCAGACATCCTTGGCGCCGATACCAAAGCGCGCCTGGAAGATCTTTACCTGCCCTTCAAACCCAAGCGTCGCACCAAGGCACAGATCGCACGCGAAGCCGGCCTGGAGCCGCTGGCGCTCGGCCTGCGCGAAGATCCCTCGCAAACACCAGAAGCCTTCGCCGAGCAGTTTGTCGACGCCGAAAAGGGCGTGGCGGATGTGCGCACCGCACTCGACGGCGCACGCGCAATTTTGATGGAAAGCATTGCCGAAGACGCACAACTGCTGGGCGAACTGCGCGACTGGCTATGGGAAAAAGGGCAAATCCGCGCCAAGGTCGTCGAAGGCAAGGAGCAGGGAGGCGCGAAGTTCCGCGACTACTTCGATCACATGGAAGCGATTGGCAAGATTCCCTCGCACCGCCTGCTTGCACTGATGCGCGCACGCAACGAAGGCGTCATCGAACTGGAACTGATTCCGAATGTCGATGCCGAACAAGGCCATCTGGAAGGCGAAGGACGCGTCGCCTCGCAGGCGGGCATCATTGATCGCGGACGCCCTGCCGATGCGTGGCTGCGCGAAACCGTGCGCCTGACCTGGCGCGTGAAACTACACCTGCATCTGACACTGGACCTGTTCGGCCGCGTACGCGAAGGCGCGGAAGATGAAGCCATCCGCGTATTTGGCGACAACCTCAAAGACCTCATGCTGGCTGCGCCAGCAGGTGCGAAAACGGTGATGGGCCTGGACCCAGGCATTCGCACCGGCGTGAAAGTGGCAGTGGTCGATGCCACCGGCAAACTGCTCGCCACCGACACGATTTATCCGCACGAACCGCGTAATCAATGGGACCAGTCACTCGCGCGCCTTGCCATGCTGAGCAAGCAGCATGGCGTCAACTTGATTGCCATTGGCAATGGCACGGCGTCTCGCGAAACCGATAAGTTGGCCGCTGAATTGATCAAGAAGCATGCGGATCTGAAGCTTTCCAAAGTCGTGGTGAGCGAGGCTGGCGCATCGGTGTATTCCGCATCCGAGACAGCCGCCAAAGAATTTCCCGATCTGGACGTGAGCTTGCGTGGCGCGGTGTCGATCGCACGTCGCCTGCAGGATCCTCTGGCAGAACTGGTAAAGATCGAACCGAAAGCGATCGGCGTTGGCCAATACCAGCACGACGTCAACCAAGTGAAGCTGGCACGTGCGCTGGACGCCAAAGTGGAAGACTGCGTGAACGCAGTCGGCGTCGATGTGAATACCGCTTCTGCTGCACTGCTTTCGCGCGTGGCTGGCCTTACATCCAGTGTCGCTGAAAATGTAGTGAAACACCGCGATGCCAACGGCCCGTTTGCGAATCGCAAGGCATTGCTGAAAGTACCGCGCCTAGGCGACAAGGCCTTCGAGCAGTGCGCAGGCTTCCTGCGCATTCCCCATGGAGACAATCCACTGGATGCCAGCTCGGTGCACCCGGAAGCTTATCCGGTGGTGGAGCGCATCATTGCGCAATGCGGCCGCGAAGTGAAAAGCATCGTCGGCGATATCACTTTCCTACGCAGCCTGAAGGCCGAGCAATACACCGACGAGCGCTTCGGCGTTCCAACCGTGCGAGATATCCTCAAGGAATTGGAAAAGCCCGGCCGCGATCCTCGTCCCGAGTTCGTTGCGCCGAGCTTTGCCGAAGGCGTGGAGGATCTGAAAGACCTCAAGCCCGGCATGATCCTCGAAGGCCGCGTCACCAACGTGGCCGCATTCGGTGCGTTCGTCGATATCGGCGTACATCAGGATGGCCTGGTGCACGTCTCCGCGCTTTCGCACACCTTTGTGAAAGATCCGCGCGACGCGGTGAAAGCCGGCGACATCGTCAAGGTGAAAGTGATGGAGGTGGACATTCCGCGCCAGCGCATCGGCCTTTCCATGCGCCTGGACGACGAGCCTGGGCAGGTGCGTAGCGGACGCCCAGCGGGTGGCAACGACAGCCGTGGCGGAGCACGCGATAGCCGCGGCCCGCGTCCGGGTTCCACCGCCGCACCAAAGCCTGCTGCAACACCAGCCAATAGTGCATTTGCAGACGCCCTAAACCGCGCTCTGAAGCGTTAAATGCGCGAGATTAGGCGTTTCAAGCGCCTAATCCATGGACCCCATCATCCGCGAAAGCACAAGACACGCGCTTTCAAGTTCCTGCGATGCGCGGCTTGTTTGCGGCGCAGCATGCGCCAACATATGGCTTGCATTAACGTAACTCGACTATAACAAACGCAGGAGCAGGACCCACATGCTTTACTCGCGCAAGCTTGCCGGCGCCGTTGCGCTGGCCCTTGGTCTCGTTAGCATCACCCACGCCACTGGAAATCCAAATTCGACCTTCAGCAACGTCATCGCATTCGGCGACAGCCTGAGCGATGCTGGCAATATTTCCTTGTCGGAGGTACCGAGCTTTCAACCTCCACAGAAATTCACCACCAACCCCGGTACGATCACCGTGCAGAACATCGCAGCCGGCCTGGGCTACACGCTGACGGCCTCGCTCGCGGACGGTAACGACTATGCCTGGGGCGGTGCGGGCATCAACAACAATTCGCCTGGCACGCCGGCGGGTGTCCCGACCATCACCACGCAGGTCAATACTTATCTCGCCGGTCATCCCTCCTTGGATAGTCGCGCGTTGTACACGATGTGGGGCGGCGCCAATGATATTTTCTACGCAACCACCACGCCAGCCACCGCACAGACGCAGATCATCGCGGCGGCTCAGCAGGAAGTGAAACTGCTTGGCGAACTGCAAGCCGCTGGCGCGAAGAACATCCTGGTGTTCAACCTGCCCAATGTTGGCCTGTCGCCTGAAGCCACGGAAGCTGGCTCATCGGCGGCTTCCGCACTGACGACACTCAGCATTATCTACAACGGCCAGCTCAACTCGGGCCTCGGGCAGCTTGGCAAAGGCATTATTCCAGTCAATGCCTTTGCCCTGCTCAACCAGGTCATTGCCAATCCCGCAGCCTACGGCTTCAGCAATGTCACGGAGCCTGCCTGCGGCGTAGGTTCCAACTCGGTGTTGTGTGGCCCGCAAGGTTCCGGCCTGCCTTACACCTACGCACCAGGTACAAATAACAGCTATCTATTTGCCGATGGTGTGCACCCCACCACCGGCGCCGACCGTATGCTGGCGCAGGTGGTGTTGTCCGAGTTGGCCGCACCTCAGCAGATTTCGTTGCTGCAAGAGGCTCCGCTGGCGGCCATCACCACGCAGACCTCGACCGTGCGCACCCAAATGATGGCCGATAATTTCGGCAGTCCCACGCGCGCCTTTGCCAGCATCAACTATTCGAACCAGCAATTCGATCAAAGTGCCGGCGCCCCGAAGACCACCAGTAACAATGTGGATCTGACGCTTGGTGTGGATGTACACGCCAACGACTACATCTCGACCGGTGTCGCACTGGGCATCGGTGAACACTATGCCGACGTGAGCGGCGGTGGTGGTTATGACTTGCAGGCCCTCACCGGACTCGGCTACCTGACCTGGCACGATGCAGGCGCCTACGCCGGCATCTACGGCGATTTTGGTCAGGCCAGTTATACCAACATCAACCGTGTATTCATGGTGGGGGACTACCGCACGCATGAATCCGGCAAGACGGATGGTTCGTATTACGGGCTCGGCCTGCATGGCGGTTACTGGTTCGATGTTGGCAGCTTGAAGACGGGCCCGTTCGCGAACTTCGAATACCAGAACATCCACATCGACGGTTACAACGAAAGTGGCAATGATGCCACCGCCATGTGGTTTGGTCGCCAGGAACGCAATGCACTGATCAGCACACTCGGCTGGCGCCTGCAAGGACATTGGCAGTACAACGCGGTGAATCTGCAGCCCTATGTCGAACTGGGCTGGAATCACGACAGCCGCGCCAGCACCGACATGGTGACGGCAGGTCTCAACAGCATGAACGGCAGCTTCGAAATGGCCGGCTTCACGCCTGACAAGAACTGGGGCTCCGCCAATGTGGGTTTGGTAGCACAGTTCACACCAAACTTGTCCGGCTGGATCGCCTACAACGGCCACTTCAGCGACAACAGCCAGCGTTACAACGCCATCAACCTGGGGATGAAGTTCGGCTTCTAAGCCGGTATCGCTGGCAACAAAAAAGCCGTCCGCAATGCGGGCGGCTTTTTTGTTGCCACGCTTGGCGTGACCGGCTTATTTGCCCTTGCCGCCTGTCGCGAGATTGAGGATGTCCTTCGCCTGCTGTCGCAGATTGGCGGCATCGCTATCGCTCAACGCTTCGGTACTGCCGCCAGCTTCGTGCGTCTTCAACACCAGCGAACCATCATCATCCCAACCGGCGGTATCCACCGAGGTAGGCTTGGCCGACTGGTTGGCTTTCTTCTGCTGCTGCGCCACCCACGGCTTACCGTCCTTGTAGGCGAAGTCGGTCTTGGTGAAGCCCTTGTCGCCGTAGTCGACCAGTTCGCGGATGAATTTCAGTTCGGTGCCGTCACGGAACACCTGCCAGGAGCGCGATGCATTCGGCTCAAGCTTGGTGCCGCTGGAAACCTTCATGCCACCGATCTGCTTCTGCACGCCCTGGAAGGCCGCAAGCAATTTTTCACCAGGGGTCTGCTCAGGAGCCAGCTCGATCGCGATGTTCGACGTAGGGTGACCCTGCGTGAGCACCGGCGCCTGCAACGGCATGGTGTAGTGACGATCACCGTCGGTCAGCTCGGCCTGCACGATGTACATGTCGTTGGGCGCCACATTCGACGGATTGAAATTCAGCTCGAACGGCTGCGGAAAGGTGGTAGCCGGGGCGACCATCTTGGTCGCCAGCGGAGCCGAGCCCTGGGCCGTCACATCAACCAGACTGATCACCAGCTTGCCTTGATCGGAGGGCTTGATGTCGCCACGAAGAGTGATCGTGCCTGAAACGCTGGTAGCGGCGGCGACAGCCGCCGTAGCCGCCTTGCCGTCCGTGTCAGCCGAAGACGACGGGCTGGAAGAATTATTGCAGCCGGCCAGTGCAACCGCTGCCACTGTCATCAGCGACCAAACAACGCTGCGCATGGGATTGAAACCTCAGGTATGGATCGAATCGAACGATTTGTCTGCATACGCACGCGCAGCCGACATTCACAGGGAACTCAGAGAATAGCCCAAACTTAAAGCGTGGAAAAGTCAACGCAGTGTGAATTCCATTCGCATGCGTATGTAATTATTGGATTTAATTCTCCCAACTCTCCCCTGCCCCTTTTGAACACATCCGTAACATCGGATGGGCGAGCCCTTCTCCATCCGGGAGAAGGTGCCGATCGCCAGCAGCAGGTAGCACGGATGCGTATTTCGGCCCATCGTGACCGCCCATTTCGGTAAGGCGTGACCGGTCATTTCGGTAAGCCGTGACCGCCCGTTTCGGTTGATCGTGACCGATTTTCGACGGTCACCGAAATCAGCGGTCACGGCTTACCGAAACGCGCCCCTCGTTGTGCATAACTTCAACGCAACGGCATCCTCCACGGCTTTTTGGAGTGGCGATGCCGACCCCGCGAGTAGCTATGCGCAAGATCAAAGAATGTCTTCGACTGAAGCTGGAGTGCGACCTCTCGCACGAACGCATCGCCTTGGCCTTGGGTCTGTCCAAGGGCGTGGTCAGCAAGTACGTGAAACGTGCCACGGCCGCCGGACTGGACTGGCCCGGCCTGTCCGCCATGGACGACAACGCGATTGCCGCCCAGTTGTGTATGTCACCACCCGCCGTGCGTGGCGAGCGGGCACCCATCGATCTGCCATGGGTGCATCGGGAGTTGCGCCGCAAAGGCGTCACGCGACAATTGTTGTGGCAGGAATACTGCGACGCGAACGCTGGCCGTCTCACGTACCAATACACCCAGTTTTGCCAGCACCTCCACGACTACACGGCCTCGCTGCGCCGCTCGATGCGTCAGTTGCACGTTGCCGGTGAAAAGCTGTTTATCGACTACGCCGGCCCCACCCTTGGCGTCGTCAACCCCGACACCGGCGAGCTGCGGCGAGCGCACATCTTCGTGGCCGTGCTGGGTGCGTCCAGTTTCACCTATGCCTGCGCCACACCGGGCGAAACGCAGATCGACTGGCTGCGCGGCTTGACGCAGGCGTTGGCATTTTTTGGTGGCGTGCCGGCGCTGGTGGTACCTGACAATCCGCGCGCGCTGATCACCCAGCCGGATCGCTACGAGCCCGTGCTCAACCGTGCTACGCAGGCGTGTGCAGAGCATTACGGCATGGCGATCCTGCCGGCCCGCCCACGACGCCCGCAGGACAAGGCCAAGGTCGAGGTCGGCGTGCAGGTGGTCGAGCGCTGGATCCTCGCGCGCTTGCGCCATCCGTGCTTTTTTACCTTCAGCGCTCTCAATCACGCCATCGCCGACCTGCTGACGGACTTGAATGCACGGCCGTTCAAGAAGCTCGACGGCTCGCGCCGTTCGTGGTTCGAGACGATCGACCGTCCCGCCCTGATGCCCTTGCCGGCGCAACCCTATGAGCCGGCGCGCTTCAAGCCGTGCAAGGTCAACATCGATTACCACATCGAGGTCGATGGCCATTACTACAGCGTGCCGCATAGCCTGGTACGCAAGACCGTCGAGGCGCGCATCACCGACACCACCGTCGAGATCCTGCATGCCGGCCAGCGCATCGCCAGCCACGTCCGCTCCCCGGCGCGCGGACGCCACACCACCGTCGCCGACCACATGCCGGCCGCACATCGTGCGCATCGGGAATGGTCACCCGGTCGCTTCCTGCACTGGGCCGACACGATCGGCGCGGCAACCCGTCAGTTGGTCGAGCACCTGCTGACCGAGCGCCCGCATCCGGAGATGGGCTATCGCAGTTGCCTGGGGCTGCTGGCGCTCGCGCGCCAGTACGGCGACGACCGCCTGGAAGCGGCCTGCGCACGCGCGTGGGCGATCGGTTCGCGCACGCGCAAATCCGTGCAGTCGATCCTGCACAACAAGCTCGATCAACACCCCTTGCCCAGCGCCATCGCCCAAACCGACTGGGTCACACCCGACCACGTCAACCTGCGTGGCCCCACCTATTACCGCGATCCACCCACCACTCACTGAAAAGGAGACCACCTTGTTGATCCATCCCACCCTTGAACACTTGCGTGCCCTCAAGCTCGACGGCATGGCACAGGCGCTGGAAGAACAGCGCCTGTTGCCGGCCTGTCACGATCTGCCGTTCGAAGATCGGCTCGGCATGCTGGTCGATCGCGAACGCCATTGGCGTGACGGTCGACGGCAGGAACGATTACTTCGTGTGGCCAAGCTCAAACACGCCCAGGCCTGCCTGGAAGATGTGCAGTACAGCGCCGACCGCGGTATCGACAAACGCCTGATCGCCACCTTGTCCGGCGGCGACTGGATCCGGCAGGGGCAAAGTGTGTTGCTGACCGGTCCGACCGGGGTTGGTAAAACGTGGCTGGCGTGTGCGCTTGGACAACATGCCTGCCGCCAAGGCTTCCCGGTGCTGTATCAGCGTGTGCCACGCCTCGCCGAGATGCTACGCATCGCCCACGCCGACGGCAGCTTCGGTCGCGTGTTTGCTCAGTTGGCGCGCATCGACGTGCTAATCCTTGACGATTGGGGCATGACACCGCTCGATCAGGCGGCGCGCCATGATCTGCTGGAGGTCATCGACGATCGCGGCAACGGCAAATCGACCCTCATCACCAGCCAGCTACCGATCGAACACTGGCACGCCTGGCTCAACGATCCCACCCTCGCCGATGCCATCCTCGACCGTCTCGTACACCGCTCTCATCGCATCGTGTTGAAGGGCGAATCGATGCGCCGAAAGTCCTCCGCCAAGCCAGCCGCCGATACCTCATCGTGACCGGTCCAGTTACACTCGAGTGCACCGCACAATGACTGGCGCTGACCGGTCACGATCAACCGAAATACGCGGTCACGATCGCCGAAATCCGCACACGGATGCATATCGTCATCTTGCAGGCAAAACCGCCCGTACGAGCCACTTGCCTCGATGGTTCCACCCAGCTCAAGCCTGCTCAGCAGCTTGGTCGCCGCGCCACCATCCACGTAGCTCACCGCAATGTCGATGCATTACACCGGCGAACTACCGTCGCCTACGGCCGCCATCGATTAG
This sequence comes from Dyella sp. M7H15-1, assembly GCF_004114615.1. Lineage (NCBI taxonomy): Bacteria > Pseudomonadati > Pseudomonadota > Gammaproteobacteria > Lysobacterales > Rhodanobacteraceae > Dyella > Dyella sp. M7H15-1. Next base: position 1,988,437 of record NZ_CP035300.1, read on the forward strand.
CTGCGCTTGGTCGCCGTACCGTTGTCGTACTTGAGGGCTTTGTAACCGCCAAAGCGTCGTGGGATATGTCTCAGGCGTGAGGTCTTGCTCACGGAGTGGCAGGTTCAATGAGTTACTGATCTGGATGATTAAAGATTGTGCCGAGGGATTGGCGAGATGGTTTCTCACGCTGAAGATACATTCTGTCAGATACGTTTTCGGAGGGATATCGCCTAAGCCGTCAACGCTGATGTCTTCCGCACGCTCAACCAAGGCATCCAGCACCGCTTGAGTGCCCGCCGTCGGCTGCATGTTTTGCAACCCAGACAAAGCGTTGCCGATGTTTTGGGCACCTAAGGCGGGTGCCTGGAGAATGTACCGTTCCATGGCCTGCAGCACCGCCTCGGTGCCGTCCGTCTGCGACATGTTTTGTAGCCCGTATAGGGCGTTACCGATGGCTTTGTCAGATAAAAAGGGGATGCGGGAAATGTGCAGGACTATGGCCCTCAGCACTGCCTCGGTGCCAGCCGTCTGCGACATGTTTGCAGCCCGTACAGGGCATTGCTAATGTCTTTGGCATCTAAGGAGGCTGCCGGGGAAATGTGCGGGGCTATGGCATGAGTGTGCGTGGGTTTGTCGGCGCAGCAAAGCGATAAGAGGTGGCTGGCGCTGCACTAGGATTTGCATGGAGGCTTCTAAACGCGGCGCCGTCAATTCCGCGAGCGGGAGACCGATTTGTGCAGTAAAACGGTCTCGGTATGACTATCCACGGCGAGCGTGGCGCCTACCGTGCCATGCTCCAGGCAATTGAGGTGCAACAGTTGTTCCAGATAAGCCTGGCGCGCTTGTCCTTGGGGAAGGGTGTCCAACGGGACGTAGACAAACAACTTCGCGGCGGTTTCCACTACTTCCAGGAAAACTTCCATGCCATCTGGCAGGCGCAAGGCAGCGGTGCCTTCATGGCTTAAGGTAAACCCGGCAATACCATGGTGGTGGGCAAACTCAGTCAACACGGCCTGGGCCGAAGGAGCAGGGAGAGTCATGTGTATGTACCAGAGATGAGTGTTAGAGCGCCGCTAAGACTATCTACAAGATGAAAATTCGATATCAGGTAAACACCTTAGCTGGCGACGAGCGTCTGCTTCGCTCACCTCATCGGTATCAGCGCGAAGAAATGTATTTCTCGCGACGAATCTGCGGAATCGGCAAACCGAATTCCTTCAGTGCATTGAAAGCGGCATCGACCATGTTGGGATTGCCACACAGATAAGCGATGTCCCGCTCCGCGGCAGGAGCGATTTCGACCAGCAGGCTCTACACATGACCGATGATCTTGTGCGAAAACTGAATCGCTCACTTCGCCCGGACCTTCAGGCCTGCCGGCCCACCCATCTAATGTTACGGATGGGTAATCGGATGCCTTGGAGGCCCGAGACGGGAAAACATCCTTGAATACCCCACATGAATACCCCTACACCTCGTCAGAAACATCCTTCTATATAGGTCAGACATACCTCCTTGAGCGCTAGGCATCCTTCAAGGAACCTATGTTTCGGCGGGAAAGATGGCTTTTTGGGAGGTCGTTCTTTCTTGCCTCGCGAAATCTTCTGGTTTCCCTTCATTACACAGGTTGGAGGCACCTCGCAGTTTTCTGCACCGAAAGCACCTACGTGTCAACCCAGTCAAAGCTGACGCGTTTGTGCGAACGAGGATGATGTTGGCGTGATTTTTCGCAACTTTGTGCGACATCCATCAAAGAACCACGCCAAACAACTTTTCTCTAACACTTGCTCCACAGGTCCGTGCAAGACGTTCCAGTAAGAATCTGCCGGCAGGCGCCCTCTGAATTACTGCGGAAATTTGCGATGAATCTGCTACCCAATACCCATCTCGAATCTACTTCCACGTTTGCCGACCGCATTAAAGTGCTGATTCAGCGCGTTGGCAGCGTGACGGAAATCGCACGGATGTGCGGCTTTTCGGAAGGCGTCGTACGAAGTTGGCGAGACGGCAACACCGATCCCTCACGTGCACGCTGCGTTACCTTGGCACACACGTTGGGCATATCCCTGGTATGGCTGGTCGCCGGCGAAGGTTCAATGCAGATCGACCCGAATGACCTCGTGCCTGATGACAATGCCACCAACAGCGCGGAAGCCGCCTCACCCCCCAGACATCGCTCCAAGTTACGCATGGCGGTAGATAGCCTGGAAACCCGTGGTAGCTTGATGGATGCACAGCGACTCAACACCGCGCTGCACATTCTGCAATCGGAGCTGGATCTGGCCGAAAGCAGCGTGACACTAGCGGAAAATTCGGACATGTTAGCTGAGTTGTACGACATCCTCGGCCCAGGCGGCAACGATGTGGACGCCACGGCGATGGTGGCTTTCAATCACCGCCTCGCTGAGCGTTTGAAGGTCAAGCGCAGTATGCCCAGTCGCTTGTCGGCCTGAAAACACGCTAATCCCATCCTGAAAACGGCGGCCTCTGGCCGCCGTTTTTTGTCTGCGTGTCCTCCAAAACTATCTTCGCGCCCTCCAGCCTCGCCTATGCCAGGACGGGATCATCAGCGTGCGAAGGCATCGTAAATAATTGTTTTATAACAATAATATCGCAAGTTATGGCGAACTTATGACATGAAATTCACATTTCATCTTGCGTTTTCGTATGAACCTGCCTTAACGTGGAAATGACGTCGCCCCAGTTTGACGGCCGGCGACACAAAACGGTGCACCCACTCAAGACAGTCACGCGTGGGGGCCATTTCCATAGTTCCAGGTGGTTTAGCCAAAGGGAGATAGGACGGCTAGCTATCTATTTGTAAGGGTGTTTGTTTTGAAGAAGCAAAAAACGATACTGGCCGCCGCGATTGCGACGGCACTTATGTTGCACACCTGGGCTGTTTCCGCACAGGACATCGCCCCGACGCAAACGGACCAGGCCGATTCGAAAAAAGCCAAGAATCTGGAAGCCGTCACTGTTACTGGCTCGCATATTCGCAGTGTGGACGTGGAAACATCCCAGCCAGTTTTCACCATGGACCGCCAGGCCATTAAGGCTACTGGCTTGACCAATGTCAGTGACATCCTCGCTCGGATGCCGTCGGTTGGCACGCCGGATATCACCCCACAAGACACGCTTGCCAGCGGCTCCGATGTAGGCGGCACTTACGTCAACATGCGTTACCTCGGTTCGCAGCGCACGCTGGTGCTGGTCAACGGCCATCGCTGGAGCACCACTCTCAGCGGCATGACGGATCTCTCGACCATTCCGGTGTCTATGATCGAGCGCATCGACGTGCTGAAAGACGGTGCATCGTCCGTGTATGGATCAGATGCGATCGGTGGCGTGGTCAACATCATCACCCGCGATCGCTACAACGGCGGCGAAGCCAACGTTTACTTCGGCGAGAACGGCGGTGGTGACGGCCAGCAGAAGAATGCCGACTTCACCTGGGGCCATACCACCGAGAAGAATTCGTTTATCGTCAGCGCTGCATATCAGGATCTGTCCCCCGTATGGGACAACAAGCGCGAACTGACCAAGTATGCCAACGGCCCCCGTCATCCTGACGATGGCTGGGGTATTGGCCCCTGGGGGCGCGTGCTCGATCCAAATAATGACAACACCTATGTCATCAATCACGGCGCTACCGATACGGCGAATTTCGGCAATTATCACCCCTACGACTCATCCAGCCTCGCGGACAAATACCGCGTATCGCAGGACATGACGTTCCGTGCAGGCAACAAGCTGAAGAACCTATATGTGCAGGACAGCTACAAGTTGACCGACAACATCACGCTGCGTGGCTCGGCCACCTACAGCACGCGTGACAGCTCCAGCCAGCTTGCGGGTTATCCGCTTTCCACGGATGCCACTGGCCTGACCATCAATCCGAACAATGCGTACAATCCGTTCCCCGGCAACGCTACCGAATTCTGGCGCCGCACGGTGGAAATGCCGCGCATCACCTGGTCCAACTCCCGTCTGGCGCATGTGGACGTAGGAGCGGAAGGTTTCTTCACCTTTCTCAATCACGATTGGAATTGGGATGTCGGTTACATCTTTTCGCAGACGCATGTTCGTCAAATCAGCTCGGGCAACATCTATCTGCCGAATGCCGAAAAGGCACTGGGGCCGACCACGATCATTAACGGCCAGGTCGCTTGCGCCAATGCGGCTGATCGTGCTGCAGGCTGCGTGCCATGGAATGTGTTGGCCGGCCCTGGTGGAACGCCACAGTCTGTCTGGAACTACGTGAACTCGATCGGTACCAGTCGCCAGTTCGCCCAGACCGACGATATCACCGCCAACGTGGGTGGTGGCCTGTTCGATCTCCCGGCAGGTACGGTCAACATCGCCGGCGGTATCGAGCATCGTCGTGAAAAGGGCTCCTATCACCCGGATCCGAATGACTCGGCTGGCCTGACCACCAACCTCGCTAGTGCGCCGACGAATGGCCGTTACGACGTCAACGAGGCTTACCTGGAGCTCGACGTGCCAGTGCTGCGCGATCTGCCCGGCGCCCAGGAATTCGGAGTCAACGTCGCCAGCCGTTATTCGCATTACAGCAATTTCGGCAGTACCGTGAACAACAAGTACAGCGTGCGTTGGCGCCCGATTGAAGATCTGTTGATTCGCGGCACATATGCCGAAGGCTTCCGTGCACCGACCATCAATGATCTGTACAGTGGCACCGGCCAAAGCTTCGAAACCTTCTTGGACCCGTGCGACACCGCGTTCGGCGCAGCCGCGACCAATTCGACTGTAGCAGCACGTTGTGTGGCGGCGGGCGTGCCCGCTAACTATCGCCAGAAGGATCAGGCAGGTAATAACATCACCAGCAACGCCGGTGGCCAATCACCGACTGCCTTCCTCTCGGGTTCCAACTCGAAGTTGAAACCGGAAACCTCGGTGACCCGCACGTTTGGCCTGGTATACAGCCCGCACTATGTGGAAGGCCTGGATTTCACGCTGGATTACTACAACATCCGCCTGACCAACGCGATTGAAGCGGTGGATGCCAGCGACATCCTTTCCTATTGCTACATCCAGAACGATCCGAGTTTCTGCAATCGCTTCACCCGCAATCGTGCAGGCGTGATCACCAGCCTCAACGAGAGCCTGGCCAACCTGGGTTCGATCACTACCGAAGGCTATGACGTCGGCATCCACTATCGCCTGCCGGAAACGCGCTTTGGCAGCTTCCGCATCGCGTCGGACAGCACCTACCTCAGCAAATACGACACCACCAGCGGACCAGGCCAGGCACCCCATACGTTGGCCGGCTATATGGACAATGAAGTGGGTTTGTATCGCGTCCGCTCCAATCTACAAGTGGATTGGGCGTACAAGCAGTTCGGTGCGAGCTGGACGGTGCGCTACTACTCCGGCCTGAAGGATAGCTGCTGGAGCGTGAGTCCAGCGGTGGAATGCAGTAACCCGACCTACACTAATCCGTGGATCGGCAGCTTTGGCATTGCACAGAAGGGCTCGGTAGCATTCAACGACCTGCAGTTGCGCTACACGGCTCCGTGGAAGGGCACCTTTACGTTCGGCGTGAACAATATCTTCGACAAGAAGGGACCGTTCTACTACAACGTGACGCTGTCGGGTACGGGCAGCCCGCCGTACAACCCCGCGTTCGACTACGATCGTTACTTCTACGTGTCGTACAACCAGAAGTTCTGACTTACGCTGCAAACTCCCTCCCCTACTTGTGGAGGAGGGAGTTCGCGTTTGAAAAGTCTGACGAAAAGTTACAGGCGCGCAATATCCGCAATCGCGGTGAATTGCGCCTTCAGACGTCCCAACAGAGCGAGTCGATTGGCTCGCACCACCGGATCCTCGGCATTGACCAATACGCCATCGAAGAACGCATCGACCGGCGCCTGCAATTGCGCCAGTCGTACAAGCACCGCGGTGTAATCGCGGCGCTGCAGCGCAGTGGCATTATCTGACTGTGCCGCTTCCAGGGCCTGTAACAACGTGCGTTCCGCATCCGCCTCGAAATGAGCCGGATCGACATGGCCTCCGATGCTCTGCGCACCGTGTTCTTCTTGTTGTTTGCGCAGGATGTTCGCCACACGCTTGTTCGCACTTGCCAAGCTTGGCGCTTCGGGACAGCGACCGAATTCGACCACAGCGCGCAAACGATGATCGAAATCCACCAGGCTGACAGGCATCACCGCTAGCACGGCTTCGTATTGCTCGGTGGTGAACCCCTTTTCCGCGTAGTAGCCACGCAGGCGCTCCAGCACAAAGTCATTGAGCTCGGACACAAGCGTGGCACGACGCTGGCCAGCATCGAATGCCGGCACCTTCCCATCTTTGTCCGGCTTGATACCTGCGACAAGTGCAGTCTCCGGCAACCACTCGAGTGCCTCGACAAACAACGCCTTGTGATCGAGATCGAGGCCGCCTTCGATCAGCGTACGCGCAAGACCCAACGCCGCGCGACGCAGCGCGAATGGATCTTTGTTGCCGCTAGGCTTCAGGCCGACCGCAAAGATGCCGGCCAGTGTGTCGACACGCTCGGCTACCGCTAGCACCTGGCCCACCTTGCCTGCCGCAATCGTGTCACCCGCAAAACGTGGCTGGTACACGCCATCCAGTGCATTGGCCACTTCGGCCGGCTCATTTTCATGCTGCGCGTAGTAGCGCCCCATCACACCCTGCAATTCCGGGAACTCACCGACCATGCGCGTCAACAGATCGCATTTGGCGAGGCTGGCCGCGCGAGTGGCCTGCCCGGCATCTACGCCTACACGATTAGCGGTGATGCGTGCTAGCTCAGCCACCCGCATGCTCTTGTCCCATAGGCTGCCGAGGGTTTGTTGGTAGGTGACGTTCTTGAGGGCTTCCTGATAGCTCGCGAGCGGTGCTTTCAGATCCTCATCCCAGAAGAATTTCGCATCGGCAAAGCGTGGGCGAATCACGCGTTCGTAGCCTTTGCGAATCTCACCGGGTTGCATGCTTTCGATATTAGCAATGCCGATGAAATGCTCGGTCAATGCACCTTGCGCATCGAATATCGGTACGAATTTCTGGTTCGCCTCCATGGTGGTAACCAGCGCTTCCGGAGGTACGCTCAGGAATTCACGCTCGAAGGTGCAGGCAATGGCAACCGGCCATTCGGTGAGGTTGGCGATTTCATCGAGCAGCGCATCGTCAAGGCGCGGTACTCCACCGGTCTCTTTTGCGGCACGCGTTACTTCATCGCGAATACACTGACGACGCTCTACCGGATCGGCCAGCACCTTGGCCATGCGCATGGCGTCCAACCAGCTATCTGCATCCGCGACATGCACCGGCTGCGGATGCATGAAGCGATGCCCGCGTGACTGCCGCCCACTGCGCAAGCCAAGCACTTGACCATCGACGATATCCGAACCATGCAGGATGACCAACCAGTGCACCGGACGTACAAAGGTGTAATCATGATTTGCCCAGTGCATTGGCTTGGGGATGGGCAGGTCTTTGAGGGCTTCGTCGATGATTTCCGGCAACAGTGCAGCCACCGACTGACCCGGTTTGATCGTGCGAAAAACGAACCATGATCCTTTGTCGGTTTCCAGTTTCTCCAATTGCTCAACACTGACCCCACACGACTGCGCGAAACCGATCAGCGCCTTGCCCGGATTGCCGTCGGCATCCAAGGCTGCATTTACAGCGGGGCCGCGACGTTCCAGCGACTGCTCCGGCTGTGCCATCGGCACATCGGGAATATGGACCGCCAGACGGCGAGGCGTGACATACAGACTGGCCTGTTCCAGCGACGCAGCAACACCACGTTTGCTCAAGCCGTCGCAGATACCGCGCAGGAACGACATACCCAGTTCATCGAGCGCTTTCGGTGGCAGCTCTTCCGTGCCTAGTTCGATGAGCAATGACTTGACGGTGCTCATGCGGCCTGCTCCTTCCGCTGATTCTTGAGACCCGGAAAACCGAGCTTTTCACGTTGCGCCACGTAAGTCTCTGCCACTGCACGCGACAAGGCGCGTACGCGCAGGATGTAGCGCTGACGCTCGGTCACGCTGATCGCGCGCCGTGCGTCCAACAGGTTGAATGTGTGGCTGGCTTTCATGACCTGCTCGTAAGCGGGCAAGGGCAAACCTGCTGCGATCAATTTGCTTGCTTCGCTTTCGCACACGTCGAACCAGCGCAGCAGTTCAGCAACATTGGCGTGCTCGAAGTTGTAGGTGCTCTGCTCCACTTCGTTCTGATGGAACACGTCACCGTAGGTGACTTTGCCGTGAGGACTTTCGGTCCAAATCAGGTCGTAGACGTTATCCACGTTCTGCAGGTACATCGTCAGGCGCTCCAAACCGTAGGTGATTTCCCCGGTAACTGGCTTACACTCCAGACCGCCTGCCTGCTGAAAGTAGGTGAACTGAGTGACCTCCATGCCGTTCAGCCACACTTCCCAGCCCAAGCCCCACGCACCAAGGGTGGGCGATTCCCAGTTGTCCTCCACAAAGCGCAGGTCGTGCACTTGCGGGTCTAGGCCCAACTCCTTCAACGAGTCGATGTAAAGTTCCAGAATGTTGTCGGAGTTGGGCTTCATCACTACTTGGTACTGGTAGTAATGCTGCAAGCGATTGGGGTTTTCACCATAACGACCGTCGGTAGGCCGTCGCGAGGGTTGCACATAGGCGGCCGCCCACGGCTCGGGCCCCAGCGCACGCAGGAAGGTAGCAGGATGGAAGGTGCCTGCGCCCACTTCGGTATCGAGGGGCTGTAGCAGCACGCATCCCTGCTTCGCCCAGTAGTGATTGAGGGTCTGGATCACATCCTGAAAGGTAGGGGCAGACATGGCTTTCCTAACCTAAGTGTAAAGCGCGGTAGTATAGCCGCAGCGCATCATTTCGCTGTTTTTCCCAGCAATCGGTGCTCATTCGAGAGATTCCTGCTTATGGCCGCAACTCAACAAATCGCTTCCCTGCTTGGCCGCCGCGGTCGATTGGCCCTGGACGATGTGCTGGCCGCCCTGGTGGTGGACGGTCATCTGTCCGCCGAGGACGCCAAACAACTGCGCATGGGCAACCGTGTGGGGCGCAGTTCGGTCGAACTGAATCCGCTGGTGGTGATCGCCAACGCCAAGTTTGTCAATCAGCGCGATCCGGGTCGCCCGCTGAGCCTGGAAGGGCTCACCGAATGGTTGGCCGGCCAGGCCGGTCTGCCTTACCTGAAAATCGATCCGATGAAAATTAATGTGGCGGCGGTCACGCAGGTGGTTAGCCACGCGTACGCCCAACGGCATCGCATCCTGCCAGTGGCCTCATCCACTGGCGAAGTGACGTTCGCGACCGCCGAGCCTTTCGACAACACGTGGTCCAAGGATCTGGCGCAGATGTTGCGCCGGGATGTGCATCGGGTGGTCTCCAGCCCGATCGACATCAACCGGTACTTGCAAGAGTTCTACGGGGTCCAGCGCTCGATTCAGCTTGCCAAGGATGCCAAGAACCAGGGCGGTTATGACACCAGTGCGCTGCTCAACTTCGAGCAATTGCTGGAGTTAGGCAAGGCAGGGGAAGTCGGCGCTGATGATCGCCACGTGGTGCATATTGTCGACTGGTTGCTGCAATACGCATTCGAGCAGCGTGCTTCCGATATTCATCTGGAGCCGCGACGCGAGGCGGGCCTGATGCGTTTTCGCATCGACGGCGTGATGCATAAGGTGTTCGAGCTGCCGCCACCGGTAATGACTGCAGTCACCTCGCGTATCAAGATTCTTTCGCGCATGGACGTGGCGGAAAAGCGCCGTCCGCAAGACGGCCGCATCAAGACACGCGCTATGTCTGGACGCGAAGTGGAGCTGCGTATTTCCAGCATGCCGACCGCATTCGGCGAAAAGCTGGTGATGCGTATTTTCGATCCGGATATCGTCGCCAAGGATTTTTCGCAACTTGGTTTCTCTCCTTCTGAAGATGCGTTGTGGCGTAGCCTGGTCGAGCGGCCGCACGGCATTGTGTTGGTGACGGGGCCGACAGGTTCGGGCAAAACCACCACGCTGTATTCAACGCTGAAACATCTGGCCACGCCGGATATCAACGTCTGTACGGTGGAAGATCCCATCGAAATGGTCTCGCCGGAATTCAACCAGATGCAGGTGCAGCCTTCGATTGATTTGGATTTTGCGGCAGGAGTACGTACGCTGTTGCGTCAGGATCCAGACATCATCATGGTCGGCGAAATCCGCGATCTGGAAACCGCGCAGATGGCAGTGCAGGCATCGCTGACCGGCCATTTGGTGCTTTCCACCTTACATACCAACGATGCACCGAGCGCCGTGACGCGTCTGCTCGATCTTGGCGTGCCGCATTACCTGATCCAGTCGACGGTGAGCGGCATCGTTGCGCAACGCTTAGTGCGTACCTTGTGTCCGCACTGCAAACTGGAAACGCAGCAAGATCCACATGAGTGGACGGTGCTCACGCATGGTTGGTCGATCCCGGTTCCTGAGCGCGTATTCCGGCCGGTGGGCTGCCTGGAATGCCGCAACACCGGCTTCCTCGGACGCACCGGTATCTATGAAATGATGCAACTGAGTCCGCGATTGCGCAGCTTGATCGGTGCCCAGCTCGATCTGATCAAGTTCGGTCAAGCTGCGTTGGCGGAGGGTATGCGTCCATTGCGCATCTCGGCAGCCGACCAGGTCGCACGTGGTTTGACCACAGTGCAAGAGGTACTCACCGTCTTGCCACCGGTTGAGCATATTGAAGATTCCCCACTTGAATGATTTCGCCTGACTTGTCAGCCACTCCATGAAACCTGTTCTGATGAAACCTGTTCTGATCATCCGTACCGGCCAAGCTCCCGACAACATCCGTGCCCGCCACGGTGATTTCCCCTACTGGTTTCGACTGGCCGCACAACTGGAACCGGAGCAGGTACGAGTGGTCAACGTGGCCGCAGGTGAGCGCCTTCCGTCTCCGAAAGAGGTGGCCGGCGCCTTGATTACCGGATCTGCTGCGATGGTGACCGAACGTGCCCCGTGGAGTGAGAACACGGCAGGTTGGATCCGCGATGCCATGGATGTCGACCTGCCACTGCTCGGTGTCTGCTATGGCCATCAGCTCATGTCCCATGCCTTGGGTGGACGTGTCGATTATCTGCCTGGAGGGCGAGAGATCGGCACTGTGTCAATCGAATTGCTGCCCGATGCCAGACAGGATCCATTGACGGAGCACGTGCAGCCCACATTCCGCGCACATGCCACGCATGAGCAGAGCGTTCTGGAGATTCCCCTGAGTGCCAAGGTGCTGGCAGGTTCCGAACGTGATCCGCATCATCTGCTCCGCTACGGACGCAATGCGGTCAGTGTGCAATTCCATCCGGAGTTCAACGCAGACATCATGCGCGCTTATATCAAGCGGAAGCATCACGATATGCGACGGGAAGGGTTTGATCCGCAGCATACTTTCCGCCAGGTTGCCGCAGCGCCGATCGCCCGGCGTCTACTGAAGATGTTTTCGCGACATCACGGACTGAGTCGCGGCGCGCGTTGATCGATTCAGCGATGGCGCGGCGGCATCGGAAATGGTGTCACCTTTTGGCCATCCGCCGCATCGCGAATCGCCAGTGCGCCCTTGCGTTGTAAAGTTTCTTGTTACGCATGACGCCATTTTACCGACGCATGCGGCGCATGATCGCGCCGCGTGACATCAGGGCAAAAACCACCCCGAACAGAAATCCCGCCAAATGAGTCCACCATGCGTAACCGCCATAGCTCGGACCCACATAGCTGAATAGCAATTGCAGCAACGCCCAGATACCGATCAGCAGGAACGCTGGTACCCGCACGAATTCCAAGTAAAAGCCCAGCGGAAGAACCAAGCCCAAACGGGCGTGCGGAAACAGCGATACGTAGGCACCGAGCACGGCGGAAACAGCTCCACTGCAGCCGATGATGGGCCTTCCCTCGCCTGCCAGCGACAGCGCACCGGCAAAATTGGCCACCACGCCTCCCAACAGAAACAGGATGAGAAAGCGTACTGACCCCAATGCACGCTCAGCCGGAACGCCAAAGATCATAAGGAACAGCAAATTGCTCAGCAAATGCAACCAGGCCACATGGATAAAGAGCGCCGTCACCAAGCGCAACAAGGCTGGATCGCGCAATTGCTGCCAAATTGGCTGATGAGCATCGAAGATATGGGCCGGGACCGTGCCCCATTCCAGAAGAAACGTGTTCCGGCGGGGCTCCGGCATCAACGCGAGCACCATGAAGGTAACGACACAGACGAAGATCAGCAGCGCCGCAGCCCAGTGCAAGCGCGGTTGACGTCGGGTCTCAACGTTGACGAACACGCCCTTCTCCTCGGCAAGTGTGTCGGTCGCACTAATCTAGCGACGCATCATATCGGCGATAAACGTGCCCGACTCCGTTCCTGCTTCTGCACGTTCCTGTGGTGGTATGGAACATCCTAACCCGACTTTCGCAACTGGAACGCCAAAAAAACATAACGTGTCGATCTCATTCGCGGCGCATGCTGCCGAACTCAGAAAAATCGGGAAAATTGGCGACCCGTTGCGAAAGTCGGGTTAGAAATCCATGATTGAACGACCCAAGAAGTAGAAGCCCCGCACGAGGCGGGGCTTTGTTTTGCTGTAGCGAGTGCGAGAGGCGGACTTAGAAGTCCATGCCACCCATACCGCCCATGCCGCCGCCCGGGGGGTTGGGCTTTTCTTCCTTCGGCAGCTCGGCCACCATCGCTTCGGTGGTGACGAGCAGGCCGGCCACGGAAGAAGCGTTCTGCAGAGCCAGGCGGGTGACCTTGGTCGGATCCAGGATGCCGAACGCGATCATGTCGCCGAACTCGCCGGTGGCGGCGTTGTAGCCGAAGTTGCCCTTGCCTTCCTTGACCTGATTGACGATCACGGACGGCTCGGCGCCCGCATTGGCGACGATTTCGCGCAGCGGCGCTTCCAGCGCGCGGCGCGTGATGGCGATGCCGTGGTTCTGGTCTTCGTTCTCGCCCTTGAGCTTTTCAATCGCCGTCAGCGTGCGGATCAGCGCCACACCACCGCCAGGCACCACGCCTTCTTCAACGGCGGCGCGAGTCGCGTGCAGGGCGTCTTCCACGCGGGCCTTCTTTTCCTTCATTTCGACTTCGGTGGCAGCACCGACCTTGATCACCGCCACGCCGCCAGCCAGCTTGGCCACACGCTCCTGCAGCTTCTCGCGGTCGTAGTCGGAGGTGGTTTCCTCGATCTGCGCCTTGATCTGCTTGATGCGGGCTTGGATCTTCGCCGCTTCGCCGGCACCGTCGATGATCGTGGTGTTTTCCTTGGTGATCACGACCTTCTTGGCGCGACCCAAATCTTGGATAGTGGCCTTCTCCAACTGCAGGCCCACTTCTTCGGAGATGACCTGGCCGTTGGTGAGGGTGGCCATGTCTTCCAACATCGCCTTGCGGCGGTCGCCGAAGCCCGGCGCCTTCACGGCGGCAACCTTGACGATGCCACGGATGGTGTTGACCACGAGGGTGGCCAGTGCTTCGCCTTCGACTTCTTCGGCAACGATCAGCAGCGGCTTGCCGGCCTTGGCCACGCCTTCCAGCACCGGCAGCATTTCGCGCACGTTGGAGATTTTCTTGTCGTGCAGCAGGATGAAGGGGTCTTCCAGTTCGACCTGCTGGCTCTGCTGGTTGTTGATGAAGTATGGCGAGAGGTAGCCGCGGTCGAACTGCATGCCTTCGACCACGTCGAGTTCGTTCTCAAGACCCGAACCTTCTTCCACTGTGATCACGCCTTCCTTGCCGACCTTCTTCATCGCGGTGGCGATGATGTCGCCGACGGCGACGTCGGAGTTGGCGGAGATGGTGCCGACCTGGGCGATGGCCTTGTCGTCGGCGGTGGGCTTGGAGAGCTTCTTCAGCTCGTCCAGCGCCGTGATCACGGCCTTGTCGATGCCACGCTTCAGATCCATCGGGTTCATGCCGGCTGCCACGGCCTTCAGACCCTCGCGCACGAACGCCTGGGCCAGCACGGTGGCGGTGGTGGTGCCGTCACCGGCGTTGTCGGAGGTCTTGGAGGCGACTTCCTTGACGATCTGGGCGCCCATGTTCTCGTAGGGATCGGCCAGTTCGATTTCCTTGGCGACGGATACGCCGTCCTTGGTGATGGTGGGAGTGCCGAAGCTCTTCTGGAGCACGACATTGCGACCCTTCGGACCCAGGGTGACTTTCACGGCGTTGGCAAGGGTGTTCACACCCTTAAGGATGCGTGCACGGCTGTCTTCACCGAAGCGAACTTCTTTAGCGGCCATAATTTTTTTGCCTCAAAAAAATTGAATTAAGTACGAAAAATCTTGCGAAAGAACTGCGGAAGGAGCCAAAGGCGACTGGTTACGCACTTTTTGCTTCCACGCCTATCGCGCCAAATCAACCCTCGATCACCGCAACGATGTCGTCTTCCTTCAGGAAGACCAACTCTTCGCCATCGATCTTGATATCTTGTCCGGCGTACTTGCCGAACAGCACCACTTCATCCGTCTTGACTGACATCGGACGGACCTTGCCGTCGTCCAGGATCCGGCCTTCACCGGCAGCGAGGACCTTGCCGCGGGTCTGCTTTTCGGTGGCGCTATCGGGAATCACGATGCCGCCGGCGGAGACGCGCTCCTCTTCCAGGCGCTTGACGATGACACGATCGTGCAACGGACGCAGTTTACTCATGGGAAAAACTCCAGCTTTGGCTTGAGGTTAGAGATGGTGGCGACCCCGGCGGCCAGCCTCTTGAAGGCGACTGCTAGCACTCGGGAATTATGAGTGCCAATTCTAGCCTCCAAAAAAACCCCAGGTACAGGGGCCGGCTCGGGTTCCGCAAACCGGAATAGGGGTGGGTGAACCGCTTTCAAGGGTTGTTGTGAAAATTTTTCTGAAGTGCCGCCTACTGCTCCACTCGCCTATCGACAGCGAGGCCCGGAACGTCAACGATTACACCTTGCATCATCAGAAGGCATTGGCCGTGAGTAACGAGCGCTCGCTTCGCGAGGAAATAATCGCCTACGGGCTGAAGCTGACGCCGTCCGGGCTGAGCCAGGGCACGTCGGGCAATCTGAGCATCCGCTTCGAAGGGGGATTCCTGGTCACGCCCAGCGGCGCGCCCTACGAAGACATTATTCCCCAGGACATCGTTTTCGTTGACATGAATGGCTGTTACGACCACCCCCGACGTCCATCGAGCGAGTGGCGCTTCCACCGCGACATTTACGCCGCACGACCGGACGTGGGCGCCGTGGTTCACGCCCATCCACCCTACAGCACCGCGCTTGCGATGTGCCGGATGGATATTCCGGCAGCGCACTACATGATTGCAGTAAGTGGCGGAGATTCGATCCGTTGTGCCAGCTATTACACCTACGGCACGCAGGAGCTGTCCGATGCAGTCATGCAGGCCCTAGATGGACGCCTGGCCTGCCTGTTGGCAAATCACGGCATGATCGCAGCAGGGGCCACGTTGGAGCAGGCTATGTGGCGCGCAGTGGAAGTGGAGACGCTGGCGCGGCAATACGCGCTAGCGCTGCAGATTGGCAAACCTTCACTGCTCAGCGACACGGAAGTGACGCAGGTGTTGGAAAAATTCAGCAACTACGGCCTGATGTCACGCAAAGAATCACCCGACTGAGCATTATTTCCTTTCGTAACCGGCGCCGCTTTTAACTTGACAAAGCCGTTGTTTCGGTACAATGCATACCAAACCCTTCTTCTCCCCCTGGCAAAGCGAAGCATTTATATGTTCTCGCAACCATCGATTCCCGCTGATCAAATACGTACGCATTATCTTGCGCCATTTGGCCTTACTGTCTTGTTAAGACAAGGCGCGCCTGGGCAAGCGGTTGACTCGTTATTAATCGGCACACCTGAACAGTTTGGGATGATCCTATTTGTGTCGTCACTCGATGCCGAAATTTATCGATTGCATGCGCAAACGCTAGGCGAAAATTGGATACGGCACCCTTTTGAGACTATTGCGTTCCAATACGCAGTTCAGCGCCTAGGAGTGGCTTCAATTTATCTTGCCTTTGGTTTCTTTGGAAATAGCCATAGGCAACTCATACTAGGAGCATCCGGATGTTTGCTGTTACCGTATTTCGCACAATTATTCGGTCCGCTAGAGCAACCGAACGAACCGACGACTTTTCAGTTTTCCACGCAAATCTTTAACGCCATCGAGCATGAATGGGCATCCATCGGCGAACCTTATTACGCACAGACCGTCGATAAACTCAATCGTATGGCGATAACGCAGCATGGTGCGAACGAGCTGCGAAAATTGGCAGAAAAAGCTTTGTACAAGGCTAGTTTCAGTCTTCGCACGACAAACGAAGAATCTCCAACCTGGGCTTTATATGTACCCAATGCCGATTCATGGCAAATCGGCTCAAAAGAAGACCCATTCGACTTACACTAAATACGCCATATTGTATTCATTTCCGATCATACTGAAAAATTCATATTCAATCGGAAGCATCCCAAAACGTTCGCCTCGCGATCTGTAACCATGACATCCACATGCGCATCTACGGCGCCATGGGACAGCACACAAGTTCCCCAATAACAATCGATCACTTGCTTTTCTTCTAATAGGCTTGAATCCTCCGTCGCGGGGCGACGTATAGTGATATCGTCATCTACTTTCAGCTCCGGCTTGGTCAACGTGTTCTCGTTAGCTAACTTTATATTAGTCAGCATGGCCGAATACTCAGCCCGCATAGACATCGTAGTTGGCCGTATCCGTAAATAGGTACCGTTTGGAACATTCAATAGAATCTCGCCGCTGTTACGTCCCATTTGCTTTGGCGCATTTGGCACGATCACATAACAGCACTTTGCCTCCGCCACCGTGGGTGTATCTGGTTCGCGACTAGGCTCAGCGCCTTGAGAAAGCAGTGCATGAGCATCAATAACCATAATCACATCAGTCACTGATGCCGCCGTCTTATCATCATGATGTGTTCGTGAGGTTAACAAAGACATAGACTCTAGCCTCGTAGAGTTGGTTCGCCCACAGGCGAACCAACCTAAATGACGAAAATGAAGTATCAGGAATTTCTAATGGTGATAAATGGATCCCATTGATAGCAGCCTTTAAGGTTTCCATCACGATCCAGGATCTGGAATTGAAAATGATAAGTTACTCTCCCGGTTGATAGCGTTTCAGCCGTCCAGAAGTAATTCTTAACCGTCTGCTTGTTGGGCTTTTTGGGGTCTTGAGCATTAGGTACAGGCACAGTGACCGTAGCTTCGCGTGGCGCAGGCGCCGTGATGAGCTCTTTGTTCGCGGTACCCACAAATTTATAGAAAATAACTTGCTGTTCGAATCCGAGCGACATGGATGCTTCACGCCACCTAACCACATCGCCTACAGCTGCTTTAACGTCAAGCTCACCACCTGCTTGACCGCTAACGACTTGGCCTTGTGTCACTGTCATATAGATATACTTCGGGTCGATGACTGGTGGATTGTCCATACTGTTGTTCGGACCATATTTGTCGAGTATGGCTTTGGTATCAATCGATGCAAGGACGTCTGTTACTATAGACATAAACCCTCCTAGTAGTTGGCTTTGGTATTAGCGGCTTTCCACAGATATGGCCAAATCGCTTAACTATTTATAAGCAATTACATCAACCGTCTACCGGCGGCATAGCTAGTCACATCTGTCACGCTCCATAAATTTACTTGCACCCTGATATGCCTAAACGCGATAGCTGTGGTTACCACTATTATTAGACTGCTACTTTTTATGTGATTAGTATGTGACTACTTGGCTGGCCCTGAAGAATTGGAAGTCATGGGGGCATGGTCGAAAAAACATAAGGCCGCAGTACGAGCGTCGAACGCCGACTGAGCCATAATCGTCTTCATGCCCGCGTGTGCGCCCCTGATGCTGGAGTTGGAATGCGTTTGCCTCGTTACAGCCGTGCCGCTGCGCACCTGCTAGTCCTAATGATCTTGTTGCTGTGCGCTTCTGTCACCGGGGCCCAGGAGGACACCCATAACCTGCTACCTGTGACGGAGGCCTACAAGCTCACTGCCGACAGCAGCACGCCCGGCGTGGTGAAGCTGCACTGGGCCATCGCACAGGACTACTACCTCTATCGCGGACGAATGAACTTCAAGGGTGGCGATGACGTCACCCTCGGTGCCGCGCAACTTCCCGATGGCGAAAAGCACGATGATCCGTATCTCGGTCCAGTCGAGATCTATCACCACCACGTCGACGCCACCATTCCCTACACACTCGCGCCCAGTGCCATCAGACTCACACTGAGCGTACGCTATCAGGGCTGCCACGAAATCGAACCGAAGATCTGCTATCCGCCGCATACCGAACAGCTCGACCTGCCGATTCCCGCCAGCGCAGCAAGCCCGGGTAATAAACTGAGTGACTTGCTGGATTCACGTCCTTCAGCACTCACCGGCGACAGCAATGCCCCGCTGCCGGCCGAGCAGGCCTTCCAGTTCAGCGCCATTGCACAGGACTCGCGCCACCTGCTGTTGCGCTGGACGATGCCCAAGGGTTATTACCTGTATCGCGACCAGACCAAGCTGTCGCTCAAAGATGCGCCGCAACTCACGCTCACGCCGACGTGGCCCGCTGGCACACCACACCAAGATGCGCATTTCGGCAATACTACGGTGTATTTCGATGATGTGACCTTGCCAGTGACAGTGAACGGCGAGGTGGCATCATTCAAGACCCTTGCCCTGATCGCCAGCTTCCAGGGGTGCCAGGATGGCGGTCTGTGCTACCCGCCGATGACGCGCGAAGTGAATATCGATTTGGCCAGCGGCAGCTCTGCGACGGTTGAAACCGTGCAAGACCCTGCTCCGCAGAGGCCACTAGCCAGCGCAAAAGCCGACTCGCTCAACGTCAGCTTCTGGTCCGCACTGCTACTCGCCTTTGGCGGGGGTTTGATTCTGAACTTGATGCCGTGTGTGTTGCCGGTGCTTTCAATCAAAGCGCTTGGCTTGCTGGAGAGCGCCGAGAACCCGGCACGTCGCCGCATGCATGCGCTGATGTATACGGCCGGCGTGCTGGTCAGTTTCGTCGCGTTGGGCCTGGTGATCATTGCACTGAAAACCGCATGGGGCGCGCATTTGCAAAGTCCGCTGGTGGTGGCAGTGTTGTCGCTGATGATGCTGGCCGTCGCTCTATCAATGTCAGGCGTCGTGCAATTTGGGGCCTCTTGGGGCAATACCGGCAGCACGCTGGCGAATCGCTCGGGGCCAGCCGGCGATTTCTTCACCGGTGTATTGGCTGTTGTAGTGGCAAGCCCGTGCACCGCGCCTTTCATGGGCACTGCCCTGGCCTATGCGTTCGTTGCCCCGGTGCCAAGCGCCATGCTGGTTTTCCTGGCGCTCGGTCTCGGTCTGGCCCTGCCTTTCCTTGCGGTAGGCTTTATTCCCGCGCTCTCGCGGCTACTGCCGCGCCCTGGCCGCTGGATGGAAACGCTGAAGGAAGTGCTGGCGTTTCCGATGTACCTCACCGCCACATGGCTGGCATGGGTGCTGGCAAATCAGCGCGGCGCAGATGCCGTGGGCCTGCTGCTGGTCACCGCCGTGCTGCTGGCGATGACGCTATGGTGGTTTGAGCGTAGTCGTGAACGCGGCGCATTCAGTCGCGTGCTGGTTGTGCTGCTGGCCCTGATGACGCTGGTTCCGCTGTACTACCTCAAAACCCTTCCGCCAGCTGCCCGAGTTTCGGGCGGCAATGCCACCACGGTCGCTTTTTCTCCGGAAAAACTCGACGAACTGCGCAAAGCCGGCACGCCCGTTTTCGTGGACATGACCGCGGACTGGTGCGTGACCTGCAAGGCGAACGAACATGCCGTGCTCAGCGGCGATGGCTTTCAGGCGCTGCTCAAGCGCACCGGTACGGTCTACATGAAAGGTGATTGGACCGATGAGAACCCAACCATCACGGCCTTCCTGCAGGCATACCACTCGCCAGGCGTGCCACTGTATGTGGTGTTCCCCAAGAACGGCCCGGGACGACAGTTGCCGACAGTATTGACGCACTCACTGGTGGAAGAGGCGTTGGTGGAAGCGGCCAAGTAGGCCGCTCCATCCGTGCGGTGAGGCTCTATGACTTTGGTTTAGGCCATGGAACCGTGCGCTTCATGTACTCATCGAACAGCGGCACGGTAAATTCCGTATCCCCATGCGCTGGGCTGTAGATCATGCCTTTCTTGATGAGGCCATTGCGCACCGGCCCGATACTCTGCACTTTCACACCGAGCATGTCCGCAATGTCGCCAGAGCGCTGTGGACCAGACCCAAGCTCGGCCAGTGCACGCATATAGTTTTTTTCCGCGGGCGTCGTGCGGTCGAAGCGCACTCGAAAAAAGCCGGTATCCAGTCGCCGTATGGCACGCAAGGTCGCCTCGCGCACGTCGTCAAGATCAATCATCGGACCATTGGACACATTCCAAGCCTGATAACCCCATTCCTGCAGGAAGTAGGCATAGCCTTTGGTGACGCGCCGAATCTCGTCGATGGCGTCAGCGGTAAACGCTGCGTTCTCGCGTTGCACCGGCCCTTGCAGGGCATCTGTTGCCGCGTCCGCGTCCAGGGCATCAATAGGTGGGTAATCGAATAAACGTTCCGCGTAGGATTTCGATTTGCCCGCCAAACCGACTAACTGAGGCAAACCGGCGCCAATGAACGCGACCGGCAATTGATGCTGCGACACTCTGTGCATCGCCATGATCAGCGCACTAAGCTCTGTCTCTCTGAGGTACTGCAACTCATCCATGATGAGCACGACAGGCGTGCCGCGATCGGCACCCGCTTCGCCTAGCGCCTCGATCAAATCCGGCAGATCGTGTTCGAGGTCACCACTGTCCCCAGTTCCAACTTCCGGGTCGACGTCAAGGCTGATTTCGATGTCGCCTGCTTTTACCTTGACGTTGCCAAGAAAGCTGCGCAGTACGCGCAGACCGCGTTTCACCTGCGTGCTTACTCGCCCCATCATGTCCATGGTCAACAGCGCCTGTCGCAGTTTCGGCGCAAGCAGTGCGGGCAGCGTCTTGTTCTCGTGGACTTCGATGTAGATAGCCACGTAGCCTGTGTTTTCAGCCGTGGCACGGATACGGTTCAGCAGAACGGTTTTGCCCACACCGCGCAGGCCGACCATCAGCAGGCTTTTTTCGTATCGCCCTTGCTTGGTCCGATGGAGCAACAACTCAGCCTGGTCGAGCAAGGCGGAGCGGCCGGCCAGCTCAGGCGGCGGCGTGCCGGCTCCGGGCGAGAAAGGATTGCGGTTCTTGTCCACTGACTAAAATTGTATGGCGAGTTTACGCGAGTATACAGATGAGACTATAAACTTCCTACACATCCCCGGCTCGACGCAAAGCCATCCCCTACAGGAAGCCACCTAGGACGCGATCTACGCATGCTCAGCCGCACCCATCTCCTGATCCTCTCCCTAGCCTTGCTCGCCGCCATTGCCGGTGGCTGGCTGCAGCGCCAAAACCATCCGACACGCGCTCCGACTGGGGTTCATGTCGCGAACGTCGGCGATCTTCGCCCGGACCTGGCGCTGCTGGACCTCCACGGCAAGGAGCACCGACTATCGGAATTCCAGGGCAAGCGCGTACTGATCAACTTCTGGGCAAGCTGGTGCGCTCCTTGTTTGGCCGAGATGCCTGAGCTGGACGCTGCCCAGCACAAATTCCGCGATCAGGGAGCAATCGTGCTGGGTATTGCCATGGATGCGCCGACCCGCGTACAGGCCTTCCTTGCCAGCCATCCGGTTGATTACCCGATCCTGATCGGCCAACTGGATACGCCCAGCACCTCTCTTCGCTTCGGCGACACCGACGAGGTGTTACCTTTCAGCGTGTTGCTGGACGAACAGGGCCACGTACTCGCCACTCACCGTGGCCCGCTCGACCATGCATTGCTCGCCAGGTGGCTATCACCCGCAGTCGCGCTGTGAAGCGGCTTTCGGATTGCATACGCCCACGCACGGTTCAGCTCGCGCTTCTCCTTCAAACATCGCCGAACTACGTCGAACTGGACAACATCCTCGACAGAGCGCACACTGCGCGCGTTCTGAGGCGCCCGGGGGCGGCCTGGAGTCCATCATGGCGAAGCTGCTGGTCCTGCACGGACCCAATCTCAACTTGCTTGGCGTGCGCGAACCGGAGATCTACGGCCGGGACACACTCGCTGATATCAACCATCGGCTGGCGCAACACGCACAAGCGGCTGGGCACGCGCTGGACTGGTACCAGTCCAATGCCGAGCATGAGCTGATCGGGCGCATCCATCAGGCTCGCGACGAACAGATTTCCTACATCCTGATCAATCCGGGTGCCTTTACCCACACCAGCGTTGCCCTGCGCGATGCCCTGGCCGCGGTAGCCATTCCATTTATCGAGCTACACATGAGCAACGTGCACGCCCGCGAGCCGTTCCGCCGCCACTCCTACCTGTCCGACCTGGCGATGGGTGTGATCTGCGGCTTTGGCAGCGACAGCTATCGCCTGGCACTAGATATCACCCTGACCAAGCTTGAAGCAAAGCAGGCCGGCCAGTTCACCCGCACCCCTTAATCTTTCACCTTCCGGCCACCCAAGCTGCGGCCCCCAAACCCTGAGAAGGCAAGACCTATGGATCTGCGCAAGATCAAAAAACTGATCGACCTGCTCGAGGAGTCCAACCTCGCCGAACTGGAAATCAAAGAAGGCGAGGAAGTCGTCCGCCTGTCGCGCGTCCCCAAGGGCAGCGTCACCGTCGCTGCTGCACCGACTGCCGTGCATGCTCCGGCCCCAGCAGTCGTCACTCCGGTCGTGACCCCTGCCGCAGCACTCGTCGCCGACCAGGTCGCCAACAACCTGCCAGCCGGTCACGTGGTCAAGGCGCCGATGGTCGGCACCTTCTATGCCTCGGCCAGCCCGGGCGCCCCAGCCTTCGTGAATGTGGGCCAGCAAGTGAAGGCCGGTGAGACGCTTGGCATCATCGAAGCGATGAAGATGTTCAACCAGATCGAAGCCGATGTCGGTGGCACCGTGCAAGCGATCCTGATCGATAACGGCCAACCGGTGGAATTCGATCAACCGATGTTCGTGATCGCCTGAAAAGCTGGGAATCGTGAATCGGGAATCGTTAAAGCGTCCCCACGAAGGCTTGGACGTTTGGCAAAGGGCGATGGCTCTCGTCGAACTCATTTATGCGTGTTCCTCGAAGTTCCCGGATGCTGAAAGGTTTGGACTGACTGCGCAGATACGCCGCGCAGCAGTTAGCGTCCCTTCGAACATAGCCGAAGGCGCCGCACGCCGCTCGACCCCTGAACTCCTCCGATTCCTTTCCATCTCGCGTGGATCACTTTCTGAACTTGACACTCAATGGCGTATCGCCACCCGACTTGGTTATATCAAACCTTCAGCCGATATCGATGAGCACATTGACGATGTCTTTTCCATGCTGACCGGCCTGATGAATTCGCTCCAAGCACGAGGATCCGCCCGATGACACGGCTTTTTCCGATTTGCGATTCCCGATTTACGATTCCCGGCGACCTATTCCCATGAAGCTAGAAAAAGTCCTCATTGCCAATCGCGGCGAAATAGCACTACGCATACTTCGCGCATGCAACAGTCTTGGAATCAGAACTGTCGCAGTGCACTCCACGGCAGATCGCAATCTCAAGCACGTGGGTCTTGCCGATGAAGCCATCTGCATTGGCCCTGCACCCTCGACCGACAGTTATCTCAATATTCCGCGCATCATCGCGGCCGCGGAAATCACCGACGCCAATGCGATTCATCCGGGCTACGGCTTTCTTGCCGAGCGCGCGGATTTTGCTGAGCAAGTGGAACAATCCGGCTTCATCTTCATTGGCCCGACGGCCGACGTGATTCGCATGATGGGCGACAAGGTCGAGGCCATTCGCGCGATGAAATCCGCAGGTGTGCCATGCGTGCCCGGCTCGGGCGGGCCACTCGGCGACGATGTCGAAGAGAGCATGCACATTGCGCGCGAGATCGGCTATCCCGTAATCATCAAAGCATCTGGCGGCGGCGGCGGCCGCGGCATGCGCGTGGTGCGCACCGAAGCGCATCTAAGCAATGCCATCACCATGACCAAGCAGGAGGCCAAAGCAGCCTTCGGCAACGATCAGGTGTACATGGAAAAATTCCTGGAGAATCCGCGTCATGTGGAAATCCAAGTGCTTGCCGACGGCCAGGGTAATGCCATCCATCTGGGCGAACGCGATTGCTCGATGCAACGTCGCCACCAGAAGGTGGTGGAAGAAGCACCCGCACCAGGCGTTACACCCGAACTGCGCGCACAGATAGGCAAGGTGTGCGTGGATGCCTGCCTACGCATCGGTTATCGCGGCGCGGGCACGTTCGAATTCCTGTTCGAAAACGACCAGTTCTACTTCATCGAAATGAACACGCGTATCCAGGTGGAGCATCCCGTGACGGAATGGATCACGGGCGTGGATCTGGTACGCGAGCAGTTGCTGGTCGCCGCCGGCGAAAAGCTCTCGATTCGACAGGAAGACATCAAGATCCACGGGCATGCGATCGAATGCCGCATCAATGCGGAAGATCCCGAGACCTTCATGCCCTCGCCGGGCACGGTGAAGCGTTTCGAAGCACCAGGCGGCCCCGGCGTGCGCGTAGATACGCACTTGTATGACGGCTACAAGATTCCGCCAAACTACGACTCGATGATCGGCAAATTGATCGTGCACGGCCCAGATCGCGAAACAGCGATTGCACGCATGCGCCTGGCGCTGGCCGAAACGGTGATCGAAGGCGTCAAATGCAATATTCCGCTGCAGCAGCGCATCATGAACGACGTCGGATTCCAGCAAGGTGGACAGAACATCCACTATCTGGAAAAGCGCATGGCGGAGCATTAAGGAACATCCGCACAGCGGCCATTAAGGCAACGCGCTTCTCACCCCACCCTACGGAACGCCGATGCCCTGGCTCGAACTCTCCCTGATCGCCCGCGCCGAACAACAACCTCGCGTGGAAGAAGCACTGGACGATTTGGGTGCGCTCTCGATCACACTCCAGGATGCCGACGCGGAAACACCTGACGAACAGGCCATCTTTGAGCCCGGCGTGGGTGAACTGCCGTTGTGGCCGACGATCACCCTGAATGCATTGTTCGACGCCGATACCGACCGGCGTGGTCTCGCCAAAACACTGAGCGAACGGCTGCCCTGGCTGGAGCCCGATCAGCTTAGCTTCCGCGATGTTGCCGACGAGGACTGGGAACGCGCGTGGATGGACCAGTTCAAGCCGATGCTGTTCGGTCGCCGACTGTGGATCTATCCATGGAACATCGAGCCGCCCGAGGACGACAGTGTCGTCGTCCGCCTTGACCCGGGCCTGGCCTTCGGCAGCGGCACGCACCCGACCACAGCACTATGCCTGGAATGGCTCGATGGCCTCGACCTGGCCGGCAAGCACGTGATCGACTACGGCTGCGGCTCGGGCATCCTGGCCATTGCGGCGCTCAAGCTTGGCGCCGCCTGTGCAGTGGGCGTGGACAACGATCCGCAGGCACTCACCGCATCGGCCGACAACGCCGAGCGCAATAACGTCGCCGAGCGGCTGACGCTGTTCTTGCCCGAAGATTTCGCCGACGAACCGGCCGATGTTTTCATCGCCAACATTCTTGCCGGGCCTTTAGGCGAACTGGCGCCCACGTTTGCCGCAACCACAAAACCCGGAGCACCGTTTGCTATCTCCGGTATTCTGCAAGGCCAGCAGGATGAACTGCTTGCCTGTTATGGCGAATGGTTCGATGCACTGCGCGTGGATACGCGTGAAGACTGGATCCGCATCAGCGGGCAACGACGCCCTATCCCCTTCGGGAAGGGGCTGGGGTAAGGGACGCAATCGTGCGTCAACGGTGATTCGAAGTACGCTCCGATATCGCTTGGTGCAAGCCCCGACCCCTCACCTCAATCCTCTCCCCCAAGGGAGGAGGCGAACGCAAAAGCCACATGTATACACAATGCCCCGAATGCCTGTCCGTATTTTCAGTGGATGCGCGCACGCTCGCGCAGGCACACGGCTTTGTCATGTGCGGACATTGCAGTGCAAGCTTTGATTGCATCAGCACACTGGCTGATCACTTGCCGCCGGAACCGTTTGCCGAGCTTCCCTCGCATGAGCCCAGCGTGGAGCCCCCGACAGTCGGGCGGGTGGTGTATCGGCCACAACCGACGTCGCCGGAAACGGCTACGTCGGAAGAAACATTGCAGCCCCTGCGCGACGAATTCGCCAATCTCGTCGTTACGCCACGTTTTGCCTGCGATCAACGCATCAACAAGCCGCACCGCTGGCCGTGGATCATAGCTTGCACGCTTTTGCTACTCGGCCTGCTCGCACAGCTTGCGTGGGCCTTGCGCGATAGCCTGATTGCTGACGCTACCGTCGGCCCCCTGCTGCAACAGGCATGTACCGCACTGCCATGTCAACTGCCACCCGTACGCGATCTCGACAAGCTGCGCTTGTTGGCACGCGACGTGCAATCGCACCCCACCGTTCCCGGCGCCCTGCTTATCAGTGCGACGCTGCGCAACGATGCAGGCTTTACGCAGCCATGGCCTGTTGTCGTTATTCACCTTTCCGATGGCAATGGCAAAGTCATTGCCATGCGTCGCTTGAATCCGTACGAATACCTCGATGACACCGACGCATTGCGTCGCGGACTTGCCCCCGGTGCTAGCACAGCTTTGGTCTTTGAGGTAGAGGATCCGGGTCATCAAGCCGTCGCCTTTGAACTGGGTTTTGAATAGACCCGCTTAGTGCCTGTTCGGCATAGCCTTATGATTTTTCTTGCCCGAAGGCTCTTAATTTTGTCGCCCGTCGCGAGTACACTCGATCCCTCGCGTAAAAGTAAAGCGCGACTGCCGACCCGCCGCGAAAGCGGTAACTGCCATAAACATGGCAACGGCCACTGCAGCCGTTGCGAGAGTACGTGAGGGGAAATGTCCTTGAACGCCGTCAGACTGCCTGTCAACGAGGCCGCTCGTGAAACCTCGTCGCAGAGCGCACTGAGTGAATGCGTCAGCCGCACCGTACGCCGCTATCTTGCGGACATCGGCGACACGTCATGTGACGAAGGTCTGCACGCACTGGTGACTCGTGAAGTCGAAGGTCCGCTACTGCGTGAAGTACTGGCATTTCACGATGGCAACCAGAGCCGCGCAGCAACTGTGCTCGGCATCAATCGCGCTACCTTGCGCAAGAAGCTTGCGGCCCACGGCCTGCTCTGACGCTTCGGTTCTGCACGTCGTTTAGACGTCCAAACAACCTGCCCCAAAACCCAGCCAAGCATGGCCGGCCGCGCTATACTGTTCGGCTTCAAAGCACTGGAAGCCGCCATGTCCGCACCTACCGTCACCCCCATCCGCCGCGCCCTGATCAGCGTTTCGGACAAAACCGGGCTGATTGAACTGGGACGCCGCCTGGCCGCCGCCAAGGTAGAACTGCTCTCTACTGGCGGCAGCGCCAAGGCTCTGCGCGAAGCGGGCATTGCAGTCAAGGATGTCAGCGAGCTCACCGACTTTCCCGAAATCATGGACGGTCGCGTCAAGACCTTGCACCCCAAGGTTCACGGTGGTTTGCTGGGCCGTCGCGGTATCGATGACAAAATCATGGCCGAACTGGATATCGCTCCGATCGACCTGCTGGTGCTGAACCTTTATCCGTTCGAAGCCACCGTCGCCAAACCCGATTGCACGCTGGAGCAAGCCATCGAGAACATCGATATCGGCGGCCCGGCCATGCTGCGTTCCGCAGCCAAGAACTGGAGCGATGTCGGCGTACTGACCTCGCCCGACCAATATGAGGAAACTCTAGCCGCCATCGAGCAGCACGGTGGCTTGAGCCGAGCAACACGCTTCAAGCTTGCCGTCGCTGCCTTCAATCGCGTATCCAACTACGACGGCGCCATCAGCGATTACCTGTCGGGTCTGCATCTCAATGACGCGCAGGATGCCATTGCCAGTCGCGATGCATTCCCAGGTCAGGCTAATGGTCGCTTCGTGAAGCTGATGGATCTGCGCTACGGCGAAAATCCGCATCAGCAAGCGGCGTTCTATCGCGATCTGTATCCGGCGCCAGGCACGCTCGCCACGTTTCGCCAGTTGCAAGGCAAGGAGCTATCGTTCAACAACATCGCCGATTCCGACGCTGCGTGGGAATGCGTGCGCAGCTTCAGCAAACCGGCCTGCTCGATCGTCAAACACGCCAATCCGTGCGGCGTCGCGGTAAGCCTCGATGGCATCGGCCGTGCTTACGATCTCGCCTATCAAACCGACCCCACCTCGGCCTTCGGCGGCATCATCGCCTTTAATCGTGATGTGGATGGCACGACAGCGCGCGCTATCGTCGAGCGTCAGTTCGTGGAAGTCGTGCTGGCGCCGGGCTATGCGGATGATGCACTGAAAGCCTTCGCGAAGAAGGGCAATGTGCGCGTATTGGTGATCCCATCGCCGGCCAGCAATGATCTGAGCCAGGCACATCCGGGCAATGATTCACGCCGTGTCGGCTCGGGCCTGCTGATCCAGACGGCCGACCGCGGCATGGTTACCACCGACGACCTGAAAATCGTCACGCGCCGCGCACCGACTGAGGTGGAGATCAACGATCTGATCTTTGCCTGGAAGGTAGCCAAGTACGTCAAGAGCAACGCCATCGTCTACGCCCGCGATCGCCAGACCATCGGCATCGGTGCCGGCCAGATGAGCCGCGTCTACAGCGCGCGCATAGCCGGTATCAAAGCAGCGGATGAAAAACTGGAAGTACGTGGTTCGGTGATGGCGTCCGACGCCTTCTTCCCGTTCCGCGACGGTATCGATGCCGCCGCCGCAGCAGGCATTTGCGCGGTGATCCAGCCAGGCGGCTCCATGCGCGACGCGGAAGTGATTGCCGCTGCCGATGAGCACGACATGGCCATGGTGTTTACCGGCATGCGCCATTTCCGTCATTGACGTAGGGGTGCAAACCCCAACGTCACCATCGTCATCGACATGACAGAGTTGGGGTTTGCATCCCAACCTACGAATCATTCAAGCGACTCGGCAAGCACGAGCCTCTCGCGGCGTTGTGCATAACGCCGCGCCAGCACCACACACGTCATCAGACAGGTTCTATCACGGCATTGAATCAGGATCCGCTATCTTCCGACGACGAGGCCGAGGCCGGTTTACTGCCTCCCCATTGCATGATCTTGTACATCACGGGCTTGATGGGAGGCTGGCCGTTTTGGTCCAGAATCTTGCCATCCGGGTCCACGTTGTAGATCTGCTGCGGACCGAACTTGGGCGTCACCACCACCATGTAGACCTTGCCGTTCTCGCGGTATTCCTGGATGGTGTTGTCACCTTCCTGGCGTACTTGCACGTCCGGCACCGAATGACCCTTTGCGTCCTTGTTCGCTGGCGTACCCGGCATCTTCGGCATCGGGATCGGCTTGCCGGGGAGATGGCTGGGTTTAAGCTCGGCGGGGCTGGTTGCCGGTTCGGCCATGGTGGCGGCTTCGACCGGCGGGGCCGTTGCCGGATTCACACCCGGATCGTTCATGCCAGGCGGCGGCGGGGCCGGAGCGAAATGAGGGGCCGCTGACGAGGACGAAGAGGTCTGCGCAAAGACCGGCGAGGCAGCCAGGATAGCCAAGGCGTAAAGACAGGCAGCGTATTTCATGTCGATGACCTCGTTGGGGGTTTGAATAATAACAGCGCTGGACGCACCTGCCTGTGAACCAGCCCCGGTCGCGACCGTGCAAGAATACAAGGATGCCAAACCTTACGCTTATCGACGGCTCCTCCTATCTGTTTCGCGCCTTTCATGCGCTACCGCCATTGAGCAATTCGCAAGGCGAGCCTACCGGCGCCTTGTTCGGCGTGGTCAACATGCTGCGCTCCATACTCAAGGCCAAACCCGACTACGTGGCTTTTGTCAGCGACGCCTCGGGGCCAACATTCCGCAACGTGCTGTATGACAAGTACAAGGCCAATCGGCCACCGATGCCCAATGAACTGCGGGCGCAGATCGAGCCGATGCTAGCGATTGTCAGAGCGTTGGGCTTTCCAATCCTGCGCGTCAGTGCCGTGGAAGCGGATGACGTCATCGGTACGCTCGCCAAACAAGCCCATGAGCAAGGCATCGACGTACTCATCTCCACCGGCGACAAGGATCTCGCCCAGCTCGTGCGCCCCGGCATCACCCTGGTCAACACAATGACCAACACCATCATGGATACGGCCGGCGTAGTGGAAAAATTCGGCGTGAAGCCAGAGCAGATCATCGACTTCCTCAGCCTTACCGGCGATACCGTCGACAACGTGCCGGGTGTCAACAAGTGCGGCCCCAAGACCGCCGCGAAATGGCTGGCCGAATATGGTTCGCTGGATGGCGTGATCGCCAACGCGGACAAGATCAGCGGCAAAATCGGTGAATATCTGCGAGAGGCACTGCCGGAATTGCCGTTGTCGCGCGAACTGGTCACCATCAAAACCGACGTGACTCTGGAAAAGACAGTCGAGCAACTCACGCTGCATGAGCGCGATACGAATGCGCTGCGCGAATTGTTCACGCGCTACGAATTCAAGGCGGGGTTGAAGGAGTTGGAGGGGGAAGGAGCGGGACTCGGGACTCGGGACTCGGGACTCGAAAAAGCCGCGCCATCTCCGCCACCCCGCGAAGGGGTTCCAGGATCTTCAGCTCTTGCTAGTCCCGAGTCCCGAGTCCCGAGTCCCGCTCAATACGAACTCGTTATCACCGAAGCGAGGTTCGATCAATGGATATCGCGCCTGCACGACGCACTCCTTATCGCTTTCGACACCGAAACCACCAGCCTTGATTCGATGCAGGCGGATATCGTCGGTCTGAGCCTGTCGGTCCAGCCAGGCCATGCCTGCTATATCCCGCTAGGCCACGACTATCCCGGCGCCCCCACGCAACTGTCGCGCGACAAAGTGCTGGCAGCACTGAAACCCATCTTCGAAGACCCCAAACGCCCCAAGGTCGGCCAACACGCCAAGTACGACATGAACATCCTGTCGCATTACGGCATCGTGGTGCAGGGGCTGAAGCATGACACCATGCTCGAATCCTATGTGTGGAATGCGACCGCCACGCGCCACGACATGGATTCGCTGGCCCGCAAATACCTCGGCTACGAGACCGTGAAATACGAGGAAGTCGCCGGCAAGGGCGCCAAGCAGATTTCCTTTTCGCAAGTCGATCTGGACACTGCCTGCCGCTACGCCGCCGAAGATGCGGATATCACCTTGCGCTTGCATCGCGCGTTATGGCCGCTGCTGGAAAGCGAACCGAAGCTGCTTAAGGTTTACGAAGATATCGAAATTCCGCTGGTGCCGGTGCTGGCCGGCATGGAACAGCACGGCGTATTGATCGACGTGAACGAACTGCGCAAACAAAGCCAGCAACTCGGCAAGCGCATGCTCGAATTGCAGCAGGAAGCATGGAAATCGGCAGGACGCGAATTCAATCTGGACTCGCCCAAACAACTGCAAGCGATTCTGTTTGACGAACTTGGCTTGCCGGCGAAACTGAAAACACCGACCGGGCAACCATCCACCAACGAAGAGGCGCTGGACGCCATCGCCGACGACCATCCCCTGCCTCGCCTGATCCTGGAATACCGCGGTCTGGCCAAGCTGCGCTCAACCTATACGGAGAAGCTGGCGGAGATGGTCAATCCGCGCGATGGCCGCGTGCACACCAGCTATCACCAGGGCGCCGTCGCAACCGGACGCATCTCTTCCAACGATCCCAACCTACAAAACATCCCGGTGCGCACCGAGGAAGGCCGACGCATTCGCCAAGCCTTTATCGCGCCGAAGGATTGGCTGGTGATGGCCGCCGACTACTCACAGATCGAGCTACGCATCATGGCGCATCTCTCGGGCGACGAGGGTTTGGTGCGCGCCTTCCAGGAAGGCGGCGACATTCATCGCGCCACCGCAGCGGAGGTGTTCGGCCTTGATCCCAAAGATGTCACCAGCAATCAGCGCCGCGCGGCCAAGGCCATCAACTTCGGCCTGATGTACGGCATGAGCGCATTCGGCCTGGCGCGCCAGCTCGGCGTGGATCGCGGCGAGGCCAGCGATTACATGGCGCGCTATTTCTCGCGCTATCCCGGCGTGCATGCCTTTATGGAGACCACGCGCGAACGTGCGCATCGTGACGGCTACGTGGAAACACTCTTCGGCCGCCGCTTGTATCTGGAAAACTTGAGTGCCCGCAATCAGGCATTGCGCGCCGGCGCCGAACGCGCCGCCGTCAATGCGCCAATGCAAGGCACCGCGGCGGACATCATCAAGCGCGCCATGATCACCGTCGCCGCGTGGCTCAAGGACCGCGACGATGCGCACATGCTGATGCAGGTGCACGACGAACTCGTGTTCGAAGTACGCGCCGGTGCCGTCGACAGCGTGCGCGAGGCCGTGAGAGAGCGCATGTCCGGCGCGGCCACCTTGCACGTGCCGCTGATCGTGGATATCGGTGTCGGCAAGAATTGGGACGAGGCGCATTGATCAGGGCATTCTTCCGACGACGTCGATCCATTTGGACGTCTGTATGCCGAAGGTCATGGGGCGTTGTCACGCAGATGAATCGCGGCTGACCAATTCCGAATTTTTATACCCGCTCGCGCAACTTTTCGCTCTTGCCCGCACTCCAACGTTTCGGATGCACGCAACGGCATCCCCGGCGCCCACCTCCCTGGGTTGCCATCCGGAATCGGACCTCTCCCCTGGGCTCCGCTTCCACCAGCCCCGAGAACTCCCCCTAGTTCTCGGGGCTTTTTCTTTTTACGCGTTCTATACGCGGACCGGCTTTTTCGCTACCCGCTTCTTATGCGTCGGTGCCTAGAGTACGTAGCTGTGAGGCACTGAGTGACGATGATGGACGTTATCTACCTACTTTTCAGCTTCGTGTTGGCTGCTGCCACGCTGGGCTTTCTGTTGCTCTGCGACCGGCTGGGATCGCATAGCTAACGGCACGCGACCCAGCCACACAGCTCTCTTCAAGCTCGTCTTAGCGGAGCAAATCCCATGAACTTCTTCTACGGACTGGCCGCCGTGATCGCAGTGGCGCTGACGGTCTATTTGTGTGTGGCGCTGTTGAAACCGGAGTGGTTCGAATGACTGCCAACGACTTTATCCAGATTGGCATTTATCTGGTCGTCCTCCTGCTGCTCATCAAACCGATGGGCAGCTACATGGCGCACGTGTATGCCGATCAACCCCATCGCATCACCCGGCTAGGTGGTGGCGTGGAGCGGTTTATCTATCGTCTTTGCGGCGTGGACGCTAGGGAAGACATGGGCTGGAAACGTTATGCGCTCGCCATGCTGCTGTTCAACGTGTGTGGCATGTTGATGGTGTACCTGCTGCAGCGAGTGCAGCAGTGGCTGCCGCTGAATCCCCAGCACTTCCCGGCCGTCGCCCCGGACCTGTCCATCAACACGGCGATCAGCTTCATCACCAACACCAATTGGCAGGCGTACTCGGGCGAGTCCTCGCTGAGCTACCTGACCCAGATGATGGGTCTGGCGGTGCAGAACTTCATGTCCGCCGCTTGCGGCATTGCCGTGGCGATCGCCGTGATCCGTGGCTTTGTGCGTAAAACGACCCAGCTTATCGGTAATTTCTGGGTCGACCTGACGCGCACCACGCTGTATGTGCTGATACCGATTTCCTTCGTGCTGGCCCTGCTGCTGGTGTCGCAGGGTGTGATCCAGAACTTCAAGTCGTATGTCGATGTGCCGGTGATGCAGACCACCACCTATGCCAACCCGGTGACCGACGCGGCTGGTAACCCCGTCAAGGATGCGTCAGGCAACCCCGTCACCAAACCGGCACAGCTCACCTCGCAAACGTTGCCGATGGGGCCGACGGCCTCGCAGGTGGGGATCAAGATGCTGGGTACCAACGGTGGCGGTTTCTTCAACGCGAACTCGGCGCATCCGTACGAGAATCCCACGCCGTTCTCCAACTTCCTGGAGATGCTGGCGATCTTCCTGATTCCCGGTGGCCTGTGCATCACCTTCGGCGACATGGTGGACGATCGCCGGCAGGGCTGGGCGATTCTCGCCACCATGCTGGTGATCTTCATCCCGTTGACGATGGGTGTGACCGCCGCAGAGCAGGCCGGCAACCCGATCATGCACGGCTTGATGGTTGATCAGCACGCGTCGGCCTTGCAGCCGGGCGGCAATATGGAAGGTAAGGAAACGCGCTTCGGTATCGTGGCCAGCACGCTGTTTACGGCGATCACCACCGGTGCATCCTGCGGTGCCGTGAACAATATGCACGATTCGCTCACCTCGCTTGGCGGCCTGGTGCCGATGTGGTTGATCCAGCTCGGCGAGGTGGTCTTCGGCGGTGTGGGTTCGGGCCTGTACGGCATGCTTGCCTTCGCCGTGGTGGCGGTGTTCATCGCCGGCCTGATGGTGGGGCGTACGCCGGAATACATCGGCAAGAAGATCGAGGCGCACGAGATGAAGATGGCCAGTCTGGCCGTGCTGATTCCCTGCGCACTGGTGGTGATCTGCACGGCCATTGCAGTGCTGGTTCCTGCCGGTACGGCGGCGGTCGGCAACCCCGGGGCGCACGGCTTCAGCGAAATTCTCTACGCAGTGAGTTCGGCGACCAACAACAACGGCAGCGCGTTCGCGGGTCTTTCCGCCAATGTGCCGTTCTGGAACGTGTTGCTCGGCGTGTGCATGTTCCTGTCGCGCTACACCCTGGCGATCGCGATGCTGGCGCTGGCTGGTTCGCTGGCGGCAAAGAAGCATGTTCCCGAATCGGCAGGCACCTTGCCAACCCACACGCCACTGTTCGTCACCCTACTGGCAAGCGTAGTGATCATCGTCGGCGCACTTACCTTTCTGCCCGCGCTGGCACTCGGCCCGATTGCCGAGTTCCTGATGTCCGCGCACTAAGTTTTTTCACTCCCTCTCCCCTCTGGGGAGAGGGTTGGGGTGAGGGGTAGGGCTTGTGGGAAACAACGAAACCTCGTTGGACCCCAATGCTTACTTCTTGCCAATAGATAGATCACGCGAGGCTTGCCCCTCACCCCGACCCTCTCCCCGGAGGGGAGAGGGAGCAAAAGCAAAACCTGGAGTTCACTAATGACTTCCCATGCCCACGCTGTCCGCACTTTCGACCGGACCTTGATTCTGAAGGCCGTCGCGGACGCTTTTCGCAAGCTGTCGCCGCGCATGCAATTTCGCAATCCGGTGATGTTCGTGGTGTTCGTGTGCAGCGTGCTGACCACCTTGCTGTGGATTCAGGCGTTGACCGGTCACGGCGAAGCGCCCACCGCCTTCATCTTCCTGGTCAGTATCTGGCTGTGGTTTACGTTGTTGTTTGCCAACTTCGCCGAAGCGCTGGCGGAAGGCCGCGGTAAGGCGCAAGCGGCAGCCCTGCGCAGCACGCGCAAGGACGTG
This sequence comes from Dyella sp. M7H15-1, assembly GCF_004114615.1. NCBI lineage: Bacteria > Pseudomonadati > Pseudomonadota > Gammaproteobacteria > Lysobacterales > Rhodanobacteraceae > Dyella > Dyella sp. M7H15-1. Next base: position 2,023,900 of record NZ_CP035300.1, read on the forward strand.
ATCGCCAAGAAGCTGGCCGAAGCCAAGCGCGATGCTGAAATCACCTTCGTGCCTTCCAACGAATTGCGCGCCGGCAACGTCGTGCTGGTAGAAGCGAACGAGCAGATTCCCGGCGACGGCGAGGTGGTGATCGGCGCCGCCAGCGTGGACGAAAGTGCGATCACGGGTGAATCCGCGCCGGTGATTCGCGAGTCCGGCGGAGACCGTAGCGCCGTTACCGGCGGCACCCGCGTGCTGTCGGATTGGCTGGTGGTCAAGATCACGCAGAACCCGGGCGAAAGCTTTCTGGATCGCATGATCGCGATGGTGGAAGGCGCGGCGCGGCGCAAGACGCCGAACGAAATCGCGCTGACCATTCTGCTGGCCAAATTCACCCTGATCTTCCTGCTCGCCTGCGCCACCCTGCTGCCGTATTCGATTTACAGCGTGCAGGTGGCCGGCAAGGGCAATCCGATCACGCTGACCGTGCTGGTCGCGCTGCTGGTATGCCTGATTCCCACCACGATTGGTGCCTTGTTGTCGGCGATTGGTATTGCCGGCATGGACCGCATGATCCGCGCCAACGTGATCGCCACGTCCGGTCGCGCGGTGGAAGCCGCCGGTGACGTGGACGTGCTGTTGCTGGACAAGACCGGCACCATCACCCTCGGCAACCGCCAGGCTGTCGCGTTTCATGCAGCGCCGGGCATCGAAGAACACACCCTGGCCGATACCGCACAGTTGGCCTCGCTGGCCGACGAAACGCCGGAAGGCCGCAGCGTGGTGGTGCTGGCCAAGGAGAAGTTCGGCCTGCGCGGACGCGATCTGCAATCGCTGCACGCTGAATTCGTACCGTTTACTGCGCAGACGCGTATGAGTGGTGTGGACATGGGCGAGCGCCGTATCCGCAAGGGCGCACTGGATGCGGTGGAGCGCTATCTGACCAGCCTTGGCAGCCATCTGCCGCCGGCGGTCAAGCGCATGGCCGAAGACATCGCTCGCCGTGGCGCCACGCCGCTGATCGTCACCGAAGGCGATCGTGCACTGGGTGTGATCGAGCTGAAGGACATCGTCAAGGGCGGCATCAAGGAGCGTTTCGCCGAGCTGCGCCGCATGGGTATCAAGACGGTGATGGTGACCGGCGACAACCCGCTCACCGCCGCCGCGATTGCCGCCGAAGCAGGCGTGGACGATTTCCTGGCCGAAGCCACTCCCGAAGCCAAGCTCAAATTGATCCGCACGATGCAGGGCGAAAGCCGCCTGGTAGCGATGTGCGGCGACGGCACCAACGATGCGCCGGCACTGGCCCAGGCCGACGTAGCGGTAGCGATGAATACCGGTACACAGGCGGCGAAAGAAGCCGGCAACATGGTCGATCTCGATTCCAACCCGACCAAGCTGATCGAGGTGGTGGAGATCGGCAAACAAATGCTGATCACGCGCGGTTCGCTGACCACGTTCTCGATTGCCAATGACGTGGCCAAGTACTTCGCCATCATCCCGGCAGCCTTCGCCACCACCTACCCGGCCCTCAATGCGCTGAACGTGATGAAGCTAGCCACACCGCAGAGTGCCATTCTGTCGGCAGTGATCTTCAACGCGCTGATCATCATCTTTCTCATTCCATTGGCATTGAAGGGCGTGAAATACCGCGCGCTCGGTGCCGGTGCGCTGCTGCGCCGGAACCTGCTGATTTATGGCCTGGGCGGCATCGTGGTGCCGTTCATCGGTATCAAGCTGATCGACATGCTGCTGGTCCTGTTTGGACTCGCTTGAGGAGATAAGGAAGGTATGTTTTCCAAGAAGGCTCTTGTCACATCGATCCTGCTGACCGTCGGCCCCATGTCGCAGGTACTGGCGCAATCGACCAACGTCAGCACTATGCCGACCAGCAGCCTGCCTGCTTCACCGGCCGCCACGCTAAGCGGTGATTGCACCCATGGTTTTTTTACCCGCCTGATGGCCGCCTATCGTGAAGACGCGCAACCGTCCGATCCGAATGCCCCTGCACCGGCACGTCGCGGCATGGATTCGCCGTTTGATTCGCCGCCGTTCCCGAATTCCGAATGGCAGCTCGGCGGCGTGGATGAACCGATCGGGGTGCCGGATACGAACTCCCCATATCCGCTGGAAAAAGCGCTGGGTTGCACCAAGTTCGGCCAATGGATGCAGCTCAACCGCATCGAGATGTACGGCTGGATCAATCCGTCCGCCAACATCAGCTCGTCCAGCTTCACCAACTATCCGTTGTCGTACGCAACACGCCCGAATCGCGTGGAGTTTGACCAGTTCCTGTTCCGCATCGAACGTTTGCCCGACACGGTGCAGACCGATCACATCGACTGGGGTTTCCATTTCGATAATTTGTGGGGCTACGATTACCACTACACCACGATGAAGGGTGTTTTCAGTAATCAGTTGTTGAACAACTCCAGCGTCAATCAGCCGTTGCCCGGCAAAGTCTACGGTGACGATCCAATGATCTGGTATGTCGATCTGTATATTCCCTGGATCGCCCAGGGCATGCAGATCACGGCCGGGCGTTATCTGTCCCTGCCGGATATCGAAGCGCAGTTCTCGCCGGAAAACTACCTGTTGACGCACTCCATCCTGTACACGGCGGACGCATACACCAACGTCGGCATCATCACCACCACCAAACTCAACAACCGATGGACGCTGCAGCTTGGCATACATGGCGGCGACGACTCGGCGCCCTGGAACAGCTCCAGCCGCGCCAGCCTGCAAGCGTGCGTGCGCTGGGTATCTGCGTCTAACAACGACATGCTCTATCCCTGTGTCGAGTCTTACAACAACGACAAGCAGACCTATAACAACCTGCAGGAATTCGTCACCACGTGGGGCCATCGCTTCAGCCACCGCGTCCATATGCTGACCGAGGCTTACTACATCTACGTGAAGGACCAGCCCGGTGCGCCCATGGGCGTGCCTGGCTATCCGCTGGGCCAAGCTCCGAACTTCCCTATTGGCAACAATCCGGCCTACGGCGTCGTGAACTATTTCAACATCGAGTTGAATCCCAACAACATGATCTCGATCCGCAACGAGTTTTACGATGACAAGCAGGGGCAGCGCACCGGGTTCGCCACGCGTTATTCCAGCCACACCATCGGCCTGACGCATTGGGTCACGCAGGATCTGGAGATCCGGCCGGAGCTCCGCTACGAGCGCGCCTACGATTTCCCCGCCTACAACGGCGGCAAGAAAAACTATCAGGTGACCGCGTTGATCGACGCGATCCTGCACTACTGAGGTGACAATCATGAGCCGGTTGATTCGCAATGCCCTTTCCATGCTGCTGGTGATGACCGCCATCACCGGCGTGGCCTATCCACTGGTCGTCACTGGGGTGGCGCAGGTGCTGTTCCCGCACCAGGCCAATGGCAGCCTGATCATGCGCGACGGCAAGCCGATCGGCTCGGAGCTAATCGGCCAGAGCTTCGACGACCCCAAGTATTTCTGGGGTCGTCCGTCTGCCACGACGCCACAGCCGTATAACGGCACAGCTTCCAACGGATCCAACCTGGGGCCGACCAATCCGGCGCTGCACGATGCCGTGCAGCACCGGATCGATGCGCTGCATAAGGCAGACCCAAGTAACAATACTGCGGTGCCGACTGACTTGGTCACGGCTTCGGGCAGCGGCCTTGATCCGGAAATCAGCCCGGCCGCGACGCAGTATCAAATTGCCCGCGTGGCACGTGCACGCAAGTTGAGCGTGGATCAGGTGCAACGGTTGGTAGCGAAACATACGCAAGGGCGCCAGCTTGGTTTGCTAGGCGAGCCACGGGTGAATGTGTTGCAACTGAATTTGGCGCTGGACAAGTTGCAGGCGAAGTGATGTTCGCGATTCTTCGTAGGTTGGGGTGCAAACCCCAACATTGCCATACGCACATACAACCCGATGTTGGGGTTTGCACCCCAACTTACGTAAGATGCCATGGCCATGACCGAAGCCTCCCGTGACGCGCGTGCCGATGCCCTGCTCGATGTCGTGCAGGAAGACAGCAATCGTCGCCTGAAGATTTTCCTCGGTGCCGCACCTGGCGTGGGCAAAACCTACGCCATGCTCTCGGCTGCGCGCGAACTCAAACGCCAGGGCGTGGATGTGGTGGTGGGACTGGTGGAAACCCATGGTCGCGCCGAAACCGCCGCCTTGCTTGAAGGTTTGGAAGTCCTGCCGCGCCTTACCCTGAATTACCAGGGACGCGATTTCACCGAGTTCGACGTGGACGCAGCGCTGGCGCGCAAACCGGCGACTCTGCTGGTCGATGAGCTAGCTCATCGCAATATCCCGGGCAGTCGCCATGAACGACGCTGGCAGGATATTGCCGAGTTGCTGGATGCCGGTATCAAGGTTTACACCGCGCTCAACGTCCAGCATTTGGAAAGCCTCAACGACCAGGTGCGGCGCATCACCGGCATTACCGTGCGTGAGACAGTGCCGGATGCCTTCCTCGACCGCGCTCGCGATATCGTGCTGGTCGACCTGCCCCCGCGCGAGCTGATTGGCCGCCTACGGCAGGGCAAGGTCTATGTGCCGGAAACGGCTGCCGCCGCGCTGGATGCGTTCTTCTCGCCCACCAACCTCGGCGCGTTGCGCGAACTCGCCGTGGATACGATGGCAGGCCATGTCGACAACGATCTGCGCGAACACATGCTGGCCCGCGGCAGTGCCATGCCGGTGCGACGCCGCGTGATGGCGGCGATCGACGGTCATGCGCAAAGCGAGTACCTGGTACGCATTGCCAGGCGCATTGCAGAACGACGTGGTGCGCCTTGGAGTGTGGTCTTTGTCGATACCGGTGTCGCGCTGGATCATACCCGGCGCGAACGTATCGACACGGCGATGCGCCTGGCGCGTCGACTCGGCGGTGATGCCACTGTACTGCGCGGCCATGCCATTGCAGATGAACTGCTGGTGCATGCTGATCGCGAAGGCGTCGGTCAGATCATTCTCGGCCGTACGCGTGAGCGCGTGCTGGCACGCATGCTGGGCCGTTCGCTGACACAACAACTGCTGCGTCGCGGTGCGCATCTCGAATTGACGATCATCGCAACGCCGACGGAACGGATACGCGCACGCAAGCGCCTACACCTGATGCCTGCGCATGGGCGACGAGACGAATATGTGTTCGCCACCGTCGTGATTGCCGCAGCGATCGGATTGGCGTTTATCGCCGACCGTTATCTTTCGGTCGCCAACCTTGCGCTGATTTTTCTTACCGCGGTCATGACGGTCGCGGTGCGCACGCGCATGGCGGTTGCGGTCTACACCGCAATACTCTGTTTTATCGGCTACAACTTCTTCTTCGTACCGCCACGTTACACACTGGCCATTTCCAATCCAGACGACGTGCTGGCAGTGACCTTGTTCTTGCTGGTTGCGCTCATCTGCAGCCGGCTTGCCACACGACTGGCCAGCCAGGTGGAGTCATTGCGTGCGGCCCATGACTATTCGCATACGCTATTGACCCTGGGCCAGCGACTGGCCTCGAGCCCGGATGCGGACACCGTGCACGAGGTTGGCGCTGCGGCACTCGCCCATGGCTTGCGCTGCGAAGCGGCGATTCTGTCGCGCGATGTGGAACATCACCTGCAAGTAACCGCCAACAGTTCGCGCACGCTGAGCTTGACCACGCAGGATATGGCCGCTGCGGAGTGGTGCGAACAACACACCGAGCCCGCCGGGCGCTTTACCGACACGCTCAACGCGGCGCGTTGCTGGATATTGCCGTTGGGTACCGATGATCGTCATCTTGGCGTAGCCGCTTTGCGCTTTGAAAACGGCATCTCGCCGGATATCGATCGACGCAGCCTCGCGCTCGCCATGGTGCAGGATATCGGCCAGGCGCTGGAGCGTGCGCGACTGGCTTCCGAGCTTGAAGGCGCGCGCGTGCAGGGCGAAACCGAGCGTCTGCGCAATGCCCTGCTCTCTTCCGTGTCGCACGATCTGCGCTCACCGCTCGCTTCCATGATCGGCTCGGCGGGCACACTATCCAGCTACTGGGGGCAGTTGCCAGTGGACGAGCGCCAGGAACTGCTCGACGCCATTCTTGGTGAAGGCCAGCGGCTGGACCGCTATATCCAGAATCTGCTGGACATGACACGGCTCGGCCACGGTACGTTGAAACTCAATCGCGACTGGACGGATGCCGCTGAAATCATCGCTTCGGCGATCACGCGCTTGCGCAAGCTATTTCCCGAACTGCGGGTGGATACGATCCTGCCGAACGAAACGGTGCTGCTGTTCGTGCATCCGGCATTGATCGAGCAGGCACTGTTCAACATCCTGGAAAATGCTGCACGCTTCTCCCCACCAGGCGATGCGGTGCGCGTGATCGTGCGCGTAGCAGGTGACCGACTGTTTATCGACGTGGTGGATCGCGGCCCCGGCATTCCCGAAGAAGAACGTGCACGCATCTTCGACATGTTCTACTCCGTCGCGCGTGGCGACCGCGCCCCGCAAGGCACCGGTCTGGGGCTGGCGATCTGCCGAGGCATGATCGGCGCCCACGGCGGCAGCGTAGAAGCCTTGCCCGGCGAAGGCGTTGGTACCACCATTCGCATCAGTCTGCCCTTGCCCACCCCTAAACCATGACTGCCGCCCATCCATGCGCTCTAGTCATTGACGACGAGACGCAGATCCGCAAGTTTCTCGATATCGGCCTGCGCGCCGAAGGTTATGACGTGCTGCTCGCAGGCAACGCCGCCGACGGTCTGGCACTGGCCGCGACGCGCAACCCCGATGTAGTGATTCTGGATATCGGCCTGCCCGATCGTGAAGGGCACGACGTGCTGGCCGAGCTGCGCCAGTGGACCCAGGTGCCCGTATTGATGCTGTCGGTACGCGATAGCGAGCAGGAAAAAGTGAAGGCGCTCGATGCCGGCGCGAACGATTACATGACCAAACCGTTCGGTATCCAAGAATTGATGGCTCGTCTGCGCGCCTTGTTGCGCAATCGCGTGGTTGGCACCGAAGCACCGCCACGCTACGAAGACGAACGCTTGCACATCGATCTTGGCTTGCGCGAAGTTACGCTGGATGGTGCACCGCTTTCGCTGACTCGCAAGGAATACGCTGTGCTCACCATGCTGGTGCGTCACGCCGGACGCGTGGTGAGTCAGCAACAGCTATTGCGCGAGATATGGGGCGGCACGCATGTGCAGGACACGCACTACCTGCGCATCGTGCTGGGCAAATTGCGGCAGAAACTTGGTGATGATCCGGCGACGCCGAGATGGCTGAGAACCGAACCTGGCGTGGGTTATCGATTCTTGCCGGGCGGCGGATAAAAACATGCTGGTATCGCTGCCTTTGGCGGGTAGTTCCAGCCGATTGACGCACATCCCGTTGATGGCGATGTCACTGCGATGACCCAAACCTCCTGTTTTCATCACGGCGGTTACATGCCTGGGCATTTCCAGGAGTCGTAAGGGATGGAGTGTGTCTTGAGGTACTCTCTGACTTGCGGATCCAGCTTTACGTATTCCCCGTTGTATTCCCCTTGATATGACCCCTTCGGCTCGATGTGCGCGCGAGTGCAAAGCACTTCCACCGGTTCGCTGGTAGTGCCCATGACCCACACCTTGATCCATCCCCCGGGCGCAAGGCCAATGCTCAGGAATCGTTGATAGTCGTAACGGTCTGCCACCAGTATCGAAGGAGCCTTGCTTAGCATCTGCTGTCGCACGGTTTCTGGAATGTCGATAATCGCGCTGTACGTTTGCGGTTCCACCAGCGATTGCCAGCGCACGTAGATGCGCTTGGGCAAGCCGGCGTTGTAGATGTCTCGACCCGATCCTGAACTGATCCGCGTGCCCCAGCCTTCCGGATCGCCACGATAAGCCAGCGAAACGATGCCTTGCATCATGCCGAAATAAAAGCGTCCCTGCGTGTCTTCAATATCGGCCGTCTCTAGCCATACCTCCATGCGAGCTGGTGCGCGAAAACCTAAATACCAACTTTCGTAAGGCAAGCCGTTGCGCGATGCATGCTGCGCCAGTGCGCAACCGCTCAGCAACAGCACCAGCGAAGACAACAGATACTTGAACATCAGCGATCCTCGTTGGGTAGCACTACGCGCAGGCTGGTATCGCTGCCATTGGCGGGTGGTTCCGGGCGGTTGATGCAGAGCCAATCGATGGTGCGGTGGCCGCGAGAATTTCAACTCACCTTCCTTTCTCACAAGGCACTACATGCCTGGGCATTTCCAGGAATCGTAGGGTAGCGGAGGGTGACCGCTCATGTATTTGGCGATTTCCGGTGACATGGGGCGGTATTTGCCTTGGGATTGTCCTTGATACGGCCCCTTCGGCTCGACATATCCGCGGGTGCAAAGCACTTCCACCGCGTGACTGGCTGGACTCTTTACCCACACCTTGATCCATCCGCCCGGAGCAAGACCGATGCTTAAGTCGCTTCGATAATCGTATTCCTTTGCATTGAGTACCGATTGCACCTTGGTCAGCATCATGCGGCGCACCGACTCGGGAACGTCAATGATCGCGCTGTACGTTTGCGGTTCCACCAGCGACTGCCAGCGCACGTAGATACGCTTGGGCAAGCCGGCGTTGTAGATGTCTCGGCCTTTTCCAGAGGGAATCTTGCTTCCCCATCCTTCCGGATCACCATAGCGGGCTAGCGAAACAGTGCCCTGCATCATGCCGAAATAAAAACGTCCCTGCGTGTCCTCAATATCGGCTGTTTCCAGCCATACTTCCATGCGATCCGGTGCTTGAAAACCTAGATACCAACTGTCGTAAGGCAAACCATTATGCGATGCGTGTTGAGCCAATGCGCAACCATTCAGCAACAGCACAAGCGAGGCGAACAGATACTTGAGCATCAGCGATTCTCGTTGGGCAGCACTACGCGCTGACTTGTATCGCTGCCTTTGGCGGGTGGTTCCGGCCGGTTGATGTAGAGCAGGTCGATGGTGCGACCGCCGCGATAATCCGAGCCTTCGCTTGCTTTACCGAGATTCCAGTTGGCGGATTGATGCAGATAGGCACGGGCTAACAGCGTTTCTTCGTCCTGGAGAAGTGGCTGGCCTGCCAGAAGCTTGACGGAGATGGACATCAACTCTGGTGGCAACGCATAGGCGGGCTCACTGTCATCAATGGCATCCAACGGAACGCCCGCTTCTTCAGCCAGCTTGTACATCACCCGCAGCGGGATCAACTGGTAGCGCCAGTCGATCGGTCGATCCAGCCCCAAGGTGGCGTAGGCGACCGGTTGACGCGTCCGCACCACGCTGCCATGGGCGGGGGGCGCCTGTTCCATCTCGATCCAGGCGTTGGTCGTCAGACAGCGGTCTTCGATGTCGCCCAGGCGCGCTTTCCAGCGTGAGCGTTCGGCCTGCGCCTGTTGCCAGGCGCGGGTGTGTTCGGGGAGCGGCCGATAGCTACGGCCGTTGATTTCTATCGGTGTTTCCACGCTGCGCAGTGGCTTGATCAGCATCAACGGGCCTTCGTGCATGTCACGATAGCCGCCGCCGATGTCCGAATGGACGCCTGGCAAGGCGATTTCGCGGTGTTGCGGCGCGACGGTGGTGAGCATGAAGTTGGCACGGTGTTCATCGCGCGCGGTCAGTTGCACCACCTGGCGGGCGCAGCCGGCTGGCAGGGCGACGTTGATCGGGTCGCTGCGGCCACTGCGCACATTGAAACCGTCTGCCAGGCTGGCGTGCGCAACGACAGTGTCGAACAGTCCCACGAAACCGACGCGAATGTCCTTGCTGGCATCGAAGCCCTGGGCCAGCCTAGCCTGGGTGGCCGGCAGCTTTTGCGCTAATGGGCTGGGCTGTGCGTGGTGGATCTGGTTGACGAAATGGCGCGCTGCCGCGGCGCCACGACTGAAGCCGAATACGTCGAATTCCAGTGCGTCGATGGACAAACTTGGTTCAAGCTCAGCGAAGCGTTTGACGGCGTTTGGAATGGCTTGTACTAACGTCTGCTCCACCTTGGCCAGAATACCCGTGCCTCCAATGCCGAAGCCCATGCCCAGCAGATCGTCGCGCTCACCGGTGACGGTGCCGATGCCTTCGACGTAGATAGGGATGAAATATTCCCGCTGGCCCTCAATCAACGGCTCTTTCGTACTGTCCTGATACAGGTTGTACAACCGCCACACATTGGTATATCCCCCGCCGTAACTGCTGCCGGCATCGGCCATATACGACTGGCAGTGATCGGCAATCGCCGCCTGCTCCTGCGCGCTCTGCCCCAGCGCACTGCCGGTGGAAGCACGGCATTGCGTGGACAGGTCGGTGTTGCCGGCGTTGTTGAGGGTGCCATCGAAGAACACGCCGATGCGCAGCGTACAGCGGCGTTCGGCCGCCTTTTCTCTCTCCATCTCCTGTTCCGGCGGCGGCGGTCCGGCAGAAGGGCGCGCGGGTGGCACTGCCATGGGTGCCTCGAAGGCGGCCTGGACAAACCCGCTCACCGAGTCGGCGTCACCGCTATTGTCCCAGATGGATGAGATGCGCCCATACACGGCCACCAGTTTTGGTGGGCGCTCGCAATTGCACAAGACGATATCGCCTTCCACGGCTTCGTGCGCCTGAATGGTGTCGTCGTACATGCGCAGATTGAACCCCGGAGTGCCAGGGCCGGCTGCTATTTTCCCTGCGATTTTGCATACACCGCACCATGCGCTGTGCCCGAGAAAGGCTTGATTGCGCATCCGTTGATCCGGGCCTTCGATCCGGCACTCGGGTGATCCTCGCATGACTTGGCTGTCATGGCCGTTGTCGAGCGGGTCGCCCTCAACGATGTGATAGAACCTGCGCATGGCCCTTCCGTATATCTGTTTGGACAATGGGAAGCAGATATTGCGCTCACCAGGAAGTCATCGGAATCCCGCTTGCTTCCTCGTAGGGAAATGCTTTTTCGTGGAATTCGGCGCTGCCGCGCTCGCCCTTCCTCGCCAAGAAAGGCAAAAACCGATTCGCGGCTACCATAGTCCGGTGCAGATCGGACCCTACCGCATCGACCCGCCGGTGGTGCTGGCCCCATGGCCGGTGTCACCGACAAGCCCTTTCGCCTGCTGTGCAAACGGCTGGGTGCGGGGCTTGCCGGGCGGCGGGTAAAAACATGATGGAATGGCTAAACGTTAAACCACCCAGAGAAAGGGTGGAAGGCGAGGGTAATTCCCTCTATTTTTACGATTTCGACAATCATCTATTTGAACTGCACACAGGGACGTTGGAAGGCCGGCTCGTGCGCTATCGTGTAGGCGGTTAGAGAGACGTATCAGCGAATCATGTCACGTTGTGGTTCGCATGCGCTCACCCCTACACAACCGTTCGATGCGTTCAACACATCACGGCCGCAAGCGTGGCACACCATGCTCATCGCGCTCTTCCATCGCCATGGGGCGCGTATCGAGTCGGCCGCCCACCACGTTGCCGGCGGGCAATGATTCAGTGGCTTCACCACGTGTTGTGGCCATGGCATTGCGGTAGCAGCGCTGCGCCAACGTCGCGTCACCCAGCCCAGCGTACATAGCGCCCAGCGCTTCCCATGCGTTGGCACTGGGCGCTAATGCAAAGGAGCGTTCCAGATACTGCCGCGCCTTGCCCCACTGGCTCAGGCGCACGCACATGCGTCCCAGCGCCAGCAGCAGGCCGGGATCGTTGGGATGGGCTTCCTGCCAGGCTTCCGCGCGGCGCAGGCGGGCTTCGAGATCGCCGCCCGGCAGCGAACCGTAGGTTTCGGCCAGTTGCGAAGACCACTCGCGGCGTAGCGCCGATTCCACGACATCCATTGCCGGCAGTACCTGGCCAACGCTTGCGGCTTTGCGCGCGTAGGCATCAATGACAGCTACTGCGCGGCGTTGCCCTTTCGGCCATTGCGACCAAAGCGTATTCAGGGCTGCGCCGTCCGGCGCCGCGTTGACACTCGCCACCAGCACTTGTGTTTCCAGCGCGTTGTACGCCCGTGCGCCAAGCACACCGCTTTTTTGCAGCGGCTCGAGCGCTTCGTATGCACGGCGTGTATCGCCAGCGTCCAACGCAGCGAGCGCGTATTCGCGCCAACCACCGGGACTCAGGCTGCCGCTGTCGGCTTCCGGCGTGAGCAAGGTCAATGCCTCCGCAGGTTTGCCATCTCGACGCAGAACGCGTGCCCGCAGTACCCGTGCTGCGCGCGGTGCAACTTGTGCGGCGTCATCCAGCAATCCGAGCGCACGGCCATGCTCGCCGCGACGCGATGAAGCTTCCGCAGCGGCAAGCAAAGACGGACCGCGCAGCTTGTCCAGTCGCGAGGCGCGGCTGAGATCGCGCTCCGCTTCGCTGTGACGCCCTTCCATCAAGGCCACCAGGCCATCGGCGAGACGTTGTTGACTCAGGCGACGATGGCGGCGCGAGACCGCCCCGAACGGCCAGCGTGCGAGACGCCACAGCATGCTGATGACGATCCACGCAAGTAGCAGCAACACAACCGCCGCCAACAGGCTGGTCTGCGCAGTAACGCCGCGGAAACGCACCAACACATATCCCGGATCCTCGGCGACCCAATGCCAGCCGAAGGCTGCCACCGCGGCGGCTATCACCAGCAGCAGAATCCATCGCCACAGTTTCATGGCTTGGTCCCGGCAGCGGGTGTGGCGGTATCGGTTTTCGGCTTGAGTACATGCACAGCGCGCAGGTTGCGCAGTTCGCTCAGCGCTGCACCCAACTTCATTGGCATGGCCGGCTTAAGCTGGCCACTGAGTGTGGCGATACGATCACGCGCTTGTTGCACCGTCGGCGATGATGGATCGAACTGCGCGGCAAGACCCGCATCGGCGCGCTTCAGCGCGCTGGCGCAGGCATCGTCGTCCCACGCGATCAACGCCGCTTGCGCTTGCGCGAGATCAAGCGCCACCATTTCACGCGCAATACGCGCGTCGCCGATATCGATCGGTGTGCCGTTATCGCGCTGAATCTGGATCACGCTGGACAGCGCGTGGCGGATACGCGCCCATAACCCGTTGTTGCCGGAAGAAGGCTGATCCAGTGGTTTCAGCGGCAGGCCGGGGAGGTCGTTGCGCAGTTGCATCACGCTATCAAGCATCTGTTGGCGATCGCCGGACTGGCTCTTCACCAGCGCTTCATGCTCGGCGTCGATGCTTTGGCGCACGTCATTGAAGGCGCTGTCACTGACGGCTGCCAAAGTCTGGCTGGCCAGCGCATACGCCTGGGCCGCGCCTTGGGTGTCATGGAACAAGGTGTTGCGTTCGGCACCCATGCGCAGCAAGGCTTCGGTTTCGTCCAGGCGCATCGCATCCTGGCTGGAAAGTGTTTTTTCGGAGAGATGGCCAACCGCTTCTTCCAGATCCCGCACACGCTGGTCTTGCGAGAGCAATGCTTCGCGCAGGGAACGATTGACCTGGTCGACATCATTGAGACGCTGCATCAGCTGATTGTTCTGCCCGGTGGCACCAGAAAGGGTGTGCTCCAACGTGGTCACCCGGTCTTGCAGGCTTACGGTGGTGCGCAGTGCTGCCGAGCCAATATGGGTGAGCTGCCATTGGCGCCAAGCGATATAGCCCACGCCGACGATGGCCATCAGAGCCAGCAGCAAGGACAACGCCAGAGCTCCGCCGTTGGAGCGGGCAGGTGCCGGCGGCTGACTCGTACGCGGGGTCTCGGAGGGCACGCCAGTAGGCGCGGCGTTGCGTTCGGGGGGGAGTTCGTCCTGGCTCATGCGCGCATGCTAACAGCCCGCGCGGTCCGCTTCGTAGCGCGTGTGTGAACAAACCTTCATGGCCGTGGCCAACATGTCGGCCGGCCCGGCCGATGCAGCCATCTGCACCTGTTTGAAACCTGCCGCGCGGGCCTGCTCGGCCAGGCGCTCGCTGCTGACGATGGTGGTGAGGTGGCACAAACGTTGCCATGCCACATCAGGCAGGCGCTCCATCAAATGCTGCATGGCTTCGCCGCTGGACAGTAGTACACATGCCGAAGACGGCAGATGCAGAACGGCATCGATGTGACGCCGATGAAGGCGTGGCGCACCCCGGCGATATACATACACTTCGCGCAGCGAGGCACCTCGCGCGGCGATTTGTTCCTGCAGCAAACCACGCCCGCCGGGTGCGGTGACAAGCGCGACATGCCTTCCCTGTAAGTGCTCCATGACGGGCAACTGCAACACGCCCTCACTGGCCTGCCGTTCCGCAGGCATCTGCGCATCCATGCCATGGCGGCGCAATGCGCCTGCTGTGCCCTGCCCGACTGCGATTACCACACCATGTGCATCGCATGGTCCCAACGCCATGGCGTAACGCACCGCCGCAGGACTGGTGAAAATCATGAATTCATCATGCTGCGCGGCACGCCATGCCGCGCGTAGCGCTTCCGAAACGGGTACCGCATGCAGCGACAGCCCAGGCAATAGCAGGGGCGTTCCACCCAGCCTGCGAACCTGTCGCGCCAGCGCACTTCCCGTCCCTGCCGGACGTGTGATGACCATCGTGCAACCGGCCAGGGTGGCATAGGGCAGCATGGGTGGATTTACGCCGGATTTCATCGGAATCGCATGGTTTTTGGGAGGGCTGGATCGGGAGTCTAGCCTTACACTGTCGCCTTCCCCTCCCCGATGACGACGGCGATACTTATTCAGCGTTGCCTTTATTCACGCTTGCGGCATAGTTCGAAGCGAAGCGTCGCGTCGCTGCGGCAGAATAGGATGATTTGGGGAGAGAGTGAGCTTATGCGTCGTCTTGTTGTCGGCCTGATTCTGCTATCGACCGTGCTGCTGTCCGCTTGTGCCACCGACAAGCGTGATTACGCCCTCAGCCACACCATGATCGCGTACGCCAATGCCGTGCGCTGGGACGGTCTGGAGGCAGCCGAGCCATTCGTTGATCCCAAGGTGCGCGAAGCCCACCCGATCACCGACCTGGACCGCGCGCGCTTTAAGCAGGTGCAGGTCAGCGACTACGACGATGGCAATGGCCCGGTCCCCTCGGGGGAAAACGAGGTACGCCAGAACGTGCAGATCAGCCTGACCAACGTGCATACCCAGACGGTCCGTACCATCGTCGACCGGCAGTTGTGGCGGTATGACCCGAAAAAGCAGCGCTGGTGGCTGGAGAGCGGTATTCCGGATATCACGCAGAGGAACTAAGCCGCCCCGCACAGAGGTTTTTCACCTCTGCCCGCTCTGTCTGGCGACTCGCCTATAATTGCCGTTTGCCTGCAACCAGCCCGGCCTCTTCATGAACGATTTCCTGCACAAGCTGCCTCAGTTCCTGGGCAACCACCTCGAGCTTTCCCTGCTATTCGCCGCGCTGGTAGTCGCGCTGATCGTCACCCAGATCTTGGTGCTGCTGCGCAAGTACAAGGAGCTGACCCCGGCCGGCCTGACCCAGCTCATCAACCGCGACAGCCCGCTGCTGATCGACCTGTCGGCCATTGCCGATTTCGAGAAAATGCACGTGCCGGGCGCCAAGCACGTGGCCATGAGCCAGTTCGATCCAGAGAACAAGGACCTGGCCAAAGCGCGCGAGTTGCCGGTGGTGGTCATGGACAAGGATGGTCGCAACAGCAACGGCGCCGCACAGCGCCTGATCAAGGCAGGCTTTACCCATGTCTACACACTGGGCGGCGGCGTACTGGCTTGGCAGCAGGCGCAGTTGCCGATAGCCAAAGGCAAGAACTGATCAGGCTTCGGCAATTCCTGCTCGTCCGACAAGAATCTGCGCCAGTACATCTGGCGCGTAATCGAATGAATCGTAGTAAAGCCGATCTTCGGGCAGCCCCGCATCGATAAACAGCTTGCGTCCGGCATCGATCATCGCCGGCGGTCCGCTTATGTAGACATCGTGGCCGGAAAGGTCCGGCCGGTCTTCCAGCACGGCCTCATGCATCAGCCCCTCGCGCATACTCGCCAAGCGGGCCTGTTCCGGATCGGAGAGCACCGCGTGGAAGCGCAAGTTGGCGGCGGTCGCCGCCCATTTTTCAGCGAGCGTGCGCAGGTAGAGATCCACCTCGCTGCGCGCGCCCCAATACACATCGATCGAACGGCGGGTGCCGAGCGCCAGGAAGTGCTCGAGAATGGCTTTCACCGGCGCGAAACCCGTGCCCCCAGCCATAAAGACCATCGGCCGCTCCGAATCCTCGCGCGGCACGAAGGTGCCCAGTGGCCCCTCGATGCGCAGTGTGTCGCTCTCCTTCAGCACATCGCTGACCCACGAAGTGAAACCGCCACCGGCGACATGACGAACATGCAGTTCGATCACACCATCCGCCTGCGGTCCGTTGGCGATGGAAAACGGCCGGCGACGCCCACCGTCCAACAGCACATCGAGGTATTGCCCGGGCAACCAGTTGAGGCGCAATTCGTCCGACGCAGGCTGCAAATGCAGCCCGATCACATCCGGGGCAAGCTGCCACTTGCGGCGGACCCGCACCGTAAGCCGGCGGCGCGTCACATCTTCCACCGAAGTCACTTCGCGCGCTTCCAGCACAAGATCACTGGCAGGCACGGCCTGGCACAGCAGCACCGCATGATGCACACGATCGTGCACATCCAACGCCATGGGCGGATTGCGCGGGTACTCGCAACGACCTTCCATCAGCACCGCCTTGCAGCTACCACATACGCCGGCACGACACGAGTATGGCAAGGCAATGCCAGCCCGCTGCGCGGCTTCCAGCACGGTTTCGCCGGACATCACGTCGAAACGGCGGCCGGAAGTCCTGAGAGTAACGGTAAACACGGAGCGCATTGTCGCCGCTGGGCGGGTCAGCGGACAATGCAGGCTCTCTGTACAGGTATCAACCCTATGCGCATCTGGAAGCAGGACACCGACCTCGCCCGCCTCAATAGCTGGAGCAAAAATACGCTGATGGAAGCAATCGGCATCCACATGACCGCCATCGGCGACGACTGGCTGCAGGGGACGATGCCGGTGGACCCGCGCACGCAACAGCCCTACGGCCTGCTGCACGGTGGCGCATCCGTAGCGCTGGCGGAAACGTTGGGCAGCAGCGCGGCCATGTTGACGCTGGATCCGGAAAAGGAACGTGCGGTGGGGCTGGACATCAACGCCAACCATGTGCGTGGCGTGACGAGCGGCTTCGTCACCGGCACGGCGCGTCCGCTGCATCTTGGGCGCTCGACCCAAGTGTGGGAAATCCGAATCGAGGACGAGGCGGGCAAGCTGGCATGCATCTCGCGCTTGACCATGGCAGTGGTACCGGCGACGGCGGTAGGTACGCGTTAGCGCATGAGTGACGAAACCCCATACACCCGCCTCACCCCCGATCTCGTGCTCGACGCCGTCACCGCCTGCGGCTTGTGGCCAGACGGCCGGCTGCTGGCGTTGAACAGCTATGAAAACCGCGTGTGGCAAGTGGGCCTGGAAGAGGTATCCCCAGTGATCGCAAAGTTCTATCGGCCAGGCCGATGGAACGATGCCGCGATCCTCGAAGAGCACGCGTTTGCGCGAGAACTGGCCGAAGCAGAATTGCCGGTTGTCGCACCCAGCACATTCGCCGGTCGCACATTGCTGCATCACCATGGTTTTCGCTATGCGTTATCACCGCGACACGGCGGCCGTGCGCCATCGTTGGAATCGGCCAGCCAATTGGAATGGCTCGGCCGGCTGATCGCACGCATGCATAACGTTGGCACGCGCACGGCATTCGCGCATCGCGGACGCATCGATCGCGACACGCTCATTGCGCACCCCATGCAGGCGGTGCTCGCTTCCTCTTTGCTGCCTGTCACGCTCCACGAACGCTATCGCCACGCCGTCGAGCGCGTGGATCGCCTTGTCGCTACCCGCTTCGAGACCGCCGGCCCGGTGCGCATGCTGCGCCTGCATGGCGACTGCCATCCGGGCAATGTGCTGTGGACGGATACGGGGCCGCATTTTGTCGACCTCGACGACGCACGCATGGGCCCTGCCGTGCAAGACTTGTGGATGCTGGCGCATGACGAACGTGCGATGGGAGCACTGCTCGAAGGGTATGCTTCGATGCGCGATTTCGACGATGCGGAACTTGCGCTGATTCCTGCCCTGCGCGCCATGCGGCAGGTCCATTACGCAGGCTGGATCGCAGCACGCTGGCTTGACCCGGCATTTCCGGCGGCCTTCCCGTTCGCTGCCGAGCCGCGCTGGTGGGAACAACACATAACGGACCTGCATGAGCAAGCGGATGAACTCGAAAAATGCGAGTAAGTGAATAAATGAGTACCGTTGGCCTTGATCTGGACTTTCGGGGCTCGCGTGTGCCACGTGCATGTTGCAGCGGCTATGCCGTACAAGTAGGAGGGAATTCATGGATCGCGTTGGATGCATCTTGGCAATGGCGCTAAGTGACTTAGAAAAGTTCGGACAAAAGTAGACTTCCGAGTCGCGAATTGGATCGAGGAGTTCGAGATTTCGCCGATTTTTCGCACCTATCACTACGACGGCCTGTCGGACGAAACGACGCTCACCGGCCCCGACACCGGCGTGACGGCCAAGACCTATGACGCCGCCGGCAATGTACTGACCGCCACCAACTCCTGAGCATCACGCATCCCAGCGGCAACCAGGTGAGTTACAGCTACGATGCGGACGGCCACATCAGCGGCGTCACCGCCACCACCGCCAACGGCACCACCACCCTGGTCAGCAACGTCACCTATCTGCCGTTCGGACCGATCAGCGGCTATACGCTGGGCAACGGGCAAATGATCACGCGCAGCTACGACGCCAATTACCGGCTGACGGACCTCGTCGGCCCGGCGTTCACCTTGCACGTGGCGCGGGATGCGATGGGCAATATCACGGCGACCGGCAACAGCCCCGGCGCCAACCCGGCCACCGAGACGTACAGCTACGACCCGCTGTATCGCCTCACGGCCGTCACGGAAGCCGATGGCAGTACGCTGGAGAGCGTGACGTATAACCCGACCGGGGATCGGTTGAGCAAGACGGGCAGCGGCCTGGCGACGGGCGCTTACGGCTACAACCCTGGCACCCATCAGCTCATTGCCACAGGGAATGCGGCGCGCAGTGTGGATGCCGGCGGCAACACCACCGCGATCAACCAAGCTGGCAGCACGTATGGATTTGGTTACAACGCGCGCAACCGAATGGCGCTCGCTCAACTCAACCAGAGCACGGTTGCGAACTACGCCTACAACGCTGCAGGCGAACGGGTGACCAAGACAGCGAGCGGGTCGACGGAGCGCTTTAATTACGACGAAGGCAGCCAGCTACTGAGCGAGTATGGGGCGACCAATCGGGAATACGTCTATCTCAGCGATATTCCGGTGGCAAATCTCGACACGCAGGGAACTACTACGTCAGTAGCCTATGTCACGGCGGATCAGCTAGGCACGCCGCGAGCTGTCACCGATAGCAGCGGCAACGCGATGTGGACGTGGGTCTATCGGGGGAATGCGTGGGGTGAACAAGCACCCACAAGCAGCGGCTATACATACAACCTGCGCTTCTCGGGGCAGTACTTCGATGAAGAAACGAGTCTGAATTACAACCTCAATCGTGACTATGATCCGAGCACGGGACGATATATCGAAAGCGATCCGCTTGGGTTGAGGGCTGGACTGAACACTTACGCCTACGGCTTAAATAGTCCGCTGAGCAACGTGGACCCTCTTGGACTTTCAACCATGGTGGTTTGCAGGCCAATTGAAGACTGGCGAGTGAAATGGGCTGGTCTCGTTCACTGCGCTGTTTTTGTTTGGCACCTAGATTGCAACGGACATCGCGTTATTGATCGGCAATATAGTTTGGCTGGCAATACACAGCCTTTTAAGCAGGGAAGTAACGCTCCCACTGCCGTTGATGATCGAGCTGCTTCTATCAAGGAGACGGAGGGGCAAATGGTGTATCTGATTGGAACATACCGCCACCCCCGGGTATGACCAACCAGCAATTTGATCAAGCTGTGACGCAGTCTGAAAACTCTTACCCTGATTCCGTGAGCTCCCAACGCGCAGTGCACATGGCCTCTGGGTTTGGGAGTGATCTTTGACTCACCCGGCGGGTGAGTGGACGTCTTCGATACGCCACTCCCATGGCATCCCGCGATCGATTACGCTGACGCACCACCCGTCGACACGATCGCTTTCATGCAGCCCACGTCCTTCGTTGTTCGTCAATCCACCCGCGACCTAACCGCGATGTCGGGTTTGGCCTTTGTGGGCATCGCACTGCACCGCTTTGCCCAGATCGCGCAACACATAGACCCGAAGTTTCCCACGCGCCAGGGTTTGCCAAGCAGCCAGATTCTGGCCGGTTACATCGGCTTGCTGGCCGAAGGCAAAAGCGACTTCGAGGCGATCGAAGGCAAGCGTGGCGATCGATTCTTCGCGCAATCGCTGGGCCTGTCCGGTGTGCCGTCGGCGGCGACCTTGCGTCAGCGCATGGACGCGCTGGGCGTGGCCGGTTCGGAAAGCGTCGATGCGTTCGCTGCGGGTGCCGCTGCTCAAGCGTGGCCGGGCGCATTTCTCGCCCGTGATCACCGGCCATGTGCCGCTCGATCTGGACGTATTTTGCCTGGACAATTCCGATAGCAAGAAGGAAGGCGTCGGACGCACCTATGCCGGTTACGACGGGTTCGCGCCCATCGCGGCCTATTTGGGCGGGGAAGCCGGCTATTGTCTGGCGCTGGAGCTGCGCGATGGCACCCAGCACAGCGCCAAGGAAACCCAGTACGTGCTGGAGCGGGTGATTCCACGGGCGCGGGCGTTGACCAGCGCGCCGATCCTGCTGCGCTGGGATTCGGGTTTCGACAGCGAGCGCATGTTCGTCACCGCGCTCGAACAAGGCCAAGGCCGCGTCGATGTGTTGGGCACATGGAATCCACGCAGCTTCGATGTCGAAGGCTGTGCGGCGGACAAGCGTGCCGATGCCACGACGGCGTGGGTGTCGCCCCACGAGGGCAAGCGCATCACCACCTGGGAAACCCAAGGGCGAATGCTCACCTTGGCCGATGGCCGCAGCGTGCGCTTGCGGCGCATCCTGCGTCTGACCGAGCGCACGATCAAAGCCGACGGCACTGCACTGTTGTTTCCCGAAGTGGAGATCGACGGTTGGGAAACCACCCTGGCCGAGCCGATCGAAACGATCATCGCGTTGTACCAGGATCACGGCACTCACGAGCAGTTCCACAGCGAGTTCAAGAGCGACCTGGACCTGGAGCGCTTGCCGAGCGGCAAATTCAACACCAACGCTCTGGTGCTGAGCTTGGCGGCAGTGGCTTACAACTTCCTGCGTCTGATCGGCCAGCAAGCGCTGCTGGGCAAGGATGTCCCGCTGCGTCATCCGGTCAAACGTCGACGCTTGAAGACGGTGATGCAGGAGATGATGCGGATAGCCGCGCAACGGACCCTGCACGCGCGACGGGTGACGCTCAACTTCGACCGGCACTGTCCCGTGTTCAAGGTGTGGCGGACGCTCTATGTCACCTGGACCGCCGACGACTGGCTGCCGCCTGTGGCGGCGCGCTGCACCTAGCCCGGGCCTGGCCAGCAACTCATCAATCATCCCTACGCGCGAACGATCGCGAGGTGTGCGGCTGCACGCAAGCATGGAAATGACCCCGGCGATGCCTGCAAGCGGCGGTGTAAAAGCCCGCGCGCCGCGGTGAGTGGTTCTTTTCCTGACATCCGATAGCCGAATGCGGCATCACCATCGCGCTGATTGCCTCCTTGGACGGCCAAGCGGAATCATGCCGAGGAGGGGTCACGGAATCAGGTACAAAATCGTTTTCTTGCAGATATTTGTTTCCGTTAGAGGCATTAATGGAATCCCCCACATTTGCACTACCTGCCGGATTACCCGGGGTCCCAGAGCAAGAGCACGGCCTGCCTTCACCGCCGTCCGTAATATCGCCCGTTCCAGTATTTACAGTCGGATCAGCGGAACAGTAGTACTCCGCAGAAAGCCACGGGGAATTGGACATCCAAAAATGCCAGTAATACGAATACCCTGTGGTATAGAGCCCTGTCATGCCAGGATAATTCGGCACAGGAGCAGTGAAGCAGTAATAAATGATCTGCGATTGGGTATCAACCTGACCGCTACTGCATTGGAATGCAACAAGCGCTTGTTCAAGCTGGAGGCATGCAGCGGCATCTGCATACACATTGTTCGACATTCACGGCGCGCTAATAAGCAGCAATAGTGCAAGCGTAACCCGTCGTTTCGTATTGCGGGAGGAACGTGAAGGGACATTATCGGTGCAAGCATCCTCCAGAGAAGGGTGTAGGCACCTAGAACTTTCACTAGGCTCGATCATCCACGCTTTATAGAAGTAGGCGACGAAGGAAAAAAACACCTGCAAAACGCCACAAAAGCGATTCAGTGCAATCACAGCAACCGGGATCAGGTTGAACGATGAATAATCAACCCGGCCCCGATAGTTCGAATGGGATGTCTGTACGGCATCCATGGCCAACGTCCCCATCAGTTCGTACCGTTGTAGTTGTCGATCGTCTGTACCAGGCGATGTATGGCGCTGTTCAAGCGCCTGTTGATCCCACTTACGCATACGGCAATACGATGCGGAAATCCGTACCTTGTCCTGGCTGACTGATGACGGTGATGAAGCCGCCATGCCGTTCGACCACCGTTTTCACGAACGGCAAACCCAGCCCGACACCCATGTCCGCGCTGCTTCCGCTACCACCCACCTGGAAGAACGGGTCGAACAGATGAATCAGGTCGTCTTCGGCAATACCGATACCCCGATCGATGATATGCAACACCATGCCTTCCTCGCCTTGGTCAACGATGCGCACGGTAATGGCGGTATGCGAAGGCGAGTATTTCAGCGCGTTGTCGATCACATTAACCAGGGCACGGATTAGCATGTCCGGGTTACCCATCAGCAAGGTGTCTTCCAGGTCGCACTCCGGGCCGATCAGTTCGATGGTCTTATGCTCGGCTGCCATCCATAGCTGATCGACCGCTTCGGTGGCTATGTCCAGCAAGGCAATCGGTGCAAAGGTCTCGTACCGGATCTGTTCGGCGCGCGAAAGCTGCAGGAAATCTTTTGCGACACGCAGGGAATAATCGGCTTGCCGACGCAGGTTTTCGAGAAAGGCGGGGTCGTTCGGCGCTTCGCGACGCTGGCCTTCTGCGCGTTCCTCAATCAATGAAAGAATGGTGGAAAGCGGGCTGCGCAGGTCATGCGCGATATGGCGCAAGGCCGCCTTGTCATGCGTGACGCCTTCCTTGATACCGGCGATGTCGATCAAGCAGACCAGAAAGGAGGCGCGACCTTCTTCCACGCCGGGATACAAGGAAGTATCAACACTGGCATAAGGCACGTAGAGCAACATGTGTTCGCGTCCGCCGAGCGTGACCTCTTCACTGGCGCTCTCTTCGCCATGGCAATACGCGACTACCAGCTGCTGCACTTCGTCCAGCGAAAGGGCGGCATCGTCTTGACGCGCATCCGCAGCCAGCAACTCCGCGGCCTTGGCGTTCCACACTGAGATCTTCTGGTCGACCACCACGAACACGGGATACGGCAACTGGTTGATCATGCTGACGAAGGTGTTCTGCAAACTGCGAATTTCCCGCAGAGCCTGACGCACTTCGCGCAAGGGATCGCGCTTGCGCTCCAGCGCGATCGGCTTGGCATCAGGCAGCTCCGTCACACCCATCGTGGCGGCCACCGCCCGCAATTTGCCAATCTCGCGCTTCAGCAGATTCTGAGTGCGACGCAAACGCTCCCACGCAAAGTGCGTATAAATGAAAACGCATACCAGCGGCAGCAATCCAAGGCCCATCCAGCGATGCAGTCCAGCCAGCAGTGCCATCGGAAACAGGAACATCAACACGAACCAGCCGAACGCTGCGACATGCATCCAGTAGCCGGGCACGCGCAGGCAGATAAACACCATGCCTAGCGCGATGGCAAGGTAGATCGGCACGGCTACCGCACCCGGCAACTCACTGGCCATGTTGCCGCTGACGACGGCATCCGCCATCAGCGCATCCAGTTGTGCACGCGATGCTGCATCCATATTGAGGGAAGAAATCTGAAAACCCGCGTCCTCACCCATCACCTCGCCCACAAACACTATGCGGCCGGCGAAGGTTTCAGCGGGCACTTTGCCATCTATGACATCGGCAAAGGAGTAGGAGGGAATTTGTTGCGAATGGCTCAACATCACCAGCACGGCGTGCGTACGCATGGAGGCCAGCGATAACGTATAGGAACGCAGGTGCACGTGTGGCAGTTCAAGCACGTGCTGCACACCTGCCACCCGAACGGCTTCCATGACGATGTTCGGATGTCCACCCAAGGTTTCCGGAAGCCGTGGCACAAACCCGGTCACCACGCCATAGTGCCCCAGCGTGATATGACGCTGGCCGCGTCCCGCCGCTGCCTTGCTCAAGGCAGGCGGCCATAGGTCTACGCTGGAACCTGACGTATTGGCGGAAATCGGCAGCACCACACGACTATTGCGCGTCATGGCCGTCGCCAGTTCATCGGTATGCAGGTCTGCCGCCAGCGTGTAGTCGAGGGTGATGCTTGCTGCGCGATCGAGACGCTGCAACAAGGTGGCAGTGCGTGACGTCAAGCCATCCGTGCCGTATTCACTCAGTGTCTTGTCGTCGATCAGCACCACTGCAACCTGATCGGAGCTTGGGTACGCGAATAAGCGCGTTGCGGTATCGAACAACACCTTGTCGAGAGCTCCGGACATGGAGGCACCCATTGGGTGCCAACTGAAAGCAGCCAGCAACAGCAGCGCACCGACGATGAGAATGCGCGCCTGGGTAGTGCGCGAGAGGCGTCGCATATTGGGCTTGCTCGATAACAACTGACGCCCCCGATTTCCTGTGATGGAAGCCCGGACATGATTGGCACACCACCACCCTTGCCGCGCAAGGATGGTGTCCGGTCATGCATCAGATAAGAAGAAAGCCGCACTCAATATAGCGGGGAGGCATGCGGAGCAGAAGCCCGCAAACCACGTGCCGGCGCCCGTTTACGCCCTGCTTGCAGCAGTTCTTCCAAGCGATAGCCGCGGTTGTAGACGGTGGAAATCAACATACCGTTCTTGGAGCGCAGATGCAGCGATTTGCGCAGCTTGCTGACATAGGTAGCAATCGTCGCATCATACTTAGAATCGTTTTCGCCCCAGATATTTTCGCGCAGTTCTTCCTTGGTCACCGCGCAGCCGACGTTGCGGAAGAAATGCATGGCCAGCGCAAATTCGCGGTCCGACAGATTATTCACCAGAACCTGTCCATCCACACCGTCCACCAGCACGCTGCCTGCATCGGCATCGAGGGTGTAGCGCCCGACCTTGATCTTTCGTTCGCGCAAATGCTCGGGGTAATACTTGCGTGCCTGCGCGCGGATGCGTGCCACCAGTTCGGCTTCGCGGGCGGGCTTGACGATGTAATCGTCCGCTCCGGCATCCAAACCCTGCACGATGCTTGCCTCGTCGTCGTGCTGGGTCAGCATGATGATCGGCACATGTTGATGCTCGGGGGTGGTACGCGCCCATTTCAGGACATCGATGCCGCATTTGCCTGGCACATCCCAATCGAGCAGCAGCATGTCGGCCGGCTCGCTCTGGAGCATGCTCACGAAACTGTCGCCATCATGGCGGATCACGCTTTCATAGCCCGCCTTGTGCAACCAATTGGAAACGGAATGGGCAAGTTTGACAGTGTCTTCGAGAATGGCGATGCGCACGGTCGTGTCCTCACGCAATGAAAGATTCTTTCCGGATCGGCCCTTGCAACCACTGGCGCTGTTCTCACTGGCGCCTTCGTTCTGATGGCGCCGGCTGAGTCTGGCATCCCCTGCGAGGATGGACAAATCATACGAATCCTAAAGCCATTCAGGGATAGGACTAGGCTTAAATATTCTCAATGAAATGTGAAAAAACAAGTGGTTATACGTAGAAAATGGCAACGCCTTGTTATTTCACATCATCTTCACGGACTGGATCCCCACCTCCTATCTCTGGACGTCCCGAAACCAAGCAGGGACGAGTTACCTCCGCTTCTCTCTCGGGATTAGCGTCGAATCTCAACTGTGCGATTCGACTCAGGTGTTCCACGGAGGAACAGGCACATTGACGTTGCAGAGCAAAAAACGGGGGATACCTCAAATGCCCCGGAGAGCTCACGAAGTCAAGGTTTGGGCGTAAAAACCTTTTTGACATCATAACCATGCATGTGCCTATGCTCGCTTCCATCAGATAATTCGACGATGGTCCTGCGTGTCCTCCCATTTTCATCTGCAATGACCGAACCTATGTACCCCTTGACTTCAGGCGCTACAAACCCATGCTCTGATAGCTCGTTGGCCAAGGTTTGTGCGTAAGCTTCCTGCTTATCCTCACCCTTACCCCCCGTTTTGGTAGTGTCATCCAATGTGCCACTATCGAATAAAGTAAGTCTGCGCGCCTCAGCCGAATGACAAGTAAGCGTCTCAAATTTGCTAAAACCTGCAGGCAGCGTTCCTTCCAGTTTGGCTGCAATTTCTTTCGCAGTAATAAACTCAAGCATTCCTTGCTCTACGACCCGTCGCCGGGCCGGCTACAATGGGTGGATGCAGATCACTTTGAATGGCCATCCGCACGATTGCGGCCAAGGCGCCACCGTCATCCAATTGCTCCTCGAAACCGGTTATGCCGGTCGCCGTGTCGCGGTGGAGGTCAACCACGAGATCGTGCCGCGCAGCATGCACGAGAGTCATGAACTGCGCGAAGGCGATCAGGTGGAGATCGTCCACGCCATCGGCGGCGGCTGATCCGATCCGACACCTTCTTCCTCGCGCCCAGATGTGATGTAGCCCTATGAATATCAAGACGCTTGACAACACCGACCCCCTGATCATCGCCAGCAAAAACTACGGCTCGCGCCTGCTGACCGGCACCGGCAAGTACAAGGACTTGGACGAAACTCGCCGCGCCACCCAGGCCGCGGGCGCCGAGATCGTCACTGCCGCCATCCGCCGCGTGAACCTTGGCCAGGATCCCAACGCACCGAGCCTGCTCGATGCCCTGCCCCCGCACGAATTCACCCTGCTGCCCAATACCGCCGGCTGTTATAACGCGGTCGATGCCGTGCGTACCTGTAAGCTGGCGCGCGAGTTGCTGAATGGCCACAAGCTGGTGAAGCTGGAAGTGCTGGGCGACGAACGCACGCTGTTCCCGGATGTGGTGGAAACCCTGAAGGCCGCCGAACAGCTCGTCGTCGACGGCTTCGACGTGATGGTCTACACCAGCGACGATCCGATCCTGGCGCGCAAGCTGGAAGAGATTGGCTGCGTGGCAGTGATGCCGCTGGCCGCACCCATCGGCTCCGGCCTTGGCATCCAGAACCGCTACAACCTGCTGGAAATCATCGAGAACGCCAAGGTGCCGATCATCGTCGACGCTGGCGTGGGCACCGCTTCCGATGCGGCGATCGCGATGGAACTTGGCTGCGACGGCGTACTGATGAATACCGCCATTGCCGGCGCCAAGGATCCGGTGCTGATGGCCCATGCGATGAAGCTGGCCATCGAAGCCGGCCGTGCCGCATTCCGTGCTGGCCGCATTCCGCGCAAACGCTTTGCCTCGGCTTCCAGCCCGATCGACGGCACCATCGGCTGATGAGCGATCGCGCCGACCACGACGCCACCCCCTACATGCGCCGCATCCGCAGTTTCGCGCTGCGCGAAGGCCGCATGACGCCAGCCCAACAGCGTGCGTTCGATGACCATTGGGCGCGTTTCGGTATCGACTACTCAGGCACTGCGCAAGATTTCAACGCGCATTTCGGTCGGCATGCCCCGCTTGTGCTGGAAATCGGCTTTGGCAATGGCGAAGCGCTCGCCTGGGCCAGCGAGCATGACCTGGTACGCGACTACCTCGGCGTGGAGGTGCATGGCCCCGGCGTCGGGCGGCTGATGAATGCCCTGGCCGCGCGGGATGCCGCCCATGTGCGCATCTACAAGCACGACGCCGTCGAGGTGCTGGAACACGAGATTCCCGCCGGCACGCTAGCCGAGGCCCGCATCTGGTTCCCCGATCCCTGGCACAAGAAGCGCCATAACAAGCGTCGCATCATCCAGCCTGATTTTGTTGCCCTGCTCGCCACGCGCATGACACCCGACGGATTGCTGCACCTGGCCACCGACTGGGAGCCCTATGCGCAGCATATGGTCGCGGTGATGGAAGCCTCGCCAGGCTGGCGTAATACAGCCGGCCCCGGGCAGTACACCGAAAAGCCGGATTGGCGTATCGAGACCCACTTCGAACGACGTGGCTTGAGGCTCGGCCATGGCGTTTGGGATCTTCTGTACCGCAAGGCCTGAGCCCCGGGCTGGGTGACCCCAACCATCCACCGACGCCCGCAATGCGGCAACGGTTCACCAGCTAAGCACCCCACACGCTTATACTTTCCTGTCAAACAGGGACGAGTCCTCGCGTGAAGCAACTGCTGCCCAACTTCCAGCCTTGTCCAGCGCCCGACAGGGATGATCGATAGTGGCGCTAACCCTCACCCCCGAAATGATCCTGGTACTCGGGCTGGTGTGTTTCACCATGCTCATGTTGGTGCTGGAGTGGGTCCGCGCTGACATGGTGGCCTTGCTGGTGGTGGTGGTGATCGGCCTGACCGGACTGATCCCTTCTGACCGCGTTTTCAATGGTTTTGCCGGTAACGCCGTGATTGCGATCATCGCGATCATGATCATGGGCGCCGGACTCGACCGTGCCGGCGTGCTCGGCCTGACCGCCCAGTTCGTGATGCGCATGGCACGCGGCAAGGAATCTCGGCTGGGTGTGGTGATCAACTCGGTGACCAGCCTTTTCAGCGCGGTGATTCCGAGCCAGGCGCTCGCCGCCCTGATGATCCCGGTGACCAGCCGTCTCTCCGCACGTACCGGCGTGCCGATCTCACGGCTGCTGCTGCCGATGGCGTTCTGCATCCTCACCGCCACCAACACCACGCTGATCGCCAACTCGCCGCTGATTGTCCTCAACGACCTGATCGCCAGCGCCAACGCCAACCTGCCACCGGGTGCGCAAACCGTGCCCAAGTTCGGTCTCTTCAGCGTGACGCCGATCGGTTTGACCCTGGCGGTGGCAGGCATCCTGTTTTTCTACTTTTTCACCCACAAACTGCTGCCAGATCGCGAGGACGAACGGCATAAAGTAACGCCGGGCCGTACCGAAAGTTACTTCGCCGAGACTTACGGCATCGTGGGTGAAACCGCCGAACTGACCGTCACCGCGGAAAGCCCGCTGGTCGGCATGAGCATCGGCGAAGTCGAGCAACTGCACGGCGCACCGCTGATCCTGGCGATCAAGAGCGGCAGCGAAGCGCGCATGGCACCGCCGGCTGACCAGGTGATCTGGGTCGGCTCCATTCTTGGCGTGCTGGGGCCGCGCGAAGAACTCAACCGCTTCGCCAACAACCAGCTCTGCAAGTTGTCGCCGCGCATGCGTCAGTTGGGCGAGCTGTTCAACCCCACGCGCGCCGGCATTTCCGAGGCGGTGATTCCGCCCAGCTCGCGCTTCCTCAAACAGTCGGTGGGCGATCTGCGTTTGCGCAAGCGTTATGGCATTTCGGTACTGGCGATCACGCGCGGCGATCACGTCTATCGCGATGATCTGCGCGCCGTCAGCCTGCGCACCGGCGATACATTGGTACTGCATTCGAGCTGGAAAGCCTTGCAGGAAGTGTCGGAAGACAAGGATCTGGTCGTCGTCACCGACGTCCCGCGCGAAGAACAGCGCCCCAACAAAATCTGGCAGGCGGTGGGCTTTTTCCTGCTGGCGAAATGCCTCGCCCTGTTCACCAACCTCGATCTTTCCGTGGCGATGATGACCGGCGCCATCGGCATGCTGCTCAGTGGCGTGTTGAATATGGATGAGGCGTACAAGGCCGTAAACTGGAAGACGATCTTTGTGACCGCCTGCCTTATTCCACTGGGCTGGTCGATGGACGCCACCGGCACCGCTGCATGGGTTGCACAGGAAGTGTTGCTGCACCTCGGCCGCGCCTCGCCGTGGATCCTGCAAGGCTCACTGGCCATTCTCACCTTGCTGTTCTCACAGGTGATGTCAAACGTGGGCGCCACGGTGATGATGGTGCCGGTGGCGATCAGTGTGGCGGTTGCCACGGGTGGCAACCCTTCTGCCTACGCGTTGATCGTTGCGGTGTCCTCGTCCAACACCTTCCTGCTGAGCTCCGGCCACCCGGCCCTGATGATGGTGACGGGGCCTGGCGATTACAGCAGCAGGGATTTCATGCGTGCCGGCATTCCGCTGACGTTTATCGTCCTGGTGATCACGTTAATCGCCATTAATCTGATGTATCGCTAAAATCGGCGCTTGTGTGCGCGGATGGTTTGCGGGAATGCTCCGCGCAGTCATAGCCCGCGCCAGCGGGAATATCGTGCGGTCGGGTTAACAGGGATTGACTAGCCTCGCTGTTGTGAAAATGTCTCCGCTTGCGCGGGCATGACGGTCATATTCAATCAGTTATCTGGGAGCTCCCGTGACAACCCATCATCGCGACCCTCGCCTTGCCGTCATCGGACTTGGCTACGTCGGCTTGCCGCTCGCCGTGGAGTTCGGCCGTTTGTTCGACACTGTCGGTTACGACATCGATGCCGCACGCATCGATGCGCTGAAGCTCGGGACGGACGGCAATCAGGAAACCACCGTCGAGGAACTTGCCGCAGCGAAACAACTACGCTTCGCTACCGACCTGGAATCCCTGCGCGACCGCAACGTCTTCATTATCACCGTGCCGACGCCGGTGGACGAGCACAAGCGACCGGACTTCACTCCGCTGATCCGCGCCAGCCAGATGGTCGGCGCGGTGTTGAAGCATGGCGATATCGTGATCTACGAATCGACTGTGTATCCAGGCGCTACCGAAGAAATCTGCGTGCCAGAACTCGAACGTGCTTCCGGCTTGCGCTTCAATCTCGATTTCACCGTGGGTTATAGCCCGGAGCGCATCAATCCCGGTGACACGCTGCGTAGGCTCACCACGATCCCCAAGATCACTTCCGGTTCCACTGCGCAAGCGGCGGATTTTGTTGACGCGCTGTACGCGCGCATCATCACCGCCGGCACACACAAGGCGCCGAGCCTGAAAGTGGCCGAAGCGGCCAAGGTCATCGAGAACACCCAGCGCGATGCCAATATCGCTTTGATCAACGAATTCGCGCTCATCTTTCACCGCCTTGGCATCGACACGCAGGATGTGCTAGCCGCCGCGGGCACCAAATGGAACTTCCTGCCCTTTCAGCCTGGATTGGTTGGCGGGCATTGCATCGGCGTCGATCCGTACTACCTGATCCAGAAAGCGCAATCCACCGGCTACTACCCGGACATCCTATTGGCCTGCCGCCGCATCAACGATGCGATGGGCCAGCACGTCGCCAGCGAAGTGATCAAGCTGATGGTCGGCCAGGGCCACGCGATCCGCGGCAGCCGCGTGCTGGTGCTCGGGCTTACCTTCAAGGAAAACTGCCCTGACCTGCGCAACACGCGTGTGGTCGAGCTGGTGCGCGAGCTGGAAAGCTACGGCGCATCGGTCGATGTGTACGATCCGTGGGCCGATGCGAACGAGGCTCACGACCATTACGGGCTGAGCCTGCTGCCGGAGATCGAGTCAAATGGCAGCTATGCCGCGGTGGTGCTCGCTGTCGCTCACCAGCAATTCAAACCGGGCGGCGATTACGACATGCGTGCGCTGACCATGCCCAACGGGGTGGTTTACGACATCAAAGGCATGCTGCCCAAGGATCAGGTCGACGCACGGCTGTAACGCCG
Organism: Dyella sp. M7H15-1; assembly: GCF_004114615.1. Taxonomy (NCBI): domain Bacteria; kingdom Pseudomonadati; phylum Pseudomonadota; class Gammaproteobacteria; order Lysobacterales; family Rhodanobacteraceae; genus Dyella; species Dyella sp. M7H15-1. The sequence continues at coordinate 2,055,670 of NZ_CP035300.1, forward strand.
GAGCGAGGTGATCCTTAAGGCAGCGCTACCTTAACGGTCGAGCATTATCTCTCCCTGCTCCACTCGCACCGGTACGTCGTGCAGGCTTTCACCCTTGCATGGGCCGCCGATGCACTCGCCGTTGTCGACACGGAAGCTGGCGCCGTGTGCCGCACACACCAATACGCCCTTGGAAACCAGGAATTTGCCCGGCGCCCAGTCCAAGCGACGACCGGCATGCGGACAGATGTTGAGCCAGGCGTTCACGCGCTCGCCCTGGCGCAGCAGGATCACGCTTTCCTCGCCTTCTGGCATCAGCACATCCACCGCTATTGCTTCGCCGTCGTGCATATCATCAAGCCGGCAAAGACGGCGCAGGGAGGTTGCTGTATCCATCGGCACTTGCCTTGGAGGCCAGAAGGCCTCATTGTCACACACGTAAGTCATTGATTTTACCACACGGATTTTTAACATGCGCATTGTTTTACCGCTGATGCATCGTCGCCGTAATCCGCTAGCCCAGGCATTGAGTCTGGTCCTGGGCCTGCTCGTCATCGGTGTCCTGATGGTGTTTGGGCTGGCCGTGGCGGGCGTGCTGATGGTCGGCGGTGCGTTGTGGCTGGGGTGGCGTCAGTGGAAGCGCGGCGGCCTGACGCGCTCGTCTGCCCGCCAGGCACGAGAGCCGGAAGTGCTGGAAGGCGAGTACGTGGTGATCCACCATTCGCGTCCTGCCACCCATCATGGAAGCCGGTAAAGATCAGAGCATCCCTAGCTCCATGCGAGTAACTCACAGCTCGCGCAATGCCGTGGTAACCGGCAAACGTGCTGCCCTGAGTGCCGGGAATAAGCCGCCGACAAAGCCGATCGCCAGCGCCCACTTCAAACCTTCCCACAACAGTCCCGGCGTCACCTTGAAAGTAAACGCCAGTTGCCCGGTGGTACCGGTCGCCAAGGTGGAAGCCGTCCAGCCGTTGAAAATCAGCCAGGCCAGCAAGCCGCCGATAAGACCACCAAGCAGGGCCAGCAACATGGTTTCCAGCATCACCGCGACGACCACTGGCACGCCACGGAAACCCATGGCACGCAGCGTGGCAATTTCCCGCGCGCGGGCAGCCACAGCGGCGAACATGGTATTGAGTGCACCAAAGATGGCGCCGATCGCCATGATCAAACCCACGGTAATGCCCATCACGCGCATCACCTTGCTCATGCCTTCGGATTGCTTGCTGAAGTAGTTGAGCGTGGTGTCCACATCCACTTGCACGCGCGGATCGCTGGCCAGCGTCGCCTTGAACGTATCCATCGCTTTGGCGTCGGTGAGCTTGGCGAACACGGAAGTGCGACTGCTGCCACGGCGATAGGTTTCCGCCACGACCCCGGCATCGCCCCAGATTTCCGAATCGTAGGCATCGCCGGATGCAAACACGCCCACCACATTCCAGGTTTGCGCGCCGAGCTTCACTTCGTGCCCAGGCTGCAGACCCACGAACTGCCGCTGCGCCCCCTGTCCGACCACCAGCTCGCGCATGCCAGACTGGAAGGCACGACCTGCAATGATCTTTGCATTGGGACGTATCGCCCACGCCTGATCGTCGACACCACGCACTTGCACACTGCCCTCATCGTCTGGCCCACCGCCTCTCACCGGCAGATTGGCCGCCACCACGATCTCGCCCGAAGTCATCGGCTTGCCCTGTTTGTCGCGCGCTATGCCTGGTGCCTGTTCGATGACCAGGATGCTGTCATGCGTCAACACCGAACTGACTTCACTGGCCGAGCCGCCACGCAATACGATGGCCGTATCGTCACTGCCGGTCTTGCGCAACGTTTCGCTATAGCCCTCGCCCATGGCTAGCAACGCCACCAGCACACCTACCACGCCGGCAATGCCAATCACCACCACCGATGAAGACCCCAGCCGCTGCCTGAGCGTGCTGATACCTACGCCTGTCACCGAGGCCGCCTGCCGACCACGCCGGCTCAATCCCATCCATGCAGCGAACAGCACCACCAGGGCCAGCACGGCATACCAGGGCAACTGCGCCCATACCAGCAGCGCCACCACCAAGACCACTAACACGAACAGATTGAATAGAAATCTCATGATCACGACTCCCGTCACCGACCGGCCAGTGCATCGACAATATTCAGGCGCATCGCCCGCCATGCGGGGATGGCACCGACCACCGCACCAATGGCCAGCATCAATGCGATACCCAGCAGCCAGCTATCCGCGCCTACCGTAGGCAGGTTCAGCATGCCGCCACTACCCGCGCTGACAACGGGAATGAGCATTGCCGCCAGTGCGATGCCGACTACTCCTCCGAGCAGCACCAACAACACCGACTCCGCCAACACCATGGCCAGCACATCACGATCGGAAAAGCCCAAGGTTTTCAACACCGCCAATTCCGACGTGCGCTCGCGCACCGCCTGCATCATGGTGTTGCCCGTCAACAGCAGCAGCGTGAAGAACACCGCGCCCATGATCGAACCGACGATCAGGCCGATATCGGCCAGTTGCTTCATCCACGACGCTGTTGCCGCCGCTTCGGTCTGCGTGCGGGTTTCATGATCTGAATTGATCGATATCGCATCAATGGCCTTGGCAATTTGATCGGCCTGGTTGACGTCGTTGACGCGCGTCACGTACCAGCCCACATGACCATCGTTGTAGCCTTTCATCACGGCATCATCGAAATATTTCCAGTGCATCAGGATCATCTGGCCATAGAAAGCCACGCTCTGGTCGGCGGGATGCATCACACCGACAATGTCGAAGGTCCAGTTCTTGCTGCCGTCCTGCTGCGGAAAAATATTCGACTGCAACGGAATCTTGTCACCTACTTTCCAGTGGTATTTTTCCATCAGCTTTTCGCCCACCAGAATGCCCGTCCGCGTGTTCAGATAGGCCTTTCGCGCGTCGTCACCGACCTGCACTTCCGGATACTGATCGATGTAGTTGTCGCTCACGGCAAAGGTGAATACCTGATTGTGCGGATCCTGATACGCACCGCCAAACCAGTTCGCATAGGCGACCGACTTCACACCATGCACCCCGGCGATCTTGTCACCCAGACCCTGTGGCAAGGTATCGATGAAGGACAGCTTGGAACCGGTCTGCAGGCGCTGCGCACCGTTGGCACTCTTGCCAGCCTGATCGAACGAAGTACGCACCGCGTCGAGCATGCCAAACAGCAAGAAGGCCGCTGCGATCGAGACCAGGGTAAGCACCGTGCGGGTCTTGCGCCGGAATAATGCTGCCCAGATGAGATGAAAATATTTCATGGAAAAACTCCTCTGCGACTTCCCTTCTACCCGTCATGGAGACGGCACCCGAAGGGCGGATGAGGGGTCAAGGCTGGCGGCAAACTACGCCACCACTTGTTCGACCAGGGTGCCCTTGTCGAGGTGCAAGGTCTGGTCCGCATATTCGGCTGCCTTCGGATCGTGCGTGACCATCACGATGGTCTTGCCATGTTCACGATTGAGCTGACGCAGCAGGCCAAGCACTTCTTCCGCCGATTGACGGTCCAAGTCGCCCGTCGGCTCGTCACAGACCAGCAAATGGGGATCCGACACAATGGCCCGAGCAATCGCCACGCGCTGCTGCTGGCCGCCCGACAGTTCAGCCGGCTTGTGCGAGGCACGCTCGTCCAGGCCCACCAGTTGCAACGCGATGGCGGCATTCTTGCGCCGTTGTGCTGAAGAAAGCTTGGTCAGCAGCAGCGGCAGCTCAACATTCTTCTGCGCGCTCAACATCGGCATCAGATTGTAGAACTGGAACACGAAACCCACGTTCGACGCACGCCAGCGCGCCAGTGCACCGGCGCCGAGTTGGTCGATGCGCTGGCCAGCTACGGTAATGCTGCCGCCGGTTGGCGTATCCAGGCCACCCACCAGATTCAACAAGGTAGTCTTGCCTGAGCCCGAGGGTCCCATCAGGGCAAGGAAATCACCCTCCGCGATGTTGAGATTGATGTGATGCAGCACCTCAACTCTCTGTTTGCCGCGCTCATACACTTTGGAAAGATCGCGAATTTCGATCAACGTAACCATAGCTACAACCTCCTAAGTGGATCTCGCAGTGCCGACGCATCAGAAGCCGGCTGTCATTCGTGATTAATGGACTTGCACGTTTACATCCGAACCGTCATGCAGGGCATCTGATGGCGACACCACCACGTCATCGCCTGGATTGACCGCAGCGGGAACCAGACGCATATCGCCGTAATGCTGCGAAGACGGCTGCACGGCCTGACGATGTGCCTTGCCATTCGCAACGATGAAGACGCTGTCGCTACCGTCACGCTGGACGATCGCCTTCGCCGGCACCAGCACGCCTTTGGGCGCCTGTGCAGCAGAAACAGTCGGCGCGTTCTCCAGGAAAGATACGCGCACACCCATGTCCGGCACGATGCGTGCATCCTTCTGCTCCAGCGCCACGCGCACCTTCACGGTCGCCTTGCCGCGATCGGCTGCCGGCACGATGGCAATCACGTGCGCGGGAATCTTCCAGTCCGGATACGCATCGAGCACCGCTTCTGCCGGCATCTTCGGGACGACACGGCCGATATAGGCTTCATTGACATCGGCATCCACTTCCAGCGAATCCATGTCCACGATGGTGCCGATACCCGTGCGCGTGAAACCGCCACCGGCTGAGAACGGCGAAATGATTTCACCGACCTGTGCATCCTTGGTGGTAATCACGCCATCGAATGGTGCACGCATGGTGCAGTAGTCGAAATTCACCTGGGCCTGCACGGTATTGGCATCGGCCGCCACCGCTTGCCGCTGTTGCGAAACCCGTTGTGCGCGCGTGCTGTCGGCAAGCGTACGCGCCTGTTCCGCCGCCTGCTTGGAAACCAGGCCCTGTTTGGCAAGCGCCTCATCGCGTGCCGCATCGCGCAGATTCTGCGTGAGCTGGCTCTGGTACTGGTCAACCAGTGCATGCGCAGCCTTGGCCTGTGCCGCGGCGGTATCCAGCGCGGCCTTGTACGCGCTGTCGTCCAGACGTGCCAGCACCTGATCTTTCTTGACGCGATCGCCTTCTTCAATCAACACCGCGGTCAAGGTGCCAGTGATCTGCGCGGATACGGTGGCCTGCCGACGCGCCGTAACGTAACCCGTCGCCTGCAATACGGCACCGACGGATGGATCGCTGCCTGCCGCGATGGCCTGCGCGACATGCACGGGTATAGTGCGATGGCTGAACCACCAGCCGCCGCCGGCACCGAGCACCAGCAACACGGCCACGATGCCGCCAACGATCCATCGCCAAGACCCTACTCCGCCCGCCGAATGTTCATCGCGCTGATGGCGCTCAATCTTCAATTCCTTCAGTAGATCGGTATTGGCCACGCTATGGTCCTGTTGTCCCCGATGTTTACACGATAGTAGCCCCGGTTATGTCCCCTCCACTGGCGCTCATCAATCTATGTCAATGACACCTGTCATGTCCCATGACGTACAGGCAGCCGCCGAATAGACAATGAGTGGGTCCGCCGTGAAATTCTCATGGAGGGCACGCCGATGCTTGCGCGTCACTGTCTCCGCCGCGAGCAGCGCGTGTTGAATACCTGTCATGACTAGCTTCTTACCGGGGAACATATTCAAAAAAGGTATGCCGATGGCAGACTCCACCGAACCGTATCACAGAAAAACGGAACGTCATCAGCCAGGCCACCGTGTCTGACTCATAAACCGCAACGTTTCCCGAGCGAGTAAAAGCGGCAAGATCAAACCTCAAACATTCGACCCCACGGACTTCTGTCAACCCCACCGTGCGTGAGAAGCAACTCTCTGTCACCGCTCCAACCACTAATCCGCTCTCCGCATAATGGAACACCTACGTCGCCATAGAGAAATCTGACACATAAAGAGCATCTTTCCCTCGAGTTGCTGTCATCCAAGTTGCATTGATCACTCGGCACATTGCGAACCAGTTTATTTCAAGGCGGCCTCACCCCATGAGGTTCGCCTTGAACCCTAAGCTCGCCTTGAACCCTGCTACGTTTTAAGGAGCATCCGTCAGTGAAGGCATTTGGCATCCCTGGATCGTCTGATTACGACATCACTCTCGATCATGCACATGGCGCTGACTTCTCTGTCAGTGAAGGTATGACTGTTTACGAGGCATGGATTCTCTTTTCCCTTCCATTGATAGGAGACGTGACGAAGCTACATAGAACACATGGGTGCGACGGTTTTAGGCAATAAGGGGATATAACTGATGGCAATAACGACAACACGCCAAGGAAAGGGGATACAGCGAAATGTCTTACCGCGAGTGCGTCATCCTGAGCCACCGCGGGTTCTTGCTGATGACTGTACCGTCAACATTTCGCTGAGATTGGCGTCACCCATTGTTCGCTTGCTGGATGGATTGCTCTCGGGGCAGGAATGCGACGGTTTGATCGCCCTAGCCACCCCACGCTTGCAGCGATCACTGGTCATTGCCGGGAGCGGCCGCGATAACATTCATCGTGCCCGTACTAGCGATGGCGTATTTCTTGATATTGGCGAGACGCCACTCATCAAACGCTTGGAGGAACGCATCGCCGCACTGCTTCGCATCCCAGTGAGCCACGGTGAAAAACTCCAGATACTACGTTACCTGCCCGGCCAGCAATATCAGCCACATCACGATTGGTTTGATCCCGACAGCGCCAGCTACGAGGCCGTGACGTCGCATGGTGGGCAACGCGTGGCCAGCCTCGTGATGTATCTCAACACCCCGGAAATGGGCGGTGGAACTAACTTTCCAAATATTGGCCTTGCAGTCACTCCGATAAAGGGATCCGCTGTGTATTTTGCTTACAAAGAGAGAGAGCAGGCGACTTTGCATGCAGGCATGCCAGTTCTCAAGGGGGAGAAATGGATAGCGACGAAATGGCTGCGCGAAAGACCGCTTGACGCCGGCTGATACGAGAAAAGCATCGTTTAAAGCCAAATCCAGGTGATTGCAAAGGAGGGGGAATGGAAGCTGAGTTGGAGACCGAGCATCTGTCCATCGAACTCAGGCGCGGGATGATAACACTGGCCGTCCTGATTCAGCTCCGCTCTGAAAATCATGGTTACGGCGTGAAGCAGGCTCTATCGCAGCTAGGTATGTCGTTGAAGGAGGGCACGCTCTATCCCATGTTGCGTCGATTAGAAGCGCAAGGGGCATTGAAGAGCCGTTGGGATACGAAGGGGGACCGCATGCGTAAGTATTACTCTCTTTCGGAGCAAGGTGTTGTCATGCTCAACGCTATGCAAAAACAGCGCGCACTGCTTGTTCAAATCATCGAAGAGTTGGAAAAATCGGCCTTCGATGAGTTTGCGAGTGCGCGTTCTAAGACACAACCGGAGCTGGAATGAGTCCTTTCGACAAATACGCCAAAACGCTGTCCTATTTTCTGCCCGCGAGGATGCGCGACGAGGTTGTTCGTGAAGTCATGAGCAATCTCTATGAAGAGTTGGAGGCTGAAGCGAAAACGGATCAAGAAGGCGATCGCGAGCAGATGATGAAAAGGATATTGACGCGAAAGCCCCCGGCTCGTGCGCTTGCCGGATCTTTTGTCGAAAAACGTCACGAACTGATTGGTGGGCGTGTCTATCCCGTATATAAATGGACGCTCTGGGCATCCCTGATCACCACGCTAATAACTATTTCTTCGCTTTCGCTGATGGATGGCTTTCGATGGGAAATGCTTGGTGAACTTGCGATCAGCTCGGTAGTGGTCTTCACCATCATCACTCTCATATTCGTGGCGATAGATCAACTCGAGCCCCTTCGCCATGTGGCCGAATCCATGTCAATGATCCGGACTCAGGAGTTTACGCAAGTCAAAACCGCCGTTCTGGATGTCACCAACCTGCCGCCACGCTACCGGCTTCATCGCCGCGTGCTGGCCATCGTACTTTTGTTCTGTCTTAACGTAGTGCCAGATCAGGTAGGTCTGGTTATGCTGATCAGCGAGCCGCATTTTCGGGTGTCAACGTATCCGATCCTGTCCTTGCAGTTTCTTGGCGTGCCAAGGCTGGTTATTAGCGCTTGGTGTGTCACCATCATACTGGTGGATGCGTTTTTGGCGTGGAAGAAGTCTTCGCGCTTCGAATTGATGACGGATATGTTCTTGCAATGTGCCGGCCTCTTGGTCGGCCTTTTCCTGCTTATCAATGGTCATATTTTCGCCATACCACATCCAGCGCAAGTCGCTAGCTATCCGAATGATTTGCGCATTGCAATGAATACTGTGGTCGCGCCGCCTTTGTTTCAGTCGCTGATGATCATCTTTTGGCTGGGTTGGCTGGCAAGGGCCTGGGGATTTTTTCAGAGATTTAGGCTCCATGTTTTATCCAGCGTGCTGTAAGCCAAGGTGTCTGCATTTTCTAGCGCGAACAAAAGGAACCAAGGAACGAACGATGGGCTATATGGGGCTGGTGGTGTCGGGACTTCGTTATAAGCAATCACAAATAGTAGTAACCTTTGTATGCATATCGATTGCGTTCTTACTGTTTGGGGTGCTGATTAGCGTGCAACAAACTTTTACAGCGAGTCGCAGCGAGGCATCATCTCATCGCGTGCGAAGCCAGGGCAGCAGTGCCATGACCGCGCCTATCCCCGTGAGCTATGCACAAAAGATTGCTTCCGTACCAGGTGTCGCTTCGGTGCTCTATGTCAATGCGGAGCCGGCCGCCTACCAAGACGATCCGAGGCATCTGTTATTGCAGGCGGTCTCCGCGCCTGATCTATTTGGGACTTTTCCCGAGCTGAAAGTGCCGGATGACCAACGCAGGGCATTCTTTAACGATAAGCAGTCGCTGTTGGTCGGTCCGGACATACTCAAGCGTTATGGCTGGCAATTGGGCCAGACGGTGACACTTCAAACCAACGTGCTGGACACAGCCGGTTCGGCGAGCTGGTCTTTTCACATCAATGCGGTCTATCACAGTGACGATCCAAAAGTGCCTGGCGATCTCACATTCGTTCACTACGCTTATTTCAATGACGCGAGAATAGGTAACAAGGATGTCGTGATCGGATTCGTCACTTCCATTGACGCACCTGATCAAGCTACGCGTATTGCATCCGAGATTGATCAACTCTTCGCCACATCGTCACCGAGACTCATTACGCATCCAGAAAATCAAGAAATGGAAAATCAGCTCACTCAACTCGTTGATTTCAGCAAGATCACCGTGATGGTGGCAGGACTCGTATTCATGTCCATGTTGCTGCTTTCGCATAACGTATGGCATGAACGGGTGCAAATGCGTCGGGTCGAGCTAGCCACGATGAAGGCCCTTGGGTTTCAGCCAGGTAGCGTATTAGCGCTAGTCATTGTGGAAGCGATGACACTCACCTTCGCCGGCGCATTTTGCGGACTGGCAATGGCGATGGGCTTGGTAACCGCGCTTCGTCCGCATGTGGAAAATTTCCTTCCAGGATTTCATTTCCCCCTCCCTGGCATTGCTTTTTATGCCGCCATGGCGATCGGATTTGCCGTGCTTTCGTCCGGGCTACCCGCGTACAAGGCCAGCCGCCTTCCGCTTCGCCCAAGTTCTCGCGATTAAGGGGGAGACACTGTGAAAGCCGTGTTGAGTCGATTCTTGTCGTTGCTCGTCATGTCGATCCACTCGCTTCCGTCAAGGACATCGTCGTCGATCGTCGCGGTCGTTGGATTTGCTGTGACGGGAGGCGTGTTGGTGTCCGTCCTTGCACTTGCCAGCGGCCTGTCTGGCTTCTGGCGGTCGGCTGGATCGGATGATGTCGCCATCATCCTAGCCAGAAGTTCGTTTTCCGAAGTTGGAAGTCGCTTCGCTCGAAACACGGCCGCATTGGTCCAGCAAATGTATTTCGAGAACATGATTATCTCGTGCAGCAGGCGGATCGTTTCAGGAAGTTGGCACTGATTCCAGGATTGGCGATCGTCCTGGTAATGGGAATCGCAGCGATGCTCGCTGCGGTCAATACCATGTTGTCGGCCATCCAGAGCCGACTGAGGGAGTTGGCAACGCTTCGAGCCATTGGATTCGACCCCATCACTGTTGCCGCGCAGTTACTGACCGAGGCGCTGATACTTGGCTTTCTGGGAGGAGCAATTGGGGCATTGACCTCAGTCAGTTTTCTGCATGGTCAGTCTGTGCTTACCTCCAACGGCTTTAGCGCCATGGCGATCAGCTTATCCGTACGCCCCGAAGCGGCCCTTGCTGCGATCGGCGCGGTGCTCTTATGCGCGCTAATCGCTGGTGCGTGGCCGGCGATCCTCATATCTAGAATTTGTATCGCGGATGCGTTGCGCAAGACCTGATATTTGGCATCAGTTACGAAGAGGCGTGAGTATGCGAGAGCTTGAGCATGTTCGCGATTGAGCTGACAACGATTTCCGTGGGTCACTATTCGCTTCCTTGCCACCATTCGCTGCTAACTTTCCTATATGCGCTACGTCATCGATCCCCCAACCCTCCCCAGTATTCCTGTCATCGGACGCGAAGAACGCTTTCCTGTCCGCCGTGTGTTCTGCATCGGCCGCAATTACGCCGAGCATGCACGCGAAATGGGCGCGAGTGTGGATGCTTCGGCACCCATGTTCTTCTGCAAGCCGGCCGACGCGGTGGTTACTGATGGTGCCGACCTGCCCTACCCCCAAGCCACTGTTAACCTGCACCACGAAGTGGAAATGGTGGTGGCGCTGAAGACAGGCGGCCGTGATCTGGATGCTCACCAGGCCGCCGAAGCAATCTTCGGTTACGGGGTGGGACTGGATCTGACTCGCCGCGATCTGCAGGCCATCGCCAAGGCCAAAGGCCATCCCTGGGATGTCGCCAAGGGCTTCGACCATTCCGCGCCGGTATCCGCGCTTCGCATGGCCAGCGAGGTCTCCCCCGGTGCGGAGACCGAAATCAGCTTGCAAGTGAATGGCACGTTGCGCCAGTGCGGACATCTGGGCGAGATGGTGCATAGCGTGGTCGACATCATCAAGACATTGTCCACGCTGTTCGAGCTCAAGCCTGGTGATGTGATCTTCACAGGCACACCGGCCGGGGTGGCGGCGCTTGAACGCGGCGACCGCTTTCATGCGGAACTACAGGACATTGCCACGCTGGATGGCAAAGTCGCCTGAGGGCCACCGTAACAAGCACTTCTAACAGCCTGTTAAAGTCCACACCGCCATCAGGCGCACAACCTTGGGGAGACAACAATGGGCATGCTGCAGGAATTCAAAGCATTTGCGATGCGTGGCAATGTGGTCGACATGGCGGTCGGTATCGTCATTGGTGGCGCGTTTGGCAAGATCGTTTCGTCGCTAGTCAGCGACATCATCATGCCGCCCATTGGCTGGATCACGGGCGGCATCGACTTCTCGGCGATGAAGTGGGTGATACGTCCGGCCGACAACAGCAACCCCGCGCACAAGGTCGCCGAGATCTCCGTCAATTACGGCAGTTTCGTCAACACGGTGATTGCCTTTGTAATCGTCGCGTTCGCCATCTTCATCCTGGTCAAGATCATCAATAAGATGCACATCCGCACCACCTCAGCGACTCCGGCGGAAGTGGCCCTGCTTACCGACATTCGCGATCTGTTGAAAAATCGGCAGTAAACCCTTGCAGCTATGACTTCCGGCCTAAGCATCAACTGGGACGGGCTCCATAATGGAGGTTGGTCATCGGGAGTCTTTCATGCGCCGTCCTGCTCTCACCTTGCTCGCCGCCAGCCTGATGCTGGTCTATGGATTTGCCGGCGCCACGGATGCGCCCACCACGATTCCCGCCGCCGCCGTGCAGACTGCCGAGCAGCTACGCGACAAGGCGTTGCATGATGACACCGCCTACACGACGGTCGAGGCCCTGACTACCGAGATCGGCTCGCGTCTGGCCGGTGGCGTGAACGATCAACGCGCCCGGGAATGGGCCATCGCACGCTTCAAGGCACTTGGCTTTGACAAGGTCTATACCGAACCGGTGACCTATCCGCTGTGGGTGCGTCGCAGCGAGCACGGCGCCATCGTCGCCCCCTTCCCGCAACCATTGACGCTGACCGCGCTGGGTTACTCCCCGGGTACGCCCAAGGGTGGGCTGACCGCGGAGGTGATGCCGTTCGCCAGCCTGGATGCCTTGAAGGCCGCCGATCCGGCCACGGTGAAGGGCAAGATCGTCTATATCGGCTTTCGCATGCACCGCACCAAGGACGGCCGCGACTACGACCTCGGCTCCGGCATCCGCATGCAAGGGCCAGTCGTGGCCATGGGCAAGGGAGCGGCGGGTTTCCTGTTGCGCTCGGCGGGAACGGATGCCAGCAGCCGCACCCCCCATACGGGCCTGACCGGCTTTACCGATCCAGCCAAATCGATTCCAGCGGCAGCGCTCTCCAACCCGGATGCCGATCAGCTCGAGCGCGTGCTCGCCTACGGCAAGCCGGTCACGGTGAAGCTGGATCTGGACTGCGGCATCGAAGGCCAATACACCGGATACAACGTGATCGGTGATCTTGTTGGCCGCAAATATCCGGATCAAGTGGTCGCCATCGGCGGCCATCTCGATTCCTGGGATCCGGGCACCGGCGCCATCGATGACGGTGCCGGCGTGGCGATTGCCCTGGGTGCCGCCAAACTGATTCACGATCTGCCGCAGCGCCCGGATCGCACGGTGCGGGTGATCGCCTTCGCCAACGAGGAAATGGGTTTGTGGGGCGGTCGTGCGTATGCGGACAAACATGCCGCCGCCGTGGGCAGCTTCCAGCTCGGTTCCGAATCCGACCTCGGCGCGGCGCCAGTCTGGCAGATGAGTGCCAGCGTAAAACCGCAAGCACGCGGCGCTATCGAGCAGATAGCCAAGGTGCTTCAGCCAATTGGCGTAGCCTACGACGCCAAGCAGCCGGGCGGAGGCGGCTCCGATCTTTCACAGATGCACCGCAAGGGCATGGCTGCGTTGACGTTGGCCCAGGACGCCACCTACTACTTCGACTGGCACCACACCGCGAACGACACTCTGGACAAGATCGATCCAAAGCAGCTTGCGCAGAACGTGGCGGTGTATGCCGTATTCAGTTACATGGCCGCACAAGCGGATGGCGACTTCGGTTCGGCGCCGGGCGCGTTTGCCCACGATGGCGCGGAGGAATAAGCGCGCCGGTCAGGTCGCGTTCAAAAGCAGGTGCGGCCTTAATCCTCTTTGAGGGGTTCGACCGGCGCTTCGGTGACATCGAGCGCCTGCAGGTTTTCCTTGATCCGGGTCATCACGTCCATGGCCTGGGACATTTCCTCGTAGGTAACGCCCGCCGTACATTCACGGCGCAGCTCATAGGCAATGCGCTCCATATCATCGATCACGTCGCTGGCCTGTGCCGTGATGTAAAGACGCCACGCCCGTCGATCCTTGGGATCCGGCCGACGCTCGACAAAACCCGCCGCCTGCAGCCGGTCGATCACACGCCCCACGGCGATGGGCTCCATTTCCAGGAAGTCGGCCAACTCGGTCTGACGCAGGCCCTCGCGGTGGTGCAACATCTTGGTGGCGCGCCACTGGGCGCGTGTCAGGCCGAATTTCACCGCGCGCCGATCGAAATGCTTGCGGAACAACAGGGTGACGTCATTCAGCAGGTAACCAAAGGAAATATCTTCCGTTTTTGGCATGATTCAGCACTCTGGGTGTCACCGTTCACATAAGCTAAGCATAAGCCCAAAGATGCCTATGATTGTCATCACTGCCAACCTTACCCGACTGGCCCTTGACGCCATCGTGAATGCTGCCAACCCGAGGTTGCTGGGTGGCGGCGGTGTGGACGGCGCCATCCATCGTGCAGTCGGACCAGCGCTGCTGGCAGCTTGCCGCACATTGCCCGAGGTCGCGCCCGATGTACGCTGCCCTGTTGGCGAGGCTCGCATCACACCGGGCTTCAATCTGCCGGCCCGCTATGTCATCCATACCGTAGGGCCAGTGTGGCACGGTGGCCATGCCGGTGAAGCCGCCTTGTTGGCGAGTTGCTATCGCTCAAGCATCGCATTGGCGATGGAGCACGATCTGCACAGCATCGGTTTTCCGGCGATCAGTTGCGGCGTGTACGGCTATCCCCCCGAGCAGGCTGCGCGAGTGGCGGTTGCCACCTTGCTGCGGATTTCGGCGATCGTGACCGCGTATTTCGGTTGATCGTGACCGGTCAGCGCCAGTCATTGTGCGGTGCACTCGAGTGTAACTGGACCGGTCACGATGAGGTATCGGCGGCTGGCTTGGCGGAGGACTTTCGGCGCATCGATTCGCCCTTCAGCACGATGCGATGAGAGCGGTGTACGAGACGGTCGAGGATGGCATCGGCGAGGGTGGGATCGTTGAGCCAGGCGTGCCAGTGTTCGATCGGTAGCTGGCTGGTGATGAGGGTCGATTTGCCGTTGCCGCGATCGTCGATGACCTCCAGCAGATCATGGCGCGCCGCCTGATCGAGCGGTGTCATGCCCCAATCGTCAAGGATTAGCACGTCGATGCGCGCCAACTGAGCAAGCACGCGACCGAAGCTGCCGTCGGCGTGGGCGATGCGTAGCATCTCGGCGAGGCGTGGCACACGCTGATACAGCACCGGGAAGCCTTGGCGGCAGGCATGTTGTCCAAGCGCACACGCCAGCCACGTTTTACCAACCCCGGTCGGACCGGTCAGCAACACACTTTGCCCCTGCCGGATCCAGTCGCCGCCGGACAAGGTGGCGATCAGGCGTTTGTCGATACCGCGGTCGGCGCTGTACTGCACATCTTCCAGGCAGGCCTGGGCGTGTTTGAGCTTGGCCACACGAAGTAATCGTTCCTGCCGTCGACCGTCACGCCAATGGCGTTCGCGATCGACCAGCATGCCGAGCCGATCTTCGAACGGCAGATCGTGACAGGCCGGCAACAGGCGCTGTTCTTCCAGCGCCTGTGCCATGCCGTCGAGCTTGAGGGCACGCAAGTGTTCAAGGGTGGGATGGATCAACAAGGTGGTCTCCTTTTCAGTGAGTGGTGGGTGGATCGCGGTAATAGGTGGGGCCACGCAGGTTGACGTGGTCGGGTGTGACCCAGTCGGTTTGGGCGATGGCGCTGGGCAAGGGGTGTTGATCGAGCTTGTTGTGCAGGATCGACTGCACGGATTTGCGCGTGCGCGAACCGATCGCCCACGCGCGTGCGCAGGCCGCTTCCAGGCGGTCGTCGCCGTACTGGCGCGCGAGCGCCAGCAGCCCCAGGCAACTGCGATAGCCCATCTCCGGATGCGGGCGCTCGGTCAGCAGGTGCTCGACCAACTGACGGGTTGCCGCGCCGATCGTGTCGGCCCAGTGCAGGAAGCGACCGGGTGACCATTCCCGATGCGCACGATGTGCGGCCGGCATGTGGTCGGCGACGGTGGTGTGGCGTCCGCGCGCCGGGGAGCGGACGTGGCTGGCGATGCGCTGGCCGGCATGCAGGATCTCGACGGTGGTGTCGGTGATGCGCGCCTCGACGGTCTTGCGTACCAGGCTATGCGGCACGCTGTAGTAATGGCCATCGACCTCGATGTGGTAATCGATGTTGACCTTGCACGGCTTGAAGCGCGCCGGCTCATAGGGTTGCGCCGGCAAGGGCATCAGGGCGGGACGGTCGATCGTCTCGAACCACGAACGGCGCGAGCCGTCGAGCTTCTTGAACGGCCGTGCATTCAAGTCCGTCAGCAGGTCGGCGATGGCGTGATTGAGAGCGCTGAAGGTAAAAAAGCACGGATGGCGCAAGCGCGCGAGGATCCAGCGCTCGACCACCTGCACGCCGACCTCGACCTTGGCCTTGTCCTGCGGGCGTCGTGGGCGGGCCGGCAGGATCGCCATGCCGTAATGCTCTGCACACGCCTGCGTAGCACGGTTGAGCACGGGCTCGTAGCGATCCGGCTGGGTGATCAGCGCGCGCGGATTGTCAGGTACCACCAGCGCCGGCACGCCACCAAAAAATGCCAACGCCTGCGTCAAGCCGCGCAGCCAGTCGATCTGCGTTTCGCCCGGTGTGGCGCAGGCATAGGTGAAACTGGACGCACCCAGCACGGCCACGAAGATGTGCGCTCGCCGCAGCTCGCCGGTGTCGGGGTTGACGACGCCAAGGGTGGGGCCGGCGTAGTCGATAAACAGCTTTTCACCGGCAACGTGCAACTGACGCATCGAGCGGCGCAGCGAGGCCGTGTAGTCGTGGAGGTGCTGGCAAAACTGGGTGTATTGGTACGTGAGACGGCCAGCGTTCGCGTCGCAGTATTCCTGCCACAACAATTGTCGCGTGACGCCTTTGCGGCGCAACTCCCGATGCACCCATGGCAGATCGATGGGTGCCCGCTCGCCACGCACGGCGGGTGGTGACATACACAACTGGGCGGCAATCGCGTTGTCGTCCATGGCGGACAGGCCGGGCCAGTCCAGTCCGGCGGCCGTGGCACGTTTCACGTACTTGCTGACCACGCCCTTGGACAGACCCAAGGCCAAGGCGATGCGTTCGTGCGAGAGGTCGCACTCCAGCTTCAGTCGAAGACATTCTTTGATCTTGCGCATAGCTACTCGCGGGGTCGGCATCGCCACTCCAAAAAGCCGTGGAGGATGCCGTTGCGTTGAAGTTATGCACAACGAGGGGCGCGTTTCGGTAAGCCGTGACCGCTGATTTCGGTGACCGTCGAAAATCGGTCACGATCAACCGAAACGGGCGGTCACGGCTTACCGAAATGACCGGTCACGCCTTACCGAAATGGGCGGTCACGATGGGCCGAAATACGCACTTGCGCGCTGTGCTTGCTACACACCCCCATATGGATGTGCGGCTTTGTTGTTTCGACGATCGCATGGCGACGATCTGGCGGAATGCGCTTAATCAAGCTTGAAGGGGTAGAGCGGAGGCAAGGGTGAGTCCTCGCTTGACTCGCCTTCGCGGCGCCATACAAATCCCTGCGCAAAAACTTCTGCCAGAGGAGTGGTGTCTTCGGCGGACGCCCCGGCGTACTGCAGGCGTTGCAAGCCATCGATGGCTGCCCGTTGTTGTTCCGAGGCAAGCGCCTGGGACACCTGTCCAAGGTTTTGCAGACCGGGACGCTCGCTGCGCGCCCAGGCCAAAAGACGCCGGGCTTGCGCCGTGCGGTCCTTGCCGCGTGCTGCTTGCATGAACGCGTGACGCGAAGAACGCACTGAATCGCTGTGCCCAGAGCCCTCACGCAGCGCATCGGAAGGAACTGTCTTGCGTCGACGCCACCACCCGAAGGCGACGACGCTAATTACCCACAAACCGATGCTGCCGATCGCAATCCAGCGCCAAAGTGTAGGCGACGATGGCGCTGCGACATTCCCAACAGCTCCAACACTACTGGCTGTTGCGGGGACGACATTCGCCACTGCAGTGTGTGCCACCGATGCGGGGGTCGCCGGTGCGTTGTTTGCTGACGGCAACACGGTTAGCGTATGCGCAGGTAGTGAGGCGACCTGCTTCTGGCCGGTCTGCACGTTGAACCAGGTCAAGGTCATCGCCGGAATGGTCAACGTGCCCGTACGCTGCGGAAAGATCGCAAAACTGCGTTCGCGATGCCCAGTCAGCCACTGGCCATCGTCATGGGTGGTGTCGATGGTTTGATCGGGATACACCGTTCCGCCATCGATGGTGGGAAGGCTCAGTGGCGGCAAGCTATCGGCTGGCACGCCAACCGCCTGGATGCTCATGTGCAAATTGATCGGCTGTCCTACCTGCGCCTTGTCGTCACCTGGCAAGCCTTCCAGTTTCAGCGTCAAGGCGCGTGCCGGCAACCATGTTGTCGAACCCCAATCCGACGGTGGCGCCTGCACATTCACAATAAGTGGGGACGAATCGGCGGTGACCGGCGAGGTATTTCCAAACAGCCCGCCCTGACCGAAGAAGCTGCCCGGATCATTCGGATTAGCAGGGTCAACGGCTTCGCCTTGGAACTCGATCGAAGGAATCGTCAGCGAACCGGCTCGTTGTGGAATCAACGCGTAACGCCGCTCGATGACGTGATAGCGCCTGCCATTGCGCACGGCTTCATCATTGGTATCGGCACCGAGTTTGCGTATGTCCGTACCATCGGGATGCGGGTCGGGCAAAGAGCCGCTGTTCAAATTGACATCGAAGAACAGACGCACGGTGTATAGCAATTGCTGTCCGACATAAACATGATCTGGATTAACGGCAACTTCGATAAAGATATCTTTGCGTGTATCCGCGCTGGCAGCGTTATCTGGCGAACCGACATGCAAGGTCAGTGGCGCTGTCTGACTGCCTGCTATCGATAGCGATGGAATCTGCAGATCACCCATGTGTTTGGGGCGCAAGGCGATGCCGATTATCAGCTCCGCACTTGGCCGACCATTCATGACCGTGAGCGTGCTGTTGGTGGATGTGCCCAGCACTTCGAAATCGTTATCCAGCACACTTAGATCCGGCGTATTGGCACTCATGCTGCCGTCGATGCGCAGATTGAGCGTTACCGTTTCGCCAAGGTGCACGTCATTGCGGTCCAACGAGGCTTGCACGCTGGCTGCCACCGCGCTGAGCGGCAACAACAGGCAAAGCAGCAGCAACCAGCGATAACTCATGGTTGATCTCCAGCTTCCGGTTGCTCGCCCATGCGCTCCCGGTATTCCAGCTCAAATTTGCGGCGCAGCAAGGCGCCCGGGTCGTCGGGCACGCGCTCCAGAGCGTGGCGCACATCGTTGGGGAGCTTGGACAGCGGGTCATCGCTATCGACGGCTCCCAGCTCGTGCGCTTGCGGCGCTTTTTGCGTCTTGCGTCCCTCTTGGGCGAGCGCCTGATTCATCTGCTGCTGCAAGCCTTGCTGTGCTTTGTCCGCCTGCGCTCGTTCGCTGGACGAGGGCGGTGCAGGAGCCTGCTTCGACGCATCCTGACCGGATGAATTTTGCTGGCCTTGTTGCGAATCCTGGTTTTGCTGCTTATCGGTTTGCTGCGAACCTTGCGACGCATTCGCACTGTTCTGCCGCAGGTTGGCCTTGCCTTGATCCTGTTGGTTGTGGCCTTGCTGATCTGGGCTGTTTTGCTGGCCGTTGTTCTGTTGCGGTCCGGATGATTTGTCACCCTTCCGTGGCTGATTCTGAGGATTGTCGCCCTGCTGTTGACCGGACGATTGTCCTGCATGGCCTTGCTGGCCACCTTGCTTGTTCTGATTGCCCTGCCCACTGCCAGCGCGCTGTTGCTGCTGCGATGAGCCATTCTGCGGCGGCTTGCGCATGGCTTCTTCCACGGCCTTGCGATTCGCCCTCGCATCGTCGTTGTGCGGATCGAGTTTCAGCGCTTGATCGTAGGCCTTGATGGCATCGGGATAACGTCCCAGCTTGGCAAGCGCGTTACCCAGATTGTATGGGGCATCCGCGCCCTTGGCTTGTTCGAGTGCTTGAGCCGCGGCGGCATAATCTTTGGCGCGATAGGCCGCTGCGCCACGCAACGCCGGATCTTGCGCCAATCGCTGGGCTTTGGCAGCGTCGCCGCGCTGCAAGGCACGCGCGGCTTGCTGATCGGGACGCTGCCACCAATCTTGCCAGCTCATAGCCTGCGCGGGACTGGACCAAAGCGGCAGCAACGCCAGCGGCACCAGCAAAACCCAGCCGCGCCGGAAAGCCATCGCCGCCACCAGCAACAACGGCAGGAGCAGCCATGGTCCGCGATCCTGCCACGCGTCACCACTGCGACCTTCGGCTACCAAGGCATGCTGGATCGGCTGTAGCGCGGCGTGCAATGCGGCGATATCGCTACCATTGTCGTTCATGGCCACGTAGACACCACCGCCTGCCCGAGCAAGGGCGCGCAAGTTTTCATCGTTACGGCGCGCCACAACCATGTTGCCTTGGTCATCATGCAGGAAGCTGCCATCGGCCTGCGGAACCGGCACGCCCTGGTCCGTTCCTATGCCCAAAACGGACACACGCACTCCGGATGACAGAGCCTTGCGTGCCGCGGCCAGTGCCGCGGCGTTCGCATCATCGGTCAGCAATACCAGTGAGGCGCTGCCCGATTTGGCGTTCTGGATCAGTTGCACGCCTTGCTCGATAGCAGCGGCCGCATCGTTGCCATCGACTGGCATGGTGTCCGGCCCCATAGCATTGAGCAAGTCATCCAGGCTATGCGCATCGCTGGTCAGCGGCGCGACGACAAAGGATTGCCCCGCATAGCCGATCAGCGCGTTCAAGCCATCTTTGTTTGCAACGAGCAGGTCGCGTGCCTTGTAGCGAGCCCGCTCCATGCGGCTGGGCTGCACATCCCGTGCTTGCATATGTTGCGACAGTGAAATAGCGATGACTTGCGCGGCATGATGGGTGTACAAAGGCTCGGTAACACGACTCCAGGTAGGGCCAGACAGCGCCAACACACCTAGCGTCCAACCCAAGGCGAACAAGCACGAGGGCCAACGCGTACGCTGAGTGCGACCGCTCAGCAGATGGGGAAGCAACTCTGCATCAGCCAGACGACTGAGTTCACGCTCAGCGGTATCCCAGCGCGAATCGAACCACAGCACCAGCGGCGGCGCCAACAGACCCCATAGCCACTGTGGCTGCAGGAAATGGAATTGATTCAGGACCTCGCTCACGCGGCAGTGCTCCGCAAACGTGGCCACAACATGCCCAGCAACAAGCACAGCGCCGAAGCGATAAGCGGTAGCCGGAACAGCTCATGCCGCAAGCGCAGACGGGGACCCTGTTGTGGCATCGGTTCCAGTGCATCAATGGCGCGATAGGCATCGGCAAGCTGATTGCCATCTGTCGCACGATAGAACTGCCCACCCGTCTCGCGTGCGATGTAGGTCAGCATATCGGCATCGAGATCGGCAGAGGGATTGATCACGCTGTCACCAAACAGTCCCGGCACGGTCATGCGGGTAGCTCCAATGCCGATGGCATAAATGCGCACGCCGGCCGCTTTCGCTGCTTTCGCTGCATCTTGGGGCGAGATGCTGCCGGAATTGTTGACGCCGTCAGTGAGCAGGATCAGCACGCGCGCTTGTTCCGGTAGCGCGGCAAGGCGCTTGACGGCTACGGCGATGGCGTCGCCAATGGCCGTTTCGGTACCCGGCAAGCCTACTGTGGCACTCTGCAGTTGCGCACGCACGGCATGGAGGTCATACGTTATCGGCGTAACAAGAAACGCCCGGGTCCCGAACAGCACCAGTCCCAGTTCATCACCTTGACGACGCGAAATGAAGTCACCCGCAATGGCCTCGACCGCGCCGAAACGGCTGAGTTGTTGACCCCCCAGTTGCATATCTGGCGTTTGCATGCTGCCCGAAAGGTCAACGGCAAACATCATGGCCCGGCCACTATGTTGCTGGGGTTGCGGTGGCCCCAGTGTCTGCGGCCGTGCGGCCGCGGCGAGCAGGCACAGCCATCCCAAAACCAGCAACCACGACCCCGCACTGCGGGTTGTAACGCCATCACCAACACGCCATGCCAACGACGCGTGAGGCAAGTGCAACGCCCGCCCTGGCTGCGCTGGTTGCAACGCGCGCCACGCAAACCATGGCAACGGCAAGAATGCGAAAACCCATGGCCAGGCGAACTCAGACATCTCCCCTCTCCATGACCTTCATGCGGCGTAGCGCGACATCCAGCCATCGCTGAGCTGCTGCCTGAACCTGCAGACGATCGAATTCGGCGTGTGGTTGATACATGCGCGCGTCCAACGTCATCAGCGCATCCAGTGTTGCGTCATCCACCGGTATGTACGCCAGCACCTGTCTCCAGCGATCACCCTGGATGAGGTGCGCATCGGCGGCATAACGCCGCGCGGCACGGCGCAATAGCTGATGCAGGGCTGCTGCATACGTCGCATCATCATCCGCATGGCGTTTCGCAAGCAGCTCGATCTCAGCGAAAACGCGGCCACGAATCGCTCGCCTTCCGTGAGTGCGCCGATAGAGCAACCAGCCAGCAATAGCGATCAGGCAAACTATGCCCAAAAGCACCCACCATCCAGGCGCGGGCGGCCACCATGGTGGCCCGGGAGGCACGTGGATATCTCGCAGAGCCAGACTATCTTGTGCCTGCGGAGGAACACCGATCATCGCTTGCCTCCCGCATCACGCAACAATGCAGATACCGATTCGAGGGGATCGGCAGCCGTATCGATCATGCGATACGGGATGCCAAGCGACTGCGCCATCGCCGCAAGCCGGACTTGCCCTGCCCCCAAACTTTGCTGGAAGGACTCGCGCTGACGCGCCGACTGGAGTACGAGCGTGCGACGTTGCCCATCATGTTCGATCGGATAGTGTCCCGAAGGAATCGGCGTGAGCTCAAGCACATCAGCGACGATCAACACCCGCACCGCGGTGTGCCACATCATTTCCGCCAGACGATTGCGCGAGATCTCATCACTGCTTTGGCCATCCGTTATCAACAACACGCGATTGGCGCCACGCTGGAGCCGAATCACATGCTGCAAAGCTTGCGAGAGCGACTCGGACGCACCAAAGAAGCCGTCCCTTTTTGCCAGTGCACCGCACACATCCAGCGCACCGTGCACACCGGCTCGTGGACGTTGCAGGTGCCGGTCACCACCAAACTGCATTAATCCGACACGCTCGCCCGCATGGACGGCATACCAGGCGGCCAAGGCGGCAGCGCGCGCCGCCTGGACGGATTTGAAGCGCACGCGGGTTCCGAAATGCATGCTGGCGTGCTGGTCCAGCAAGATCAACAACTGCCCTTCGCGCTCTTCCTGGAACAGCTTGGTATGCAAGCGGCCACTGCGCGCCGTCAATCGCCAATCGAGGCGACGCACATCGTCGCCCGGCTGGTATGCCCTCGATTCGGCGTAATCCATGCCGCGACCATAAAGGCGGCTCGACTGAATGCCGACCCGGGTTGCGCGACTGTCCTGCGGAGGCAATCGCAAACGCTGCACGCGGCCGCACAACGCGATCAGCTCAGCCAGCGATACGCGCACCCGGCCATCGCCATCCTTATGATGCTGGACCACGGCATTCACGGCAGCGGCACGAGATCCAGCAAACGGCCGATGACTTTTTCGCTGCGAACACCTTCGGCTTCCGCTTCGTAACTCAACAACACGCGATGACGAAGCACTTCGTAAACAATGGCGTGAACGTCTTCCGGCAACACAAACTCGCGCCCCGCCAGCCATGCGTGAGCACGCGAGCAGCGATCAAGTGCGATGGTGGCGCGCGGACTCGCACCCCAGGCGATCCAGCGCTTCAACTCCGGGCCATAACGACCCGCATCTCGCGTTGCGAGCACGAGCTGCGCCAGATATTGCTCCAAGGCTGGCGCCATATGCACGGCCAGCGCGGCTTCGCGTGCCGCAAAAACATCCTGCTGAGCCACCACTGTTTCGACATGTGCCGGCTGATGTAACGGCCTGGTTGCCTGCTCACGCGCCAGACGCAGAATGGCGAGTTCCGATGCCGCATCCGGATAACCGATGGTTACATGCATCACGAAACGATCGAGCTGTGCTTCCGGCAATGCGAAGGTGCCTTCCTGCTCGATCGGATTTTGCGTGGCCATGACCATGAACAGTTCAGGCAAGCGCCAGGTATTGCGCCCGACCGTGATTTGCCGTTCCGCCATCGCCTCCAGCAACGCAGATTGCACTTTTGCCGGGGCGCGGTTGATTTCATCGGCCAACACGATGTTGTGAAACAGCGGGCCACGCTCGAATTCGAAGCTGCCCGTCTGGGGCCGGAAGATATCCGTGCCGGTCAGGTCCGCCGGCAACAGGTCTGGAGTGAACTGAACGCGATGGAAGTCCGCTTCGATACGCCCGGCTAAGGCTTTCACTGCCGTGGTCTTGGCCAACCCGGGGGCGCCTTCGACCAGCAAGTGCCCATCGGCGAGCAGGGCGATCAGCAGGCAATCGATCAACCTTGGCTGACCTATGATTTGGCGCTGCAAATCGTCACGGAGTCGGGAAAACGCTTGTTGCAGACGTCCGGGAACGGGGACTTGGGGCATATCCATCCGAAAATCCTGTACTGCTTCGTGCCAGGTCAGACCACGACGAAGTAGGAAAGTTTGGTGGTGAATGTTGTTTTAACGGCAAGGGGCAGCACAGAGGCCGCCCCTTGCTTCATACCGATCCGGCCTGAGTTATTGCAGGCTATCGCTCAGGATGCGTGGCGTCACGAAGATCAGCAATTCATCCTTGTCGTTGATGCGCTGCGTGCTGCGGAACAGGAAGCCCACGCCAGGGATATCACCCAGCCACGGCACCTTGTTGATGTTGTCGGTCTTGGTAATTTCATAGATGCCGCCCAGCACAACCGTCTGACCGTCATCCACCAGCACCGAGGTATTGAGCGAGCGCGTGTCGATCACCGGCACCTGACCGCTGCCCGGGACGGGGATGTAGTTGTGCAACGAATCCTTGTTCACATTGATCGCCAGATACACGCGGTTGTCGGCGGTAATGGTCGGCGTCACCTTCAGTTCCAGCACCGCGTCCTTGAAGGCTACCGTAGCCGTACCGCTGGCACCACCGCCGCCCACCGAGTTCTGATACGTGACGTAGCCGATTTCCTGACCCTGACGGATATCCGCTTCCTGCTGGTTAGCGGTGATCACACGTGGACTGGAGACGAGCTGACTACGACCTTCGGCCTGCGCGGCGGACAGCTCCAGGTCCAAGGCGTAATTCTTGCCTAGGATACCGGCGGCAATGGTTGAGACGGTGCCGGTTGTCGGTGTGGCCGGCAGATTGACCTGCTGAAAGTTCTGCAATCCGTTGTAAGTCGTAGTGGTGGTGCCACTGCCAGTCGACGCCGCCGGCAGAAGGCCGCTGCCCAGTGACAGTGTCTGGCCGCTTGGGTTGACGTGCCTGCCATTGATACCCCACCGCACGCCCAGGTCGCGCTCGAAGTCGTCCGTCGCAATAACGATGCGCGATTCGATCAGCACCTGCTGCACTGGTCGATCGAGCTGGGAAATGATGGTGCGTAGTTCAGCCGTCTTTTCGGCCGTATCGTTGATGAGCAGCGTGTTGGTGCGCTGATCGAAGGTAACGCTGCCGCGCGGCGAGAGGAACCCGCGATGTTCCGAGGCAGCACTATTAATGCCGCCACCAGCCACGCTTTGCATGCTGCCACTGGTCAGCAACTTGGCGATGTCCTGCGCCTTGCCATAGCTAATCGGCACATAGGTCGTAATCAGCGGCGCCGTGTCTTCCGCCTTGAAGCGTGCATCAGCCAAACTCTGCTCGTAATCGGCCAATTCCTTCTGCGGCGCAATCCAGATCACGTTGCCGTCGCGGCGCTTGTCCAGATCCTTGGCGCGCAAGATCACGTCGAGCGCCTGATCCCAGGGCACATTGACCAGTCGCAGCGTAACACTGCCACCTACCGTATCCGAAGCCACCAGGTTCAGGCCGGAGTAGTCGGCCAGCAACTGCAGCGCAGAGCGCACAGGGATATCCTGAAAGTTGAAGGTCACGCGGTTACCCGTATAGACAGGTTGAGCGAAAGAACCGGGATGGGTGTTCCTGTTGCTCTGCTTCTTCGGCGTTACTTCGATCACATACTGGTTACCCGTCTGGTACGACGAGGTTTCCACATCGCCGCTGTAGGCGATGTCCATATGTACGCCATTGAGTGTGGAACGCGGCGAGATGGATTGCACCGGCGTCGCAAAATCGAGCACGTTCAGACGCTGGGCCTGACTGGCCGGCAACTGTACGTTGTCGATGTCCACGGCAATGTTGTTGCCCTGGTTGTGCAGGCTGGCGTTGGCGCCGGCACCGTTAAAGTTGATCAGCACACGCCCGGAACCATTGGTGCCGCGCTGGAAGTCGATGTTGGTGATCGCTGGACCATTCAGTGCCGAGGGTAGCGCTTTGGACGGATCAATCGTCGATGCCGTAGTGACCGGCTGGGTCTGTGCGCCATTGTTTACCACCAACACCAAGCTGTTGCCTTCTACGTGCGACTTGTAGGTCGAGGACTGCATCAGCTCAACCACAACACGGGTGCGACCACCCGCGGAAACAGCCGATACCCCGGTTGTGGCACCGACACCGATGTCCTGGTGACGTGCCGCATCGTTGGTCGTATTCGGGAAGTCGATCGCGATGCGCGGCGGATTGTTCGTGGTGAAAATATTGGGTTGCGGAAGCTGATTGTTGTCGAAGCTCATGCGCAGCTCGACACGACCGCCAGGCAAGCTCTTGTAGGTAATGTTTTGCAGCGTGCTGGCCGCTGCCGTTGTGTTGGCCCATGCAGCAGCGCCCAACACCATCATTGTCATCAGGCAACGGCTCGCCAGGTGCATGGCACGGCTCCGGACTGGTTTGATTGGATTAGTCATTGCATCAGCCCCTGTTTTCTATTTCGCGACAAGCGCGATGCTGGCCGGACGTTCCATCCAGCCGCCATTGCCGTTTGAAACCAATTCGACCAGATCGACGTGATCGCTACTGATGGCAGTGATGCGACCATAGTTCTGGCCCATGTATTCATTTGCGTGCACGCGATGAATCACCCCACCTGGGTCCTTGATCAGAGCCTCCATGGTGGCACCAGCACCGATCGTGCCAACCATCCTCAGGCTATCCAGCGCGTAAGCCTCAAGCGGCTGTCGGGCGCGGCCTTCATCCGGACGAGGACCATTGCTCTGATTCAACTCATCCGGACTCGGACTGAACGGATCACGCTTGTCCTGGTCGCTGTAGGTAAATGTTTCGAAGGTCTTGATCACCGGCAGCGGCGGAATCGGAGCGCCACGCCTGGCCTTTTCCTGCGCAACCCATTCGCGCAGATCCGACATGCCACGGGTGCAGCCCGCGAGCGCCAGCACGGCCCCCATCAACAGCAAGGCCTTAGCCAAGTGCGCGAGCTTCATGACAGACGGGTTGCTCATTTCTGCTCCCCCACTTTTTTGCCCTTGGCGCTCGTTTCGCCCGTTTCGGAATCATCCAGGTAGCGGTACGTCTTCACTGTGCCTTGCAGTACCAGCAATTGATTCGGTCCGGGTTCGCCACCCTTGGCAGACGGGTTGAGCGGTGCCAACGACACATCGTGCATGGTAAGGATCACCACGCGCGGCAGCGAAGCCACGCCACTGATGAAGGTACCGAACTGATGGTAGGTACCGATCATCTTGAGCTGGATCGGCTTCTCAGCGTAGAAGTCCTTCAGTATTTCAGTACCCGGCTGGAACAGCTCTTGTTGCAAGCCGGCCGACAATGCCGTTTGCGAAACATCCACCAGCAGTTCCGGCATTTCGGTCTTGCTGGGGAGCTGGCGCAGCAACTGGCGCAGCATGTCTTTCATTTCGTCGAGCTGCTGTTGCAGCGCTTCGAGATTGACTGACTTGGCCTGCTTCTCCGAAAACTCCTGCTTGAGCTTTTCTTCCTTGGCGGCCAGGTTTTGCAAGGTGTCCTGCTGGTCGTTGATAAAGACATACCAGCCGATAAAGCCGATCACCAGGAACAGCAGTACGGTAAACAAGGTCTTGACCGACTTCGGCCAGCCGCCGATGTTGTTGCGATCCAGACTGCGCAAATCGTTGAGGAGTTTCATTATTTGGCTCCTCCCTTGATCGACACAGCGTTGGGTTGAGTCGGCGCCTGCGCCGCGGCCGGAGGTGTCGGTGTCATGGCCGGCTTGGCCTGGGGATTCACCGGTACCACCGGAGCTGCATGGATGCTGCTGGTGCTGGACGAGGCAGGTACCGCCCCACCCTGTGCCGCACCATCATCCTTCGGCTTTTGCAGGACCACGGTCAGCCCAAAGCTGTAGGGCATGCGCGAGGCGTCATGACTGTTCTCGGTCTTGCTCAGATCCGTCTGCCCCATCCATGGCGACGCTTCGATGTTGCGCATGTATTCGGCGACGCTGGCGTTCGATTGCGCCACGCCACCCAGCATCATCTGATCGCCGGTCTGCTTGATCGAGGTGAGGCGCGCACTGCCTGGAATGGTCTTCACTAGTTCGTCGAACAGATGCACCATCTGCGAGCGATTGGCCTGCAGTTGCTCGATGATCTGTTTGCGGGCTAGCAACTGCGCGCGCACTTTTTCCAGATCATTGATCTTGGTCAGGCGTGCATCGACCTGTTTGATTTGGTCCTGCAAATAGGTATTGCGCTCATTCTGGTTGTCGATGCGCATGCTCATCCACAGACCCCACAGCAGCAGGAATCCGATCGCGGCCAGCGCTGAGGCGCCAAGCTGCGTGAAAAACTCGCGCTGACGCTGTTTGCGACGCTCTGCGCGCCAGGGAAGTAGGTTGATGCGTGCCATCAGTCGAAACTCCTCATGGCGAGTCCGACCGCGATCATCAGAGCCGGTGCATCCTGGGTGAGCGACTGTGCCTGCACCCGGCTGGACAGCGACATGCGGGCCAGCGGATTGGCGACGATGCAAGGCAGGCCAAGCTGCTCTTCCAGCATCGCGCTGATGCCTTCGATCGACGCACAACCACCCGCCAGCACGACCTGGTCGACCTTGCTGAATTCGCTACCGGCGTAGAAGAACTGCAGCAAGCGACTGATCTGCTGCACCAGCGACTCCTTGAACGGCAGCAATGTTTCGGTCTCGTAGGATTCCGGCAGACCACCTTTGCGCTTGGCGCGACCGGCTTCCTCGTAAGAAAGGCCATAGCGGCGCATGATTTCGTCGGTGAGCTGCTTGCCACCGAACACTTGCTCGCGCGAATAGATGGTGCGCTGGTTCTTGAGCACGGAGAGCGTGGTCATGGTGGCGCCGATATCGACCACTGCCACCAGCGCATCGCGGCCGACATTCAACTGATCGGCGATCAGCGTGAAAGCGTTCTCCATCGCGAAGGCTTCCACGTCGATCACCTGCGCGGCCAAGCCGCCCAGATCGAGCGCGGCCACGCGCATATCGACATTCTCCGTGCGCGACGCAGCCAACAGCACGTTGTTCATTTCGGGACTGTCGCGCACCGGACCCAGCACCTCGAAATCGAGACTGACTTCCTCGATCGGATACGGGATGTACTGGTTGGCCTCGACCTGGATCTGACCCTCAAGATCCTCGTCAGAAAGCTCCACCGCCATCGGCACAATGCGCGTAATCACGGCCGAGCCGGCTACTGCCGCCGCCGCATGCTTGATCTTGGCGCCGGAGCGCGTCAGCGCGCGGCGTACCGCCTCACCGACCGCCTCGACCTCGACGATGTTTTTCTCGACGACGGCATTGGGGGGCAGCGGCTCGATCGCGTAGTGCTCCACGCGATAGCGGCCTCCAGTCTGGCTGAGCTGCAGCAGCTTGACGGCGGTCGAACTGATATCGACACCAACAAGCGGCGGCTTCTTGGGTGTAAAGAGCCCCACGATGATTCCCCCTTGACCCCTGGCGCTTCCGCCAGTACCCGGCAGGATTGCCGGGTCATTTAATCCAAAAATTAACGCAATAGCAACGGCCTACATGATCTTCTTCGAGACTTTTGGCGTGATGGCCTGCACATTTGGACTAACCCGACGGATACCGCGATTAAGGTTTTGCTAATCCATCGCTAATGTCGCACATACTGCAACATCTATACTCTTAACCGTTTTGACTCAAGTCTCGATTGGAATGATCTGATTCGTTTTGCGCAATGGCATGATGCCCGACAGCTTGCAAGGTGTAGCGCAGCGATAACGTGAGTGAGGATTACCAGATCGCGCGGCACATCTGCCAAAACCCTCCTGGCATCGCACCACTCTTTTATAATCAATACGTTGGGACTGACCCCGTCTGTCCGCATCACATAAATCAACATGACGCGAATTCTGAAAGCCCTTCTGCGCTGGTTCCTGATTCTCGGTTTCAGCGGGCTCCTGCTGATCGCTGCGGCCGCCGGTGTGGCTTACTGGCTGGTCGCCCCCCGACTCCCCTCGGTGGCGGTGCTTAAGGATTACCACATGCAAGTGCCGCTGCGCATCCTGAGCGCCGATGGCAAGTTGATTGCAACATTTGGTGAGACGCGACGCATCCCTGTGTCCATCGACCAGGTACCGGACATGGTCAAGCACGCCGTGCTGTCGGCGGAGGATGCGGATTTCTACACCCACCCGGGTGTGGACTGGCGCGGCGTGATGCGCGCCGGCTTCCATGTGCTGGCTTCCGGCGGCAACAAGACCCAGGGCGGCTCCACCATCACCCAGCAGGTGGCACGCAACTTCTTCCTGAGCCCGGAAAAGCTGTATTCGCGCAAGCTGATCGAGATGTTCATCGCCCTGCGCATGGAAGGCGAGCTCAGCAAGGACCAGATCCTGGAGCTTTACCTCAACAAAATGTTCCTGGGGCACCGCTCCTACGGCATCGCCGCGGCGGCCGAATATTACTATGGCAAGCGCCTGGATCAGCTCACCGTGGCCCAGTCCGCAGCGATCGCCTCTACCTTCCAGCTCCCCTCGGCGGTCAATCCGCTGACCAATACGCAGCGGCTGATCGCTCGCCGCAATTGGGTGATCAGCCAGATGCTGGAGCACAAATACATCACCCAGGCGCAATACCAGGAAGCCATCAACGCGCCGGATGACGCCGCGCCACATGAGCAGCCGATCCAAGTGGAAGCGCCCTACCTTGCCGAGATGGCGCGCCTCCAAGCGCTGGACCGCCTTGGCAACGATGCGTTGACCGAGGGGTATGTGGTCAAGACCACCATCCTCAGTACCCGCCAACAGGCTGCCGTGACTGCCGTGCGCGATGGCCTGTCCATCTACGATCACCGTCACGGCTGGCGTGGCCCCGAAGCGCATCTGGAACTGTCCACGGGTGCTAGCGATGCGGACTACGGCAACCTGCTGTCCAGTTACTACGATCTCGCCGGCCTGACGCCGGGACTGGTCATCGCCTCCTCGGCCAGTGAGGCCTCCGTCTACCTGCCTGATAAACAAACCATCAAGCTCAATCTCGCCACCGTGGCTTGGGCCCGCCCTTATATCAATGAGAGCCGGGTCGGCGCTGCGCCTAAGACTGTCAGCGAGGTACTCAAGCCCGGCGACATCATCCGCATGATTCGCGACGACAAGGGTGTGTGGCAGCTCACCCAGATTCCCAAGGCACAGGCTGCCATGGTGTCACTGAGTCCTGAGGACGGCGCCATCCAATCGCTGGTAGGTGGTTTCAACTTCCAGCGCAGCAAGTTCAACCGTGCCGTGATGGCCGCACGCCAGCCGGGCTCAAGCTTCAAGCCATTCATTTATTCGGCGGCCTTCGAGCGCGGGTATACAGCCGCGTCGATCATCAACGACGCGCCGCTTGCCTTGCCCGATCCCTCCCAGCCGAATGGCCTATGGACACCCTCCAACGACGATAACAAGTTTGCCGGCCCCATCCGCTTGCGCGAGGCGCTGATCGAGTCGAAGAACCTGGTTTCGGTACGTTTGCTCGACGCCATCGGGGTGCGTTATGCACGCGACTACATCACCCGCTTCGGCTTCCCACTGGATGCCTTGCCAGCCAACCTGTCGATGGCGCTGGGCACG
Organism: Dyella sp. M7H15-1; assembly: GCF_004114615.1. Lineage (NCBI taxonomy): Bacteria > Pseudomonadati > Pseudomonadota > Gammaproteobacteria > Lysobacterales > Rhodanobacteraceae > Dyella > Dyella sp. M7H15-1. The sequence continues at coordinate 2,087,067 of NZ_CP035300.1, forward strand.
GCCTCGGTGTCGCCGTTGAGTATGGCGCGCGGCTATGCCGTGTTTGCCAACGGCGGCTATCTGGTCACCCCGTACTTCATCAACGAGATCGATGATCGCGACGGCAAGCCCGTCTATGTCGCCAACCCACAACGCGCCTGCGCCAGCTGCCAGGCACGCCTGCTGCAAAACACCCCGCCCGCGCCGCCGCCAACCAGCATGTTGACGAATGGTGTTCCAGCCAGTTCATCCAGCGCTCCGCCGCCCGCCGTGGCCACGGCGGGCGAAACGTCGCTGCCGGCGGATGCGCACAATGGCGAGACCTCGCCCATGCTGGCACCGCACGTGATCGACATCCGCAACGACTATCTCGTTACGTCCCTGATGAAAGACGTGATTACCTCCCCAATGGGCACCGGCTACGCAGCCAAGGTGCTCAACCGCCCGGACCTGGCCGGCAAGACCGGTTCCACCAATGATCATCGCGATGCCTGGTTCGTGGGCTTCAACGGTGACCTGGCGACTGCCGTGTGGGTGGGTTTCGACGATTTCACCTCGTTGGGCAAGGGCGAATTTGGCGCCAAGGCGGCACTACCGATCTGGATCGACTATATGGGCAATGTCCTCAAGGATCTGCCAGAAAGCAGCCTGCCCATGCCACCCGGTATCACCACGGTACAGATCAACCGTGAGAGCGGCTTGCCGACCGGACAAGGCGATCCGGACGCCATGTCGGAAATCTTCAAAGTCGAGGATGTCGACCGCCTGCATAACCAGGCCATGCAACAACAAACCCAGGATCAACAGCAGGCCAATGACATCTTCTGACGCCTGACGAGCCGTTCAGCAACAGGCTTGCTGCAGAAACCTGTACTCCAGGGGTCGAGGAAGTGCAACAAAGCATCTTCTCAACATCCTGATCATTTTCCGGTAGTCTTGCCTCGGACGCGCAACAGAGGGCCGGGACAATGGCACGAGGCGAGCACCATCGCATCCACGCACACGACCGTGTGCAGCGCAACCGGCTACGCGTCGCTCAGGAGGCGGCGCGGCTGATGAGCGAACACGGTATCCGCGACTTCCATCACGCCAAACGCAAGGCCGCCGAACGATTGGGCGTCCTTGACGAACAAGCCCTTCCACGCAATCACGAGATCGAACAGGCCCTACGCGAACACCAGCGTATTTTCCAAGGCGAGAGCCAGCCACTATTACTGAAAAGCCGCCATCGAAGCCATGCACTTTCTGCAACGTTTCGAGCCCCGGCTGGTGGGCGCTGTATTGGAAGGTACGGCAGATGCCCATTCCGCTGTTTGCCTGCATGTGTTCAGTGACGATCCGGAAGCCGTCGGCATCTATCTGCGCGAACACGGTGTACCGATAGAAACGCAGACCCGTCGCTTACGCGTGAGTCGTGAGGAGCAGGTGGAATATCCCGTACTGCTGTTCGCAGCCGACAAACTTCCGTTCGATCTCACCGTACTTCCGCTCAATGCATTGCGTCAGGCTCCATTCGATCGCATCGACGAGAAACCCATGCGTCGCGCCTCGCTACCCATGGTCGAAATCATGCTGGCCGAGGAAGAAAACGAGCAGATGGCATGAGCGTAACCATGATTCAGAACCTGCCGGCCCTAGTCACCCTACTGACGGTTATCCTGCAATTTGGCACCATGTTTGCCGTGGGGCACGCACGCGGGAAATACCAGATCCATGCACCAGCGATCAGCGGACATCCTGCCTTCGAGCGCGCCTATCGCGTGCAGATGAACACGCTGGAATGCACCTTGATGTTCCTGCCCACACTGTGGCTGGCCGCGCATTACGGTTATGTGATATGGGCAGGGGTGGCAGGTCTGGTATGGGTCGCGGCACGCATCTGGTACGCACTGGCCTACCTGCAGGACGCGAGTAAGCGCGGGCCAGGATACATGGTCAGCATGGTGGGCTGGGGCGCGTTGGTGATCATGGCCGTGTTGGGATTGGGCCGTGCGATGCTGGCCGGTTGACGCTGCGTATCATGGTTGTATGGCCGATCAAGCCAGGCGAAAACGTTTTGCCCTCATCACCGGATGACACAGCAAGCGCGCCTGGCGTGCTTTACGCACTTGGCCTGATCGTGGTGTATTTCCTGCTGCAGGTAGTCGCAGGCGCAGCCGTCAGTCTGGTGGTTGGATGGCTGGAGAAATCGCGGCATCCGAACCTCTCGCAGGCTCAAGTACATGAGCATGTGATGACCTTGCTGCAGCGGCCGGACAGCAATGCCTTGCTGGTTATCCTTACTTTGCCGGTGATCGTCTTGCTGATGCTGTGGTTCGTGTATCGCACTTGGCCTGCGCTATGGGCGCGCCCTCATTCGCCTGGTTTCGGCTTGACGACACCCTCATCGGCAAGCTGGTATCCGGTTGCATTGCTGATCGGACTGGCGATGCCGCCCCTCGGCGCTTTGCTCACGCAACTGCTGGCACATGGTCACGCGGTAACGCAAAACGTCGAGGAGCTCAGCCGCCATGCTTCCGGCAATCTGCACCTGCCACTGGCGATCATCGCCGTCACCGTCGGACCGATCATCGAAGAGGTGATGTTTCGCGGCGTGCTGCTGTCGGCGCTGATGCACCGGCTATCGACGCGCTGGTCGGTGGTCATCTGCGCCGCGTTGTTCGGCGCCGTGCATCTGGGGGGACTGGATTTCCAGTGGTATGCGGTGCCGAACCTGATCCTGCTGGCCGTAGCGCTGTGCTGGCTGCGCCTGAAATCGGCGTCGCTATGGCCAGCGATTCTCACGCATGGCGTTTACAATCTGTTCGCACTGATCGCGTTGTTTGCCGCTACGTAAACCCTCATCGTCGTCCCGGCCCGCGCCGGGACGACGAGCGAAAAGTGGACATGTCGCGCTCACGCAAATGTGATCAAGAGACAGGCGCAAGCGAGGGCTAAATGTCTTTTGCAGGGTCGCTAAGCCCCGGCATGTACCAGGTCGGTGGAGTGGAAGTTCTTCAGCAAACGGGTTGTCTCGAACAACGGCAAGCCCATCACCCCGGAATAGCTACCCTCCAGGTATTCGATCAAGGTCGCGCCACGCCCCTGTATGGCATAGGCTCCCGCCCGGCCAAAGGGTTCATCGCTGGCGACATAAGCGGCAATAGCCGCTTCATCGAGTTTTGTAAAGCGTACGCGCGATATACACACATCACCCTGTTCGCGCCCAATCGCCACCAGCCACACGGCGGACATCACCTCATGCGTGCGCCCGGACAGGCGTTGCAACATCGCTACCGCATCGTCGGCATCGCGTGGCTTACCAAAGACGTCGCCATCCAGCACCACCTCCGTATCCGAGCCGAGCACTACCGCATTCACGCGACCAACCGCGGTCAGATGTGCCAGTCCCGCCTGTGCCTTGTCGCGTGCGACACGAGAGACGTAATCCTGTGGTGACTCGCCTGGCTCCCTCTGTTCTGGCACATCGACATGCAATACCGAAAAAGCGATGCCCACCTGTTCAAGCAACTCACGACGGCGCGGTGATTGCGAGGCCAGATAAAGCACGGAATATCTCCGTCGTCGAGGGTGAAGACAAGCATGGCCGCAAGATGCTGCGAAAAAATGGCATATAACGCATTGTGATGAACGAGAAATTGCGCAATATCTCAATCATAATGCGATCCATGCCAAGCCGGGATAACCGGCGCGTTATCACCCTTTCCAGAGAGACCATTCATGCGCATCGGTGTGCCGAAAGAGATCAAAAACCACGAGTACCGCGTAGGCCTTGTCCCGTCATCTGTGCAAGAATTGATGCACAACGGCCATCAGGTGATGGTTCAGAAAGATGCGGGGCTCGGTGCGGGCTTGACCGATGCCGACTACATAGCTGCTGGCGCCACGATCGTGGATTCTGCTGACCAGATCTTTGCCGACGCCAACATGATCGTGAAGGTGAAGGAGCCGCTGGCGGCGGAGCGCAAGAAGCTCCGCAACGGCCAGATCCTATTCACTTACTTGCACTTGGCCCCCGACGCGGAACAGACTCACGACCTGGTCGCCTCCGGCGCCATCTGCATCGCTTACGAAACGGTCACCGCATCCAGTGGGTCACTGCCGCTGCTGACGCCGATGTCAGAAGTGGCCGGGCGCCTGGCACCGCAAGTAGGCGCACATTCGCTGGAAAAAGCCCAGGGCGGACGCGGTGTGCTGCTCGGCGGCGTACCGGGTGTGCCGGCGGCGGAAGTGGTGATCCTGGGCGGCGGTGTTTCCGGTACGCATGCGGCCACCATTGCGGTGGGCATGGGCGCCAAGGTGACCGTGGTCGATCGTTCAGCAGAAGCGCTGAAGCGGCTCGCCACGCAATTTGGCACATCCATTTCCACGGTGTTCTCCACCCGCTCGGCCATCGAGGAGCTAGTGCGCCGCGCCGACCTCTTGATCGGCACCGTGCTAGTGCCGGGCGCCGCCGCTCCCAAGCTGGTAACGCATGACATGGTGCGCACGATGAAGCTAGGCTCGGTGATCGTGGACGTGGCCATCGACCAGGGCGGCTGTGTGGAAACCTCGCACGCCACCACCCACTCCGATCCCACCTATGTGGTCGACGGTGTAGTGCACTACTGCGTGGCCAACATGCCGGGTGCGGTAGCGCGCACCTCGACGTTCGCGCTCAACAACGTCACCCTGCCGTTTGCACTGTCGCTGGCCAACAACGGCTGGAAGAAAGCCCTTGCGCAAGACATGCATCTACGCAACGGCTTGAACGTGTGCGAAGGCAAAGTCACCTGCGAACCGGTGGCCCAGGCGCATAACCTGCCCTACGTGAAAGCCGAGACGCTGATCGGGCTGTAATGTCGACCATGCGAAATCCGCGTCCTCCCCTGCCATACGCCTGTCTCTTGATCACATTTCCTTTGGCGCGAAATGTTCGTTTTTTCGTTCGCCGTCCCGGCCCAGGCCCACTGCGGTAGCGGATGCGGAGACTTGCGAGACATCGGATGGGTGAACCCCTCTCCGGGAGAAGGGGCTCACGCCCTACTCCCTTGCGCACATCACGCGACCGCCTGTGCGCAATCCATCCTTGCAGCGATACAGATAGCGCCAATTCAAGACATCCGGCATGTAGGTCTGAGTTTCGCTGAAGCCCAGTTCCAGCAACTGCTTTTAACCATCAAACAGCGGCACCCGTATGTCGAGATCGCGAATGCTGGCCTGGTGAATCGTGAAGTTCATGCTCATTCCGATGGCAGGGCATCCCACCGTGTCGACTTGCGTTACGCGCGATGGTAAGGATGGCCGGCAAGCAAGGTCGTTGCGCGATACAACTGCTCGGCCAGCACCAGCCGTACCAGCATATGCGGCAAGGTCAGCGGGCCCAATGACCACTTTTGATCGGCGCGTGCCAAAACGTCAGGCGAGTGGCCATCCGGTCCACCGATCAGAAACGCCAGATCACGCCCAGCCATGCGCCATGTCGCAAGCTGCCTGGCGAGCTCTTCGCTGGACCACGTTTTGCCATGGCCATCGAGAGCAATCACATGGATATCGCGCGGCAATGCGGCAAGGATGGCGGCGCCTTCATCGTGCATGGCCCGCGCATCATCACGGCCCTTGCCGCGTGCGCCGGGCTTCAGTTCGATCAATTCGAGGGGCAAATCGTGGGACAGCCGTTTACGGTATTCGGCAAACCCTTCTGCAACCCATGTAGGCATACGTTCGCCGATGGCGATCAGACGGGCACGCATGCCAGATTTTATCAACCCGTAGCCAGGGCAGCTTCGCCCTCGGCGTCGCGGTCACCCACGGTCCACAGGCGTTCGAGCCCATAGAACTCGCGGATGCGCGGCAGCATAACGTGCACGATCACGTCGCCCAGATCCACCAGCACCCACTCCGCTTCCTGTTCGCCTTCGACACCCAGTGGCATCACGCCCGTCTGTTTGGCGAACTTGACCACTTCGTCGGCGATGGATTTGACGTGGCGTGCCGAGGTGCCGGAAGCAATCACGAGCAGGTCGGCGATGGAGGTTTTGCCGCGTACATCGATCTCACGGATGTCCTTGGCTTTGAGATCTTCGAGGGCGGCGATAACGGACTTGCGCAGGTCAGCCGTGGTGACAGCCTTGGTATGGCGGATGGTGGTCAAGAGTTGGGGCCTCTTCGGCGTTTCGGCAGCACGGGATCGCGCAAGCGCAGTATATCCGCCTTGTCATGACGGAACGTCAAGCGCTTATTACCGTTATGTCTTCGAACGTTTGATCCGGGTAACCTACGGCCGAGAGTGCGCTGGTGACAGCAGCCGCCCGCCCATGGCGGCATTCAGGCCAACCACGATCACCACCGCCAGCGCGTGCACCAGCAGGTCCGACGCCGTGGCATCGAAGTTATGCACGATCTCCAGCAGGCAGGCTGACGCCGAAGCGCTGGCCAAACCCACCAGCACCGCCGTCAGCACTGGTCGCAGCGGACAGGCGCGTCGCAGCAGCCAGATCAACAGGCCCGACAGCGGGATCGAAAAGCCAACGATGAAGATTAGGCAATCGTTGGCGCCGTGCAGATCCATCACAGGCATGCCGGGAATGTGCGCACGCAGACAACCCAGGCCACTGGCGCCGACCCACAACAAGGCACCCGGCACCGGTACCCATGCCCATAACAAGGAGCGCCCCGGCACCGCGAGTACGAAGGCTGCGATGGTCGCCGTGATGGCAGTGAGCACCGCGCCGCAGGCAGCCCAACCAAGATCCGGCGCAACCACCCAACGATGCAGCATGGTGCGGGCGCCATGATGCATAAGCAGCACCCCGGCCATGACCACCACCACCGCCAGCCAGCCGAGCGCGCGCCGCCACGGCGGCAGCAAGCGCCGCACCGGCGTCAGCTCGGCGCCGAGCGCGTCGATCAGAGCTTGATGGCGTGATGCATTAGACATCGGGTTCAGGCTATCCATTCAAACGGTCACGCAAGGTTTTCAGTGCGCGGTGCAGATTCACTTTCAAAGCACCAGTCTTGCGGCCGGTGCTTTCGGCGGCCTCGGCCAGCGAGCGCTCCTTTAAACCAAGCTGCTCGACCGCCTCGCGCTGACCGGGCGGCAAGGTGTCGATCGCCTCGCGCAAGCGCTTGGCCTCCTGCTCGCGTTCCGTACCAACACTGGCATCGTCGCGATCAGCATGGGTCTCGTAGGCTAGCTCATCATGCACTTCGCGCCGGCCGTGCCGGCCATGGCTGCGCAGCACATCGATGGCGCGCCGGCTGGCAATGGCCGACAGCCAAGCATCATAAGAACGTGCCGGGTCGAAGGTATGGCGTACGCGATGCACGGTCAGCAGGGTTTCCTGCACCACGTCATCCAGCGCATCCACGGCCACGCCCTGCCGCCTTGCCACCGCACGAATCAAAGCCACCGAATCGCTCAACAGACGCGAGTAGGCGCGCTGGTCGCCGGCTTGCGCGTCGGCCATCCACGCTGCCCGCTGCCGGTCAGCCTGTTCGTTGGCACGGATGGATTCGGTGGACACAGCCTTGACAGTACCCGCGGCCCTGTTTGGAAGCCCGCGTAGTAAGGCCCACGGACCTTCAAAGGTCAAGGCATCGACGGTCAGGGACTGCGGCATGAACGATCCAGCACACTGCTACAAAGCACCTATTCGCCACACTAGTGACCGGGGTTACACCGCAGGCAGAGCGGGGCACACTTTGTAACGGCTTCGCACCAAGCAGCGAATACTCACTAGAAGCCGAAGCCAGAGCCGATTTCATGATCTTGCTGATCCTTGCTTTCCTGGGTGGCGTGCTGACCATTCTCAGCCCGTGCATCCTTCCCGTATTGCCGTTCGTATTTGCCCGCGCCGACCGGCCGTTCGCACGCAACAGCCTGCCGATGCTGCTCGGCATGGCGCTCACGTTCGCGCTGGTTGCCACTTTGGCTGCCGTCGGCGGCGGTTGGGCAGTGCGCGCCAATCAATATGGACGTTACCTTGCACTGGCCATGCTGGCGGTGCTTGGCTTCACACTGCTCTCCACGCATGTCGCCGAGTGGACCACCCGTCCTTTTGTAAAGCTGGGCAATCGACTGAGCGCACGTTCGGAAACGCAACACGATTCCATATGGTCCGCCGCAGGATGGGGTGTAGCCACCGGCTTGCTGTGGGCTCCCTGCGCCGGCCCAATTCTGGGATTGCTATTGACCGGCGCGGCTATCCATGGCGCCAGCGTGCAAACCACTTTATTGTTGCTTACCTATGCAGCCGGCGCGGCCGTTTCCCTGGCACTCGCACTACTGATTGGAGGCCGCGTATTCGCCTTGATGAAGCGCTCGCTCGGTGCGGGGGAATGGATACGTCGCGCATTGGGCGCACTGGTGCTTGCTGGCGTGGTTGCCGTTGCAATGGGGGTCGACACAGGACTGCTTACACGCATCTCGTTGGCGAGCACCAGCGACATCGAACAGACACTGATCAACGCTGTGCGCCCCACGCCCGTTGCAGCATCACCCACTCCCAAAGTGGGCGACGCATTGCCGATCGAGGGCGAATTTCCATCACTCGCCGGCGCCACGCAGTGGTTCAACAGTTCGCCACTTACCCCTGAATCGTTACGCGGCAAAGTGGTGCTGGTGGATTTCTGGACCTACTCCTGCATCAACTGCATCCGCTCACTACCTTATGTGAATGCCTGGGCGAAGAAATATCGTGATCACGGACTGGTGGTGATCGGCGTGCACTCACCGGAATTCGCCTTCGAGAAAGATCCTGCCAATGTTGCCAGGGCGATCAAAGATTTTGGCATTGGCTACCCGGTCGCCGTGGATAGCGACTACGCGATCTGGCAAGCCTTCCACAACGAATACTGGCCGGCACATTACTTTATCGACGCGCATGGGCAGATTCGCGCGCACCATTTCGGCGAAGGCGACTACATGGGCAGTGAAGACATGATCCGCCGCCTGCTAACGGACGCAGGCTACAAAAATCTGCCTGGCGGCCATGTACAACCTGGCGCCACCGGCGCGGAAGCGGCCGGCTCCGGCGATGCCATCCGTTCACCGGAAACCTATGTAGGTTATGCCCGCAGCGAGCATTTCATCGGTGGACAGATGGCGCACGACGATAGCTGGCAGTACCGCGCACCCAACACATTGCAAATCAACCAATGGGCGCTCAACGGCAACTGGACAGTCGGCGCACAAAGCGCCGCGCTGGATAAAACCGGTGGCGGCATCGTGTATCGCTTCCGTGGCCGCGATCTGCATCTTGTGCTTGGCCCAGGCAAGGATGGCAAGCCCGTGCGCTTCCGCGTCACCCTCGACGGTAAGGCACCGGGCGACGATCACGGCGCGGATACCGATGCCGATGGCAACGGCACCGTCACCCACCAACGCTTGTATCAGCTCGTGCGCCAGGCACACGGCACGGGTGAGCGCGTCTTCGAAATCACCTTCCTCGACCCAGATGTACACGCTTACGCCTTTACCTTCGGCTAAGAGATGCTCTGATCTATTCCACGCACCCGTCACCGCACTGCATGAAACAGGAGATTCCCATGTCTTCCACACTCGACCCCAAGACCATGGATCGACGCTTTTTTTTGCTGACGGCATTGGGCGGTGGCGCCGTGCTTGCCGTGGGCGGCATATCAGCCATACGTCTGCTCGGCGGCAAGAGCAACGGCTCGATGACTGCTGCGATACCCGCCGCCGCGCCGATGCAGGATATGCTGCTGGAATGCTTTTCCGACGACGATGGCCACCGTCTTGCGCCGTGCCACGTACGCAAGCTGGTGCTGACGGAAGCGCAATGGCATCAGCGTCTTTCCGATGCGGCATTCAACGTCATGCGCCGAGCCGGCACTGAGATGGCATTCAGTGGCCCGCATGAAAAACCGCAAAGCAAGGGCATCTATCGGTGTGCCGGTTGCAACACAGCGCTGTTTGATGCGGCAACGCAGTTTGATTCCGGCACAGGTTGGCCGAGTTTCTGGCAGCCGATGGCGAAGCAGAATGTGATTGAAAGTCACGACACCCGTTTTGGCATGATTCGCACAGCAGTCAGTTGTGCGGGATGTGACAGCCATCTTGGGCATGTATTTGACGACGGGCCGGCGCCTACCGGGCTGCGGTATTGCATGAATTCGGTGGCGATGAATTTTGTAGCGTTTCGGGTGAGCTAAGTCGATCAACATATTTCACCCATCGAGCAATATCAGGTATTTGCCGTAGGAAATATAGATTTCGAGGTGAGAACATGCTTCAGCAGAAGAGCTGCATCTCAAGCTATAGCTTTCGGATGACTCAGCGACAGGATAAATCGCCGACCCTTGATCGCTTCAGACACATTATTGCAACCACAAGTGCTTGCATAGAAAGAGTTATTTAATAAATGAACCCCGCAATTTCAACTGGACTTACTGGCACTTATCAGGTAGCGCAAGCACTGGCATCAAAAGAGCCGGCTCCATCGACAAATAGTGAACCCCAAGGATTGAAGGCTCTCTCGGATCCAAAAATATTCGCATTGGATGCCCATGACATAGACCGTCGTAATTCGGTCATGGAAACATGTCGATCCCTAACAAATCATTCAGATGCCCCGCATCGTATATGTGAGATAAATATTGTTAAGGCACATGACAATCTAAGTCTAGAATTCAGCGACGATCCGTCGACAAAACCAATAGCTACCCTAACCGATATTCAGGCCGACTTTAAGAACGACGCCCATGCGAAAGCGCAGATCGTTGATCTGGCAGAAAACGTATTGCAGCAGTCAGGTCAACTTCAATATCTCAATGATAATATCGATTCCTTCACAAAAGAAGGATTCCATCCGGTTATAACCATCGATTATTATGGCGATAGAAAAACCGACGTAAATACAATAGGCTTCCATAGAGATTCCACGGATTCGACGCTTTTTGTGGATTTGATATATAATACTAACCACCCCATTGATGGTCCTGAATATTTAAAAAGCGGAACGTTGGATCAAGACTATTTCAAAGAATTTGTCCAACCCAATATGCCGACCACCGCATTAGAGCACATCAACGCGGAAAGCATTGAGCATGATGGCGCGAATCAAAAAATTAAGTTGTGCCGAATTCCAGCAGACGGAGTGGTCGGCTTCACTGATGCACTTGTTTTTCATTCAACACCCCAAGAAGCGAGTCGAGCCGTTCTTAAAGAAGATCTCTTCGGTCATTTGAACAATGATTCAGGCAACAATTCCGATATTAATGAATATGCATTCAAACACGCATATCGTTTAGAAAACCCTGGATCAATTAAAGGTGAAGAATTAGAAAATCTTGAAGAATACGTGGAAAATATTTCTCCATGGAATAAGAGAAATTTCGATGAAATTTCAGAAACATTCAGGCCTATTGCAAAGCTTATACTAAACTCGCGTGACGGTGATAAGATATATAAAATTGACGTACAAGAAGCCATGATCGAACATGGTTTTGGTGTGGAAGCTGCTCAAGACTACGCAGATACACTTTATCACAGGACCCTTCGTCAAAACCCACTAGATGAAGTAGCGCTAATCAATTGTGGAAACACCTGTCATTCGCGATTGACCTCTACATCTTTTCCGCTCCCCGGAAAAATGGAAAGAGAGAAGAGTCTTGAGCGCACTGGTGCTCAGGGACGCAACCAAGCGCCATTAAATAACGGTGCACAACCCAGAGAATTTTTACGTCTTTGGGTACAGTTCAAAAAGAGTGATCCTACGTAAAGCGCAAGCACATTCAATGCATCAACGCCCCACGATACGGCGCCAACAACGCTGGATCATCAAACAGACCCGCTGGCAACAGATAGCGCGGATCTCGCCCTTCCGCCAGCAATTCGCGAATGCGCGTCGCGGAAACCTCCAGCGGCGTCACCATCAATTCGATCACGCGTCCCGCAGGCTGCCCACGAATCACGTTCAAGTCTTCGGTACGGCGCGGTGCCACAGTACGCTCCAATTCCACTGGCATGCACGCATCAACGCCTGGCCGGTTAATCATACCGATATGTGTCACATCAAAAAGATCTCGCCAGCGATGCCAACTGCGCAATCCGGCGAAAGCATCGGCGCCAAGCAGCAGCACCAGCGGACGATCACCCAACTCCCGGCGAAATTCGTACAACGTGTCGATGGTGTAGGAAGGCCCGTGGCGATTGAGCTCGCGCGTATCCAGCGTCAGGCGTGACTGCCCGCACAATGCCGCCCGCAGCATCCCGACGCGTTGTTCCGCACTCGCCGTAGGAGGGGAGCGGTGCGGCGGCACGCTGGCCGGCATCAAGCGCACCTCGGCATCAAGCAGTTCAGCCGCTTCCCAGGCAACGCTGAGGTGACCGATGTGGATCGGATCAAACGTGCCGCCAAAAATCGCGAGCGGTTTCATGCAGACGCGTCCTGCTTTTTACGCCCTCGCCCCTACGGGGCGAGGGTTGGGGTGAGGGACTGGGGTTCGCCTTAAACGGTAACCAAGGCCGCAGTGCTGCTGAAAAGCACGCATTATTACGACATCTCGCAAAATTGCCCCCTCACCCCAACCCTCTCCCCAAAGGGGAGAGGGAGAAAAACGGGGGTTGCGTGCTTTCATGTCAGCACCTGCGCTGCCCGTGCCTCGGCCATCGCCGCGATCAAGCGCTGCGCTTCCAGCCACGCATCGCCCGCCTCACGCCCTTTGGCAATGCGGTCGATGCGCGCGGCGCGCGCCAGGCATTGCATCCAGTGTTCGCGTGGCGCTCGGCGAAGCGCCTTGCGAAAAAGCTGCTCGCGTGCCGGCCACAAACGTTCCGCGCGCGCTTGCGCGGCGAAGTCGTGGGCGTTGGCCAGACGCAAGGCGAGCTGAAGCTGGTTGACCAACCAGCCCATCAACGCAATCAGTTCATCACCTTCGGCGCGCAAGCCATCGAGGATGCGCAAGGCGCGTGCGCCGTCGCCACCCAAGGCGGCATCGGAGAGTTTGAAGGCATCGTAACGGGCGCTGTCCGCAACCAGATGCTCCATCTCGTCGGCATTGATTTTGTCCTGCCCGTGCAATATCGCCAGCTTGTCGATTTCCTGCGCGGCGGCAAGCAGGTTGCCTTCCACGCGCTCGGCCAGCAGCGACACCGCCTCGGGTACGGCAGTCAGTCCGCGCGAAGCAAGGCGTGCGCCGATCCACGCTCGCCATTCGTTGGGGCGCGGTGCATTGAACACCACCATGCTGCCAGTGCTGTCTACCTGTTTGGTCCACGCGCCTTCATGCTTGTTGCTCCATTCCGCCGCGGTAATCAGCAAAGTGACATCGGGTGGCGGGTTGGCGCAGAACGCGGTGATCGCCTTGGCGCCTTCGGTGCCAGGGCGACCGGAGGGAAGACGCAAATCAAGCAGGCGCCGGGTAGCGAACAAGGACATGCTGACGGCAGAACGCGCCAGTTCGTCCCAATCAAAATGCGCACTCACGTCCAGCACATCGCGCTCGGTGTAGCCAAGCTTGCGTGCTTGCGCACGCAAGGCGTCGGCGGCCTCCAGTACCAATAATTCCTCACCGGCGAGCAAGTACACGGGACCCAAACTGTTGCTAGCCAGGACCTTTTGCCACTGCGCGTGGTTAAGTGGCATACGGTTTATTGATTATCCGCAGGTGTGGTGTTGTATTGCGTCGGCTCCTGCGTGGTACTGCCCGTTGCCGGCAGAGGACCGGCAGCCTTTGCCGCAGCCTCTTCACCGTGCTTGGCAACGGCTTGCAGGCGGAACAGCAACGCCTGCACGGCGTCGTCGACCAGACTGCCCTGAATCTGCTCCATCTGCGACTGCGTGCCGACCGGCTGGCTGGCGTCGTAGCTGTATTCACGCTGGAAGTCCATGGTCTCCATCGGCACGATCGTGTCGCCCTTCGCATCCGAGGCAGTAAACGCCACGTGGTAGCGCACCGCGAATTCAGTCACCTGCGCAATGCCGTTCACAGTCAGGCTTTGCACGTTGAAGTTTTGTGCCGGGACATGAAGTTCGGCAATGCCAGGGCCCGATTTGTCTTCCACCACCACATTCGAAGCCAACAGGGCACGCGCCAGCTTGCGCTGAAAGTCGCCGCCACCACCGACCGTAAGGTGCACGCGCTCCATGCCTTTGGGCAAGGCGGCACTACCGCGCAAGTGGAACCCGCAGGCGGTGAGTGCGAACACGGACAGCAGCGAAACGATTTTCAGCGTGCGGTTCATGAAGTCATCCTGCAACGATGTTGACGATCTTGCCGGGTACTACGATCACCTTGCGCACGGTCTGCCCTTCCAGAAAAGCCGCCACATGGGGATTGGCGCGCGCCAAGGCTTCGGCTTCTTCTTTCGAGGCACCGGCAGGCACGTCGATGGTACCGCGCAGCTTGCCATTGACCTGAACGGCTAGGGTCAGCGAATCGCGCACCCGCGCAGCTTGGTCCACCTTCGGCCATGACTGGTCATCCAGCACGCATTGCGGATGGCCCAGCGCCTGCCACAGGGCATGGCTGACGTGCGGCACCACCGGGTTGAGCAGCAACACCATGGTTTCCAGCACTTCGTGGCGCACGGCACGCCCCTGGTCGCTTTGGTCAGTGAACTTGCCGACGGCATTGAGTAGTTCCATCAACGAGGCGATCGCCGTGTTGAACGCGTGGCGGCGACCGAAGTCGTCACTGACCTTCTGGATGGTTTCGTGCAGCTGGCGACGAAGGGCTTTCTGACCGGCGTCGAGCGCAGCGGGATCGACTTCCGGATGATTCAGTTGCCTGACGTGCGTGAGCACTTCGCGCCAAAAGCGACGCAGGAAGCGCGCCATGCCTTCCATGCCGGCTTCGCTCCATTCCAGCGATTGCTCCGGCGGTGCGGCGAACATGGAGAACAGGCGTACGGTATCGGCGCCGAATTTTTCCACCATGATCCGCGGATCGACGCCGTTGTTCTTGGACTTGGACATCTTTTCGGTGCCGCCGATCCGCACCGGTTTGCCGTCCGCCTTCAGCACTGCGCCGGTCACACGCGCCTTTTCGTCACGATGGATTTCGACGTCGGCGGGATTGATCCAATCCTTCGAACCATCGGCGTTTTCGCGATAGAACGTCTCGGCAATCACCATGCCCTGGCACAGCAGATGGGTGGCCGGCTCATCCGATTTCACCAGTCCCGCATCGCGCATCAGCTTGTGATAGAAGCGGAAGTACAACAGGTGCAGGATCGCGTGTTCAATGCCGCCAATGTACTGATCCACCGGCAGCCAGTCGTTGGCGCGCTCGTCCACCTGGCCGTTAGCACCCGGGCTGGTGTAGCGCGCGTAGTACCAGCTCGACTCCATGAAGGTGTCGAAGGTATCCGTTTCGCGCTCAGCGGCACCGCCACATTGCGGACAGGTGGTCTTGCGCCATGCGGGATCGGCCTTGATCGGCGATTGCACGCCTGAGAACGCAACGTCTTCCGGTAGCACCACTGGCAGTTGCTCTTCCGGCACCGGCATCGCCTCGCACTTGGGGCAATAGATCACCGGAATCGGGCAGCCCCAGTAGCGCTGGCGACTTACGCCCCAGTCGCGCAGACGCCAATTAACGCGGCGCAGACCCTTGTCCTCGGCTTCCAGTTTCTTGGCGAGGAAAGCGAAAGCTTCGCGATAGTCCTTGCCATCGAGATCGCCTGAGTTGACCACGCGCATGTCGGCACGGGTCTTATCGGCATACCAATCTTTCCAATGCTGCGGATCGTAGTCGGCGTCAACGCCTTCGACCGCGATCACCTGCCTGATCGGCAAGTTGTATTTGTGGGCGAACTCGAAATCGCGTTCGTCGTGACCGGGCACGGCCATGACCGCGCCGGTGCCGTAGCCCATCAGCACAAAGTTGGCGACCCACACCGGCACCTTGTCGCCGGTGACCGGATGGATGGCGAACAGGCCGGTGGGCATGCCACGCTTTTCCTGGGTTTCCAGCTCGGCTTCGGACACACCGCCGTGCTTCAGTTCATCCAGAAACGTAGCCAGTTGTGGATTGTTTTGTGCAGCCTTCAGTGCCAACGGATGCTCGCCGGCGATCGACACGAAAGTCACGCCCATCAGCGTGTCCGGGCGCGTGGTGAACACGGTCAGCGGCTCGACTTCCGTCTCTGCTGCAAGATGTTCCACCGCAAAATGGATTTCCAGACCTTCGCTGCGACCGATCCAGTTGCGCTGCATGGTCTTGACCGCATCCGGCCAGCCGGGCAGCGTGTCCAAACCATCGAGCAATTCCTGCGCGTAATCGGTGATCTTGAGGAACCACTGTGGGATCTCGCGCTTTTCCACTAGCGCACCGGAGCGCCAGCCGCGGCCATCGATCACCTGCTCGTTGGCCAGCACGGTCTGGTCGATCGGATCCCAATTCACCACCGCATTCTTGCGGTAGGCCAGGCCCTTTCTCATCAACCGCGTGAACATCAACTGTTCCCAGCGGTAGTATTCCGGACGGCAAGTGGCGAATTCACGCGACCAGTCGATGGCATAACCCAGCGACTTGAACTGGTCACGCATGTGGTCGATGTTCTTGTAGGTCCACTTGGACGGTGCGGTGTTGTTCTTGATCGCAGCGTTTTCCGCCGGCAGACCGAAGGCGTCCCACCCCATCGGCTGCAGTACGTTCTTGCCGTTCATACGCTGGAAGCGGCTGATCACATCGCCGATGGTGTAATTGCGCACATGGCCCATGTGCAGCGCGCCGGACGGGTACGGCAACATGGTCAAGCAGTAGTATTTAGGACGGGAGGGATCTTCCTTCACTTCGTACGCGCGCTGCACAGTCCAATATTGCTGGGCAGCAGACTCCACCGCCTGCGGGTGGTAATCGTTGGGGGAACCCTGGTCTTGATTGTCCTGCATGATCCGGCGCCGTTGTGCGTTTTCGCCAGCGCAAGGCGTCTATCGCCCTGTGCTACGTTGAACGCGGCAGACTAGCAGAAATGTGTTATCAGGGCGCGCGCTCACCATCAAGGACAGACCGCCGAGCCGCCAGCCGCCCATGCCGGTGCAACGGCCGCGATTTGCCCAGCCAAGTCGGACAGGGCCTGCTGATGGGCGGCAACCAATCCATCGTAACCCTGCCCGGGAGTTTCGCTGATACGGCTACTGCAAGTGAGTACGGCATTGCCTTTCAGCAGGCGGATCGACCAGGTCGCGTCGATCAATGCGTAGTTGCCCGGGGAAGATTCAAAACGGTGTAGCTCGACTTTGATGCGCAGCACCGGCTTGCCGCCCACCGGTAAGCCGCTGCCGATGTCCCGCGCATCCAAGCGATGCGACAAATCGATGGACAGCGCGCCGCGCACCTCGTCAGCTAGCGGCCCGATCCAGCGCTCGCCATCCAACAAAGCCACGGCCTGGCCACCTTGCCGCACCACCAACTGCGGCACATCCACCTGCGCGGGAATACCCACCGGCAGCAGTTCGAACTGGAAGCTGGCCGGTGGCACTACCGCATCGGCCTGCGTGTTGTCCGGTGCAGGGACCAGCGTGTAGTAGTGCACCGGCGCCGATGCGCAAGCCGACAACACTGCCGCACCAAACACCACCAGCAGGTGTCGCATACGAGTCATGGCTTGCTCCCTTGCTGCGGCTTGGTGGTGGAGGAACCGGTGTCCGCCGCGGGTGGTGCGTCTGCACTGCGCCCACGGATCAGCGAACTGGGATGCGTACCCAGGTAATCGGTCAGCGTGCGTAGTGAACGGGCCATGCGTTGCAACTCCTGCAGCGTGCTGCCGAGGTTCTGTTGCAAGGGTGAATCGGGCGAGAACGCGTTGTTGGCCGTACCGAGGGTCTGGTTGGCCCCCTTCAGCGTGTCCTGAAACTGCGGCAATACTTGGTTGTTGACCTGGTTGAGTGTCTTGTTGAGCGAGACTAGGGTCTGGTTGAGGTTGTTGCCGATGCTGTCAAACGGGATCTTCCGGATCTTGTCCACGATCTCCGCTAACTGCTCCTGCAACTTGTCGAAATTACCTGGTGCGGTGGGAATTTCCAGTGGACGCACACTCGGATCGTAGGTGGCCTTGGGCGCGTTCTTCAGGAAATCCAGCGAAATGAAGAGCTGGCCGGTCAGCAGATTGCCAACCTTCGCCTGCGCGCGCAGGCCATGCGCCACCAGCGTACCTATCAGATGGGACATGTCGTCGTCGTCACCCTGCGAACGGGCTTGCGCCATCAGTTTCTGATGCGCCCGACCAAGGCGATCCGGATACACCACCGCCCCTACGTAGATCGGAAAGTGCCCGGTCTTTTCGTCGTAATCCATGCGGATCGACACCACGCTGCCGATGTTCATGCCGAGGAACTCCACCGGCGCATCCACGGCCAGGCCACGTAGCGGCTGGTCGAAACGCATGCGGATGTAATGCGGCTCGCCATCCGGCGGCGCCATCGCATGGGCCTGCGTGTCGAATAGCGTGAAGACCGCATCTTGCGGCGCAACTTCCGCAGTAGGATGGGGCCCCGGCGCATCCAGGAAGGCCACGCCACCGGCCAACACGGTGGCCAGTGATTGGGTATTGAGCTTCAGACCATCCGCACCCAGCGACACATCCACGCCGCTAGCATTCCAGAAGCGCGAGTCGGTGGTTACGAATTTGTCGTAAGGACGCTCTACGAAGACTTGCAGGGTCACACCTTTACCGTCGTCATTGAGTTTGTAAGAGGCCACGCGTCCCACTTGCAGGCGGCGAAAATAGACCGGCGAGCCGATATCCAGCGAGCCCAAATCGCCGCTATGCAAAATGAAGCTCTTGCCTTCCGCATCGTGCGTGACGGAGGGCGGCGTCTCCAGACCAGCGAAATCCGTCTGTTTCTGCTTGGAGTTGCCTACGTCCACACCGATAAAGGAACCTGACAGCAGGGTATCGATGCCGGATACACCACCCAGCCCGATGCGCGGGCGGACCACCCAAAAGCGCGAATCGGCGACGGCGATGCCAGCCGCTGTCTTATCCAAATCCACGTTCACCACCACCTTGCGGCGATCGGAATTCAGGCGAATGGTGCTGACTTTGCCGATCACTACGTTCTTGTACTTCACCACTGTCTTGCCAGGGTCCAGCCCTTCGGCCGTCTGGAAGGTGATGGCGATGGTCGGCCCCTGCTGCATCCATGCATGGATGACTAGCGACAGGCCCACCAAGGCCGCCACGATCGGCACTAGCCAGATCAGCGACGCATTGACGCGGCGATGCCGTATCACCGGCTCCGGTAGGCCATCGCTCATGGGGGTCTTGCTTTCGTCAGTCATCTTCGTCCTTGCCATCCCAAATAAGGCGTGGATCAAAATTCATCGAGGCCAGCATGGTGAGTACAACGGTAAGACCGAAATACACGACTCCGGGCAACGGCTCCACCGCGCTGAAGAAACCAAACTGCACCAGGGCCGTGAGCAGCGATACCACGAACACATCCAGCATCGACCAGTAGCCGATGAACTCGACCAGACGATAAAGCCTGGCTCGCTGCGCACGAGCCCAATGGCTGCCGCGGTGCACGCTGAGCAACAAGGTGCCCATCACCAGAAATTTCATCATCGGCACCACGATACTGGCGGTGAAGACGATCACCGCAAGATCCGGCGATCCTTTCACCCATAGCTCCATCACGCCACTGAGGATGGTGTTGTCATCGACACTCCCCAGACTTACCGTGCGCATGATCGGCAACACATTGGCCGGAATGTACAGGATGAAGGCAGCAATCAGCAGCGCCCAGGTGCGTGCGCAGCTATCGGGCTTGCGCCGGTGCAGCGAGGCGCCACACCTGGGACAGGCCGCATCCGGAACCTGCGTGTCACGGCAGACCAGTCCGCATACGTGACAGCCGATCAGGCCTAACTCATGCGCACGCGGCATGGCGTTCATGGCGCGTCTTCCGGAATCTTGTCCCACAACTGGCGCACATCGATGCCGGAAAAGATGGTGATCAGGATGGCCAGTACCGCATAGGCAAACACACCGGCATCCGGCGTCACATCGAAATAGAGCTGCGCCTTGACAATGGATACCAGCACACCGAGCACAAACACCTCGCTCATGGTCCACGGCTGGATGTAGTGCAATACCACCATCACCTGTCTGAACCCGGGCGCCCGGCGCCCCCATCGCGCATAAATGAGCAGCCAACCCAGCGCCAGCATCTTGCACAGGGGGAAAAAAAACAGCGTGCCGGCCGCCAGCACCGCCACCACCTGCGAGTGCTCGCGCCACATCATCATGATGATGCCCCACAATCTGGCGTGAATCTGCTCGCCATTGAAACCCAGCGTAATGATGGGCCAGACGTTGGCCTGCACGAACACCACCATGACGGTGGCGACCAAGGCCAGCATCGCGTCAAGGCTCAGCCGCTGATGCCACTCCAGCACCGCATGGCAACGCGCACAACGGGCCACATCGCCACGCACCAGCGGGCGCCGGCGATGCACTGTGTCGCAATGCTCGCAAACCAGCAGCGACGAGGTGAGTGCCGGCTGGATTTGCCCGTTACTGGAAGAAGGCAGGGTCATGCCGGTAATTCTCGCAAATCCGAGGCAACCGTGGCGCACTTGATATGCTCCGCGCAGCCCCGACCTGTGTGGGAATCATCTTGAGGAGCCATTTGTGAACGCCGCTGTCGCCGCCTCGCCTGTTTTCGACGTGACCCCGGACAATTTTGAAGCCGATGTGCTGCAAGGCTCGCTCAAAACCCCGGTGCTGGTGGACTTCTGGGCCACGTGGTGCGGCCCCTGCAAATCCCTCGGCCCGTTGCTGGAAAAGCTGACCACTGAATACAACGGCGCCTTCCGCCTGGCCAAGGTCGATGTCGACAAGAACCAGGAACTGGCGGGCATGTTCGGTATCCGCAGCATTCCCACGGTGATGCTGGTGAAGGACGGGCAGATTGTCGACGGTTTCGCCGGTGCCCTGCCGGAAGGGCCGTTGCGCGAATTCCTATCCCGTCACGTGCAGCCAGTCGATCGCGATGTGGATGAAGCACCCGAAGATATCGCGCCGGAATCGCCGGAGCAGGCCATCCACCGTTTGCAACAAGAACTAGCGACTGACCCGAGCCGCCCTGAACTGAAGCTCGACCTGGCGGTTGCCCTGGCGCAGGCGGGTCACGCTTCCGCCGCGGAAATCGAACTCAACGCCCTGCCCGCCAACCTCGCGACCGACTCCCGCGTGGTTCGACTGCGCAGCCAGCTCGATTTGGTGCGTTCGCTAGAAGGCCAGCCTTCGCTCAAGATCTTGCAGCAGCGCGTGCATGCCAATCCGCAGGATTGGGAAGCACACGATCTGCTGGGCGTACGTCTGCTGCTAGGCAACGACCCCACCGCGGGCCTCGAACACTGGTTGCTGTTGCTGGAAAAAGCGCGCGACTGGAACGAGGGGCAGGCGAAAAAGCGTTTGTTGGCCGCGTTCAATACGCTTGACGATGCCGAACTGGTTGGCCGCTATCGTCGCCGGATGGCCTCGCTGTTGTTCTGATCATGGTTGGACCACTGAACATAAGTCGTGCAAGGCTGGAATTCTTTTTCGAACGGTCGCCGTGGTACAGCCTGCACGGGCAGGCACAGGGGCCTGCCCCTACGACCCGTCATGCGGGCACCACCTCAAACGGCCGCATCATTTCATTCGCCTCGTGTTCCAACAGGTGGCAATGCCACACATACTTGCCCACGTAACCGTCGAAGCGCACGATGATGCGTGTGATCATTCCCGGCCACGCCTGCGCCACATCTTTCCATCCCGCCTCTTCCGGCCCTGGCGGCTGCGCCGGACCGGTGTAGCGAATGGTTTTCGATTCCAGCCATTCGCCCTGATCGAACGGCCGGCGATCCAGAATCTGGAAACGCACCAGATGCAGATGGATCGGATGCGTATCGTCGGTGAGGTTGATAAAGCTCCAGGTTTCGGTGCTACCCAACACCGGCTTTTCGGTGACGGGTTCGTGCCAACGCTTGCCGTTGAGCAACATCATCATGGGTTCGGCGACGCAGTCGTCATATTCGTCCAGCGTCATCAAGCGCTGGTGGGTTGCCACGGATTCGGGCATGCGCGGCACGTCGCGTAGTACGGCCGGCACAACACTGGCGTCGCGCACACGACTGCTGCCGACGCGAAACTGCATGATCGGCAGCGCGTCGTTGATTAGCTCGACCTGTTGCCCGGCCATGGAAGAAAAATCGATCACCAGATCGACGCGTTCGGCCGGCGCCACCAGCGTGCTTTTCTGCGTCACCGGCGCAGCAAGCAGTCCCTGGTCGCTGCCAATCTGCTGGAACGGCCGGCCACCCGCCAGTTTCAAATGGAAGAAGCGCGCGTTGGCGGCATTGAGCACGCGGAAGCGATAACGGCGCGGCTCGACATCGAGATACGGCAGCAGCGTACCGTTGATCAGCATGGCATCGCCGAACACTTCCGACACCCATGGCGCTTGACTGTTGCCGGATACGGGGTAGTAAAGTTGCGCATCTCTGGTGAGCAGGCGATCGCTTAGCGTCAACGGAATCTCGTATTCGCCATGGGGCAGGCCCAGCGATTGCTCGTGATCGTCACGCAGGATCAAGTTACCGAACATACCTGCATAGATATTCAGGCGATTGATGCCCATTGCGTGATCGTGATACCAAAGCGCGGCCGCATCCTGCTTGTTCGGATAGGTGTGCAGGCGCGACTGGCCTGGCACATACCAGTCGTCCGGATAACCATCGCTTTCCGTTTGCACGCGTGCACCATGCACGTGCACAATGGCGCGCACTTCGGGCTGGTCTTTCTCGGCGCCATGGATGTTATGGTCGATGGGCAGGAAATGTCTGGTCGGCAACGCGTTGCGCCACTCGATGCGCATAGGCTTGCCACTTAGCGCCTCGATCGTCGGCCCCGGCATGCTGCCGCCGTAGGTCCACACACGTGTCGACGGCAAATCGCGATGCAGGCGCTGCTCCGTTTCCTTCATGTCGACGCGTACCCGCTTGCCCTGATCGGCTCGCAACACCGGCGGCAAGGGCAAGCGATCCACAAACGGTTTCAGCTTGGTGGGATCGAGCAGCAACGGCACCTTGGCCTCGTCCGCCACCCTGTGCTTGCACAAGGCGCCGCCACCCATCTTCGGCCTCGACATGGACGGCATGTCGTGCGCCGGCATGCACATCGGCCAGGCGCTTGCACCCAAGCCGAGCATGGACCATTTCAGAAAATCGCGACGGGAAGAAGACACGATGGATTTGTCTCTCAATCAGTTGGGGACAACCGGCTCGCCCGTCTGCTCATTCAGGAACAGGCGGCGATTGACCGGGAACGGCAGGTTGAAATCGAACATGCCATTGATCGAGCCGGACACGGCATCGAAGGAACCGCCGCCTAGGCGCTGGCGATCCAGCCAGTTGTCTTCGATGAAGCGGGTGATCGAGGTTTGATCGGTCAGTGTGTGGTCGACGTAGTTATGCCGTGCCCACGGCGAGATCACCAGCAACGGCAAGCGCGGACCGAAGCCGCAGCGGCCTTGCACAGGCTGGCCGTTGCTGTTCACGCCCGGCAGCGTACCGTGACCATTGCAGATGCCCGAACCGTTCAATGCGTCCTGGCTGGTCTGCGAGGCATTAGCATGCGGGGCAGCCTGATGGTCGTACCAGCCGTCGGAGTCGTCATACGCGATCACCACGGCGGTATCGCGCCACTCCGGTTGCTTCTGCAGGAAGTTGATCACGGTGGTGACGAAGGTCTGTTCATCGAGCGGATCGGAATAACCCGCATGACCATCCTGATAGCCCGGCGCCTTCAGGAAGCTCACCGCTGGCATGTTGTGCGCCTGCACCGCCGCGTAGAAGTCGTTGATGTCGTACTGGTGGTTGGCCACATCACCGTGGTGACCGATCATCGCCACCGACGTCGGACGCACGTGGTTCGGGTTGGCGGTGCTGGTGTAGTACTGGAACGGCTGGTGATGCGGAATGTAGTCCGCCTTCACCGTTTGCGTCACGGTCGACAGCGTGCTGCGCTTGCAACCAGTCGTGTTGTTGGCATTGACCGTACTCAGATCGAAGCCACCTTCGAAGAAGCCCCAGGTGATGCCCTTGGCGTTGAGCAGGTCACCGATGTTCTTGCCACTGAAGTGCACCCGAGCGCCGCTGGAGGTGGAGCACACGTCATCGGTCGGGTCCGCATCGCTCAGCAGCGTATAGCCACCCTGGCCATCCGCCACGATATCGCCACCGGCGGCAATCTGGTCGACTACACCGTTGGTCTGACCAGAGATCAGATTGATCGCCCCCGGCGTGGACGGGCCAAACGTGCTGCCATAACTGTTGTCATTCAGCGCGAAATGCTGCGCATAGTTCCAATAGGCGGTAACGGTGTTGCCGTCGTAATAACCCATCACCTGGCCATTGCCTTCTTCGTCCATGGGAGCACCCGGCAGGGTCTCGCCCGAACCGGTGTATTCCGGAAACAGGTCCATCGCGCCGTTATCGAAAGCCTGCTGTTCCGGCTGGTAATCATGATCCTGGTCGGCTGTCGCGGCCTGCGTGCGATCCAGGCGGAACGGATTGATCGCGCCCGTGCCATTGCCCGTGTTGGAAGCGTTCGAGTTGTTGCTTAGCAGTTGCGACGTCAGCCCGTTGACTCTGGGCGTGAACGGCGCGGGGTAGAAGGCCGGCTCGCCCGGCAGGTTCTGGGCGTACGGGTAGGTGCCAAAGTAATGATCGAAGGAAACGTTTTCCTGGAAGATCACCACCAGATGCTTGATCGGGGTGGCAGCGCGCACATAGCCATCGTGATGGAAATCGGCGGAATCGGGCCCCTGAGCAGAGGATGCAACAGACAGCGTAAGCAAACTTGCGGCAAGACAGACAGCAAGACGAGTGCGCATGGCAGTCTCCGGTGACGGTCGATGGGCACGCTCCCCTAAGCGTGATAACCCGCGAACATACGCAGCTCGAATGACAGCCTTGTAACAACCAGAAGACGAACATGCCTTCCGATGTAACGCCCGCCGCCAAAGCGCATCAAACGCAAAGGCTTGCTGCCGACACAAACACCTCATCAGTGCCAACCCCATGAAGACGTTGGCACAGCCCTACATCCACCCCTGACCTTTGACACTATGTCCTTCCATGACCTTTGACCTAGCGTGGAGGGTCATGGCCGGAATCGGGGAGTGTCCACAAGAACGGCCAGCATGACCGGAAGCCACTCGCGGGCGATCCACTAAACACACAAGAGGGATATCCATGACCTACAAGCATTTGAAGCCGCTATTGCTCGCCGCGAGCGTCACGTTCGCCCTGGCCGCGTGCGGCAAGCAGGAACAGACGCCAGCACCAGCCCCGGCACCTGCCGCCAGCGCACCGGCTGCCGCCACCACAGCCAGTGCTGTCGCCAAGCCGACCAGCATTTTCGACGTGAGCGAACTGGACAGCAGCATCAATGCCTGTCAAGACTTCAATGGCTTCGTGAATGCCAAGTGGATCGCCGCCAACCCGATTCCGAATGACCGCACGAGCTGGGGCGCCTTCAACGAACTGGCCGAGAAAAGCCTGAACATTCAGCACGACATCGCCGAAGCGGCCGCCAAGGACGCCGCGCAGGCCAAGCCGGGTTCGATCGAGCAGAAGATCGGTTGGTTGTACCAAGCTGGCATGGATCAGGACACCATCAACAAGCTTGGTTACGACCCGATTAAACCGAAGCTGGATCAGATCGCCGCGCTGAAGACGCCGGCCGACATCGCCAAGTTCATCACCGACCGCTTCGCCGATGGCGATCAGCAAGTGTTCCAGTTCGGCTCCGGCGCCGATTTCAAGGATGCCAAGCTGCAGATCGGCTTTGCCAACCAGAACGGCCTGGGCCTGCCCACACGCGACTACTACACCGATCCCAAGCAGGCGGGACTGCGCGACGCGTACAAGGCCTATATCGCCAAGTCGCTGGAATTGGCCGGCGTGGCCGAGGCCGATGCAAAGCAGCAGGCCGACGAGGTGCTGGCCTTCGAAACCCAGCTCGCCAAGGCTTCGCTCTCGCCCACCGAGATGCGCGACCTGGACAACCAGTATCACTTCATCACCGTCGACGCCGCCGACAAGATCACTCCACACTTCCATTGGCAGGAATTCTTCAAGGCGCAAGGCCTGACCATCGACAAGGGCTTCTCGCTGTCGCAGCCGAAGTTCTTCGCCGAATTCGACAAGCTGCTGGCCACCGCGCCGATCTCGCAGTGGCAGGCCTACCTGCGCTTCCACGCGATTGACGACGCCTCGCCCTACCTCAGCACCGTCTTCCAGGACAATCACTTCGATTTCTACGGCAAGACGCTCTCTGGCCAGCCGGAACAGAAGCCGCTGTGGAAGCGCGTGCTGGGCGCCGTGAACGGATCAATGGGCGAAGCGCTGGGTCAGCTCTACGTCGCCAAGGAATTCACGCCTGACGCGAAGGAGCATGCGCAGGAACTCGTCACGAATGTGCGTGAGGCATTGAAGAACCGCATCGCGCATCTGGACTGGATGAGCGAGGAGACCAAGCAGAAGGCCATCGACAAGTGGAACAAGTTCCTGCCCAAGATCGGCTATCCCGACCATTGGCGTAGCTGGGATGGCCTGGACATCAAGCAAGGTGACTACTACGGCGACGTGCTGGCTGCCGCCAAGTTTAACTACCAGTACGACATCGACCATATCGGCAAGCCGACCGACCGCACCGAATGGGGCATGACCCCGCAGACGGTTAACGCCTATTACGACCCGAGCACCAACACGATCAACTTCCCGGCCGCGATCCTTCAGCCACCGTTCTTCTATGCCAATGGCGATGACGCGATCAACTACGGCGGCATCGGTGCGGTGATCGGCCACGAATCCAGCCACGGCTTCGACGACCAGGGCGCGCAGTTCGACGGTGACGGCAACAAGGCCGACTGGTGGAGCGCGAAAGACAAGGCGCAGTTCAAGGACCGTACCGGCAAGCTGGTCGCGCAGTTCAACACCTATGCACCGCTGAAGGACAAGCCGGACTTGCACGTCAACGGCCAACTCACCCTAGGCGAAAACATCGCCGACCTCGGCGGCCTGAACGTGGCTTACGACGCACTGCAGGAAGCACTGAAGAAGAACCCGACCGAAGCGCAGGAGAAGATCGACGGCTACACCCAGGATCAGCGCTACTTCCTGAGTTGGGCCCGCGTGTGGCGCAACAACATCCGCGAGAAGCAGGCCGAGCTGTACCTCAACATCGACCCGCACGCTCCCGCCAAGCTGCGCGCGATCGGTGCGCCGTCGAACATGACAGCCTTCGCCGAAGCGTTCCAGTGTAAAGCCGGCGATCCGATGGTTCGCGACGACGACAAGCAGGTGAAGATTTGGTAATCGATCGACACATCGCAACTTG